>JBGUSK010000028.1:0-17154 GCA_045132495.1 Christensenellales bacterium | reverse complement strand
CAATACAAAACAGCCACGCCGGAAGCGTGACTGCAATGCTGCGAATGATTTTTGATAGGGGCTATGGCGGGGCGGGCAAATCCTTTGACTGCATATATTTACCCCTCCATAATATATGGGCACGAGAATGCTTGATTTTTTTCCAATAATTGAAAATTTTTGAATTTCTTCGTCTACAGGCCATTGCACATAAATGTGTCCATATAGTTTGTCCCTTCACCAATAGGACAAATAACCGGCAAAAACGGAACTTTTTTTCTGATGTGGTGAAAATTAACTCTAAAAAAGCATCGCCCGGAGGTATTCTAAGCGATGCAGATGTTATGCAGTTTCAGCAGGTGGCGTGGGCGGCTTGGCAGAGAACGTCATGTACTCCGTCTGCATATCCCGGATCTTCTCCCGCAGACCATACAGCGCCGTGCCAATGGTATCGTAGGCAATGGCCGCATGTTTGTCCTTTTGCTCCAGCGTCAGGTTACAGATCGACTCAGCATCATCCTCGTATAGCGTGATCGCACCTTCCACCAGCAGCCGCATGTCTGCAAAGGCGTTGCTACTATTCCAGACGAGCATCTGCAGATCATGAATGGTGTCCTTGTTCATGTGTAGACCACCTCTGCAAGGACAATCTCCTCCGCGCAGGCGTGAAGCAGGAGGTCAGGCAAAGCCTGACGAGCGTTGCTATTGCTTGCAATAGCGGCGCGAAGCCAGCACCCGGCCTCGTGCCGGGGGATGGCCGAAGTATTCATAGCCCGCACCCAGCCCATTTGATCGCGGTGCTTCAGATCCTCGTTGACACCCTGACGCTCTGACATCTGACGGATCAGAAGCTCCATGCGCTCATTGGCGGCAGTGTCGATCTCATGCAGGTGCCGGAACAGAGTACCGTTCAGCACGAGGATGTTGTAAAGGATTTCCCGGTGTTCCTTCAAGTAACGGTGGTGCATCCGTCCATACTTCCCGATGTCGTAATGCTCCTCCGGTACGGCAATGTTGGGCAGATAGTAGTCGCCCACGCGGCGGTATGTTCCGCCCAGCTCTTCAAACGTGGATTTCAAAACAGCAGCTCCTTTCTTCGGTCGAAAGTATACGGAAACGGAATTTATGCTCCTTTCCAATAACTGCCGTTCCTTTTACCACAAACGAGCCGCAGCTATATGTATTAGGCGGTGAAACCACCCTTTACATCATAAATCATGATTCACGATGGAATTGGAATCGCCCTGCTGGTCATCGTCGCGGCTCAGACGCTCATAGAGCGCCGTAATGAGGGGTTCGTTTTTCTGGGTCAATGGATTCTCCTTGCCTGTGGAAGCCTGATATTTCTGGTGACTCCCTCTACAAGTAGGACAAAACGGGCGTCGTTTCGGAACTGTTTTTGAAATTTTCAGAAAGAAAATTTGAGATCGGACAAGTTTTCTTGTATAATGGGCTTTGAAGGGGGTGAGCAAGTGATTCCAGAAGATGATTGGTACGATATGGCGGAGGATGATTCTGCCATCGAACCCGCTATGCTTGCCATGCCCCTGTACGATGAAGATGGTAATGAGATCCCGGAGGAAGAGCTGCCGTGGAACAACATGACTGATGAATCCGGCAGTAATGATGATACCGAGGACTGGTCAGCGGATGATGAACCAGAAGAATCACTGCCACGATCCAAGCCAGACAAACGCAGACGCAATGCTGATAAAGGAAGATCCTCTGCTGAACTAAGAAAGCGCATCGCCCAGAGCGTCCGTGAAGAAGCGCTCCGCCGACTGGAACTGTCAGCCCGAACCATGTCCGAGTTTCAGGAGCTGGTTGACTGGTATGACCGTGAAGAAGAAAGCCGTATGCGCCGGGAACGCCGGTATGAAACCCTGCGTGGTGATGTCCCGCTGGAGAGCGGTGCACTGCCTGGTGGCCACATCCTTCCGCACAGCATGAGCCAGCCAACCTTCCGGCAGATCTGCCGGGGCGAGTTTGACGATTATCTCAACACTTGCCTGTTTATGATGCACGACTTGACCGAGCGGGCACACCTGCGGGAGATCGTGATGAATCTGAAGCTCGACCACAAAGAAATCCTGTTCTTCCTGGGCATCAGACTGTACACGACACAGAAGCTCGCGGAACTGCGTGGCCAGACAGAGCGCAACATCCGCAAGGTGCGGGATACCGTCCAGCGGCGCATCCACCGGAAGCTGCATGCGGCGCTCATTGCTTTACAGGAAAGCGGCGACGAGCTGATACATTTGGAACAGGATTTCCTGCGTGACTATATGCCACGGGAAAGGAGACATTCTTCCGATGATTGATCTGTTTGAACATACCAGCGCGTACTGGGTGAGATACTCTGCCTATGAATGGCGTAAGGCTGACGATGGGAAAGAATACATCCTACCTGGCTCGGATGCAAAGGCCACTGTATACAATGCCATGCCGCTGGCTGACCAGCTGGTGCTGGATGCCGTCAATATTGGTCTGCTGGTGATGCATAAGTCACCCGAGCAAAAAATCAAGGATGCTGTGCACCGCTTTGTGTCTGCCTATGGTCTGTTGGGTATGATGACAGCGCTTCCCACCACAGCACATTTCATAGAGTATGAGAAGGTCTATCTGCTGAAAAACCAGTTCATCCGGCAGGAGACAATGGACACGCTGACCTACATCAAGTTGTTTTTCCCATTCAAGATGCCCGATCTCCGTAAGCGCGGCATCGAGTCCCTTTGGGAGTTGTCTGCTGAAGACCTGGCAGAAGCTTCACTGGTGATGTCGTTCAGTGACGGGCCGCGTGCCAGGGCAATCTCGTATTTGCGTAGCTACGGCGAACCTTATGAATGGTTGAAAGAAGTATTCCTGGACTGGGCCTTTACTTTCATGTCAGCCTTCCTTTACTACCGCGATTGGGCTAAACTCGACGAGAATACGCTGAACCTGTATCGCAGGGGACTTTCCTGCTTTGAAGGCAACGCCCCCACCTACCACCTTGCGCTGCGCGATCATCCGGTCATCGTATGGGATTTTCATTCATTGATGCTGGCGGTGAAATTCCTGTTTTCCGTCAAATTGACCGACGCCAAGAACCCCATGAAAATCTGTGAACAGTGCCACATGGCGTTCTATGCTCCACGGGCAGACTCGCGGTTCTGTTCTGTTGAGTGTAGGAACAGAGCGGGCAAGAAGTCCTGATGTATCAGGCCAGCAAGAAGTCCAGAAGAACGAGTGTGAGGTCTGTTACCTTCTCCAGCAACCATCCAGCGATGTGCGGAGCAACGGCGAAGAAGAGACCAAGCCCCACCGTCTGGAAGATCAGACCGCTGGGAGCGTTGGCGATCCATCCTGCAACAGAGCCGATGAGGAATATTGTTGCAAGCAGGTTGGTTGCGATGGAGGTCAATCCAACAATTAGGGATGAAACCAGCTGGAACACCAGCAGTATCGCAATGAGAGGTAGAGTGGCTATCCGCAGGGGCAGCTTGAGCAGTTTCTTCATAAGTACCTCCATCTGATTCTTGGGGAGACAGACACGGGTGGGTGGCTCGTGCCTGTTTGCTATATGGCACAGTTCCTCAGTCATAGATCAGTTCGTTGAACAGCATTTCTTCGATACGGTTGTGAATACTGTTCATGCGGCGTACCCATTCCATCTGGTCAACATCTTTCAGCTCCTCGGTGACACCCTCGGCTACTTTCATTTGAGGGATCAGCAGATCCATTCGTTCCTGACAGGCATCGTCAATGCTGTACAGGTGTTTCATGAGCTTGCCGGACAGCAGAAGCTGATTGAACAGGAGAGAACGATGCTCCCGCAGATATCGCATGCGCATTCTGCCGTACTTGCCAAGCGGGCGCATGTCCTCGGCAGGGATGCCGATGTTGGGCAGGTAGTAGTCTTCATAGCGGCGATAGGTCAGTTTCATGGGAATTCCTCGCTTTCTGCTGCAACAAAAAAGCAGCTACGTACTTGAAGGTTTCCCTTCAAGCCATAACTGCTTGAATTACTTGTATTTCCCGCGACTCATGACGAGGAGGGGTAAACCTTCCTCTACATAATAACGCGTTGCAGAGGATTCCTTGAATTTCCGCTTAACGCGGAAGGAATCCTCTGCAAAATCGCCGCATCGGCCCCTTTGAGGTCGTCGTGCAGCCGCGATGGCGATACGCTGGAATGTTGCTGTGCTTATGCGTTCGAATTTGGCTGGGAGGTGATCGCATGCTTATCCGCAACGCCGTGATTGACGGTTACCCCGGTCCGGTTGACCTGCGCCTGATGCACGGCGCGGTACAGGAGATAGGCGTGGGCCTCCAAAAGGGCCTGTACGAATCCAAGCTTGATCTTGCTGGGGATACGCTGACGGTTTGTCCGCCGGAAATGGAGCTTCCCAAACGATATCGCCGCGTCCGCAGGGAAGGGGAGGATTCACGCATCGTCCCTGGTACGCGGGAACCGCTGCTGCGCTGGCATGGCGGAAAGATGGTGTGCTTCGTTGACAGCCACTCTGCGGATTGAAGGATTCACGACAGGAATCCGCCGTGAGTCTGTAAACGGTTTCAGAAATTCTCATATTCCCCGTGAAAAAGCCCGAAATGGCATTGAATTTCCCGGGGAATGATGGTATAATTGTACGGAAATCAACCCGAAAGGATGGTATATCATATGAAGCAGTTCATCGTTGAAACCTCCGCCCGTCACGTGCATGTCTCCCAGGCTGATCTGGAGACCCTGTTCGGCGCCGGCTACCAGCTGACCCCCAAGAAGGATCTGTCCCAGCCCGGCCAGTACGCCTGCGCTGAGCGCGTGGACGTCGTCGGCCCCAAGAAGACCCTGACCGGCGTGTCCATCCTGGGCCCCGTCCGCAAGGAGACTCAGGTTGAGATCTCCCTGACCGACGCCCGCTCCATCGGCGTGGCTGCCCCCATCCGTGAGTCCGGTGACACCGCTGGCTCCGGCGCCTGCAAGCTCGTTGGCCCCTGCGGCGAAGTTGAGCTGGCTCAGGGCGTCATCGCTGCCAAGCGCCACATCCACATGACTCCCGCCGATGCGGCTGAGATGGACGTGAAGGATAAGGACGTTGTGTGCGTGAAGGTCGAGACTGACGGCCGCAGCACCATCTTTGGCGACGTGGTCGTCCGCGTGAACGAGAACTTCGCGCTGGCCATGCACATCGACACCGATGAGTCCAACGCTGCTGCCTGTGGCCGCAACCAGATGGGCGAGATCGTGATGAAGAAGGCGTAAGCGAGGCCTTGCGCCGGCGGGCGCAACCAAAGGGCTTTCCGATCGCCCTTTGGAAACCTTCGGGACCGCTATCTTGGATGGTCGAGTCCCCATGAATAATAAAGGAGTGCAACAACCATGAAGGTTTTGATTGTCAATGCCGGTTCTTCCTCTCTGAAGTACCAGCTGGTCAACATGGACAATGAGGACGTCATCGCCAAGGGCGGCGTGGAGCGCATCGGCCTGGCTGGCGCTAACCTGAAGCAGAAGGATCATGAAGGCAATGTCAACGCCCAGTACGTGCAGGACATCCCCACTCACGTTGTGGCCTGCGAGCTGATGCTGAAGGCTCTGCTGGAGTCCGGCACCATCAAGTCCATGGACGAGATCGGCGCTGTGGGTCACCGCGTGCTGCACGGCGGCGAGGAGTTCACCGCGTCTTGCATCATCACCGATGAGGTGAAGGCTGCCATCAAGAAGTACATCCCCCTGGGCCCGCTGCATAACCCCGCTAACCTGCAGGGTATCGAGGCCTGCGAGGCTGTTATGCCCACTACTCCTCAGGTGGCTGTGTTCGATACCGCTTTCCATCAGACCATGCCCCCCAAGGCCTTCATGTACGGTGTGCCCTACGAGTTCTACAAGGAGATGGGTCTGCGCCGCTACGGCTTCCACGGCACCTCCCACCGCTATGTTTCCAAGCGCGTGTGTGAGTTCCTGAATATCGATCCCGTGGGCAAGAAGATCATCGTGTGCCACCTGGGCAACGGTTCCTCCCTGTCCGCTGTGGTTGACGGCAAGTGCGTGGACACCTCCATGGGCCTCACTCCCCTCGAGGGCCTGCTGATGGGCACCCGCTGCGGCTCCTGCGATCCCGCGGTCGTGCAGTTCATCGCCAACAACAAGAACATGACCCCCGACGAGGTCCTGAACCTGATGAACAAGCAGTCCGGTCTGCTGGGCATCGCTGGCGAGGGCACCTCTGACATGCGCGACATTGACCGTCTGGCTGACGGCGGCCACGAGCGCGCCGGTCTGGCCCGCGACATGCTGCACTACCAGATCAAGAAGCTGATCGGCTCCTACATCGCTGCGATGAACGGCGTGGACGTGATCGTCTTCACCGCTGGCATCGGCGAGAACGGCCCCGAGCTGCGTGAGGCCGTCATGTCCGAGTTCGAGTGGCTGGGCGTGAAGATCGACAAGGAACGCAACAACTTCCGCGGCGAAGAGCGCGTCATCTCCACCCCCGACTCCAAGGTCACCGTGTGTGTCATCCCCACCAACGAGGAGATCATGATCGCCCGCGACACCAAGGAACTGGTGGAAAATCAGAAGTAATCCTTCCTGAACAGCATAACAGCATCCGGGGGAGATAATTTTCCCCCGGAATTGCTGATTTTCTGCCGGAAAGGTGTTGACAAATCGGCAGAAAAATTCTATAATTACAAGCGGTCTAATTTGAGGTGGTGAGCACTTGAAGCTGGATGTTCTCCAAGCACTGCGGAATCCCGGTACGGAATATGCCTTCTCTGCGGAGCAGGAAATGGCTCCTCAGGACGTCGGCGGCAGCGAAGTGACTTTCGATGTCGTGAAGCTGACGGGCAAACTCGTTGCTGGTGAAGACGGCAGCGTCACGGTGGAAGGAAAGCTTTCCACGGTTGCTCATTCTCAATGCGCCAAATGTCTTGCCCCTGCCATCAGCCCTGTCGAGGGTGAATTCCGGGAAACCTTCATTCATGGAGGCGATCCGGAGGACGATGAGAGCTTCGCCTACAACGGCGGCGCGATCGAGCTCGACAAGCTGACGCTGTTCTACGTCATGTTCAATCTGCCCATGCGTTTCCTCTGTAACGAGGAATGCGAGGGCCTTGGCATGTACGCCGGAGCAGGTGTGACCATTAGCACGGGTGAAGACGTGACTACTACGCTTTGCCAGGACGAACTGAATGTTCAGCGTCCTTTTGCGGCATTGCAGCAGTTGCTGGCTGAAAAGTCTGACAACGCAGAAAACTGAGGTCAGCAATGGGCTGCCCCGAAGACGGTAATCTTTGCAAGATGACCACACCAGCTGTCGGCTGAAATTGCACCATCTGCGGTGCGCACAAATCTCGATTTACCTCCAGTAAACCTTCGATTTGTGCGCTGTGCATCTGGCACAATTTCATCTCGCCATCCGGTGTGTCCACTCACAAAGCTTACCTAAAAAGGATGAGGAGGTGTAATAATGGCTACTCCTAAGGGAAAGATCTCTAAGGCTCGCAAGCACAGCCGTCAGGCCAACTGGAAGCTCACTCTGCCCGCGATCGTCGAGTGCCCCCAGTGCCACCAGATGAAGCTGTCCCACCGCGTCTGCAAGCAGTGCGGTTACTACAAGGGCGTTCAGGTTGTCGTGATGAACGAGGAAAAGAACGCGTAATTGTAGCAGACAGAGCTTAAATTACATACCACACTCGCAAATGAAGAGGAGTACCTCAACGTCCGTGCGGATAGAGAGGGCGGTTCACCGGCTGGAAGACCGCCTGCGCGTCGGGTGAGGGAAGGTCGCTTCACAGAGCGCGGAGTGAAGCACGCCATGCGTGTTAGCTTCGTGCGGGTCGCACCCGTTACAGTGCGTTTGAGGCGATTGGGAGGACTATGTTCATCCCCGTTTGCGAAGCAAGGTGGTACCACGGAGCAGCTCCGTCCTTCGGGATGAGAGCTGCTTTGCGTTTTGGAAAAGAATCATCCCCACAAGCAACACGCGTACGAACCTTGAAGAGGCCAGTCAAGCGTGATCGCGAAAGGGGAGTCCAGAGGGCCTGTGGCCCTTTGGTAGGGTGCAGGGGCGAAGCCCTTGCGAAGGAGGTGATCCGTATGAACTGCATAGCTGAACGCCGTGTGGGCGCGGTCACCCACATGAGCCGTCTGTGAGTTTCAGACTACGAAGAACATAGAGGTGTTAATCATGGAAATGGAGAAGAATTTTAATCCCCAGGCGCTGGAAGGCGAGCTCTATCAGGCTTGGGAAGAAGCCGGCGCGTTCACAGCGCACCGCGTGGAGGGCAAGAAGCCCTTCACCATCGTGATGCCGCCGCCCAACATCACCGGTCAGCTGCACATGGGCCATGCCCTGGACTGCACGCTGCAGGATGCGGCTATCCGCTATCACCGCATGAAGGGTGATCCCACCCTGTGGCTGCCCGGCACTGACCATGCCGCCATCGCCACCGAGGTGAAGATCGTGGCCGCGATGGAGAAGGAAGGCTTGACCAAGGAGAGCCTTGGCCGCGAGGGCTTCCTCAAGCGCGCCTGGCAGTGGAAGGAAGATTACGGCGGACGCATCGTCCACCAGCAGCGCCGCATGGGCATCTCCTGCGACTGGAGCCGCGAGCGCTTCACCATGGACGAGGGCTGCTCCAAGGCCGTGCGTGAGACCTTCTGCCGCCTGTATGAAAAGGGCCTGATCTACCGCGGCGCGCGCCTGGTCAACTGGTGCCCCTGCTGTATGTCTGCTATTTCTGACGCTGAGGTGACCTACGAGGAGAAGCAGGGCAACTTCTGGCACCTGCTCTACCCCGTGAAGGAGACCGGCGAAATGCTGGAGCTGGCCACCACCCGTCCCGAGACCATGCTGGGCGATACCGCTGTTGCCATCAACCCCGAGGATGAGCGCTACGCTCACCTGCATGGCTGCCACGTCATCCTGCCCCTGATCAACAAGGAGATTCCGATCGTCTGCGATGAGCATGCCGATATGACCAAGGGCACCGGCGTGGTGAAGATCACCCCTGCCCACGACCCCAACGATAATGAAGTCGGCGCCCGCCACAACCTGC
Source organism: Christensenellales bacterium (assembly GCA_045132495.1). Taxonomy (GTDB): domain Bacteria; phylum Bacillota; class Clostridia; order Christensenellales; family Aristaeellaceae; genus UBA11524. Next base: position 8,133 of record JBGUSK010000028.1, on the reverse strand, counting down.
CCCTGGTGCGCGTGTTCACCTACGACGGTCACATGACCGGCGCGCAGGACGCCTCCGACGATATCGAAAATCTGGAGGTGCTGGACTGCGGCAAGTACGCCGGCATGACCACCGACGAGGCCCGCAAGGCCATCGTGGCGGACATGACTGCCCTGGGCCTGGTGAAGTCCATCGAGCCCCTGACTCACGAGGTCGGCACCTGCTACCGCTGCAACACCGTCATCGAGCCCATGGTGTCCAAGCAGTGGTTCGTGTCCATGAAGCCCCTGGCCAAGCCTGCCATCGAGGCGGTCACCTCTGGCGCGACCCAGTTCCTGCCCGAGCGCTTCTCCAAGCAGTACATGAACTGGATGACAAATATCCGTGACTGGTGCATCTCCCGTCAGCTGTGGTGGGGCCACCGCATCCCCGTGTGGTACTGCGATGACTGCGGCGAGATGATGGTTCTGCGTGAGGATCCCTGCTGCTGCTCTAAGTGCGGCAGCAAGAACATCAATCAGGATGAGGACGTGCTGGATACCTGGTTCTCCTCCGCCCTGTGGCCCTTCTCCACGCTGGGCTGGCCCGAGCAGACCGAGGACCTGAAGTACTTCTATCCCACCGACGTGCTGGTGACCGGCTACGACATCATCACCTTCTGGGTGAGCCGCATGATCACCATGGGCGTGGAAGAGATGAACGTCACGCCCTTCAAGACCGTGCTGATCCACGGCCTGGTGCGCGACGAACTGGGCCGGAAGATGTCCAAGTCCCTGGGTAATGGCGTGGACCCCCTGGAGGTTATCGAAAAGTACGGCGCCGACGCGCTGCGCTTCTCCCTGGTAATGGGCGTGTCCCCCGGCAACGACACCCGCTACTCCGAGGCCAAGGTCGAAAGTGCCCGCAACTTCGCCAACAAGGTGTGGAATGCCAGCCGCTTCGTGCTGATGAATGTCACCGAGAAGGTCGAAATGCAGCCCGACATGCTGACCGCTGCGGATAAGTGGATCCTGACCCGCTTCCAGGATGCGGCCCGTCAGATCTCCGGCAACATGGAGGAGGGCGAGTTCGGCCTGGCTGCCAACCGCATCTACGACTTCGCCTGGAGCGAGTTCTGTGACTGGTACATTGAGCTGGCCAAGTCTCGCCTCAACGGCGAGGATGAGGCTGCCAAGAAGGCTGTGCAGGGTGTGCTGCTCTACGTCCTGGAGGGCCTGCTGAAGCTCCTGCATCCCTTCATGCCTTTCCTGACCGAGCAGGTGTACAAGTCCCTGCCTGGCGCTGACGGCTTCATCATGCTCAAGTCCTGGCCGGAGATCAAGCCCGAGCTGGACTTCCCGGCGGATGAGAAGCAGATGGACGGCGTGATCGAAATGATCCGCGTGATCCGCAACCTGCGCACCGAGATGAACGTGGCACCCTCCAAGCGCACCCGCATGATGTTCGTGGCGAATGAGGGCTGGTCTGATACCCTGTCCGCCTCTGACATGTACTTCCGCCGTCTGGCCGGCGCCAGCGAAACGGCTGTCATTCCTGAGAGCGAGCTGGGCACCGAAAAGACCGTGTCCGCTGTGACCGAGGCCGCCACCATCTACATCCCCCTGGGTGACCTGGTGGACTTCGATAAGGAGATCGCTCGCCTGCAGAAGGAAATTGACAACCTGCAGAAGGAGATCGCCCGTGCGGAAGGCAAACTGAACAACCAGGGATTCGTGGCGAAGGCTCCCGCGGCTCTCGTGGAGCAGGAGAAGGCCAAGCTTGCCCTGAACCAGCAGAAGCTGGAGCAGGTCGAGAAACGTCTGGCAGAGCTGAAGGAAAACCTGTGATTTCAAAAATGCGGCATGGCCATTTTGGTCATGCCGTTTTAGTGCTTTTTCGTTGTAAAATGCAAATAACATGTGCAATTTGGCCGATTTGTGGCTAAATGCCTCCGAAAATGAATTGCTTTTTTTCGTAAAGAATGGTATAATGTACAAGAGCCCCATTCAATTGGGCTATTTCATTGTCGTGGTAAATCGGAAGGAATGCTCAGGTCATGAGAAGAAAACGAATTGCAGCCCTGATGGCTGGCGTGGATCAGGAATATCAGCAGGGCTTTACCTGGGGTATGCACAGTGCATCCCAGGAGAATAATGTGGATCTGTGCATTTTTAACTGCCAGGGTCACGCGGATGGTTTTGAACGCAACGATGCGGGGGAACGGGCTATCTTCGCCCTGCCGAACCTGAAGGACTTTGACGGCATGGTGCTGCTTCTGGCAACGATTCCGACCAGCGCATGCAGCGATCAGATTTTGCGGATGCTTGGCGAGTTCCCGGATATGCCGCTGGTCACTGTGGATAGCCAGTGGGGACAGAGCGTCAGCATTACCTTCGATGACAACAGCAGTGTGCGCGAATTGATGACCCATTTACTGGAAATACATAAATTTCAGGATTTTGCGCTGATTACCGGTCCGGTGGGAACCAGTGTGGCGGATAACCGCGCTGATGCAGTCCGCAGCGTGATCGAAGAGTATGGCGCAAATCTCCCCGAGGATGCGATCTTTGACGGCCAATGGGTTCGCGAAGGCGGACGAAGGGCGGCAGAGAAGCTGTTGGGCCGCGGAAAGCCGCTTCCAGAGGTGATCGTCTGCGGAAATGACGATATGGCCTTTGGTGCGGTGGAGCGGCTGCGGGAAGAGGGCGTACGTATTCCTGAAGAGGTTGCAGTCACCGGCTTTGACGCCCGGAATGAGGCGGTCGGACGAGGGCTGACAACGATCCAGCGTCCCGTGCAGGAAGCTGGGAAAATGGCTGTGAACGTGCTGGTTGAATGGATAGAAAATGGCAAACCGGATCAGCCAGCCTATGTGATGCCAACCCGAACGATCTATGGCGATAGCTGCGGCTGCCCCTTCAATGGGGTGCAGGCATCCAAATATGTGCGGCTGCTGAGTACGGAGCGGCGTGACGTTGAGCAGACGCTGCTCAAGGGTGCTGCGTTCTTCAGCGGCATTTCCGGTATGATGGGCGTGGAAGACGCCGGCGCGCGGATCGAAGAATTTGCAAGAACTTGGCAGGCAAAGCAGCTGCACGTCTGCGTGGACCCGGAATTTCTGAACGAAAAGTCGGCAGAGCGCACGACACAGTATCCGGATGAAATGCTGCTGTTATGCGGCTGGAACAAGGGAGATACCTTTCCGCAGCAGAGGTTTGCGACCCGCGACCTGCTGCCGCTGCTGCTGCAGGAACGGGAGAAGCCGCTGGCGCTGGTCTTCTCGCCCCTGTATTCGGCTGAGCGCAGCTTTGGATATGCGGTGTTTGACATGGCTCACGCGGCAGGCTACGGCCTGTATGCGCTGCTGACGCTGCTGTCTGCATCGCTGAGCAGCATGTCTCTGCATGCGACGGTGCGTGCCTACGCAGAAGCGCTGGAGGATATGTCCATCCACGATGTGATGACGGGGCTTTACAACCGCCGTGGTTTCCGCAGGGTAGTGACGCCAGTGTTCGAGCAGGCGATCAGGGGGAAGCAATGCTTTGCTGTGATCAGCTGCGATGTGAACAACATGAAGCATATCAATGACACCTATGGCCATCACATGGGTGATGAGGCGATTTGCCGCATGAGCCGCGTGCTGTGCTGTTTGGAGCAGTATGGACTGATATGCATCCACATCAGCGGTGATGAATTCCTTGCTGCTGGTGTGGTCGAAAACGAAGCGGAAGGGCAGCGGCTGCGCACACTGCTGGAGCAGGAGCTGATCCGGTTCAACCGGGAAAATCCCTGGTGCAGCAACATCGAGGCTGGCTTTGGTGCATTTGCTGCGGTGCCGAAGGAACATGAAAGCATGGATGACTTTGTGCGTCTGGCTGATGAGCGGATGTACGAAGACAAGGAAATGAAAAAGAACAGATAAAAATGGAGCCGCCGGAGATACCACATCCGGCGGCTCATAGTATGGAATCAGAAAAACAGGATTACGGCTGGTTTATCTGGTGGGCGGCAAAGAGAAAACCGTTGCGGCCAGCGTCCTTAACGGCGTACATGGCCTTGTCGGCCAGGGCATACAGCCCTTCCAGCGATTCGGAATCGGCGGGATAAAGGCTGATGCCGATGCTTGCGGAAAGGTGAAGCTGGCCATAGTGCACGGCGCGCAGGGCGTTGAGCAGGACGTCCGCCTTTGCCTGAACGGCGGTCGTATCCGGCACATGAGTCATCAGGACAAAAAATTCGTCACCGCCGATCCGGCCGATCAGATCCGTGCTACGGAAGCAGCTGTTGATGGCTTTTGCAAAATCTGCCAGCGCCAGATCGCCAGCCTGGTGTCCGTAGGTGTCGTTGACGTCCTTGAAATAGTCCGCGTCGATCATGAAGAGCGCATGCTGTTCATCTGGGGACGATTGGGCCAGGCGTTCGCGGATGAGCTGCATGGTAGCCTTTCGGTTGAGCAAGCCGGTGACCTCGTCCCGCTCGGCAAGACGGATTTGTTCTTCCTCATCCAGCTTGCGCTGATGGATATCGCGGACGACCAGCATCATGCACAGGTGACCGCTGATGGCGTCCACGAGGAAACTGATTTCATCCCGAACCCAGCGGGCTTCGCTGCCGTTCACAAAACGCTGGTATTCCATCACGGTTTCCCGCTTGCCGCTGTGATATAGCGCCGTCAGTGCTGATTTGTTAAATGCTTCATAAAATGCGCGGGCAGAACCGTGTGGATCAACGACACGCTTGTGTCCATTGGCGGCAAGGGTGTCAATTTTGTTGTGAAAAGTGAAATCGAAGCCATTGACGCTCTGATGGTGTTCGCTGATGATACGCCAGTCGTCAACATCCAGATAGGCGGCAAAATAGACGTCCCTGGGCAGGGAAAAAAGGTATTCCAGCTCGCGGACGCGGTTGCGCTGGAGGTAATACTCCATGGTGATATCCCGGGAAACGCCGACCAGGCCGATGAACTGCCCGTTCCTGTCTCTGAGAAGAAACTTGGAGGTGGAGGCGTAGCGGGGCTTGCCGTCCTTCTCGGTGATGGGCTCCACATAGTCGATCAGATCCGCCTGATGTTCGATCAGCTTCTTGTCATCCTCGCGGTAGCGCAGAGCCAGCTCCTGATCGGCAAAAATTTCAAAGTCCGTCTTGCCGATGAGGTCTGCTTCGTTCTCCCAGCCTGCCATGGCAGCAAATTTTGCGGAAGCGCCGCGGTAGATCAGGTCTTTATCCTTGATGAAAATCTTCTCCCGTGAGTGCTTCAGCAGCTGGCATGACGCAGAGAGAATCAGCTCGCTCTGCGGGTCGATGGGGCAAGTGGGGAGAGGATGGGGATCCATAGTGGGCTTCATAAGAAAACTCCTTCGAAAAATGCCTGGCGACCGTTTCCATCCGGCAGAAGCAACAGATGAGTACGATCAATAAGCAGTCACAGATGCATTTCATTTTACCCTATAGAAAGGGTTGCGTCAAGCTGGTTTTTTTCTGTCCAATACATGCGGCTTGATGGTGTTGGGGAGATATTACCAATTTATATGCCGAAAAAGTTGTGAAGAACATTGCGAGAACAAATTAACCTGTAGATATTCGCTAATATTTATGATATAATCATACTTGGCTATGTCTGTAAAACGATCGGGTTTGCAAGCATTCGGGAGATGAACGCTGCGCAATAGCTGGTTCAGCTGGAGCGGGAAGATCGTGCGGAAAACGCTGTTTCTGGCCTGCAGTGAAAAACAAAAAAAACAGAAAGCTGACTGCACAGGAGTTGGAAAGGAGGCTGCACATGCATCGCAAGGCCTACACAGTGGTGATCGCCATGCTGGTGCTGCTGATTGCCGTGCTGCTTTCAGCGATGGCGTATATTGGCTTTGTGCTGCTGACAGCTCCGAAGGATGACGCGGCAATGCAGACCGCACCGGCCGGGCCGACAGCAACACCCAAACTTCTTACTGCAGAGGATTTCGCGCCGGACAGAGATGTGCTCTTCACCATTCCGTCGGGAACGCTGACGGATGATCGCGGCCGGGCCGTGAAGTTGTCAGCAATGCAGGGCCGGGAGACGGTGCTGATCTTCTGGTCCAGCTGGTGCGGAGACTGCAAGGAATACCTCTCAGGGGAATTTGCGCAGGCGGCGCAGTCTGCGCGCAGCCGCGGCGCGGCAGTGCACCTGGTCTGCCGGGAAGGCGTGCAGGGGGATAGCCTTAAAAATGCGCAATCCGCCCTTGCTCAGCTGGAGCTGATGGAAACAACGCTTATGGACCCGGATGCAGCACTGTATCAGTCGTTGGGTTTGCACTGGGTGCCCTCAGTGGCGATCCTGAACGCGCAGGGAAGGCTGATGTATACCGGCAAGGGCGCGCCTGATGCGGCGGAGATGGCTGTATTGCTGGACTACGCCAAAACGCCTGCGGAGCAGACGCTGCATTTCATTGAAACACGGCTGACGACGCCGGCGGGAGCGGTCTTTTCCGGCTATCGGGTAAAGAATGGCGAAGTCGTACCGGGAGATACCCTGCTGTCGGAATCCCAGGGGCTGCTGATGCTCTGGGCAGCGCAATCGGGCGATCAGGCCTGCTTTGACCGGATCTGGCGCGCAGTGAGGGACAGTATGTCATCAGGGGGCTTGACGGCTTGGCGTGTGGTGAATGGCACGATGGCTGATGTAAATGCCTCGCTGGATGATCTGCGCATCATCGAAGCGCTGATGCTGGCGGACGCTCGCTGGGGAATGTACGGTCACGAGGCCGCTGCACGGGCGGAGGCACTCTATGATCACTGCATACGGGATGGCCTGATGCGGGACTTTGCGTCGCTCAAGGGAAACACAACGGCGGAAGATGTGACGCTGTGCTACATGGATGTATCTGCGATGCAGGCGGCTGCGGTATATGATCCCCGGTGGGAGGCTGCGGCTGCACAGGCGAAGGCGCTGCTTAAGGCGGAAGACAGCCTGATCAGCAAAGAATTACCGCTGTATCATACCCGCTATGATGCGGAAAAGCAGGTATTCACCAGCGATACGGTGCAGATGAATGAAGCATGTGTCGCGGTGCTGAATGCCGTGCGTGCAGGTGCAGCATTCCCGCAGACGCTGGATTGGCTGGAGAACACGTTGGCAGTGGGGCCGGTATACGCGCGGTATGGCGCGGATGGACGGGTGCTGCCAGGCTATGAATATGAATCGAACGCCACCTATGCCCTGCTGGTGCAGATCGGTGCAGCGGCGGGTCGGGAGCGTATGACGCAGCTGGCGATGGAGCGTATGGAGCGCAAACGCAGCTTCGATGCGGCGATGCATGGCGGCTATGGCGAGGCGTCCTCTGCGGAGCATTTCACCTTCGATGAGCTGGAGGCGATGCTCGCGTGGGCGGCGCTGGAAACGAGAGAATAACTGGCTGCAGCAGGGGATGCCCCCTGGGCAGAAAATCAAGGCTGAAGGGAGGGAAACAGGATGCTGCGATGGCTGATGAAGATCATCGGCTGGATCAATAAGGGCTGGTCTTTTGTTAACGGTGTGGTTCGACGCTTTGACCGGCGGATGCGCGACCAGTATCGTCCTGCTCACCTGGCACTGGTGGCGCTGGCAGCGCTGGCAATCATTATGTGCATCATCCTGCTGCTTCCGCCGTATCTGGGTTTGTCCAATGACGGCAGTCTGGACAGTGTGATGGCAGACGTTGGTCTTGCGCCGCTTTATCCGGAGTCGGAAAATCCCTATTTCAGCTACTATGACCGGCTGTACAGGATCGCGCCGGACAGCTATGCGCCGGATACCACGCCGCAGCTGCTCAAGGTGACGGTGCGTGCTGCCATCTGGCTGGATGAATTGCTGACCGGTCAGGATGGCGTATTCGACATCCGCGTGCTGGCGGCGATCTACATGGCGCTGTATCTTGCAGCGCTGTTCCCCCTGCTGCGCGGCGTGCTGGGCCGGGTACGCATGTATTCAGAGGGCCTTGTGCTGGCTGTGTTTTGCGTGCTGGTCTTTGGCGACATGACGATCCTGGTGCGTTTTGCTTCCCTGTATACGCAGCCGTGGGAGCTGATCCTGATGATCTTGCTGGTGGATGCAGCATTCGTGATTCCACGGCAGCGGGACGCCTGGCTGCCGCAGATGAGCATTCTGCTGGTCTGCTGGCTGCTGATGGGTGTGAACTTCTATTGCTCGCTGGCATGCAT
>JBGUSK010000027.1:0-28659 GCA_045132495.1 Christensenellales bacterium | reverse complement strand
GCTGCTGGTGGCCCTGGGCCTGCATCGCAAGGAGGCCCTGAAGGAGCACTTCCGCCAGCTGGAATCCATTTGGGAGACCTATGAGGTGTATCTGGAGGAAGCGAATCATCATGCATAATATCCTCATTATCGGCGGCGGCGCGGCGGGTATGATGGCGGCGATCTTCGCAGCCCGTACAGGCGGCAATGTGACGCTGCTGGAACGCAATGAGAAGCTGGGCAAGAAGGTCTACATCACTGGCAAGGGCCGTTGCAATGTGACCAATGACTGCACGCTGGATGAGTTCATGCGGGAGGTACCGCGAAATCCGCGGTTCCTGTATTCCGCGCTGAGCTACTTCGGCCCGCAGCACATGATGGAGCTGCTGGAGGACGGCGGCTGCCCCGTGGTCGTCCAGCGCGGACGGCGCGTTTTTCCTGCCACGGAGAAGGCCTCTGACGTGACCCGCACGCTGGAGAAGCTCATGCGGGTGCTTGGCGTACGCATCGTCTACGGCGCGCGGGTGAAGGAGATCTGTGTCGCTGACGGCGCTGTTACCGGCGTGGAGTTGCTGGACGGCCGCATCATCGACGGCGACCGGGTGATCATCGCTACCGGTGGACTGTCCTGTCCGCTGACGGGCTCCACCGGCGACGGCTACCGCATGGCGGAAGCTTGCGGACATACCGTCACGCCCCGAAGCGCGGTGCTCTCCGCTATCGAGACGGCGGAAATCTGGCCCGGCGAGCTGATGGGTCTGAGCCTGCGCAATGTGATCCTGACCATGAAAAAGGGCAAGAAAACCCTGTATTCCGAGCTGGGCGAGATGCTGTTCACCCATTTCGGCGTGTCCGGCCCGCTGGTGCTGACTGCAAGCTGCCATCTGCCGGAAAATCTGGCGGATGCTTCAGTCACCCTGAATCTCAAGCCCGGCCTCACCCGCGAGCAGCTGGACGCCCGTTTGCAGCGGGACTTTGATGACAACAGCCGCAAGATGCTCCGCAGCGTCCTGCCGGGGCTGCTGCCTGCCCGCCTGGCGGAGTTGTTCCCGGCGCTGTGCGGCGTGGACGGCGACAAGGTCTGCGCGCAGATCACCCGTGAGGAACGGGAACTTATCGCGGAGAAGGTGCAGAATCTGCCCCTGACGCTGAAGAAGCTGGCGCCCATCGAGGAAGCTATCGTCACCCGCGGCGGCGTGAGCGTGAAGGAGATCGACCCTTCCACCATGGAGAGCAAGCTGGTCTCCGGATTGTACTTCGCGGGCGAGGTCATCGACGTGGACGCCCACACCGGCGGCTACAACCTGCAAATCGCCTGGGCGACCGGCGCGCTGGCGGGCACCTGCGCAGCGGAGGAGCCTTTCTGTTAATTCGGAATTCGGAATGCGAAATTCGGAATTAAATGTATGTTGTAGCCCGCGCGATGAGCGCGCGGACGTGCGACATCGGTATGCGCCGTATCAGCACGCGTGTGTACCATGACAGAACAGACAAGAATGATCGCGAAAAGGGGTTCTTAGGGGCGTAACGCCCCTAAGCGGGTCCAGGGCAGCGCCCTGGCGTTCCCCATAAGGAGATAGTATTTTGAACTACATTGTAGTAGACCTGGAATGGAATCAGCCGATGTCCTTCGACTCGCATGTGTACCGCGAGGTGGGGGATAGGCTGATCTTTGAGATGATACAGATCGGCGCGGTGAAGGTCGGTGAGAATTTCGAGGTGGTGGATTCCATCTCCATCCCGATCAGGCCGACCCATTATGTGAAGATTCATCCGCGTATCCGCAAAATGACCCAGCTGGGCGCGGAGGAGCTGGCGGACGCTCCCCAGTTCCTGGAGGCGATGGATCAGTTTGCAGCCTGGTGCGGCGAGGATTACACGCTGCTTACCTGGGGCTGCGATGACGTGAGCGTCCTCAAGCAGAACATGGACTTCTTCGGCTGCAAGGTGAAGCTGCCGCCGCTGTGCGATATCCAGCGGCTCTTCTCGGATGTGCACAAGTGCAAGGAGCGCAAGGGCCTCAAAGCGGCCATGGAGATGCTGAATATCCAGCCGGATGAGAGCCGCTACTTCCACAACGCCCTGCACGATGCGTACTACACCGCCCTGGTCTTTGCGACGCTGCCCAACCCGGCGGACGTCCACAAATACCCCCAGCAGCCCAAGCTGCTCATTCACTCCGACAAGCGGCAGCGCCAGGACGGTCAGCATTTCGACAGCGTCCGCGAGGCCTTTGACAGCGAGTTTGCCCGGGTGCTGCGCTGCCCTGTCTGCGGCAAGAAGGTCACGCTCGACGAGGGCGGATATGTGCGCCAGACGGCAGACAAGTACATCGGCCTGGCAAAGTGCAATCATCATGGGCTGCTGCTCATCCGCGTGCGGCTGCGTCCCCAGCAGGGCGGCGGCCTCACCATGAGCATGACACTCGCCAAAGCGGCCCCCAGCAATCGCGCATACGTCAACACCAAGCGCATCCAGATGCAGCAGCGCGACGCGGAGTACGAAGCCGAACACGGCCATCCCCGCGATCTGGACAAGGAGCTCCAAATGGTGGAGCGCAGCAGCATGCCATTTGAGGATTAAGCGGCATGAAAAAGGTCGTCCGTCCCATAAACTGAGGGACGGGCGGCCTTTTTGCATGAAAACAGATGACAAAATGTGCGGAATGTGATAGAATGTTGCCACTAACACCAAAAGGGTGGATCGGAGGCCTTGTATGATCATTCGTTGTGGAGATAGAGAGCTGGACGCGGAGCGCGGCATGACGGTCATGCAGTGCCTTCGTGCGCTGAATGAGGATATGACGGGCGTACTGGCGATCCAGCAGGGCGGGCGTGTGCTGGAGCTGACGGACGTGATCACGCGGGAGGGCGAAATCCGCCCGCTGACGCTGAAGGACGAGGAAGGCCGCCGCATCTATGAGCGCTCGCTGCGATTTGTGGCGCTGCTGGCCTTCCGGCGGCTGATGCCGGGCCAGCAGGTGCGCATTGAGTACAGCGTGGGCGGCGGCGTGTATCTGCATACGCCGGGTCATGAGCTGACCAAGGCCGACACGGATGCTATTCGCGCCGAAATGCAGCGCCTTGTTGAGGCCGATCTGCCCTTCGACAAGCGGGAGTGGTCGCTGGATGACGCGATCGCGTACTTCGAGGCGGACGGCCAGCGGGATAAGGTGGAGTTGCTGAAGCGTCGTACGGTACCGTTTTTCAATGTTTATGAGTGCGATGGCATGCACGAGTATTTCTACGGCGCAATGGTTCCCTCCACGGGCTATGTGCGGGCCTTCGGCGTGCAGCATCTGCCGGGACGGGGGATGGCGATCCTCACGGCTGACCCGGAGAATCCCGGCCGGCATGCGGCCTACATTGATCGGCCCAAGCACCTGCGCGTCTTCGACCAGAGCGCCAGGTGGTGTTCCATTCTCGGCGTGCAGAATGCGCCTGACATCCATGAAATGCTGGAAATGAGGAAGTTCCGCGCCTTCATCCGCATCAACGAGGCCCTGCATGACAAGGCTATCGCCGATATTGCGGCGACGATCGCTGACAAGGGCAGCCGCCTCATTCTTGTGGCGGGCCCGTCCTCCTCGGGCAAGACGACCTTTACCGGCCGCCTGGCCATTCACCTGCGGGTGCTGGGTCTGGAGCCGGTGATGATCTCCCTGGACGACTACTACCGCAACCGTGCTGATCTTCCACGGGAGGCAGACGGCAGCGTTGACCTGGAAGCCCTGCACACCATCGACGTGCCGCTGTTTCGGGCGCATATGCAGCGCCTGATGGACGGCGAGACCGTCGAAATCCCCCGCTATTCCTTCCATACCGGCAGCCGGAAGCCGCAGGGCGTGCCGCTGACATTGGCGCCTGGTCAACCGGTGCTGATCGAGGGCATCCACGGGCTGAATCCTGCGCTGGTGGAGGGCATTGACGACAGCCTTATCCACCGAATCTTCGTCAGCGCGCTGACCTGCATCAACCTGGACGACCACAACCGCATCCGCACCACGGACGTGCGCCTCCTGCGGCGCATCGTGCGGGACAATCAGTTCCGCGCTACGCCGCCGGAGGAGACCCTCGCCATGTGGCCCAGCGTCCGTCGGGGCGAGGAGAACTGGATATTCCCTCATCAGGAACGGGCGGACAGCATGTTTAACACCGCGCTGCACTACGAGCTACCGGTGCTGGGGCATTATGCCTACGCCCTGCTCAAGGCCATCCCGCCGGAGAGTCCCCACTACCTGACCGCGCGGCGGCTGGTGAAGATGCTCAACTATTTCCCGGACATCCCGGAGGACGTGCTGGAGGAGGTGCCTCCGCTGAGTTTGCTGCGGGAGTTTATCGGCGGGTGTACGATTGAAAAGGAGTGAGGGCTGCGGTGACGGAAAATCCTTGATTTTTCCGCTAAAACCCCTTGCAAATTCTGCGTTCTTCGCATATAATAGGTCGTAACGTTCACGTGGATGGGGACGGCAAGGCAGCGCGCCTTCAGCGAGCTTGGGGATGGTGGAAGCCAAGTGGGAAAGCGAGCCATTGTGAATCACCCCGGAGTGAGACTTCCTGAACACAGTAGGGGAGTCCGGGTGCTCCCGATACAGAGCAAGCGGAAAGCAGTGATGCTGTCTGCGCAGAGAGGATGGCTTATGCCGTCAAGCTTGGGTGGTACCGCGGATTGATGATCACAGTCCGTCCCAGTGATGTTTGCTGGGGCGGATTTTCTTTTTGTAAGGAATCTTCCCCATGTGTCATAGGAGGGTAAAACCAATGTACAAGAAAGTAGCAACCGACATGAATTTCCCCGCGCGTGAGAAAGAGATCACCGCGCTGTGGAAGCAGAACGACGTGATCCGCCGTTCCTTTGGTCACCGCAAGGACGGCGAGACCTTCACCTTCTACGATGGCCCGCCGACCGCCAACGGCAAGCCCCACATCGGCCACATCGAGACCCGCGTCATCAAGGACCTCTTCCCCCGCTTCCACACCATGAAGGGCAAGAACGTTCTGCGCAAGGCCGGCTGGGATACCCACGGCCTGCCCGTTGAGCTGGAAGTCGAGAAGATCCTGGGCCTGGATGGCAAGCCTCAGATCGAGAAGTACGGCATCGAGCCCTTCATCGGCGAGTGCAAGAAGTCCGTCTGGAAGTACCTGCATGACTGGGAAGAGATGTCCGACCAGGTCGGCTACTGGGTCGACATGGAGCATCCTTACATCACCTACCATGACGACTACATCGAGTCCGAGTGGTGGTCTTTGAAGACCCTCCACGAGAAGGGCCTGCTGTATCAGGGCCATAAGATCGTGCCCTATTGCCCCCGCTGCGGTACCGCCCTGTCCTCCCACGAGGTGGCGCAGGGCTACAAGACGGTGAAGGAAGTTTCCGCCTACGTGCGCTTCAAGGTTGCGGGCGAGGAGAATACCTACTTGCTGGCCTGGACCACCACCCCCTGGACGCTGCCCTCCAACCTGGCCCTGTGCGTCAATCCCGTTGATACCTACGTCAAGTTCAAGGCGGAGGACGGCAAGGTGTACATCATGGCCAAGGCCCTTGTGGAAGCCTGCTTCCCCGGCCAGGAGATCGAGATTTTCGCGGAGATGGCCGGTAAGGAGCTCTGCGGCATGCACTACGAGCCCCTGTTCGACTTTGCCAAGGGCAAGGTCGATAAGGACGCCTGGTTTGTCGTGGCGGACAACTACGTCACCATGGCCGACGGTACCGGCATCGTGCACATCGCGCCCGCCTTCGGTGAGGACGATAACCGCGTCTGCCGTGAGAATAACGTGCCCTTCGTCAACTTCGTGGACAACCAGGGCTGCATGACCGACGACACCAAGTGGCCCGGCGTGTTCGTGAAGAAGGCCGACCCCATGGTGCTGGAAGACCTGAAGGAGCGCGATCTGCTCTTCAAGCCCCAGCCCTTCGAGCATGACTATCCCTTCTGCTGGCGCTGCGACACGCCCCTGCTGTACTACGCCCGCCCCACCTGGTTCATCGAAATGACCAAGGTGCGCGACCAGCTGGTACGCAACAACCGCACCATCAACTGGATGCCTGAGAACATCAAGGAAGGCCGCATGGGCACCTGGCTGGAGAACGTCCACGACTGGGGCCTCTCCCGCGAGCGCTACTGGGGCACTCCTCTGCCCGTGTGGCAGTGCGGCTGCGGCCACATGCACGTGATCGGCTCCCGTGCAGAGCTGCGTGAGATGGCTGTCACCGACCCCGGCGAGAACATCGAGCTGCACCGCCCCTTCATCGACGAGGTGAAGCTCCGCTGCGAAAAGTGCGGCGGCGAAATGCAGCGCGTCAAGGAAGTTATCGACTGCTGGTACGATTCCGGTTCCATGCCCTTCGCCCAGTGGCACTATCCCTTCGAGAACAAGGAAATGTTCGAGCAGAACTTCCCCGCCAACTTCATCTCCGAGGCCGTTGACCAGACCCGCGGCTGGTTCTACACCCTGGAAGCCATCAGCACGCTGCTGTTTGACCGCGCTCCCTTCCAGAACTGCATCGTCATGGGTCACGTTCAGGATGCCGAGGGCCGCAAGATGTCCAAGCACCTGGGCAATGTTGTGAATCCCTTTGAGGCTCTGGACACCTACGGCGCCGACGCCCTGCGCTGGTACTTCTACACCACCGCGGCTCCCTGGCTGCCCAAGCGCTTCTCCAAGGAGGCTGTGCAGGAGGTGCAGCGCAAGTTCCTGGCCACCCTTCAAAATGTGCACTCCTTCTTCTCCATGTACGCCCAGATCGACGGCTTCGATCCCAACGCGCACAAGCTGGAGGACGTCGAATTGTCCCTGATGGACAAGTGGATCCTGTCCAAGCTGAACAGCCTGATCAAGAAGGTCGATGAGGACCTGAATGCCTATCGCATCGTCGAGCCCGCCACCGCCATCCAGGACTTCGTGGACGAGCTGTCCAACTGGTATGTCCGCCGCGGCCGCGAGCGCTTCTGGGGCAAGGGCATGGCCGGCGACAAGGAAGCCGCCTTCGCCACCCTGTACCATGTGTTGGTGACCCTGGCGAAGGTCTGCGCGCCCTTCATCCCCTTCATGGCGGAGGACATCTACCAGAACCTGGTGGTCGCCAATGTGCCCGGCGCGATCGATTCTGTGCACCTGTGCGACTTCCCCGTGGCGGACGAAGCCCGCATCGACAAGGAAATGGAAGAGCAGATGGACGCTCTGGTGGAGGCCGTTCAGCTGGGCCGCGCCTGCCGTGCCCTGGCCAACATGAAGACCCGTCAGCCTGCTGCGAAGCTCTACGTCAAGGGTGCTGCTTTCGGTGCAGACTACCAGGCGCTGTGCGAGGATGAGCTGAACGTGAAGGAAGTGGTGTTCACCGAGTCCACCCGTGACTTCACCACCTACCAGCTCAAGCCCCAGATGCGTACCCTGGGCCCGAAGTACGGCAAGCTCCTGGGCAAGATCGGCCAGCACCTGAACACCATGGACGGCAACGACGTGGTGGAGGCCTTCGACCGCGGTGAGACCGTGTCCTTCGACATCGAGGGCACGACTGTCACCCTGGGCAAGGACGACGTGCTGACTGCTCCTATGCAGAAGCCCGGCTTCGTTGCGCAGGAGGATCGCGGCGTGATGGTGGTGCTGGACACCAACCTGACCGAGGCGTTGATCCAGGAGGGCTACGTCCGCGAGGTCATCAGCAAAATCCAGACCATGCGCAAGGACGCTGGCTTCGAGGTCACTGACCGCATCAACGTGCTGTATACCTGCGGCGAGAAGCTGGCTGCTGCCATCGCTTCCGGCCTGGATATGATCAAGAACGGCACCCTGGCCCTGACCGTCGAAATGGGCGAGGCTGACGACACCTACACCGCACAGGAGTGGAAGATCAACGACCAGAAGGCCGTGATCGCCATCCGCGTGGCGAAGTAAGCAAATATCTTCCGGGGGAGGCTCCAAAGCGGGTCTCCTCCCGGTTTGCGTTTATCGAACGAGAGGAAATCCCATGAAAATCGCTTTGATCGGTCAAGACATCCCCACCTTGCTTCCGACCCTTCTGACCGACCTGCTCTTTGTCGGCAAGCAGTCCGCCGAGGTCACCCTGGAAGAGAAGAACGCCGCCATGCAGGATGTGCTCCAGCGCTACGGCGAGGCCGTCATCCGTGATGCGCAGGGTCGCCATCCCGGCCTGGAAGCCAGCATCAACGTCTCCGGTAGCCGCCGCGAAGTGCTGCGTGACGCGAACTGCGTCATTTATGCCGGCGACTGCATGGCCGCCAGCCGCTTCAAGATGGACCGCGAGGCTCTATCCGGCGTGGAGGAGGACGATCCCGGCCTGACCGAACAGGCACGTGTCAATGGCGGCATTGGCGGTCTGCTCCATACCCTGCGTCAGGGCGAAATGGTGCTTAACCTGTGTGAGGCCATGCAGGAAAACTGCCCCGGTGCGGTGGTGGTGAATCTCGGTCAGCCCGTCGCCCGCACGACACGGATGTTCGAGGATGCAGGCTTCCGCTGCTACGGTCTGGGCCGCACGCCCATGCGCGGCGCAAATGGCCTGGACAGCCTGGTCAAGAAGCTCTCCTGCAAGCTGGATGACGTGCAGGCGACCATCGCGGGCCTGCCGGGCTTCAGCTTCCTGCTGGGGCTCACGGACGCCAACACCGGCGATGACCTGCTGCCCCTGCTGACCGACCTGGCTGAGGAGGAAGAACTGGGCCGCCTGACCAAGCGCTGGTACGACTGGTACAGCGCCATCGCCATCGGCGATGTGACCGACCACGCCGAGTGGCTGCCCGCCCAGGATGACTTCATCCCGGAAAGCGAGCCGGAGTTCGGCGAGGGCGTCGAGCGCCGCAAGGAGCGCATCCTGTGGATGAACGCCGTGGGAGCGAAGGGCGCCCAGGAGAAGGAAGGCCAGATGGCCCAGCTCCTGCTGCTGTCCAAGGCGCCGCCCATCCGCCCCATGCAGCTGGCCCTGGCCGTGCTGCGCGGCGATGACTGCGACATCCCCGCCGTTACTCGTACCAATCATGGGGAGTTGCCACAGCTCGCAAAATCTGCTATGATAGAGGCAGAGCTGACCCAGCGCGGCGGCAAGATCATCCCCCACGGGACGATGCTGCCCTTGCCGCTGATGGAGATCTGCGGCGAGATCGACGAGACGAACCGCCTGGCGGCCAAGGCTGCAGCGGGCGACCGCTCTGCCCTGCGCGAATGCATCGAGGTGGATCCGGCCCTGGCTGGCTTGGATCGTCTGTATGTGCAGGATGTGGTGGATCGCATGATCGGGCTGCATTCTGACGTGCTCAGCCGGTTTGATGAGGACGAGGAATAACGATTCTTCTTTCTCGCTCCCGAGAAAGAAACAAAGAGGGCCAAAGGGGCCTCATAATTCTAACCTGGGTATTCGGCCCCCTCTGGACTCCCCCGTCGCTTAAAACGATGTCCTATGTTGTGCCGGAAGAGCTAAAACCGCCTCGCGGGGGCGTTCCGGCACGACCTGGGGATTCTGCTTGTTGCTGCGTCGCTCCCCTGTACGGCCTCGCGCCGCGGCCTACCACCTCTTAATCCTTGCAAGAGATAAGAGGTGGCGAGCGGTGAGAGACGAAGTTCATTCATTCGAAACAGGTCGCTTTACATGACCTGACCACCCCCAAACAAAGGAGTACCACACATGTTCTTGGCAAACACCTGGGAAGACTATGAAGTGATGGATACCGGCGACGGTGAAAAGCTGGAGCGCTGGGGTGACGTGATCTTGCGCCGTCCCGACCCGCAGACCATCTGGCCCAAGGCCAATCCGGAATTGTGGCGGAAGGCGCAGGCCCATTACCATCGCTCCGAAAAGGGCGGCGGCGAGTGGGAGTTTTTGACGCGCCTGCCGGAAAGGTGGACGATCCGCCATCAGGAATTGGAATTCTATGTCCGGCCCACCAGCTTCAAGCATACGGGATTGTTCCCGGAGCAGGCGGCCAACTGGGTGTGGATGCAGGAGCTCATCCGCAATTCCGGGCGCAGTGACGTGAAGGTGCTGAACCTCTTCGGCTACACCGGTGCGGCGACCATCGCCTGCGCGGCGGCGGGCGCCCATGTCACTCATGTGGACGCATCCAAAGGCATCGTGCAGTGGGCGAAGGAGAACCGCGACCTCAGCGGTCTCCCGGAGAACCGCTTCCGCTTCATCGTGGAGGACGCGCTGCGTTTCGTGCAGCGGGAGATCCGCCGGGGCAACAAGTACGACGGCATTCTGATGGATCCGCCCAGCTACGGCCGCGGCCCTTCCGGCGAGGTGTGGAAGCTGGAGAACGAGCTCTTCGGCCTGATCGACACCTGCGCGCAGGTGCTCTCCGATCAGCCGCTGTTCTACCTGATCAACTCCTATACGACGGGCTTCCAGGCGAGCGTGCTGAGCAATATGCTGGAGAAGTGCGTCGTCAGCCGTCACGGCGGCAAGATCGACTCCCAGGAGCTGTGTCTGCCGGTAACTTCGGGCGGCGTTCTGCCCGCCGGCGCCAGCGGAAGGTGGTACCATGATTAACATCGTTTATGAGGATAACCACGTCATCGTGGCGGTCAAGCCCCCGAACATGCTCTCCCAGGCGGACAAGACCAAGGATGCGGACATGCTCACGATGGTGAAGGAGTACATCAAGGTCAAGTACAAAAAGCCCGGCAACGTGTATGTGGGCCTGGTGCACCGGCTGGATCGCCCGGTCGGCGGCCTGATGGTGTTCGCTCGCACGTCGAAGGCGGCTGCCCGTCTGTCTGCCCAGATGCGCGAGCACGAGATGGGCCGGGAGTATCTCTGCGTCACCGAGGGCCAGGTGAAGGACAAGTTCACCCTGATCAACTACCTCATCCAGAATGACCGCATGAACCGGGTGATGGTCTGCGATGCGGACGAGCGCGGCGCCCAGGAGGCGATCCTCCATGGACACTGCCTGGCCCGCAAGAACGGCACCTCCCTGTGCTCCCTACGCCTGGAAACGGGCCGGAAGCATCAAATCCGCGTGCAGATGAAGGAAATGGGTGCGCCCTTGTGGGGCGATCACCGCTACGGCCACGGCATTCCCGGCCAGCAGATCGCGCTGTGGGGCTACAAGCTCACCTTCGAGCACCCGACAACGAAGAACATCATGACCTTCCAGCATCTGCCCTGCGGCTCGATCTGGAACACCTATGCCCCGGAGCTGACCGACATGGCCATCCGCTTTGCCAATTCTGCGGCGACCATCCTGCAGGCGGAGGCCGCGCCTGTCCCTGAGCAGACAACCGAATCTGCCGAGAATCCCGCCCCCAACCCTGATGGAGGTAATCAATGAGCAAGCCCTTTTCCTATGAGCTGCTGCATGTGTGCAAGCAGTCTGGCGCGCGCCTTGGCGTGCTCCACACTCCCCATGGCGACATCCAGACGCCCATCTACATGCCCGTGGGCACCGCTGCCTGCGTGAAGGCCATGACTCCCCGCGAGATGGAGGAAATCGGCACCCAGATCATGCTGTCCAACACCTACCATCTGCACCTGCGTCCCGGCGAGGATCTGGTGAAGGAGGCCGGCGGTCTGCACAAGTTCATGAACTGGAATAAGCCCATCCTGACCGACTCCGGCGGATTCCAGGTGTTCTCCCTGGCGGGCATCCGTACCATCAAGGAGGAGGGCGTGACCTTCCAGAGCCACCTGGACGGCAGCCGCCACTTCATCGGCCCGGAAGAATCCATGGATATCCAGCAGGCACTGGGCGCGGATATCGCCATGGCCTTTGACGTGTGCAGCCCCTATCCCTGTGACTACGAGACGGCGAAGATCAACATGGAGCGCACCCACCGCTGGGCTGAGCGCTGCAAGAAGCATCACACCCGCGAGGATCAGGCGCTGTTCGGCATCGTGCAGGGCGCGTTCTACGAGGATCTGCGCATCGAGAGCGCCAAAACCCTGGCGGAAATGGACTTCATCGGCTACGGCATCGGCGGCCTCTCCGTGGGCGAGCCCAAGCCGATCATGTACGACATGCTGGAGAAGATCCAGCCCTTCATGCCGGTGAACAAGCCCCGCTACCTGATGGGCGTCGGCAGTGCCGACTGCCTGGTGGAGGGCGTGCTGCGCGGCGTGGACATGTTTGACTGCGTGCTGGCGACCCGTGTGGCCCGCAACGGCACTGCCATGACCAGCAAGGGCCGCGTCGTCATCAAGAACGCTCAGTACGCCCGCGACTGGGGCCCCCTGGATGATGAGTGCGACTGCTACACCTGCCGCAACTTCTCCCGCGGCTACATCCGCCACCTGCTGCGCTCGGGCGAGATCACCGGCGGCCGCCTGGTGTCCATCCATAACCTGCGGTTCCTGCTGCACCTGATGGAGCAGATCCGCGAGGCCATCAAGGAAGATCGGTTCCTCGATTTCAGGAACGAGTTCTACAGCAAATACGACATGTCCAGGAATTTTTAAGACAAACCAAAAGGCTCCCCCCTTGGGGGAGCTGTCATCCCGCTTGCGGGATGACTGAGAGGGTCCATCTGCAGCGGCAGAAGCCCTCTCAGTCGCCTCTCGGCGACAGCTCTCCCGGAGGGAGAGCCTTTTTTATGCTTGTACAGCATCCTGTATCGCTATGACCACCTGCTGCGCAATGCTGCCCTCCCGCAGGGCGGCGACGGCCTCCTCCAACGTGCACCAGCGGGACGATACTACCTCGCTGGAGGCGGCGTGTGCATCGCCCTCCGCCGTGGCGGCGAAGCCCAGCATCAGCATGTTGCCGTTCATGTGAGGATAGGAAGCGACATATCGCAGTGACGAGACGGTCAGGCCTGCTTCCTCGGTGATCTCCCGGCGGGCTGCATCCTCGGCGGATTCGCCGGGCTTGATATAGCCGGCCACCAGCACCTCTCGATCCGGGCGGCGGGTCTCCCGCTGGAGCAGGACTTCACCCTGGCTGTTCATCACTGCTGCGATGATGCAGGTGGAGAAGGCGTCAAACCAGGGACGTCCGCAGCCATCGCACCACGGGACGAGGCCTTCGTCCCCGATGGGACGGGAGGTCAGACGCTGCCCACAGTCCGGACAAAATGTATGGTGCATGGCTTACTCCTTTCTCAGCCGATGACCGAGCCACCACAGCCCCGCGCCAACCATGCTTCCGGCGAAGTTGAGGATCAGGTCATCCACGTCCACCGTGCGGCCGATGAAGAGCTGGGTGAACTCGATGAAGCAGGTCAGGCCCAGGCACATGCCCGCCATGCGGAAGAATCCGCGAAATCTCCGCCACAAAAGCGGCAGGAAGAAGCCCCATGGCAGGAACAGCAGCGTGTTGCCCAGCAACTGGGTACGGGACTCGTCGGTGTTGATGGTGCTCAGCTGGTGGCGGATGGTCTTGAAGGGCGTGAGGTAAATACCGCTGCCGGTGGAAAGACTCTCGCGGGCGTTTGCCAGCATCGCGGCAGGGGAGGCCCAGTCGCCCTCCAGCGCCATGGTCAGCAGCGCGGTGATGTACATCACGAATAATCCCAATGCAATTTCATGTGGGATGTGGCGCTTCCACGGTTTGCGGAGGATCAGCCATACCGGCAGCACGCACAGGCAGATCAGCGCGAAACGGGTCAGCTTTTCGGTCACTTCACGGCCTCCAGCGCCTGGGCGATGTCAGCAATCAGATCCTCTGCGCCTTCAAGGCCGCAGGAGATGCGCACCAGGCCTGCGGGCACACCGGCGGCAGCCAGCTGCTCCTCGCTCATCTGGCGATGGGTGGAGGTAGCTGGGTTCAGGCAGCAGGTGCGGGCGTCGGCCACGTGGGTCTCGATGGCGGCCAGCTTGAGGTTCTTCATGAAGGCCTCCGCAGCGGCGCGTCCGCCCTTGAGCTCGAAGGACACCACGCCGCAGCCGCCATTGGGCATGTACTTCATGGCGACGTCATAATACTTATCGCCCGGCAAATGGGGGAAGGCCACGGCCTTCACGGCGGGGTGCTCCTTCAGGAAGGAAGCCACGGCCAGACCGTTCTCGCAGTGCTTGGGCATGCGGACGTGCAGACTCTCCAGGCCCAGATTCAGGTAGAAGGCATGCTGAGGGCTCTGGATGCAGCCCAGGTCGCGCATCAGCTGGCTGGTGCACTTGGTAATAAAGGCGCCCTCTTTGCCGAATTTCTCGGCATAGGTGATGCCGTGGTAGCTCTCGTCGGGGGTGCACAATCCGGGGTACTTGTCCGCATGGGCCATCCAGTCGAACTTGCCCGCGTCGATGATCGCGCCGCCCACCGCCACGCCATGGCCGTCCATGTACTTGGTGGTGGAATGGGTCACGATATCCGCGCCCCACTCGATGGGACGGCAGTTGACCGGGGTGGGGAAGGTGTTGTCGATGATCAGCGGCACGCCGTGACGATGGGCCGCGTCGGCGAACTTCTCGATGTCCAGCACGGTCAGCGCAGGGTTGGCGATGGTCTCGCCGAACAGGGCGCGGGTGTTGGGCTGGAAGGCAGCGTCAAGCTCCTCCGCCGTTGCATCGGGGGACACGAAGGTGGAGGTGATGCCCATCTTGGCCAGCGTCACGCTGATGAGGTTGAAGGTACCGCCGTAAATGGAGGAGGAGGCCACGATGTGGTCGCCTGCATTGCAGATGTTGAAGATGGCGAAGAAGTTCGCCGCCTGACCGGAGGAGGTCAGCATAGCCGCCGTGCCGCCTTCGAGGGCAGCGAGTTTGGCGGCAACGTAATCGTTGGTGGGATTCTGCAGACGGGTGTAGAAGTAGCCGCTGGCTTCGAGGTCAAAGAGCTTGCCCATGTCCTCGGAGGTGGCATACTTGAAGGTAGTGGACTGTACGATGGGAATCTGACGGGGTTCGCCATTGCCAGGCGTATACCCAGCCTGTACACAACGGGTATCGATAGAGGACATGAATATCATCCTTTCAATAAAAAATCAACTAACAAGGGAGCGGAAAAAAGGGTTAAGGGGCGATTGCCCCTTACGGGGTCCAGGGCCGCGGAGGCCCTGGTGGGGCACAGGGGCAACGCCCCTGCTCCGGCCCGCAGGCCAATGAAACACGCGCCTTTCGCGAATCCTCCGGATTCGCCGAAACAGCTCGAACAGCCCCATAAGAACAGTCAACAAAGCTCACTAACTAAACCAGTCGCTCGCGAGAAGTGCCAGCAGGGGAGCCTCATCCGTCATCCCGCAAGCGGGATGCCACCTTCCCCGTGCGCGGGGAAGGTTTAGGTGGTGGTCTGCATCCCCAGGGAAGACGGGTTGTCGCTGTCCAGCGAAATGAACTCCGGCGAATCCGGCAGTGAGAAGATGCGTTCCTTCAGGAAAATCGGGAAGAAGGACATTTCGCGCAGCTCCTCATACTTCACCCATCGGAAATGGTGTACCTCGCTGCCCTCCACCCGGGTGAAGGAATCGCCGCGGGTCAGCAGCTCCGGCGGGGCATCCATCAGATGATACAGGCACATTTCGTGGTATCGGGTGTCCATCAGTGTGAAGAATGACTCGGCCACGAACGCCAGACGATGGGGCGGCAGATCAATGTCCAGCTCCTCGCGCACCTCGCGCGCAAGGGCAGCTTCGGCAGGTTCGCCCAGATGAACGCGTCCGCCGGGAAGGTAGTCGTGAGGGATGCCCTCGTCCTGCAGGACGAGCAGCTTTCCGTCATGCACGATGATCGCCGCAGCCCGGTAGTTGAACGCGCCTGCTTCCGCCTTGAAGGAAATGTCCATGGCTGCACCTCCCGGCTTTCACAATGCAAAAATTATAGCACGCTGGACAAAGGGGTGTCAATCCAGCGTGCCGATTGTATTGAAATAGGAACAATGTCATTTCGCTACAGCCCATCCCATCGGCTGATTCCGGTCTGTGCCGAAGTGCCAGATGTGCGGTGTTTCCAGCGCCAGCTCGGCGTGACACAGGGCGATGCCTGCATCCAGCTGCGCGCGGTCATTTGCATCCAGAACAAACTCGCCCCCTGGGCCGATATAGAGCGCCCAGGGCTGCATGTTCATGGAGGAGGGCGCAGCCTGCACCAATGCGGCGGCGTCGGTCAGTTCCTCGGGCCAGTCGCGGAAATTGCCCCGGCAGAAGTGCTCCGGGGCCTTGCGGTGGCGCGAAACAGGCATGACCAGCGGGACGGCAGGCTTGCCCACAGCAATGACGCACAGCACTGCTTCGTGCATTGCCACGGAAAGATGCAGGTCCTTGCGGCGGAAGCTGCCGGACACCCAGCAGGTGCCCAGGCCGAGAGAGGTCGCCTCCAGCACGAAGCTTTCGCCCATGATGCCCGCGTGGATGCGGCTCAGCGGCGATTCGTCGATGATGACTGCTGCCATCATCCGGCATCCGGTGATACGCTTGGTGCTGAGGAGTGTGCCGGTGAAAAAGCCTTCTTCCACGGGCTGCAGAACGATCCGCACGCCGGGCAGCTGATAACGTCCCATGGCGTAGGAAAGAGCCGCGCAGTCTGCAGCATCGGGCGCAGCGGCGTAGGCGCGGCAGGAGGTGCGCAGCTTGACTGCGTCGATCAGGCGGGCACGGTCGTGGGCGGGATACAGGGTTTCGAGGGTGGGCTGCATGGTTATACCTCCTCGGTCAGGGACGTGGCGGTCAGAGCGGAAAAGACCTGTCCCACGCGGTCGTGGATGACCAGATCGGCGCGGTTGTCCATGGGCGTCGCATCGCGGTTGATGAGCACCAGGTGCCTGCCGCGGAAGTAATGCACAAGCCCTGCTGCGGGATATACGGTCAGGCTGGTTCCGGCGATGATCATCGTGTCCGCCTGACGAATGTGATGCACGGCGGCGGAAAGCACATCGTCGTCCAGGCCCTCCTCATAGAGCACGACCTCGGGCTTGATGACGCCGCAGCACTCGCACTTCGGGATGCCTTGCGAATCCCGGATGTACTCCGGCGGGAAGAACTTTGCGCACTTCAAACACCGGTTGCGGTGGATGGAGCCGTGGAGCTCCAGCACATTTCTGCTGCCTGCAGCCTGATGGAGCCCGTCAATGTTCTGGGTGATGACGGCGGTGAGTCGGCCTGCATGTTCCAGATCGGCAAGAAAACGATGCGCAGCGTTGGGCTGGGCGTCCAGGGGAAGCATCTTATCCCGGTAGAAACGATAGAATTCTGCTGTGTGCTGGCGGAAAAACGTGGAAGACAGGATGGTTTCCGGCGGGTAGGCGTAATGCTGGTTATACAGGCCATCCACGCTTCGGAAGTCAGGGATGCCGGATTCGGTGCTCACGCCTGCGCCGCCAAAGAACACGATGCGGCGGGAGGCGTCGATGATGCGTTGGAGTTCGTCGTACATGCGAGGCCCTCCTTATGGTTCACGGGTGATCTGCCAGCGCTGGCGGATGGCGTCGGGGCAAGCGGCGAGAATATTGTCCACAAAAGGCGTGTAGGTACGGGAATAGGAACTGCGAAATAGCAGTTCATAAGCATTGCTTTTGTGATCCACAGCAAAGCCCCAATAATCGTCGTGATACGGATCTGCTGCATCAAGGGGTCCGCGCATCAGGTCGCGGGCCTGGGTGTGCTTGCCGTCCAGGAGAAGCTGCATCATCTCATCCTCATGGGCGAGGAAATTCTCCCAGAAGGCGGCAATCACCTCTGACGAGCCGATGGACTGCCGGGTGAAGTGCGGATGCTCGTCTGCCAGGATGCGCTCGATCACAGGCAGGAGCTGAGCGGCGGATTCATCGTTCAGCTCCCTCAGGCGTGAAAGACACCGCCTTGCTTCCGTGGGAAGATGAAGCGCTGCGTTCAAAAGTGTCTGGCTGTACAATAGATATTCAGACTCGGCGTGCATCTGTTCTGCCATACGCAGTGCTGCCTTTGCATCCTCGTAGCGGTGCATCATCGTGCGGGCATCCGCCGCACCGGTGTAGGCATTGCCAATGACCTTCTGCATCGACTCCGTCAGAGGAGGATAGGCGTAGATGCAATCGATCGCTTTCAGAAATTGCTCTTCGGCCTCGTCATAGAAGTGCCGCTCGTGGTAGAGATAATCACCGTAGAGCGCATAAGCGAGATGAAAGCGGTGCCCATATTTGCTTGCTGCCCGCAAATTGCCTCCCATGCGCCGCAAATGCCCGCTTTTATACTGATGCAGTGCGTGCAGGATGTGCCACAGGGCAGTGTGCGCAGGAGTTTCGTTCTGGGCAAAGGTTGTGCGCAGGGATTCGATGGTTCTTTGCGCACCTTCAATATTGTTTTCGTCAATCAGGCGGAGCGCCTTCATCACCAGCAGCCGCGCTGCGTCATTATCGGGGAATGCATTCTCCAGGATGGGAAGATAAGTCCCCAGACAGCTGCGCCAGTGTCGCTGGTTGTGAGGCAGACGAAAGAGCAGCGTCCCCAGCGCCCGGTGCAGCTTGTTCTGCGGATTCAGCATGGCGGTTTCTCCTCTCATGGAATGTGCTCTCATTGTATCACGCCCTTGCATCCTGCGCAAGGTGGCGGAATAGCTTTTACAATCGCCAATCCATGTATTTTTGCCGTGAATCATCGCCCGGAAAGCGCATGTGCCCCTTGCAAAAACCGACGATTGGCACTATAATGGTAAAAGGAAACTCGCGTCCCGCTTCAGGGAGTGAACAATGTTACATCAGGAGGAATGAATCATGGACGTTATGACCGCTTACGAGCAGTGGCTCAAGGACTTCGCTGCTGACGCTGATACCATCGCCGACCTCAAGGCCATCGCCAATGATCCCAAGGAGATCGAGGATCGCTTCTACACCGAACTGAGCTTCGGTACCGCCGGTATGCGCGGCGTGCTGGGTGCTGGCATGAACCGCATGAACCGCTACAATGTCCGCCGTGCCACCAAGGGTCTGGCCCAGTACCTGCTCAAGACCCCCGAGCAGGCGGCCCGCGGCGTCGTCATCGCTTATGACTCCCGCCGTTTCTCCGCTGAATTCGCCAAGGATACCGCGCTGGTGCTGGCGCAGGAAGGCGTGCCTGCATTCCTGTTTGACGCGCTGCGTCCTGTGCCGGTGCTGAGCTATGCTGTGCGTCATCTGAATGCCATCGCCGGCATCGTCATCACCGCTTCCCACAATCCGCCTCAGTACAATGGCTACAAGGTCTACGGTGAGGACGGCGCTCAGGTCGGTCCCGAGGCTGCCGAGGGCATCACCGAGATCATCCGCGCCACCAAGTACACCGACTGCACCCTGATGGACGAGGCTGAAGCCATCGAGAAGGGCCTGCTGAAGTATATCGGCAACAAGGAAGTTGACGATGACTACATCGCCGAGGTCAAGACCCTGTGCGTCCAGCCCGAAATGCTGGAAAAGATGGGCGCCGAGCTGTCCATCGTGTATACCCCTGTGCATGGCTCCGGCAATGTGCCCGTCCGCCGCATCCTGAAGGAGATCGGCATTTCCAACGTCTCCGTCGTGATGGAGCAGGAGCTGCCCGACCCCGCGTTCCCCACCGTCAAGGTGCCCAACCCCGAAGAGCCCGACACCTTCAAGCTGGCCATCAAGCTTGCTGACGAGAAGGGCGCCAAGGTCATCTTCGCCACCGACCCCGACTGTGACCGTCTGGGCGTGGCTGTCAAGACCGGCGCGGGTGACTGGCAGCTGCTCACCGGCAACCAGATCGGCTGCGTGCTGCTGCACTACATCCTCTCCGCCAAGAAGAAGCAGGGCAATCTGCCTGCCAACGGCGCGGCGGTGAAGTCCATCGTGTCCACCAGTCTGTCCAATAAGATCGCTGCGTCCTTCGGCGTGGAGATGTTCGAGACGCTGACCGGCTTCAAGTTCATCGGTGAGAAGATCCAGCAGTTCCAGGATACCGGCAGCCATACCTTCCTCTTCGGCTTCGAGGAGAGCTACGGCTTCCTGTCCTCCACCTTCGTGCGCGACAAGGACGGCGTCAACGCTTCCATGCTGATCGCGGAAGTTGCCTGCGCCTGCGCCGCCCAGGGCATCACCCTGTACGACTATGTGCAGTCCATCTTTGCGGAGTACGGCTACTTCGTGGAGAAGGTCGTGTCCGTCACCCTGCCCGGCAAGGAGGGCCTGGGCCGCATGAAGGAAATCATGGCGGGCCTGCGCGCGAATCCTCCGGCAGAGATCTGCGGCATGAAGGTCACCGCTGTGCGCGACTACAAGACCGGCCTGCGCACTGCTAACGGCGTTTCTGAGCCCACTGGCCTGCCCACCTCTGACGTGCTCTACTTCGAGCTGGAGAACGGAAACTGGGTCTGCGTACGCCCCTCCGGCACCGAGCCCAAGATCAAGCTCTACGTCAACACCAACGCCGCGGACAAGGCGACCGCCGAGCAGCTCAATGCTGACCTGCGCGTGGCCAGCGAAGCGCTGCTGAAGTAATCGATTGATAATCAGAGAGCCCGCTTCCTGTTGAAGGAAGCGGGCTCTTGTCGCGTTGGCTGTGGCGGAATGGGCGGTGGGTTCAGGAGCGGATCTTCAGCCACGGAAGAGCACGTTCCAGGGCAAGCACAATCAACGGGATCAGCAGTGTGTGGAGAATGATGCCCGGCACTGCGCTGGTGAATGCACCTGCAAAGAATGCAGCCCAGGTGAACGTGGCGTTTGTTGCCCCGGCGAGCAGCACCCGAACCACACCCCACAGGATCCGTCCAGCCAGCATGGCCGTCAGGAGGGCGATGTATATGCTGCTGGGCTTGCGAGGTAAGCGACGGTACAGCAGGCCGGACACGGCGCCATATGCCGCCAGCTCGAAGCACATCGCCACCCCCACGGGGAACAGCGGTGGCATGCCGAACAGCGAAAAGCGTAAAACAGGGGCAACTCCACCCATCACGGCGGCCCATACCGGCCCGCAGATAAAACCGCACAGCAGCACCGGGATGTGCATCGGACACAGCATGTTGCCGATCTCCGGCACCTGCGCGGTCAGGAATGGCAGCACCAGGCACAGTGCCAGACAAGCGGCGGTCAGCACAAGCTGCTGAATGGAGCGTGTGGTATGGTTCATAAGGTTTCCTCCTGCCTTACGTGAAGGTGTACTGGAACTGAAAATCATGCGGTATTGTGTAATTATATTTGACACGATCGAATGTGTCAAGAGCAAATGAAAGAAGTTTTTTCTGATCTGTGTGACATTAAGGGGCGCTGCTTCGTCTAAAGGGTGTAACGTTACAAGGAGGTCGGGTGAAACCATGGACAAGGAATTCTTCCTGCGGGAATTGGAGAGGCAAAGCGGTACGCTCTACCGCGTGGCGTATACCATCCTGCACGATGACCATGCCTGCGAGGATGCAATGCAGGAGACGGCTCTCAAGGCCTGGGAGAAGCGGGATTCCCTGCGGGAGGAGCGCTACTTTCGTACCTGGGTGACACGCATCTGCATCAATGCCAGCAGGGATATCCAGCGGCAGGGCCGGCGCTGTGTCCCGCTGGAGGAGATCGCCGAGCCGCGGATTTCTCCACCTGATCCGGCACTGAATCTGGCCCTGGCGGCGCTGCCGGACAAGCTGCGTCTGCCGTTAGTGCTGTGCTGCTGTGAGGGTATGTCCTACGCCGAGATCGCGACGGCGCTGCGGCTGCCCATTGCTACGGTGCGGGGACGCATCCACCGCGCCAAAAAGGAATTGCGAAAGGAGCTGGAGGCGGAATGAAGCGCGACTATGAAAACCTTGACCTGCGGGCGGCCTTCCTGGAAGAGCCGGAAAGCTGCCACCGGGCGCTGATGGACGCGGCCCGCTCCGTCAGGGAGGAAAGACAAACTATGAGGAAATCTTCATTCAGAACCGTTATCATCGCTGCTATTGCGGCGCTGAGCATGCTGACCACTGCCTTTGCAGCCGGAGAGCTGCTGGGCTGGTCGGACTATTTTGAAAGCTGGGGCATCCACACCACCCCCGGCATGCGGGGAGCCATGGAAATGGATCCCAAGACCTATGAGGTCGGCCCGCTGACCTTCACGGTGCAGGAGGCCGTCAGTGACAATCGCTTTGCCCTGATGTCCACCCAGATCGCCACATCGGACGGCAGCCCGGCTCTGATGACCATGTTTGCCGACGATGCAGTGGGCGCGTATGACGACCGCTCCCGGGTGCTGATGAAGACACTGGGCCTGGATGATCCATCCGCGGCCTGCTATGAGGCGGGCGCCGCAAAGGGCATCCCGGTGTACAGTGTGCGGGCAATCGTTGAGGTGGCGGAACAATACAATGGCGGCGAGGGCATGGAGGATATCCTCTGGGACGCTGATGCCAAGGCGATCTATTTCAGTCAGCAGTCACTGAACCCCACCAATGTTGGCGAAAGCTTGCCGGTGACCATCTTCCTGCGGGTGGCCCAGGTGGACGAAAAGGGCGAGGAAATCCAGACGTGGACGACCCGCGAGGAGTTGACCATTCCGGTCGGTCAGCGGCTGGAAAAGAAGCATTACGTCCCCGAAAAGCCCTACACCGTGAAGGGCGCGACCCTGGAGTGTATCAATGCGGAGCTTTACATCACCGGCGCATACCTGCGCTTCCAGTGGAGGCTGCCTGATGGTATGGTGAACGACGACAACTTCTCCATGTGGGCATACCACAGCGACGAACTGCTGCTGACCGACGGCACCTTCAATGCTTTCGAGCGCGGCGTCAGCCTCACTGGCAGCTACGACGACAGTCACTGGCCTTTGGTAACGGTGGAGGAGATGATCAACGTGGATGCGCTGCCGGAGGTCATCCGTATCAGCGACGGCACGAACGAGGCTATCTACAAGTAAAACAGTATAGATACCTGCCCCGCCGGATGCAGAAATGTGTCCTCCGGGGCTTTTTGATATTGGCATTTTCGACAACGTATGATATAATATATTGATTCAGTCTGTCATCCGACAGGTGATGGTGGCATAATACAGGGCAGAGACCCTTTGCAGGAGGTACCCCACATGTTCGGCAAGTTTATGAACAACTACTACTACGGCAAGTCCGGTCAGGGCGACTATACACCTGAAGATCTGCCGAAGACCCGTGTGCAGCTTTTCTTTGAGATGCTCCGTGTGCGCCTGAGCGCCCTGTGCCGCATGAACCTCATCTACATGCTGCCCTGGATTCCCACGATGCTGGTGATCGGCATGCTGGTGATGTATGTGCTCACCATGGGTGCTGTACCCACGGAGGAAAAGACTGTCACCAATGCGGATGGCACGACTTCCACCCAGATCGTTCAGGTCGAAATGACGGAAGAAGAGCAGCTGGCCCTGATGGAAGAGCAAGCGGCCCTTGTGCCGGGGATGCTCAATATGGCGCTGCTGCTGCTGATCCCCTGCATCGCCATCACGGGTCCCTGGACGGCTGGCGTTGCCTATGTGACCCGCAACTGGGCGCGAGATGAGCATGCCTTCATCTGGTCTGATATGAAGGACGCGATGAAGGAAAACTGGAAGCAGGCGCTGGGCCTGTCTGCCATCACCGCTGTGGTGCCCTTCCTGGCCTGGATGTGCTGGCAGTTTTATGGTGAGTTGGCCCTGGAAAACTGGATCATGATCGTGCCGCAGATGTTCACCACGCTGATCGCGATCCTCTGGTTCCTGGCCATCACCTATGCCTATCCCATGCTGGTGACCTATAAGATGTCCTTTGCGACCATTATCAAGAACAGCCTGCTGCTGGCGATCGGCCGCCTGCCCTTCAGCGTGGGCATCCGCCTGCTTCACCTTGTCCCTGCGGCACTGACGGTGGTGTGCACCTTCCTGTTTGGCAGCATTTGGATCCCCATGGTGCTCTTCGCATACTATGTCTTTATCGGCTTCACCCTGTCCCGCTTCATTACTGCCTCCTATACCAATGCGCAGTTCGACAAGTTCATCAACAGCCGCATTGAGGGTGCGCCGGTGAACCGCGGCCTTGCTGAAGAGGATGACGATGATTTTGACGAGGAAGAAGAGGAGCGGGAGCTGATGCCCTGGGAGAATGGCTATGCCAGCCAGGACAAGCCCGCTGAATGACCTTTCCCGCCCCTGCGCATGATAAGCCTCAAGGAAGCAGATCTGGAGGGGTTCCAATGCGGTGGAGGCTGGACGGACAGCAAAAACGGAAGTATCATGCGGCAGAGCAGCTGGGGCTGCTTCCCTCGCTGCGGGAGCGCGGCTGGGCCGGCCTGAGTGCAAAGGACACGGGCCGGATAGGGGCGCTGATCAGACAAATGTCAAAGCAACAGGAGTAATTGAAATTGTATACAAGTTTTGCTGAAGTATATGATCAGCTGATGGATAATGTGAATTATGAACGGTGGGCTGATTTTTATGCTGCGCTGCTCAGCGCCAATGGGGTGTCTCAGGGAAGCAAGGTCTGTGAATGCGCCTGCGGAACTGGCGGATTGACCCTCCCGCTGGTACGCCGGGGCTACCAGATGACCGGCATCGACCTGAGCCAGGAAATGCTGTGGATCGCCGCCCAGAAGGCCCGCAAGCAGGGGATCGGCCTGCCCTTCATCCAGCAGGATATGCGCAGGCTCCATCTGCACCGGCAGATGGACGCGGTCCTTGCGACCTGCGATGGCGTGAATTACCTGCTGACGGATGAGGACGTATGCGCCTTCTTCCGGGCCGCATGGGCGGCGATCCGTCCTGGCGGCGCGCTGATCTTCGACATATCCACCCCGTGGAAGCTGGAAAACGTGCTGGGCAACGAGCTGATCGTGGAGGACCGCGAGGACGTGACCTACATCTGGCAAAACAGCTTCAGCAAGAAGACTGGCCTGTGCGACATGGCGCTTTGCTTCTTCCTGCATGAGCCGGACGGACGCTACCGCCGCATCGACGAGACGCAGAAGCAGCGCGCCCACACCCGGGAGGGACTGACGGCGCTGCTGCAGAGCTGCGGGTTTACCGACGTGCATGTCTACGGCAACAGTCGCATGGAATCGCCCCGAGACAAGGAGCAGCGCTGGCACTTCACCGCCCGCCGCCCCGAAAACGCATGACATAAGCAAGGAGAGCATAAGTATGGATGCTGAAAAGTATATTCAGATTGAGCGCCGGGAGGGCGATGAGATCCTCCGTGGTACGCTGATGGATGGTCAGGTACGCATCATGATGTGCGAGACAACCCAGATGGCTCAGCGTGCCGCAGATATACATCACGCCACCCCTGTGTGTACCGCCGCCATGGGCCGTCTGATGACTGCGACCAGCATGCTGGGCGTGATGATGAAGGGCGAGAACGAGTCCGTGACCGTCAACATCAAGGGCGGCGGCCCGATGGGCACCGTTGTGGCGGTAGCCAATCACGGCGATATCAAGGTCTGCGCGGATGATCCCCAGGTGGAGCTGCCCCTGCGGGAGGATGGCAAATTGAACGTCGGTGCGGCTATCGGCAAGGACGGCTACATGACAGTCATCAAGGATCTGGGTCTGCGCGAGCCCTACATCGGCCAGATCGAGCTGGTGAGCGGCGAGCTGGGCATCGACTTTGCGAATTACTATACCGTGTCCGAGCAGCAGCCGTCGCTGGTTGCGCTGGGCGTGCTGGTTTCCGGCGATGCGGTGCTCAAGGCCGGCGGTCTGCTGATTCAGCCCCTGCCCGGCTGTCCGGATGAGGTGATCGATCAGATCGAGCTGCGCAGCCCCATGTTTTCCGACATCAGCCGCGAAATGACCTTTGCTCCCAAGGAGGAGCTGCTGGAGGACTGGTTCCGCGGTATGGATTTGCAGATTCTGGAGCGCGCGCCCCTGCGTTATCACTGTTCCTGCTCACGTTACCGCATGGAGAAGGCCCTTATTTCCCTGGGCCGCCGCGAGCTGAATACCCTGATTGAGGAGGATACCGGCGCGGAGCTGGGCTGCCATTTCTGCCACAGCCAGTATGCCTTCTCCACCGACGACCTCAAGGAGCTGCTGGCCCGCGCTTCCCGCGACTAATCCTTTCATCCCGAGGAGTTTGAATGAGTCAGAACGAACAGGTCATGCTCTATCCCTTCCGCCTGTCCGGCAGCAGGATGCGGCAAAGCGCCGTTCAGCTGCGCAGACAGGGGCAGGTGCTGGATGCATTGAGCCTCGTGCGCCGCGCGGCAGAGCAGGATGATACGCCCTCCGCGTGGCAGGCGCTGGCGGCAGAGCTGCAGCGAACAGGCAATTGGGAGGCTGCAGTCCAGATGCTGGCAAGGGTGCTCAGCCGCGATCCTCAGCATCCGGGTGCATGGATCGACATGGGCAGGTGCCTGCAGGCGTTGGGGCATCCCGATGCGGCGCTGGACTGTGCGTATCACCAGCTGCAGGTTGAGCCCTGGTCGCCGGAGGGCAACGCGGCCCGTGCCATGCTCGTTGAGCTGGAAACCGCCGCTGATGCAAAGGAACCCCGCCGCACCCAGCGGCTGATCCATCGCGGGCTGACGGCCTGGCAGAATGGAAACCGTGCGCTGGGCGAAAGGCGCATCCGCCGTGCAGTGCGCCTGGCTGAGGAAAAGGAACGCCTGCTTGTCACCACCGCCATGATGTGCATGATGGAGCTGGATCTGCCGGGCGCGCTGAAGTATCTGCCGATGGCACTGCGCCTGGCGCCAGATGATCCGCGAACGCTGACGGCGCTGTCAACCCTGTATTATCAGCAGGGAAAGCGGCGGCTTGCCCGGGGATTTCTGCAAAAGGCCGGACAGTATGCGGATTCAGTGATGGCGGAGGATGGTTTCCTGACCGCCGCCTGGGCGCAGGATGCCTGGAAGGAAATGCAGGAATACCTCGATCAGCGCATGAAGCGCCAGCCCCACCGGACGGCGCTCCTGTCTGCCAAGGCGGGGATGCTGTGCGAAAGGGGCGATCTGCCTGCCGCGCAGCAGCTGTGGAAGGATATTCTCGCCATCGACCCGGATGACCGCCATGCTGCGACGATGCTGGCTTCGGCGCAAATCCCTGTGCATACGCTGTTCTGTATCCGGGGGATGCTGCCTGCCTCCGAGCGGGAGCGCCAGCTGACGGAGCTCAAAATGGCGGCGGAAAGCCGGGATATGGCGGAACTGCTCAGGCCGGGCAGTCGGTCAAGGCGGCTGGCGGACTGGTTCATTACCGGCAATTATGCCGACGAGCGCCGCTATGTCATGACATTGCTGGAAAAGAACGCTGATGATGCAGCGGTCATTGCCTTCCTGAAGGAGCTGCTGTGTCAGCCCTTCCTGCGCTTCGAGACGCGCCAATGGGCCCTCATCCGCCTGGCGGAAATGGGCTGCCGGGACGAAAGGCTGATCATGACCGGCGGTCACTTCAGCCTGATTGCCTGCCAGAAGGTGGAGGAACAGAAACAGGAGCGTCCCTGGCGGATGTTCCTGCCTGTGCTGCTGGAGGAAACAAAGCAATACAGGCGAAGCCGTGAAATTACTGAAATGGCCGCAGATATATGGCGGGTGCTGCCTCGGGGATGCCGTGTGGAGGCGGCCACGACCCAGCGCTATGCCTGGTGCAAGGCGATGGAAATCCTTTACCTGCGCATAGCAGGGGAGGAGGAAGCCGCGGCCCGCGCGGTGACGGATGCGGCGCTGTCCTCGAGAAAAATCAGCCGTGTGATCAGACGAATCAGCCGGTATATGCTGGCGGAGCCTGTGACGGAATAATTCCAGCCTGGCTGGAGAATGGAGATACGATCATGAAGAGCATCAACTTTGACGATAAGTTTGCCGATTTTGCATCCCAATGGATGAAGGATCACGGCAAGGAATACCGCAACTATGACGCGATGGAAGCCGACATGCCCCGCGTGTACATGATGTTCCTCAATACCCCGGCAAAGTGGCTGGATGGCGTCACCCCCGGCGCCTACTTCACCCAGTTTGAGGATGCGAAGGATCTGGTTGACTGGCTGGTGGAATACACCTCCCGCGAGATCCCTGTGCCGGATCTGCTGCTGGAGCAGATTCAGGCGGTTGGCAAGCCCTGTGAGAAGCGTCTGCTGGCTCTGCTCAAGGACGAAAGTCCCGCGATCAACGAAGAGGCCCGCATGACCGCCATCGGCCTGCTGCGGGACATGGAGTCCACCCTGCCTAAGATGCTTTACATCCAGTGGCAGGTGAACCGCGAGGATCACGACGAGCTGGCGGACAATGCGCTGGACAGCCTGCGCGACATGGGCAAGGTGGTCGTGCAGCCCATTCTGCAGGAGCTGCCCCATGCCAATCGCGCGGGCCAGGAAGCGTTCCTTGATGTTTTGGTGAATTATCCGGGAAATGAGCAGGTTTTTGAGCTTGCCGTTCGTTTGTTTAAGGAGAACCCTTCCCGCCGTGCGCTGTTTGCCAGCTATCTGGCGAAGCTGGGGGATGATCGTGCCCTGCCGGTGCTGATGGAAGCGGCGATGGATGAGAAGTGCAAGTACATGGACTTCATCGAGCTGCGCAATGCCATTGAGATGCTGGGCGGCGAGGCCCCGAAGAAGGAGTTCTACGAGGACGACGAATATGCGGCACTGCGTGCCATGGAAGGCGACGACGACTAAGGACAGAACAAAAAAGGGTGTCGAGAGGGCCGATTGGCCCTTCGCGGGGTCAAGGGGTAGGGCCCCTGCCGCCGGATGCCTCCGTGCCCGCAGGCACAAAGGAACACGCGCCTTTCGCGGAATCTTTGATTCCGCCGAAACAGCTCGCACAGCCGCAAAGGAACAGACCTCTACTGCGTGTTTGTACAACTGCGGCTGTGCGGACATGCCAGTTCCGCGATCTCCCTCAGTCAGCCGACAAGCGGCTGACAGCTCCCTCCGGGAGGGAGCCTTTGGCTGCGTCATTTTGATGCAGGACATTACATGCGGCGCGGGGGGCCC
>JBGUSK010000026.1:0-10176 GCA_045132495.1 Christensenellales bacterium | reverse complement strand
CCCCCAGGGGTCGCACACTTCTTCACGGCGAAGCGGGAAAGCCGACCTCGGCAGTCGGGATTGCCAGCTCCAAGGCTGTGCCTCGGCGTGGCGGCGTGCGGCGGCAACGGGTGGTTGGCGCGGGTGCTGACTACCCGGGTCTGCCGGAGGGTTCCTGCCGGGACGCCATTGCTGCCCTAGCCGACCTGGCCGCCGACCCTTACAGCGTCTCCGAGGGCGCAGTTTTCACCGACGAACCCTCCGGCAAGCTGACGCTGGTGTACGGCGTGGCCCACCTCTACGATCCCCGCGACGTGCACCACGCTCTGGACGAGGCCATCCGCGTGACCAGGCCCGGCGGCGTGATTCTCACGGCGTTCCTGTCCGTGCACGCGATCCTCTTCAACAGCTACCTGAACGGAGGTCTCCTGGCTGGCCGCAAGGAGAATTTCGGCGATGACGGCCGCATCCGCCACTTTGAGGAGCAACTTTTCACCGGCTACGACATTGCTGAGTTCGAGGCGCTGTTTGCGGGCAAGCATGTGCAGCACCTCGTCACCGCCGCAGCAGACAGCATTCTTGAGCTGGCTGAGGAACGCTGCAACTTCGCCATGTCCGACGAGAAATTCCCCGCCTTTGCCGCCCATCACCTGGCCACCTGCGAAGTCCGCGAGCTGCTGGGCTGCTCCAGCCATCTGCTCCACATCTGCCGGAAGGAGTGATCCCATGCCCATCCGCCAGCTCCCCCCGCCAACCTCGCCCGCATCGCGGAGTTCGAGGTCTTCAACTACCGGCTGATTTTCTATCCCAACTTCCGCAGCGGCGAATTCTACTTTGACGAAATGATTGTGCCGAACCTGATGCCGCTAAGCGCTGACTTCATCCTAAGCATCCTCGTCTACGACGACGGCGTGGTGAAGGGCTTCCTGCACTACGGCGGCGATGAAGTACGCCGATTGTATGTGGAGCCGGTGATGCAGAGCCAGGGCATCGGCGCGGCCCTGCTGGAATATGCCATCCGCGAACTGAATGGAAAGCGCCTCTGGGTGCTGGAAAAGAACCCGCGGGCGATCGCCTTCTACCAGCAGCACGCCTTCCGCGTGACGGAGGAGCGCAGGTTGGAGGAGGGGACGGAGGAATACCTCGTCAGGCTGGAAAGAGAATAACCAAAGTTTTCCCACTCAACACCAAACAATCTTTGCGGGAACAAATTGTGTGATTTGTGGAGAAACACCCCTTGACAAATTGAATCACAGAAAGCCTACCTGACCTCGTATGCGGCAGACCACGGTTTCGCCCATTGCCGGCACTACACAGATGATGGCTTCAGCGGCGGCAACTTCGAACGCCCTGGATGGAAGCAGCTGATTGCGGACATTGATGCAGGTTTGGTAGGCGTGGTGATCGCCAAAGACCTGAGCCGCGTCGGGCGCGACTACATCCAGACCGGCTTCTACACCGAGGTGTACTTCCGGCGCAAGGGTGTGCGGTTCATCGCCATCGGCAATGGCGTGGACACGGTGAACCCCATCAGCAGCGAGTTTGCCCCCTTCATGAACGTGCTGAACGAGATGTACCTGCGGGAACAGTCGAAAAAGATGCGCACATTTTTCCGGCAGCGGGGCAACAGCGGAAAGCCGACAAATACGCTGTGCGTGTACGGCTACCGGAAAGACCCGGCAGACAAGAACCATTGGCTGGTGGACGACGAGGCGGCAGCGGTCGTCCGAAGAATCTACCAGCTGGCGATTGACTGTCACGGCCCCTACGAGATCGCGCGCATCCTGGAAGCTGACAAGGTGGAGTGCCCGGCCTACTACAACGCGACCCACGACACCTGCATGAAGCGATCCAACACCGACCTGAGCAAGCCGTATGCCTGGAATGGCGTGACGGTCAGCAACATCCTGCAACGCCCGGAGTACATGGGACACACGGTGAACTTCCGTTCATCGAAGAATGGCCTGAAGGCAAAACGGCAAACCAAACCCCAAGAGGAATGGCTGATCTTTGAGAACACACATGAGGCGATCATCCCCGAGGATAGGTGGCAGCTGGCCCAGTGTGTTCTGGCTGTCCGGCGCAGAACAGACAGCACCGGCGAGGCCAATCCGCTGACCGGAAAGCTCTACTGCGCAGAGTGTGGCGCGAAGCTCAACAATCATCGCAGTCGGGCAAAGCAGTCTGGGCGGGAGTCGGATGACTACTACGATTGTCCCACTTATAGCCAGAGCAAAGGTGATTGTTGTTGCCATTATGTCACCACGGCATTCATCCGGTCTGTGCTGCTGCAAATGATCCGGTCGGTGAGCCAGTACGCCGTATCGGATGAAGCTGCCTTTGCAGATCAGGTACGGGCACTGTCCGAGGTGCGCCATGCCGATGCCGTAAAGGATATGACCGCCGAAGCAGCCAAGGCTCGAAAGCGCATTGCAGAGCTGGACACCATCATCCAGAAGCTGTTCGAATCCTATGCGCTGGGGAAAACGCCGGAGAGCCGCTTCAACCTGCTGTCCTCTACCTATGAAAAGGAACAGGCTCAGCTGAAGGACAAGCTCGCACAGACTGAAACTGCGCTGGCTACCTACCATGCCGACACCACTAACATCGAGGCGTTCATGACACTGGCACGGCAATACCGGGATACGGAAGAACTGACGGCATCGGTCATCAACAGCTTCATTGACAGAGTGATTGTCCACGCTCCGCAGAAGGTGAACGGCCAGCGGCACGTGCAGATCGATATTGTCTTCCGCTTCATTGGATGCTTCTCTGTACCGATGGCACCGACCATTCTGACGGAGGAGCAACTGCAGGAGGAAGCCCGGCGAGCCAGGGAACGCGAGCGGAACCATCAGAAGTATCTGCGCAAAAAGGAACGAAACAAGAAGTTGCCCCACGATCAGGCGGCAGCTTAACGAAGGAGGAACACTATGTTTGATCTGATCGAAAAACAGAACGGAAGAAAAACACGGGCTTCGGCAAAAGCAGATGTAGAGCCCATTACCGCGCTTTA
The DNA here is from genome assembly GCA_045132495.1 of Christensenellales bacterium. Classification (GTDB taxonomy): domain Bacteria; phylum Bacillota; class Clostridia; order Christensenellales; family Aristaeellaceae; genus UBA11524. The sequence goes on along the minus strand of JBGUSK010000026.1, from coordinate 7,181 downwards.
TGAGCGTCTGTCCCGCGATGACGAACAAGAGGGTGAGTCGAACTCGATCACCAATCAAAAGAGTCTGTTGCAAGCATACGCTCAGGAAAGGGGCTTTGCCAATTGTCGGCACTATACTGATGATGGTTACAGCGGTGGCAACTTTGACCGTCCTGGTTGGCAGCAGCTGCTTGCGGATATCGAGGCTGGCATTGTCAAAACGGTGCTGGTCAAGGACATGAGCCGCGTCGGTCGCAACTATGTTGAGACAGGGTTTTACACGGAAGTGTACTTTGGCAGAATGGGTGTACGGTTCATCGCCATCAATAACAATATCGACAATAACAACCCGGATAGTACCGAGTTTGCAGGCATCCTCAACATTATGAACGACTGGTATCTGCGTGACCAGTCCCGTAAGATTCGATCTGCGGCTCAGCAGAAGGGGCGTTCGGGTAAACCGCTGACCTACAATCCATGCTTTGGCTATGTGAAAGATCCCAAAGATAAGAACCACTGGCTGATTGATCCAGAGGCGGCAGATACTGTCCGCCGCATCTTTGAACTGGCTGCTTCCGGCAAGTCTCAACTGAGTATATGCCGAACACTGGTACAGGAGAAACGCGTGACACCTGGATACTATCGTTTCCAACACTCACCGGATGGAGTCGGCAAGCAACACACGAACCGCCAACCATACAATTGGGATACACGAATGTTAAGCAAACTGGTTCAACGGCGGGAATACATGGGTGATACCGTAAACTTCAAAACCTGCGTCACGGAATACAGAGGCAAGCGGGTAAGCGTTCCAGCAGAAGAGCAGCTTGTATTTCCTGGGACGCATGAAGCAATCGTGGACGAGGAGACATGGCAGGCAGCGCAGCAAATCTTCCATCCCGAAATGGCCTCCGCTCCGGGAAAATCATGCGCCTTGAAAGGACTGATGGTTTGCGGCGAATGTGGTGTACCAATGAAATTCCATCGCATGACTGGACATGAAGAATGCAACGACTTCGTATGCCGGACACATCAAAAGTCTGCTGCTTATGAAGAACGACTCTGCACTCACAATTCGATTCGCGTTACTGTCATCCGGGAAATTGTGCGGGACACACTCCGCACCGTCAACCGCTATGCCATCGCTGATGAAGAGGGCTTCCGACGCAGGCTTGCTCGGGAAGCAGCCACCTACCAACCCGATGATCGGAAGCAGCTGGCCAAGGCCATACGCGAGAAGGAAAAGCACATCGCTCGACTGGAACACTTGCTGAAGAAGCTTTACGAGGACTATGCGCTGGGGCATATCCCGGAGGAACGTTTTGACCGGTTGTCTGCACAATACGAACAGGAGGAAGCTACACTCAAAGTAGAACTCGCAGATGATCAGGTTCGGCTGAACGAAGTGCAGACTGCCTCTGCACAGACCGACAAGTACCTTGCCCTTGCCCGCAAGTATCGGGACTGCGCAGAAGTAACGGACGACATGATCCTCGCATTTGTGGAAAAGATCGTCGTCTATCGTACCATCCGCCCAGCCAAGGGACAGCGCACCCGCCAAATTGAGGTGCACCTGAACTACATCGGACAATTTCCTATCCCGACGGAAGGAATGGAGAATGAAAATGAATAACGGCCCAACACCCAACAGGCAGCACATGAGGCAACTCGGTGCTGCTTCTTTTTATGTAAGAATCAGGAGGAACAATGACGAAGACTACCCCTATGATGGAAATGACCCGCCAATACGGGCACACCGTTTACACGATCAGCGCATTCGGAAGCCCCGAAAGCGCCTGTACTTATGAAGACCGGCTGCTGAATCTGATCCAGCATGAAGCGGACAAAATGGACAGCTGCAAGAAGAATAGTGATGATTCCGAAACCAAAGTCAACAAAATCTAAAAGAGCAAGTATTGTGAGATGGCATACTGAAAGGCGGCCTGCAGCACCCTGCGTCGGTCGTCTTTTGCATGCCTGGAACTTCGCGCCAACTTGGCGCGAAGTCTGCAAACCCAGTAAAATCAAGGTTTCCAACTTCGTGCCAACTTGGCACGAAGTCCCTGCACCCAATTTAGAAAGGAAAATTGAAATGATGAACATGAAAAACAAGCCCGTTGTCATCGGCATCGACCATGGCTATGGCAACATGAAAACCGCCCACTGCTGCTTCCGAACCGGCATCCTGCCCATTGACGGAAATGAGCCTGTGTTCAGCAGCGACATCCTGACCTACGACGGCAAGTCCTATGTGATCGGTCAGGGCCACAAGGAATTTACCGCCGACAAAATGCTGGATCAGGATTACTATCTCCTGACGCTGGTTGCTGTCGCCCGCGAGCTGCACATCCGTAACCTGACCACCGCCCGTGTGGTGCTGGCGGTCGGTCTGCCGCTGACCTGGGTGTCCGCGCAGAAGGAGAGCTTCCGGGCATACCTCATGCAGCATGAAACCGCCGACTTCACCTTCCGCGAGGCAGCATACCATGTGGAATTTGTCGGCTGCGAGGTATTCCCGCAGGGCTTTTCCGCTGTGGCTGCCCAGCTTCGTGACTTCTCAGGCATCAATATGCTCTGCGACATCGGCAATGGCACCATGAACGTGATGTATATCAACGACCGCAAGCCCATCCCGCAGCGTTGCTTCACGGAGAAATACGGCGTCCACCAGTGCGTGCTGGCCGTCCGGGAGAACCTGATGCGCACCTGCGGCGTGACCATCGACGAGGCCATGATCGAACGCATCCTGCGCACGGGCAAGGCCGAGGTTGTCGAAAAGTACATGGCTGTCATCCGGCAGACCGCAGAGGAGTACATCGGCGGCATCTTCCGCAAGCTGCGCGAGCATGAGTACAACCCCGATCTGGTGAAGCTGTACGTCATGGGCGGCGGCAGCTGCATGGTGAAGCAGTTCGGTAAATACGACCCGTCGCGCGTGAGCTTCAACCACGACATTTGCGCCACCGCCAAAGGCTATGAGCTTCTGGCAATGGAGCGTCTGCGGAAGGCCGGTGAGCTGTGATGAAGCGTATCTTCACCACGACGCTACGGTTGGACATGACTGACGAGGAAGACCGTCGGGCGTGGTCACATCTGCAACGGATGGACAAGAAGCAGTATCGCTCCTACAGCAAGGCGATTGTGTCAGCAGTCAACGACTATTTCGGACGGCAGGATCAGTTAACGGCAGACCCGTATTTGGAAACCCGCGAAAAGGAAGATGCTTTTCTGCAACGGATTGAGAGCACGATCTGCAACGCCCTGCACTTTACGCCTGTGCCAATGGCAGCAGTGCAGCCGTCCACGCCCATGCAAACCGAACCGGCACCAGCAGACGACGATCTGTCCATGGCACTGGATTTCGCTGACAGCTTCTGATACCAGCACTGTTCCTGATTGGTATTGCAGTAATACCAGTCAGGGCCGTGCCTGATACCAGCGCCATCACCGCCCAACAACGCAATACCACCCCTGCGGCCATCTGGTATCACCCCGGTACCGGATGGCCGTTCTTTTGATACCAGAAAGGAAAACGAACATGACTGAACACGAAAAGAAACTGATCCAGGCACGGCACCGACTGGAGGAGGCCCAGATGCGCGACCGGGACAAGGAACGGAAGGCACGAACCCGCCGACTGATCCAGGCCGGAGCGATCCTCGAAAAAGCTTTTCCCCAGGCACGAACCATGACCACCGACGAACTGGAGGAGTACCTGTGCAGTACGCTGAGAACCAAGTAACCAGGCAACCGACAAAGGAGGCGTTCCGGGCAACCGGAATGCTTCCGCTTCTTTTTATCCCCGAAGGGCGCACTGACTCACCACCCGAAGGGCGGTGCTCTCCCCTGACGGGGCCGTGCGCTCTCCGAGGGTCGCCCTCGAAACCCGCAAGCGGCTTCCGAGGGTACAGGCCATCAATGCAAGCATTGACCGGCCTTAGTCAGCCCGATGGGCTGACCTCATGGGGCATTTCGTGTCTGCGGACACGACCAAAGGGCTTTCCGCTCGTCCTTTGGAAACTTTCGGTCGCTCTCCTCACAGAGAGCGACAGGCTGCGCTGTCATATCCCCATATGCCATCCCACCCTGCGCCTTGCTGTCCTGCCACCGGCAGCACATCTGCGGCATGACGCAACCTGCCACCGGCAGCTTGCGGGCACGACGAGGCTGGGTTACGACGAAGGAGGTGAACGTAGATGGCCATCTACCACATGCAAGCAAAAGTCGTAAGCCGGGGCAAAGGCCGGTCAGCCGTGGCAGCGTCAGCCTATATGAGCTGCTCCAGCGTGACCAACGAGTACGACGGCGTCCACCATGACTACACACGCAAGAAAGGTTTGATGTGGGAGCGGGTGTTTCTGCCGGAGAATGCGCCTCCCGAGTGGCAGGAACGCGCTGCCCTTTGGAACGCCGTGGAGGATGCGGAAAAGAGCAAGGATAGTCGCCTTGCCCGGGAATTCGTGGTAGCACTGCCGCGTGAGCTTAACGCGGATCAGCAGATCGCCCTGCTGACGGAGTACATCCAGCAGCAGTTTGTGGCAGACGGCATGTGCGCCGACGTGGGCATCCACGACCCTGATCCGCCAGGTCATAATCCTCACGCCCATATTCTGCTGACGATCCGCCCGCTGGACGAGCATGGAAAGTGGCAGTACAAAACGGAGAAGGAATATCTGTGCATCCGTGGCGATGAGGAACGGGGCTTTTCAGCTTCCGAATTTCTCCATGCGCAGGACGAAGGCTGGCAGAAACAGTACCCCTATCTGATCGGCAAGAAGAAGGTGTACATGACCACCACTGACGGCGAAGCCCAGGGCTTGAAGCGTGCCTCCAAGCATCCGAAAAGCACCGCCTACGGCAGGCAGAATCCCATCACCGAGCGTTGGAACAGCGAAAGCCAACTGATCCTCTGGCGCAGCGCGTGGGCGGATATCGTCAATCTGCATCTGGAACGTATCGGCTCAACTGAACGGGTTGACCACCGCAGCCATGTCGAGCGCGGACTGGACGAGCAGCCCACCATCCATGAGGGTGTTGCTGCCCGTGCGATGGAGAAGAAGGGCATCATCTCCGACCGTTGCGACATGAACCGGCAGATCAAAACCGACAATGCGCTAATGCGGGAGCTGAAGGATTTGGTCACCATGCTGTCCGAGCTTGTAGCCGATGCAGCATCGTCCATCACCGACCACCTGACCAAGCTGCGCGAAAAGCTGATCGTGATCTGCTATCAGATCAAGGTCATCATCAGGGGTATGGATAAGCGCACCGCGACCATTCAGGCAACTCAGCCGAAACTGAAGCGGTACAACGAACTTACGCAGCAGATCAGGCAGAAGACCAAGGCGCGTAAAGCCTTAGTGGTAGAACAGAAGAACACCTCCAAGTTGAACCTCATCAAACAGCACGATCTGTCCCGGCAGATCACGACGCTCACAGAAGAGATCGAAGAGCTGCACTCTGAAAAGGAAAACCTTCTGCTGGATCTCGGCTGTGCGGACGATGCTGGCGTCAAGGCGGTACAGAGTGAAGTCACCGCCATGGAGGCCAGCTTGCACAAGCTGGACGAGCAGAAGGAAATGTATTCGACTGAGCTGGATGAAACCCTTCAGCAGTACAAGCAGCTGCAGAGTCCGGCAGAAGCTGAAGACCAGCAAAAGATACGCACCGATGCCGCTGCGGCAGCCTCCGCAAGATTGCAGCAGGCATATGGGAAGCTCTACAATGCACAGTTGGCACGGGAAAGCCAGCAGGATGTTGCTTCATGGCTCGGCGAATCGACGCAGCCCGCATCCATTCGGGAGTTTCTCCATCGTGCTGAAAAGAAAACGCATTCTGCCTCCAACCATCACAAAGACACACCTGAACGGTAAACGAATTACCCGCCATGAGGCAGACTTATCTGCTTCATGACGGGCTTTTTTACGTTAACGGGTTATTTTTACTTCTACGACCATTCATCGTAATGATGGTCAATCCGGCGAAGCTCAGAATCGCCAGGGCAGTCCACAACGCGATATTGGATTCGTCGCCGGTCTCAGGAACTTCGATCTTCTCCAGCACCTGAAGCAGGAACACAGGGCTTTCGGTTTCCCCATAGGCATTGCTCGCAACGCAGTAATATACGCACCATCTTCCGTCGATTTCTGGAAGGCTCTACACCGGCAATCATTGCCAAAGAACTGAATGCTGCTGATATCCCCTGCCCCTCCCGTAAGAGTCTGCTGGGAGAGAATGAGATCGAAGCCGCTAAGGCCAGAAAGAAAACCGCCTGCTGGAGCCCGTCTACGATTGAGAGCATCCTGACCAACGAAAAATATAAGGGCGATGCTATCCTGCAGAAGACCTACTGCACGGACTATATCAAGAAAACCTTCGTGGTGAACAATGGCAACGAGATCCCGAAGTATTACGCGCAGAACAGCCATCCAGCCATTGTCAGCGCGGAGGTATTCGATCTGACCCAGATGGAACTGGAGTGGCGGAGAAGTCTGAAAGGAAGCTACAGCGGCAAAAGCTGTTTTGCCTCGCGCATCGTATGCGGTGACTGCGGCGCCTTTTATGGCAGTAAAGTCTAGCACAGCACGGATGAGTACCGCCGCACAATCTGGCGCTGCAACAATAAGTATGAAGGCGACAAGAAGTGCTCGACGCCGCATGTGACGCAGGAGGAGCTGGAGAAAGCGTTCGTTGACGTGATGCAGAAGGTCATTGCCGAAAAGGATGCCATCTTCGCTGTCTGCCGCGAAGTGCTGGATGAGGTGCTTGACACGAGCGAACTTGATAGGATCGCAACGAGGCTACAAGATCAGGCGCTTGGCATGGCGGAGCGTATCAGGAAGCTGGTCGAAGAGAACGCCAGGGTGCGAAGGGATCAGGAGGAGTACCAGCGGGAGTACGAGGCGCTGGTGGCAGAGCATGAAAAACTCAGCCAGCAGATGCAGAATGTCGAAGCGCAGAGGAAGGATAAGGCTGATCGCAGACGGCGGATTGAGGTATTCCTGCGAATGCTGGAGGAACAGGCAGAGTGTATACAGTTTGAACCTTATACTTTTGTGGCGTTGGTTGATAAGGTGGTTGTTAGGCAAGACGGAAAGCTGGACTTCTGTTTCAGAAACGGGATGAACTATACAATATTTCCCAGATAAGGACGCTAATCTTGATACAGAGGTTAGCGTTTTTTCTTTACCCGGAAAGCCTTG
>JBGUSK010000025.1:0-8330 GCA_045132495.1 Christensenellales bacterium | reverse complement strand
GGACTTCGCGTTCATCAAGGCCCTCCCGCAGGATTGTCAGAAACGCATACCAATTTTCCACATCCTCCTCGCGGGAGACAATCCCGGTGCCGGGAACGCCGGGGTATTCCCAGTCCACGTCGATGCCCACAAAGCCGCAGTCATCCATCAACTTCAGCAGACTGTCCGCCAGGATATTACGGCCCTCTTCCGTCAGGCAGGCGTCGGAGAAGCCGTCCGCGCCCCAGCCGCCAACGGACACCACACCATCAATATGCGGATGCTTCTTCAGGAAGGACTGCACCTGCTTCAGACCCATCCAGTGAGACCCGTCAGCCCGTCCATCCTTGATGAGAGCGAAGGAATAGTTCAGCTGATCAAGGGCATGGGCGTCTTCATCGCGAAGCTGCATGTTGTGGGAATCCATGATGTACATGACTGTCCGGCCTTTGCGGATATTCATGGGGGCCTCCTCTTCCGCCGTAGCGGCTTGTGTATTGTATGCACCATGGCTGACGGATACGCCCGTCACCGCCAGGAGCAGCAGAAGCAGCATCAGTTTCTTCCGGAGCCTGCGTGGCTTTTTGTCCTTCGTACGCGGCGCAGTTGCAGCCACCGCGTTCACCTCCATGGGGGACTTCGTCCCGTTTTCATGGAGTAATCATATCATATCACAGGATCCATGTCACAGTCAATTTACGGAAACAACGCTTCTTCTGCCGAATTGTGGCGGCGAATTGCGGTTTTCCCTTGACACACAGGCCCCGGATATTGTACCATTTACCATAATGAATCCCACACAATTTACCCGTGGAGGACGATACAAATGATTTTTATCGGCATTTGCGGCGCCAGCGGCAGCGGTAAGTCAACGCTGGCTGATTCCCTCGCTGCAGCGCTGGGCGAGCGCTGCTTTGTGCTGCAGCAGGACTGCTACTACAAGGATCACAGCCACCTCCCCTTCGAGGAGCGCTGCCATCTGAATTACGACGAGCCGTCCATTTTTGACCATGACGCCCTTTTGGCGGACGTACAGGCGCTGATGAATGGTCAGCCCATCACCCGCAAGGGCTACGACTACGCCAATCACCGCCGGGCGGATACGGACGAGATCATCACGCCGCCGGATGTGCTGATCCTCGAGGGCATCCATTGCTTCCATGACGAGCGGCTGCTTGAGCTGATGTACCTGAAGCTGTACATGAACGTGGATGCGGACATCTGCCTGCTGCGCCGCATCCAGCGCGACATCAAAGAGCGTGCCCGTGACATCGACGGCATCTCCGCCCAGTACCTCAACACCGTCAAACCCATGTACGATCAGTACATCCGCAATTATGTGAACCTGGCGGACGTGATCGTTGCCCGCGGCGGCAAGAATGCACGCATCGTGGAGATCCTGGCAGGCTATGTCTCCGACGAGCTGCATAAGCGGCAGGGCATTCAGGAATAATCGCATCAGGAGGTTGTTTATGGCAAGCAAGGTTTATTTTTCAAGAACCATCACGCCTGAAAAGGTGCTGGAAATGTATGAGCTGCTGAGCATTGACCTGCCCGGCAAGGTGGCCGTGAAGCTCCACTCCGGCGAGAAGGGCAATCAGAACTTCCTCGGCCCGGACTTCTGGAAGCCGGTGATCGACCATGTGAAAGGCACCGTTGTGGAGTGCAACACCGCCTATGCAGGCGCACGCGATGTAACCGAACGCCACCAGCAGCTGATGCGCGAACACGGCTGGGCAGAGCATTTCGACGTGGACATCATGGACGGCGAAGGCCCCGACCTGCAGCTGCTCATTCCCAGCGGCAAGGTGATCCAGAAGAACTTCGTCGGCAAGAATCTCACTAACTACGACTCCCTGCTGGTGCTCAGCCACTTCAAGGGGCACCCCATGGGCGGCTTCGGCGGCGCGATCAAGCAGCTGTCCATCGGCATTGCCTCCAGCTACGGCAAGAAGCATATTCACGGTGCGGGCGACGCCAGCCTCGGTTTCAAGGGCGATCACAACGGCTTCCTGGAAGCCATGGCAGATGCAGCTTCCTCCGTGGCGAAGCGCTTTGCGGGTAAGGCGGTGTACATCAGTGTGATGAAAAACCTGTCCGTGGACTGCGACTGCTGCGCGGTGGCGGAAGACCCCTGCATGGCGGATATCGGCGTACTGGCCAGCCTCGATCCCATCGCCATTGACCAGGCCGGTCTTGACCTGATCTACGCCCAGAAGGACGATCCCGGCCTTCCCCACATGCTGGAACGCATCGAAAGCCGCAACGGCGTCCACACCATCGAGGCCGCCGCTGAATTGAACTTCGGCAGCCGCGAGTATGAACTGATCGAAATCGAATAAACCCGTCAAGGAGCCCCGCTGCGGGCTCCTTTTGCTTGTCACAACTGTAACTTTTGGCTTTCCGCCTTGACCTTCCGCTTCCAAAGCTCTATAATGTATATGGAAACATATGTGCAATCGCACTTGATCCTTATCAAAGGAGCACAGCATGAAGAAAAAACTGTTTTTCCTCCTGTCCATCCTGCTTGCACTGACGCTGATCGCTTCGGCGGAGGTCTCCCTGCCTGACACGCTGACCACGATTGACGAAAGCGCCTTTGAAAACGACAGCGCCCTCAAGGGGCGCGTTGTTCTGCCCGGTTCGGTAAAAACCGTGGGCAGCCGCGCCTTCGCCGGGACAGGCCTGCATGCGCTTGTGCTGCCCGCAGGCTGCAAAAGCGTGAGCGGCAGCGTCTTGGCGAATACCCGCGCTGCGTATCTGTATATGAACGGCGCCTCCACCACGATCAGCGGTACGCTTGAGGACGTTGCTTATGTATTTGGCCCAGCCTTTGGCAGCGCTTCCGGCCTGAATAATTTCTACGCCACAGAAACCCTCGTGACCAAGGGCGGATTCTACTATAGCGTGATGGACGGCAGTGCCGTTCCCCTGTGCGCAGTGGATGGCGCTGCGATCTCCACGGAGCTCACTATCCCCAAGCTGGTGAACGATCAGCCCGTACGCTCGTTGGATACGCTGATCGTCAACGGCTGTACGAAGCTCTCCACCATCAACGTTCCAAGCTACCTGACTGCTCCCTCTGCACTGGATACGACCCCCTACATCACCATGACCGCAGCCGCACCTGTCCCTTCTGCGGACAGCGCCAACGTTGGGGACACTCTTACCTGGACCACCAGCACTGAGGGCGAATACGGCGAGGTCACCTACGAATGGACATTCACCACGGATGGCGTCACTGCCTCCGTCATCACGGCTGAACCCGAGGTAGAATACACCCTGAAGGACGCTGGCTCCTGCGTGGTGACCGTCAACGTCACGGATGAACTTGGCGACACGGCGTCCGCTTCGGCTGAAGCGCTGACCGTCAAGGGTACGGAAACCGTATACCGCGCACTGCTGATCAGCAACACCTATCCCGGCACCTCCCTGGCCCTCCCCGGCCCGGAAAATGACGTAGCCGGCATGAAGGCCATGCTCAGCCGAATGACAGCCACGCCCTACCGCGTCACCACCAAGTCCAATCTCACCGCAGACGGCATTGCATCCGCCATCACCAGCGCATTCTCCGCTGCCACTTCCAACGATGTGAGCCTGTTCTACTTCTCCGGTCACGGCGAAAATGCAGTGGGTACCAGCTATCACGGTGCGCTGGTGGGCACCGGCACCTCCTATCTGACCGTCGCCCGCCTCAAGAGTGTGCTGGATCAGATCCCGGGCAAGAAGATCGTCATCATCGACAGCTGCCATTCCGGCCAGATCATCGGCCGCAGCACCAGTGGAACCGCCAGCGTGAGCAAGGCTGAGCTGAACGAATTCAACAGCAAGGTCGTCACCGCCTTCTCTGCCCAGACCAGAGGCGCAAACGATCTTGCAAACAGCGGCTACTACGTCATCACGGCGGCGCACTCCACCGAGCAGAGCGTCAACACGGGTTACGACGCAGATGAAGATGGCGTGATCGACAAGCATTTTGGCCTGTTCACCTATATGCTGACCCAGGGCTGCGGCTGGAACATGGGCACCAACAAGGTGCGCTCCCTGAGTGCAGATTCGGACAGCAATGGCGAGATCACCCTGCATGAAGCCTACTCCTACGCCCGATACAAGGCTCTGCTGTCCAACCCCGAACAGACCGCTCAGGTCTATCCCTCCAACAGCAGCCTGGTCATCTGGGCAAAGTAAACACGGCAACACAAAAGGCTCCGGAGCAATTCCGGAGCCTCATTTATTACGTATCAAATGCCAAAGGAGGACACACCGAAGGCATTGACCATCGCATCCAGGCGACGCTGGTTCTTGCACATCGGGCACTCATGTGAGATAGTGCTCTGATAATCCGGCAGGTCATTCTTCTTGGTGAATACCGCATTGATCTCAAAGCCCTCACACTCGTCCTCACAGGTGAAGATCGCGCACACACCGGCAGGCTTGCCGCTGTAGTAGCGAATCGCATCCACCGCCGCCTTCACCGTGTAGCCGGTGGTAACGGAGGCCGCCAGCACCAGCACGTTCTTGCCAACGATCATGGGGGCCGCATTGTCGCGGAAGATCAGCTGGGAGCCGGTAGTATGCTCAGGGGTGACAACATAAATGGTGTTGTGGGCGTTGTAATTGGCGTAGCCGCGGCGGGTCAGCTCGCTGGCCATACAGGCCGCGATGACCTCCGTGCCGTCCAGACACAGGATGGTGTCGATGACAGTCACGGGGCTGATGCGGTCGCACAGCTGAGCAGCGACTTCCTTCGCCTCGGACAGACGATGCTTGGTCATCGTCAGATCGATGTAATAATTGATATGGCTGTGGCTGGTAGCGAAGTGGCCCATCGCCACGCGCAGCGGCACATTGGAATTGTTGGTGCGGGTTTCAAACAGACGGATTGCCATGATGCATCTCTCCTTGTGAAATAAATCTCAGGATTGGATACTATATATTAACAGATTATGCCCATGCTGTCAATCTGAAAGCGATTTCATCCGCTGATGCACCACTCTGACCGCCGCTTTGACTGCCGTTGGAATTGTCAGCGCAGACATATCAGCTGCGGGAATGAAGCTGTATCCGGCAGGCGCATCCACATTTTCCGGGACGGACATGGTATATAGCTGCATCTGCCAGATTTGATGGGTAAAGACGTGTTTCGCCTCCCCTGCGGACTGAACATCCGCAACAGACAGCCTTGTCATCTTCTTCACAGCGGCAGGCAGCTGGCGCAGGGTAGGCTTGCCCTCAACCATAGGGAACACCCACAGGCCGCGCAGCATGGCTTCCGTTCGCTGGCGCATCAGGACGCGATCTCCGCTGAAGATCAGGCACACGGCGTAATCAAATACCTTTGGCGGATTTTTGCGGGGCAGGATGGGTAAATCCTCCGCGTCACCGGCGGCGTAAGCGTCGCATTCACCTTGCAGCGGGCAGCGTTCGCAAGAGGGGGTGCCGGGGGTGCAGACAGTCGCGCCAAGGTCCATCACGGCCTGGTTGAAATCACCGGGGCGCTCGACAGGAACAAGGGAGGCCGCCTCCCCTTCCAGCACACGGCGGATGGAAGGAATGCCCACATTCTCGCGGATGCCTCGCAGTCTGCTCACCACGCGGATGACATTGCCGTCCACCGCTGGAACGGGCTGGTCAAAGGCGATGCTGGCGATGGCTCCGGCGGTGTAGGGGCCGATGCCGCTGATCTTCCGAAGCTCATCCACAGAAGAAGGGATGCTTCCGCCATACTCCGCCACGACCTGCTTTGCGCCCTTATGCAGATTGCGGGCGCGGCTGTAATAGCCCAGACCCTCCCACATTTTGAGAACATCATCCTCAGGAGCGGCGGCAAGGTCAGCGATGGTCGGAAAGCGAGTCAGGAAGCGCTCATAATAGCCGAGCACGGTCTCCACCCGGGTCTGCTGGAGCATGGTTTCCGACACCCAGGTGCGGTATGGGTCATGGATTCCCCGCCACGGGAGCGTGCGGGCATGCTGGTCGTACCAGGCAAGAAGCAAGGGGGCAATGCGATCAGGCATGGTTATCCTCCGAAAAAATCTTTCGATCTATTATAGCACGATTTGCGCTGAATGGACAGATGCTGACGCAATTTCCACATTTCCCCGGAAGAATTGGCTCAATTTCTCATAATAGAACATTTGTTCCTCTTGCAGTATGTTGGAAATCGCGTATAATAGGATATCGTTAGCACTCTCCCCTTTTGAGTGCTAAAACCACCAACCCGAAACAGGAGGAAACAAACATGACCGTGAAGCCTTTGGGTGACCGCGTTGTCATCAAGAATGTAGAAGCAGAAGAGACCACCAAGTCCGGCCTGATCCTGACCAGCGCCGCGAAGGAAAAGCCCCAGATGGCGGAAGTGCTGGCTGTGGGCCCCGGCGGCAATGTGGACGGCAAGGAGATCGTGATGCAGGTGGAAGTTGGCCAGAAGGTCATTTATTCCAAGTACGCCGGCACCGAAGTGAAGATCGACGGCGAAGAGCTGATCATCGTCCGCCAGTCCGATATCCTGGCAATTGTTGAGTAAGGAGTGTAATGCATTATGGCAAAGCAGATTCAGTATGGCGAGCAGGCCCGCCGCAGCCTTGAAAAGGGCGTCAACGCGCTGGCCGATACCGTCAAGATCACCCTGGGCCCCAAGGGCCGCAATGTCGTGCTGGACAAGAAGTACGGCGCTCCCCTGATCACCAACGACGGCGTGACCATCGCCAAGGAGATCGAGCTGGAAGATCCCTTTGAGAACATGGGCGCTCAGCTGGTGAAGGAAGTCTCCACCAAGACCAACGACGTGGCCGGTGACGGCACCACCACCGCGACCCTGCTGGCCCAGGCCATCATCCGCGAGGGCCTCAAAAATCTGGCTGCCGGCGCCAACCCCATGGTGCTGAAGAAGGGCATCGCAGCTGCCACTGAGGCTGCTGTGGAGGGCCTGAAGGAGCTGTCCCAGCCCATTTCCGGCAAGCAGGCTGTGGCCAATGTTGCCGCCAACTCCGCTGCGGATGAGACCATCGGCAAGCTGATCGCTGACGCCATGGAGACCGTGGGCGCTGACGGCGTTATCACCGTCGAAGAATCCAAGACCATGACCACCGGCATGACCACTGTCGAGGGCATGCAGTTTGACCGCGGCTACGCTTCCGCCTACATGGTGACCGACACCGAGAAGATGGAAGCCGTGCTGGATGATCCGCTGCTGCTGATCACCGACAAGAAGATCTCCAACATCCAGGAGATCCTGCCTCTGCTGGAGCAGGTCGTGCAGACCGGCAAGAAGCTGCTGATCATCGCTGAGGACGTGGAGGGCGAGGCCCTGTCCACCCTGGTGGTCAACAAGCTCCGCGGCACCTTCACCTGTGTGGCTGTCAAGGCTCCCGGCTTCGGCGATCGCCGCAAGGAGATGCTGCAGGATATCGCTATCCTGACCGGCGGCACCGTGATCTCCTCCGAGACCGGCATGGAGCTGAAGGAAGCTGACCTGAGCATGCTGGGCCGCGCCCGTCAGATCAAGGTCAACAAGGAGAACACCACCATCGTCGGCGGCGCTGGCGACAAGGCTGAAATCGCTGCCCGCGTGGCCGTGATCAAGAACCAGATCGTCGAGACCACCTCCGACTATGACCGTGAGAAGCTGCAGGAGCGCCTGGCCAAGCTGGCTGGCGGCGTGGCTGTCATCCAGGTCGGCGCTGCCACCGAGATCGAAATGAAGGAGCGTAAGCTGCGCATCGAGGATGCTCTGGCTGCGACCCGCGCTGCGACCGAAGAGGGCATCGTCCCCGGCGGCGGCATCGCGCTGCTGACCGTGGCTGCCAAGGTCAAGGCCCTGCTGCCCGAGTACTCCGGCGACGCCAAGACCGGCGTGCAGATCATCCTGCGCGCGCTGGAGGAGCCTATCCGTCAGATCGCTGCGAACGCCGGCGTGGAAGGCTCCGTGATCGTCGA
Organism: Christensenellales bacterium; assembly: GCA_045132495.1. Taxonomy (GTDB): domain Bacteria; phylum Bacillota; class Clostridia; order Christensenellales; family Aristaeellaceae; genus UBA11524. The sequence goes on along the minus strand of JBGUSK010000025.1, from coordinate 413 downwards.
GAACGTGAAGGCCAATGCGGGCAAGTCCGCTGGCTACGGCTACGACGCGCTGAACGACGAGTACTGCGACATGATCGAGCGCGGCATCATCGACCCCACCAAGGTGACCCGCAGTGCCCTGCAGAACGCGGCTTCCGTGGCTGCGATGGTGCTGACCACCGAGTCTCTGGTGGCGGACATTCCTCAGCCCGAACCCGCTGCTCCCGCTGGCGGCGCTGGCATGGGCGGCATGTACTAAGCGCTGACACGCTTCAAAAAAGTGGCTGCGGCCACTTTTTTGAGTTGGGGGGATTTGCACTCCAGCGTTGGGCAGATGGCATATTCCTCCGCGCCGGCAGTTGTCTGCTTGGCATAGAGTTGGCTCTCCCCTGCTTTGGGGAGAGCCGTTTTTGTTTTGGCATTTCGTTCCGCAT
>JBGUSK010000024.1:0-8191 GCA_045132495.1 Christensenellales bacterium | reverse complement strand
CACGGAAGCGTCCGCTACCGTGGAGACCGCGGAAAATTGCTGTGGTCACCTCTCAGACCGGCGCGGTGCTGCATGATATCCGGCGGGTGGCGGCAAGGCGTGACCCCGGCGTACCGCTGGTGCTGCTGCCTGTTCAGGTGCAGGGCGTAGGCGCGGCGGAGGAGATCGCCGCTGCCATTCGCAAGGCCGGGACGCTGCCGGGGATCGACGTGATCATCACCGGGCGCGGCGGTGGCTCGATGGAGGATCTGTGGGCCTTCAATGAGGAGATCGTCGCCCGGGCCATCGCAGAGAGCCCTATTCCCGTCATCAGCGCGGTGGGCCACGAAACGGACACCACCATCGCCGATTTCGCGGCGGACGCGCGGGCTTCCACGCCCTCCAACGCGGCGGAAATGGCTGTGCCTGACCGGCGGGAGATCATCGAGGGGCTGCGGGGGATTCAGCGCCACCTGACGGATGCAATGTCCGCGCTGGTGCAGGATCGCCGCTACAAGCTGCTGACGCTGCAAAGGAGGATGGAGGCTGTCCGTCCCGAACAGCGGATCACCACGTTATCTGCGCAAGTGGAGGCAATGATGCTCCGCATGGATGCCGCGATGGACGCGAAGCTGCCTGCACTGGCGCATCGCATCGGCATGGCCGGCATGCAGCTGGATGCCGCGATGGACAAGCGTATGGCGAGTCCGCAGGAGCGGATCGAGCGGGCGAAGGCGAGACTGGCGGCGCTCAACCCATCCGCCGTGCTGGAACGCGGCTATGCGTTGGTGATGGACGGCGAGCGCATCGTCAGCAGTGCGCAAATGGCGAATGATATCGAGCAGATGACGCTGCGTTTCCGCGACGGAAGCGTCGGCGTCGAACGGAGGAAATAAGATGGCTGCAAGGAAAAGGCAGACCTTTGAGGAACGTCTCGCTCAGGTGGAAAAGCTGATCAGCGAAATGGAGTCCGGCGCGCTGCCTCTGGAGGAGGCACTCAAGCAGTATGAGGAGGGGATGCAGGCCCTCAGTGCGCTGGAAAAGGAGCTGCAAGCCGCCCAGCAGAAGCTGACTGTTCTGCGCCGGGCCGCCGACGGTTCCGACGAGGAAGTCCCCCTGGAGGTGGACGAATGAAGACCTACGCTGAGTATCTGAACATGGTGGAGGGGGCGTTCTCCGCACAGCTGGCCTCGCTGGGATACATCCCGGCGAAGCTGTTTGAGGCGATGGATTACTCCCTGTCTGCGGGCGGCAAGCGGCTGCGTCCGGTGCTGCTGCTGGCGGCGTGTGACACGTTGGGCGGCAATGTGGAGGAAGCCCTGCCCTTTGCCTGCGCGCTGGAGATGATCCACACCTATTCGCTGATCCACGATGATCTGCCTGCGATGGACAATGATGATCTCCGCCGGGGCCGCCCGACGAACCACAAGGTCTTCGGCGAAGGCATGGCGATCCTTGCGGGGGACGGCCTTCTGTCTGCTGCGATGGAGCTGATGCTACGCGCGGCTGTCCGCATGAGCGACATGCGGGGCGTCCGTGCGGCGGAAGCCATTGCCCGCCACGCCGGCGTGACCGGCATGGTGGCCGGGCAGGTGATGGACGTGACCGGCGAGGGGAGCACCCCTACGTTGGAGAAGGTCGATTACATCCACCGGCACAAGACGGCGGATCTGCTCACTGCGCCCATTGAGGCAGGCTTTATCCTCGCCGGTGCGGACGACAGGACCGTTGCCGCTGGCTGTGAATACGGCGTGAACCTGGGGCTTGCGTTCCAGATGGTGGATGATCTCCTCGACGTGGAGGGCGACGCTGCTATCCTGGGCAAGACGCCCGGCAAGGACGCTGCTGAGGGGAAGCTGACCTGGGTTGCCGTCAAGGGCGTTGAACAGACCCGTCAGGACGCTAAAGCAGCGGTGGAAGAGGCTGTGGATGCGCTCAAAATGATTTCCGGGGAGACAAATTTCCTCAAAACCCTTGCGCAAAGCACCCTGAACAGAGTACAATAAGTATAATGATTTCGCGTTATACGCCATGAAGCGGAGGTTGTTCTGTTGCACGACATCTTGGGGCTGTTTGAAAACCGGGTGCTTTGGTGCGCTGTGGCGGCATGGTTTGTGGCGCAGGCGCTGAAGATCCCGACCTACTGGCTGGTGGAGAAGGAGCTGAACTGGAAACGCTTCTTCGGCAGCGGCGGCATGCCGTCCTCCCATTCCGCGTTTGTGATTTCCCTGGCGCTGATGGTCGGGGCGACGGAGGGCTTCAATACGGCGGCCTTCGCCATTGCTGTTGTGCTGGCGGCGATTGTGATGTATGACGCATCCGGCGTGCGCCATGAAACCGGCGTGCAGGGGCAGGTGCTCAACGAGATCGTGCGCAAGGTGATCGTGGATGGACAGCCCATCACCGACGTGGAGCTCAAGGAGCTGGTCGGCCACACGAAGGTGGAGGTCGCGGGTGGCTTTGTGGTGGGCGTGCTGACGGCGTTGGGGTTCATTTTCCTTTAACACTGTCATGTTAACATGCGGATAGAATAATTCGTCTCAGGAGGATTGACCAATGGATCGTTTTCTGGAAGAAGTGGTGAAGAAGCACAATCGCGGCGTTGATGAGTTCCTGTACTACGCCAGCTGGGTGCTGATGATCGGCTGTGCCGTGCTGGGCTTTTTCAGCCTGCAGATGATGATGTACTCCTTCGGCCTGGGCACCATCATCCCGACGGTGTTGTTTGTTGGTATTGCGGTGTACCTGTGGTTCCATCACGATAAGTTCCGCACGGAGTATGAGTACACCTTCACCAACGGCTCGCTGGATTTCGCGATGGTCTTCAACAACAAGAAGCGTAAGTCCCTTGGCAGCCTGAATGTGGCGAAGGTGGACGCCTTCGGCAAGGTGCAGAGCGGCTCCTTCCGCCGTCACACCTCCGGCAACGATGTGAAGCACCTGCGCTGGTTCCTCAACCGCGAGGCGGAGCTGTATTACATCGCCTTCTCCAAGGAAGGCAAGAAGAGTGTCATCATCTTCGAGCCCAGCGAGGAGATGGTGGGCTACATCAAGCACTACCTGCCCTACGGCGCCCATCAGGAGAACTGATTCCTATGCCGAATAGAAATGTATATCTGGACAACAGCGCCACCACCCGTCCGTCGGATGCGGTGGTGTCTGCTATGCTCCGGGTTTTGACGGAAAACTGGCACAATCCGAGTGCACTCTACCAGCCGGCCATGCAGGCGGAGAAGCTCATGTCCGCCGCGCGGGAGAGCTGCCTCAAGGCGGCGGGTGCAGCAGGCCATACGCTGGTGTTCACCGCCGGCGGCACTGAGGCGGACAATATCGCTATCCTCGGTTATCTGCGCACGGTGAAGAAGCCCGGCCGCGTGCTGCTCTTCAGCGTGGAGCATCCCGCCGTCCTCAATTGCGCTCAGGAGATCACCCGCATGGGCCACAAGGTGGAGCACATCCCGGTGGACAGGCGCGGCGTGTGCGACCTGGAAAAGCTGGAAGCCATGCTGGGGGAGGACGTGCACCTGATCACCCTCATGCAGGTGAACAACGAGGTCGGTGCGGTGCAGCCCATTGAAGCTGTCTGTAAGCTGCGCGACCAGCACTGTCCCAAAGCCGCCATCCATGTGGACGGCGTGCAGGGCTTCCTGCGGGTGCCGTTCCACGTTGGCAAGTCCGGTGTGCAGAGCTATGCCTTCTCCGGCCATAAGATCCACGCCAGCAAGGGTGTGGGAGGACTGATTCTGCGCAAGGGTCACCGTGTGGCGCCCATCGTCTTCGGCGGCGGGCAGGAGGGCGATATCCGCTCCGGCACGGAGAATGTCCCCGGCATTGTCGGCATGGGTGAGGCAGTGCGCACCTACCCGGCGGAGGGCTCTGACCGCATGATGGCGCTCAAAAAGCGTCTGTGGGAAGGCATTCAGGAGACTGTCCCCGGGGCGAAACTCAACGGCCCGGATATGGACGATCCAGCCTGTGCGCCCCACATTCTCAACGTGACCCTTGCACCCGTCCGCAGCCAGACGATGCTCTTTGCCCTGGAGGGTGACGGCATCTATGTCAGTGCGGGCAGCGCCTGCGGGGCACATAAGCAGAAGGTATCCTCCGTGCTGACGGCGATGGGCTTGTCCACTGCCGAGGCCGACTGCGCGCTGCGCTTCTCCCTCTGTCCCGACATGACGGAGGCGGATATCGACTACACCATTGCCACCATCAAGAAACACTACGACATGCTTAAGGCATTTGTCAGACGATAAGGAGTACCTATCATGCGTGAACTGCTGCTCGTCCGCTATGGCGAGATTTTCCTCAAGGGGCAGAACCGCCCTGTTTTCATGCGTGCACTGGTCAAGCGCGTCAAGCGCGCCGTGCAGGATCTGGGTGCGACGGTTTACCTCAACGACAGCCGCATTTTCGTCACCGACTATTCCGATCAGGACGAGGCCATCCGCAAGGTGACCAAGGTCTTCGGCGTGCACAGCGTCTGCCCCGCCATCGAGATGCCCAAGGAGGACTTCGACGCCGTGGCGGCCCAGGCGGTCAGCATGATGGCGGACTTGAAGGGCACCTTCAAGGTGACTGCACGCCGCTCCGACAAGCGCTACCCCCTGGACAGCCCTGCCATCAACGGGCAGATCGGTCACCGGGTGCTGGTCGCCAACAAGAACCTCTCCGTGGACGTGAAGAACCCCGACCACGTCATGAACGTCGAAATCCGCGATCACACCTACTTGTACGTGAAGGTCGTACCTGCGGTGGGCGGTATGCCGGTTGGCACCAACGGCCGCGCGACGCTGCTGCTCTCCGGCGGCATCGACAGCCCTGTGGCAGGCTGGATGATCGCCAAGCGCGGCGTGCACATCAACGCGGTGCACTTCCATTCCTATCCCTACACCTCTGACCGCGCCAAGGAAAAGGTGCTCGACCTGGCCCGTATCCTCTCCGAGAGCTGCTGCGGCATCCGCGTGCATGTGGTGCCCTTCACCAAGATACAGATGGAGATCCACGAGAAGTGCCCGGATGAGTATACGACCCTCATCATGCGCCGCTTCATGATGCGCATCGCCGAGCGCGTTGCTATCACTGAGAAGTCTGAGGCGCTGATCACTGGCGAATCCATCGGTCAGGTGGCCAGCCAGACCATGACGGCTCTGGGCACCACTGACATGGTGGTGAACATGCCCGTCTTCCGCCCGGTGATCGGCTTTGACAAAACCGAAATCATCGCCATCGCCGAAAAGATCGGCACCATGGAAACCTCCAGCCTGCCTTACGAGGACTGCTGCACGGTCTTTACGCCCCGCCATCCCGCGACCCATCCTCACCTGGACATCATTGAGGCGGCGGAGGCCAAGCTGGATATGGAGGCGCTGATTCAGGAAGCCATGGATGGCATTGAGATCGTCACTTGCTAAGGCAGCATATTCATGACGGCCAACAGTCCCAAGCCTGGGATTCCCAAAGAGCCTGTGACCATCACTGACAGGGGATTCAAACCAAGGTTGGGCAGAGGCAGCAGGTTCCACACACACAGCATCAATAAGCCTACGACCCCATGCCGCAGATAGCGTGCATGGGGTTTTTGTGGATCATACCGCAGGGAAAACAGCGTCAGCAGCAGTGCGGTCAGGACCAGTACGCCGATGGATTGCAGGGTGGAAATCTCCATAAACGGTCGCCTCCTATACGGTCTATGCAGGGGAATCGTGAAATTTCTGACAAAAAAGCGTTCCGCCGGGCGTATTTCGCCCCGCCGGGCTCTTGCCAATATGCAGGAAACGTGATAAAATAAACAGGTAGGTGTTTACGCGACCCGCTGAGCAAGGAGGCATTATGCAAAACGATTTCGCTTCGCTGATGCAGACCCTTGCCCCTGACCTTGCGGCAGAGATGGCTCAGCGTGCGCTGGTGCTGGAACGCATCGCCCAAATGGCTCCGGTGGGACGGCGTCAGCTGGCTGCCAAGCTGCACCTGACGGAGCGGGAGATCCGCGCCTGTGCGGACAAGCTCCGGGAGCAGGGATTCATTCGCTTTGATCCAGCCGGTATGACACTGACTGACAAGGCACGGGAAATTCTCCCGGACGTGCAGGCCTTCACCCGTGCGATGAACGACCTGACCGGCCTGGAGGAAGAGCTGGCGAAGTACATAAATGCCGACCGGGTGTGCATCGTCTCCGGCGATGCGGACACGGATGAAAGCATCATTGACGAGGTTGGCCGTGCAGCTGGCCAACGGGTGCGCGGGATGCTCCATTCGGGGGCTACGTTGGCAGTGGCTGGCGGCTCCACGATGGCGGCTACGGCGCGTGCCATGCATAGTCCGTCCCCGCTGCATGTGATGGTCGTTCCGGCTCGCGGCGGCTGGGGCAAGCATGTTCACACCCAGGCAAATACCCTTGCTGCAGAGATCGCAGGACGCCTCGGCGGACATCACCGGCTGATCCACCTGCCCGACTATATGGACGACGCTGCCAAGCAGGAAATGCTCCGCCTCCCGGATGTGCGCGAGGTAATGGAGCTGATCCAGCGGGCGGATGTGATCCTCCACGGCGTGGGCTGTGCGGAGGAGATGCTCCGGGACAGCAAGGTCGCGGCTTCCCAGGCGCGAAAGCTCCTGGCGGACGGCGCGGTGGGCGAGTCCTTCGGCGCATACTACGACAGGGAAGGCAAGTGCCTGCTGGAATCCTCCAGCATTGGCGTTGACCTGGCCCGACTGACGCCGAGCTGCCGGATGATCGCGGTGGCTGCAGGCAAGCGCAAGGCGGAAGCCATCATCGCAGTCCTCAAGCATGACCGGCATGCCCTTCTCGTCACTGACGAGGGCGCGGCCCGTGAAATGCTGCGGCTGCTCAAGCCTTGATTTCACTGATTTGTACGCCTCCGGGCGCTCAAATATACACATCACTTTGACGATCTTTTTGAAGGAGTGTGCATTCCAATGGCCAAGAAGACTCTTGACAACATTCAGGTTGCTGGCAAGCGCGTCCTGGTGCGCGTTGACTTCAACGTTCCCATGAAGGAAGGCAAGATCACCAACGACAAGCGTATCGTTGCTGCTCTGCCCACCATCAAGAAGCTGATCGCCGATGGCGGCAAGGTCATCCTGTGCAGCCACCTGGGCAAGCCGAAGAACGGCCCGGAAGAGAAGTTCTCCCTGGCGCCTGTGGCTGTCCGTCTGTCCGAGCTGCTGGGCCAGCCCGTGGTCTTCGCCAATGACGACACCGTCGTGGGCGAGAACGCCAAGGCTGCCGTGGCTGCCATGAAGGACGGCGACGTTGTGCTGCTGCAGAACACCCGCTTCCGCAAGGAAGAAACCAAGAACATCGAGACCTTCTCCAAGGAGTTGGCTTCCCTGGCGGACTGCTACGTCTCTGACGCCTTCGGTTCCTGCCACCGCGCTCACTGCTCCACCGCGGGCGTGACCGAGTTCCTGTCTCCCAACGTTGCCGGTTACCTGATCGGCAAGGAGCTGGCCGTGATGGGCAAGGCTCTGGAGAATGCTGAGCGTCCCTTCGTCGCCATCCTGGGCGGCGCCAAGATTGAGGACAAGCTGAACGTCATCAACAACCTGATCGAGAAGGTCGATACCCTGATCATCGGCGGCGGCATGGCTTTCACCTTCCTCAAGGCCAAGGGCTACGAGATCGGCAACTCCCTGCTGGACGAGAGCAAGATCGACTACTGCAAGGACATGATGAAGAAGGCCGAGGAGAAGGGCGTCAAGCTGCTCCTGCCCATCGACACCGTGTGCGTGCCTGAGTTCACCTTCGATCCCGCTGTGGAGACCGTTGTGTGCGACTCTGACAAGATCCCCGCTGACAAGGAAGGCTGCGACATCGGCCCCAAGTCCCAGGCTCTGTTCGCCGAGGCTGTGAAGGCTGCCAAGACCGTCATCTGGAACGGCCCCATGGGCGTGTTCGAGAACCCCACCCTGGCCAAGGGCACCCTGGCTGTGGCTCAGGCCATGGCCGACTCCGAGGCTGTCACCATCATCGGCGGCGGCGACTCTGCGGCTGCTGTTGAGCAGATGGGCCTGGGCGACAAGATGACCCACATCTCCACCGGCGGCGGCGCTTCCCTGGAGTACCTGGAAGGCAAGGTCCTGCCCGGCGTTGCCGCTCTGGACGAGAAGTAAGAAAACCAATTTGCGCAGGCTGTTTTTGCGGCCTGCGCAAATTTGCGATTCAACATCCCATTAACCGGGTATGTCA
>JBGUSK010000023.1:0-39623 GCA_045132495.1 Christensenellales bacterium | reverse complement strand
ATGCCCGGCTGCATCGGCGTGGCCAGCGAGCTGGTGCAATGCGCACCGGAATACCGCAGCATTATCGAAAACCTGCTCGGCCGCACCATCATTGCGGACAACCTCGACCACGGCATCCCCATCATGCGCGCCGGCGGACATTCCTTCCGCCTGGTGACGCTGGAGGGCGACGTGATGCACTCCGGCGGCTCCATGACCGGCGGCTCCGCCCAGTCGAAGGTGTCGAACTTCCTCAGCCGCGAGCGCGAGCTCAAGGAGCTGACGGAAGTCCTCAAGCGAGGCAAATCCGAGCTGGACGCCATGAAGCAGAAGCTCCTGGAGGGCCAGCAGAAGAAGGCCGAGCTGCGTCAGGCGATCAGCGATGCACTGGAAGACGTGCATCAGCAGGAGATCGCCGTGACCCGCGAGCAGGCCCGCTTCGACAGCGCGTCCGAAGCCCTCGAAAACCACCGCGAGCGCATCGAACAGACCGAACAGGCCGCTGTCCAGCTGCGCGAAATGCTGGCGGACATCGAAAACCAGCTGTCCGCCATCGAGAATCAGTCGGGCGACGTGACCATGGATCAGGCCACGATGGAAAAGCGCACCTCCGAGCTGCAAAAGGTGCTCGCCGCTGCCCGCGCCGCCGCTGCCGAGGCTACGGATCGCGTCATGACCCGCACGTTGCAGCTGGCCGAGCTGCGCCACGGGCTGGACAACCTCCGCCGCGACCAGAGCCACTTCGACGCGGACCGCAATCAGATCCTGCGCGAGCAGGAACGCCGCATGGAGCAGCTCGCCCTCATGGACGACATGGACGCCCAGGACGCCGCCGTGATCGCCCAGGTGGAAAGCGACGTGACCCTGCGCCAGCAGGAACAGAAGCAGCAGGACGAAGCCGTCCAGGCGGAGGAGGCCAAGCGTACCGCCGCCCAAACCCGCCTGCGCGATCTGCTGCATGATATCGAAGGCCTGCACGAATCCTACAAGCGCGACGGCGAAAAGCAGCACCGCCTGGAAATGACCCGTCAGCGCGTGGAAAGCGAGCAGCGCAACCTGGAAAACCGCATCTGGGATACGTATAAGCTTACCTACGCCGGCGCGGAGGAATTCCGCCAGGCCGAGGGCTTCCATGAGCGCGAGGCCGACAAGCGGGCGGGCGAGCTCAACGCCGCCATCCGTGCGCTGGGCAACGTCAACGTGGGTGCGGTGGAGGAATATGCCGAAACCAAGGCCCGTGTGGACGATCTGACCGCCCAGCAGGCTGACCTGCGTGCCGCCGAGGCCGATCTGCGCGAGCTGATCGAGCGTCTGCTGGAGCAGATGCGCGTCACCTTCGTGGACAACTTCACGAAGCTCCAGGGGTACTTCTCCGAGACCTTCACGCGCCTGTTTGGCGGCGGCAAGGCGGAGCTGCTCCTGATGGACCCCGAAGATCCGCTGAATTGCGGCATCGAGGTCAACGCCCAGCCCCCGGGCAAGAAGCTGCAGCTGCTCTCGCTCCTTTCCGGCGGCGAGCGCGCGCTGACTGCCATCGCCATCCTCTTCGCGACGCTGAAGCTCAAGCCCACGCCCTTCTGCATCCTCGACGAGATCGAGGCCGCCCTGGACGACGCCAATATCGGTTACTACGCCGACTACCTGAAGGAGTATTCCAAGGGTACCCAGTTCATCGTCGTCACCCACCGCAAGGGCACCATGGAGCGCTGCAACTCCCTCTTCGGCGTGGCCATGGAGGAGCAGGGCGTGAGTAAGATGGTGAGCGTCAGCTTGCAGGATTATAAGGAATGAGGGACTTCGTCCCGTTTTCTAAAGGAGAATCCGGAATGAAGAATGTTGTTAAGGGCGGGCCGCCGTAAGAGGCGCGCCAAAGCCTTCCCCTCGAGGGGAAGGTGGATTCGCCGTAAGGTCGGGCTTGCCCGACGAGCGCTGTCAACGCTCGCGTTGATGGCGCGAAGCCTACGACAGGGGTTATCCCTGGCGCAGGCCGGTAAGGCGAAGACGGATGAGGTGGACGCAACACGAAGGACAAGCAGCTGATCTATCCCGCTGCTTTCCACCTCATCAGTCAGCGCAAGCGCTGACAGCTTCCCCTCAAGGGGAAGCCTTTGGGACCCGCCCCCTTGACAACCAATTCCCCACCGCTATACAATAAACCGTCTATTTTCCGACCAATAAGAGGAGGCAAAACATGCTCCCCACCACCGATACCCAGGCCTTCCGCGACATGCTGCACGAGCAGGTCGAGAAGCGCCGCACCTTCGCCATCATTTCTCACCCTGACGCAGGTAAGACGACTCTGACCGAAAAGCTGCTGCTCTACGGCGGCGCGATCCGCTCGGCAGGCTCCGTCAAGGCCCGCAAGTCCGACAAGCACGCCACCTCCGACTGGATGGAGATCGAGAAGCAGCGCGGCATTTCCGTCACCTCCTCCGCCATGCAGTTTGAGTACAAGCCCGCGAAGGTACAGCCCTTCCCCGGCTCCGGCGAGGAACCCGTCGAAATTCCCGAAGAGGGCTTCCGCATCAACATCCTGGATACCCCCGGCCATCAGGACTTCTCCGAGGATACCTACCGCGTGCTGGTGGCGGCGGACGCTGCCGTCATGCTCATCGACGCCGCCAAGGGCGTTGAGGCCCAGACCATCAAGCTGTTCAAGGTCTGCCGCATGCGCAACATCCCCATCTTCACCTTCGTCAACAAGATGGACCGCGCTGCCAAGGATCCCTTCGCCCTGATGGAGGAGCTGGAGCAGGTGCTGGGCATCCGTTCCTGCCCCATCAACTGGCCCATCGGCGTGGACGGCGACTTCCAGGGCGTGTACCACCGCGACACGGAGACCATCACGCTCTATTCCGGCGGTGACCACGGCTCCAAGCGCGTGGACGAGCTGGAGCTGGCCCTCACCGACGAGGCGCTGCCCCATGTGCTGGATCAGCACTACATCGACCGCCTGGAAGAGGAAATCATGCTGCTGGACGAGGCCGGCGATCCCTTCGATCTGGAGAAGGTGCGCAGGGGCGAGCTGACTCCCATGTTCTTCGGCTCCGCCGTCACCAACTTCGGCGTGGAGCCCTTCCTGGATCGCTTCCTGCAGTACACCAATCCGCCGCTGCCCCGCAAGAGCGATGCGGGCGAGATCGGCCCGGAGAACCCCTACTTCTCCGGCTTCATCTTCAAGATTCAGGCCAACATGAACCCCGCCCACCGCGACCGACTGGCGTTCATGCGCATCGTGAGCGGCGCGTTTGAGAAGGGCATGGAGGTCTGGCACTCCGGCACGAACAAGATGGTGGCCCTCAAGCAGCCCCAGCAGTTCATGGCCGACGCCCGCGAATCCGTCGAGGAAGCCTGGGCGGGAGACATCATTGGCCTGTTCGACCCCGGCATTTATCAGCTGGGCGACACGCTGTCCACCGGCCCCAAGTTCCACTACGAGAACATCCCCGTCTTCGCGCCCGAGCACTTCTCCCGCGTCCGCCCGCTGGACAGCATGAAGCGCAAGCAGTTCCAGAAGGGCATCACCCAGCTGGCGGAGGAAGGCGCGATCCAGACCTTCATCCGCACCGAAACCGGCCGAGAGGAGTTCATGGTCGGCGTGGTCGGCGTGCTGCAGTTTGAGGTGCTCGAGCACCGGTTGAAGACCGAGTACCAGGTCGATATCGTGATGGAGTCGATGCCCTTCCGCTATGTGCGCTGGGTGGTGAACACCCCCAAGGAAGTGGACAAGCTGAAGCTGACCTCCACCTCCGGCCGCGCCAAGGACAGCCGTGACCGCGACGTGCTGCTGTTCGAGAACGAATGGTCGATCCGCCTGGCCTGCGAGAACAACGAAGGCCTCGAACTGGCGGAGACGGCGAATAGACTCTGATTCAATTCGGAATTCGGAATGCAGAATTCGGAATTGAGAGTGTAAGCTGGATTGGCATGACCTCAGACCGAGTAACTAAATTCCGCATTCCGAATTCATAATTCCGAATTTCCTTAAGGAGATGTTACCTTATGATCCGCGAAGACATTCGCAACATTGCCATCATTGCCCACGTTGACCACGGCAAGACCACCCTGGTCGACCAGATGCTCAAGCAGGGCGGCGCCTATCACGAGAATCAGCAGACCGTTGACCGCGTGATGGACTCCGGCGACATCGAGCGCGAGCGCGGCATTACCATCCTGGCCAAGAACACCGCCGTGCACTACGGCGACACCAAGATCAACATCGTCGATACCCCCGGCCACGCAGACTTCGGCGGCGAAGTGGAGCGCGTGCTGAAGATGGTGGACGGCGTGCTACTGCTGGTGGACTCCTTCGAAGGCCCCATGCCCCAGACCCGCTTCGTGCTGAAGAAGGCCCTCGAGCTGGGCCTGAAGGTGCTGATCGTCATCAACAAGATCGACCGCCCCGACCAGCGCTGCGAGGAGGTCACGGGCGAGATCCTCGACCTGCTGATCGACCTGGACGCCGACGAAAGCACCCTGGACAACCCCATCCTGTACGTGTCCGCCCGCAAGGGTACCGCCACGCTGAACATGGAGGAGCCGGGCGTTGACCTCAAGCCCCTGTTCGAGTCCATCCTCAAGTACATCCCTGCGCCCGAGGGAGATCCCGACGGCCCGGCCCAGGTGCTCATCTCCACCATCGACTACTCCGAGTATGTGGGCCGCATCGGCGTGGGCCGTGTGGTGCGCGGCAAGTTCAAGCAGGGCATGAACGTCGTCCACACGAACCTCGAAACTGGCGTGACCTCCGGTCAGTGGCGCCTGGGCAACCTGTACACCTATCAGGCCCTCAAACGCGTGGATGCAGACGAGGTCTCCATGGGCGACATCGTGGCTCTGTCTGGCGCGGAGAACATCTCCATCGGCGACACCGTTTGCGATCCCACCTGCATCGAGGGCCTGCCCTTCGTGAAGATCTCCGAGCCCACGGTCACCATGACCTTCCAGGTGAATGACTCCCCCTTCGCCGGCCGCGAGGGCCAGTATGTGACCTCCCGTCATCTGCGCGCCCGCCTGATGCGCGAGCTGCAGACGGACGTGTCCCTGCGCGTCAACGACACCGAGACCACCGACGCCTTCGAGGTCTGCGGACGCGGCGAATTGCACCTGTCCATCCTGATCGAGAACATGCGCCGTCAGGGATATGAGTTCGCCGTGTCGAAGCCCCAGGTCATCTACAAGATGATCGACGGCGTGAAGTGCGAGCCCATCGAGCGACTGGTGGTGGATACTCCCCAGGCCAGCGCCGGCGCGGTCATCGAAAAGATCGGCCGCCGCCGCGGCATTCTGGAATCCATGTCCGGCCTGGACCGCGTCCGTCTGGAGTTCCTGGTTCCCTCCCGCGGCCTGTTCGGCTACCGGAGCGAGTTCATGACCGACACCCGCGGCGAAGGCATCATGTCCTCCGTGTTTGAGAAGTACGAGCCCGTCAAGGGCGACATCCCTCACCGCAGCGTGGGCGCGATGATCTGCTTTGAGACCGGCACCTCCACCTCCTACGGCCTGTTCTACGCCCAGGAGCGCGGCACGCTCTTCATCGGCGCGGGCCAGGAGGTCTACATGGGCATGATCTGCGGCCAGAACGCCCACAACATGGATCTGGCGGTAAACGTCTGCAAGCAGAAGCACGTCACTAACATGCGCAACGCCTCCGCCTCCGAGGACGCGATGCGCCTGATCTCCGTGCACCCCCTCTCTCTGGAGGAGTGTCTGGAATTCATTGACGACGACGAACTGCTGGAGATCACCCCCAAGTCCCTGCGCATGCGCAAGAAGATCCTGGATCATCAGCTGCGCGCCAAGTCCCGCAAGCCGGAGATGAAGTAAACAGCACAGCGGCCCTTTCACATAAGAGGGGCCGCTGTTATTTTATGGCTGATGCATACCGCGCCCTCTTCCAGCCGGTTGTTTGTCATACCCGCACAGGCCTCCGCATACCCTCCACCAACGGGACAAGGAGGGATCATCATGACAAGAACCGCACATAAAGCCCGCCGTACCAGCACATCGCCCATGTGGCTGCGCGTATTGAAGGGGCTGGGCACGGCCATCCTCGTGACGGTGGCCGGGGTGGCCATTTTCGCGCTGCTGATGCAATGGCTGCGCCCGGCTGAGGGCATGGTTCGCCTGATCAATCAGGTATTGAAGCTGGTTTCCATCGGAGCGGGCGTGTACGTCTGCGTGGGACGCGGCTGCGAAGGCGGACTGCTCAAGGGAGCCCTGGTAGGCCTGCTGTACATGGCCATCGGCGTGGGGGTGTATGCACTGCTGTCGGGTCAGAATGCGCCGGTGAGCGCTTATCTGGCAGACCTGGGCATGGGCGTAGCCGGCGGCGGCATCGTGGGGATGATCCTGAGCAATATGTAAATCGTCTGCACTCTTCTTCGGAACATAAAGGCCGCTGCATGTCGTTGATGCAGCGGCTTCAGTGTGTTCAGTTATTCTTTGACGTCCTCGACCCCATTGTCGTTCCTGTCGCACCTGCGGCAGAAGGGATCATCCTCGGCACGGGTGATGTAGGGGCATTTGCCCTCCTCTCCCTGGCAGGGGTAAGTCGGCTCGGTATCCGGGACAGGCGTAGGCTCGGTCGTGGGGGCAGCAGTCTCCGGTGCAGGCGTGACCGCAGGCACAGGAGTCAGCACCACAACATCCGCGATGACCGGCTCTTCGGTGACGGCCGGCGTCAGCTCCGTCACAGGAACAGCAGCCGGTTCCTCCGTGGGGGCGGCAGTGGGTTCAGCGGCGGGCGCAGGAGTCGAAGCAGGTTCGGGGGTGGGCTCCGCTGTGGGGGCAGGCGTTGCGGTAGGCGCTGGCGTGGGCTCCGCAGTGATGGCCGGCATGGGCGTGGACAGGGTCTCATCCCCCGGCACCCAGGGCATCAGGAAGCGATCCACATAGTACAGGTACCGTCCCTTGGTGCCAGCAGAGGGCTTGCCGTCCATGAGAGTGTAATCCGCCCCCTCGACCGTGCGCTCGTTCTCGGGCACCTCCGTCAGGTTGGTAGACTTCAGCCGGTTGGTATTGACCTCCGCATTCATGTCGTAATCGCGGATGTACATTTTGATGGAATCCTTGATGTTGCCCTCCAGGGTGGTGAGGCGGTACTTGCCGCCGCCCAGGTCTTCCACATCATAGACCAGCGCAGCATGGATGACCTTGTTGAAGGAGCAGCCGTAAATGACGATGAAGCCCTTCTGGGGCACCATCGCAGTGCGCTCCATGATCTGGTAGGCGCGCACGAGCTTGCCGGGGCTGGCCTCCTTGCAGTGATAGAGGCCGTCCACCCGCCAGTAGTTGTTTTCGTCCTCGTTTTCGCGGATATCCGCCAGCTCCGCCATGGGGATCCCGGCTTCCATCATGCACCAGGTGACATATCCGGCGCACCACTCAAACTTGTAGCCCTTGCCGCGCCATTCAGTGAACTTATTCACATTGGGCAGCTTCTCGCCGCCGAGGTTCTCCCATTCGGCATAGGCGATGTCCAGCATCCGCTGAATCTCCGCCGGGGGTTCCACAAGGGTGGGGGCGATCTCCACCGGGGGCGGCGTGGGCGTGGCCTTCGCTGCAAGGGCGGCGGGGCATAACAGGATCAGCATCAGCATAAAAGCGGCAATGCGCAGAAAATTCTTCATCCGTAAGGCTCCTTTCCATAGGTTCGTTCCCTATCATACCACGAATTCGGGGAAATGGGAAGCCGCATCGGGCAGATTTTACATTCCGCATGCCGATTCTCCCCTGCTTGCCAAGTCCTCCCCCTGCGTGGTATACTGAAAAACACAGGATTCGACAACAGGAGGCGATCACCGATGAAGGCGCTGGAGATCTATCAGCAGGATATCAGCGATCAGCAGGCAGGCACGTCCCAGCCCCGGCAGCAGTACTACACCCAGCTGCGGGATGCGCTCCACCAGGAGCTGATGGAGCAGGGCTTCAGCGACCTGCTGGAACAGCTGCTGCTGGAAATCCGCGGGGGCGAGATGGACAGGATCTACGTCGTGGATTACGCCGTGCTGATGGAATGCCACAGCATGATCGTCCTGGGCCGGAAGATGCGGGATGCATCGGAGTATGTTCCTCACCTGATGCTGCGGGGCGAAAGGGTCATGTGGGACGCGCTGGAATCCCCCGGCAGCTTCCTCATGCAGATCACCCGCGACACGGTGGACAAGCTCCGCCAGCTGCGCTCCGTCAGCCGGCAGCTGGTGGACGCGAGGGATGACACCGTCCTTCCCCAGGCAGACGACGCCGCCCAGCGGGAGATCGACCAGGTACACACCCTCAACAAGATGCTCGACGAGCGCTGCAAAGCCCTGGAGGAGGAACGCGAGGCCCTGCAGGCCCGGGTACAGTTCCTCTCCGAGGGGATCATCACCGAACAGGTGCGCTACGCTATCGAGGCGCGCCGCCTTCAGGAGGAGGAAGCCCTCCGCCAGTCCTATGAAGCCCAGCGGGAAGCCGCAAAGAACGCCTTCCGCATCCAGTTTGCCGGAGAGCAGGAGTCCGCGAGCCGCCGCCTGGAGGACGAGGAGCGGCAGCTGGCTGATCTTCGCGCGGAGGCAGCAGCGGATTATGCTGCCGTCCGACAGGGCATGGCAGCCGATCTGCGCCAGCTGACCGCGCTGCTGGAGGCCAAGGTCAATGCGTGGGACCGCGCCCTTGACCGACCGGAATGCCGCTTGCTGGCCAAGAGCTACATCGCCCTTCACGACCTGCAGACACAGGATATGGATCGGCTGATCCTGGACGCCCAGTGCGCAGGCACGGACGCCTCCGTGATGGCATCCCTTACGGATATGCAGGGGCAGCTCCGCGACCGGGTACGCCAGCTGGAGCAGGCCATGCTCCGCCTGGGGCTGACCGTCATTCGTCCAGCGAAGGGCGAGCCCTTCAACGGCGCATACCACATGGCTGTGGGCACATCGGCAGGCGCGGTGGGCGCTGCGCTGGTCGGGCGCTGCATGCATCCCGGCGTGATGGTGCAGGGCGCGCAGGAGGCCATGGTCAAGGCGGAAGTAGAATTACAGTAACAAAGCGTATACATCCCGGCGGAAACCGCTTAAACAGCGGCTTTTCCGCCTTTTTTTGTTGCCGAATTTCATCTTGCAACGCCCGGTTTCACGAGGCTCCGCGCGCCGATATTTTTCGACAAAGGTTGCGCGAAAATGACAGTCTTTTCGTTTTTTCTGGGGAAAAAAACGTGGTAAAATGCAGGAGAACGGAAAGGAGAGGCATGATGATGGAGGGCTTGCAATGGTATCTGCAAAACGGCGGGGACACGCTGCTACTGGTGGCAGTGGATCATTCCGCCGCCGACACGCCCGGGGCCTATCCCTGCCGGGTGGTGGGGACATTTTCCCCTGCGACGCCGAAAACCACGCCCGCCCAGGCGGATGACTCCCTGCGGGTCAGCCGCCTGCTGTCGGAGATCGGCGTGCCCGGGAATCTGCTGGGCTGCGCGTATCTTCGCACGGCGCTCACGCTGCTGCTGGAGGAGCCCGCCCTGGGCCGGACGATCACCCGCAAATTGTATCCCCGCGTCGCGGAAAAGCATGCCACCACCGCCCAGAGCGTCGAGCGGGCCATCCGCCACGCCATCGCACAGACCTTCGCAAGGTCGGGCAGCGAGGGCTACCGCGCAGCGCTGGGGCGGCTTGCTTCCTCCGTCGGCGACAGACCCACCAACTCCGAGTTTCTCGCCCAGACCGCAGAGAGACTCCGGTTGGGGGCGTAAATTCGCCAAAGAAAGCTTCTTAATTGGAAGAAAAACAGTCGGTCTTCCCCTTGACAGACGCCTTTCTTTGGCGTACAATGAGTATGATCGGCTGGAGAAGGTTTATCCTTCCGTGCTGTTTTTCGATAAAGTCACTGTTTACCTGTAATCCGTGCATGATTTTTTGATCCTCTGCACGTCATATTTTCGGCGGCTGCCCATATTTGTTCACCCAAAGCGGCGGTCGGCTGTATCAAAAGCGCATAGGAAGGGGCCTTTGGCGGCGTCCTTCGGGTTTTCTCCTGTTTTAGGGGGAGAATTGTGTTTTTTGTGAGGCGCAGAGGGCGTATCATGCCCATCTGCCGGTAAAATGTAGGTATTCAAACCGTCCAGGGGCGTATTATGCCCGCAGGAATGTGTATTTCCTGTGGCGATTTTTCGCCGGACAGATCGATTTCAGCTGCGCAGCCGTGCGGGAAGAGCTTCCCGGACGGCTTTTTGTGTTCCCGCCGGACTGACACATTATGGATCTTTCAAGATTGAAACTACTACTCAAAAAAGGAGGGAAACCAACGTGGATACCATCATCTGGATCGTACTGATCCTCGTGTTCAGCGCCATTGCCGGTTTTGCCGGCTACAGCTACCGCAAGAGCATGGTGGAGAAGAAGATCAACCGCAGTGAAGAGACCGCCCGCCGCCTGTATGACGACGCGGTCCGCAAGGCTGATGATTACAAGAAGGAAAAGGTGTTCGAGGCCAAGGAAGAGATCCTGAAGGCCCGCGCCGCGATGGACGCCGAAAAGGCCGAGAACGACCGCGAAATGCGTGACCGCCGCGCCGAAGTGCAGCGCAGCGAAAACCGCCTGATGCAGCGCGAAGCGTCTTTGGACAAGCGCAGCGACAGCCTGGATAACCGCGAGAGCGACCTGAAGAAGCGCTCTGACAACCTGGACCGCAAGGAAGAGGAGGTCGACCGCCTGCAGGAGGAGGCCGAGGTTCTGCACCAGAAGCAGACCGCCGAGCTGGAGCGCATCGCCGCCATGACCCAGGATGAGGCCAAGCAGATCATCATCGAGCGCGTGCAGAAGGAAGCCTTCCATGACGCCGCCGCTCAAGTGCGTGACATCGAGGCCCGCGCCAAGGAAGAGGCCGAGAAGAAGGCCCGCAACATCATCGCCCTGGCCATCCAGAAGTGCGCCGCTGACCATGTGGCTGAAAGCACTGTCTCCGTCATCTCCCTGCCCAACGACGACATGAAGGGCCGCATCATCGGCCGCGAGGGCCGCAACATCCGCGCCCTGGAGACCGCTACCGGCGTCGATCTGATCATCGACGATACCCCGGAAGCCGTCATCGTGTCCGCCTTTGATCCCGTGCGCCGCGAGATCGCCCGCCTGACCGTTGAAAAGCTCATCAACGATGGCCGCATCCATCCCGCCCGCATCGAGGAAACCGTCGAGAAGGCCAAGAAGGAAGTCGAGAATCAGATCCGCGAGGCTGGCGAATCCGCCGTCTTCGAGACGAATCAGCACGGCATCCACCACGAGCTGGTCAAGCTCCTGGGCCGCCTGAAGTACCGCACCTCCTACGGCCAGAACGTGCTCAAGCACGCCATCGAGGTCAGCCACCTGGCCGGCCTGATGGCCGCCGAGCTGGGCGCGGACGTCCAGCTGGCCAAGCGCGCGGGCCTCCTGCACGACATCGGCAAGGCCGTTGACCACGAGGCCGAGGGCACCCACGTGACCCTGGGCGGCGAGCTGGCCCGCAAGTACCACGAGAGCAACGACGTGATCCACGCGATCCTGGCGCACCACAACGACGTGGAACCCCAGACCGTCGAGGCCGTCCTGGTGCAGGCCGCTGACGCGATCAGCGCTGCCCGTCCCGGCGCCCGCCGCGAGTCCCTCGAAAATTACATCAAGCGCCTGACCAAGCTGGAGGAGATCTCGATGTCCTTCGCCGGCGTTGAGAAGTGCTACGCGATCCAGTCCGGCCGCGAGGTGCGCATCATGGTCAAGCCCGACGACGTGACCGACGAGGGCACGAAGGTACTGGCGAAGGAAATCGCCAAGCGCATCGAGAAGGAAATGGAATACCCGGGCCAGATCCGCGTGAACGTGATCCGCGAGACCCGCTCCATGGAGTACGCGAAGTAAGACCGCGGATTGGAAATGGGTCGAAGGCCCTGCGAGACCAGGTCTATGGAGCACGCGAAGTGAATTCCAGTCCCTCATCCGCAAGGATGGGGGATTTTTCTTTGCAAGTGGTCTTTCATGCTGCGCCCGCGTTCTCCCTCAGTCAGCGAGCAGGCTCGCTGACAGCTCCCTCCCGGAGGGAGCCTTTTGGTCGCCTTCCTTGCTTCTGTTTTCAGTAGGCCACAAAGGAAAGGACGAGTTGCAATGTAGACAGAGGCTCCCTCCGGGAGGGAGCTGGATTTGTGAGGGGCTTGAAAAGCACCGAGCGAAGACTGAGGGAGAACGCGCAACAAGCACTGACACCCTGCTGCACAGGGACGGGCGACCAATGGTCTCCCCTACGGCGTTTCTCCCGCAAATTCCGCATTTACACCGGCGCAAATCCATGCTACAATATCCTCAACCCAACCAAGGAGGTACACCCGCATGAAACCCCAGACCCAGCGTATCCTGGCCGTCATCGGCCTGGTTCTCATCTTCGCCAGCATCCTGCTGATGCTCGTCGGCCTCTTCGCCGGCACGGCCAAGGCACTGCTGCTCAACATCAGCCTGTTCTGCTTCCTGGGCGCCGTGACGGTGCTGCTGATCGTCAGCTACAGGCGCAAGCCGGTCGAGCCTGAGGATCCCGCCGACAAGAAGTAACCCCAAATCCGCCTGCGGACATGTTTCTCAGGCGGATTTGCTTTTTTCTGCGCTGTATACATCAAAAAATCCGCAAAGCCTTGAAATTCCCGGGAAAAAGGGCTTGCAATCGGCTTTGCACTGTGCTATAATGTCAACCGACTACGCACCTGTGTGCTGTGGTTCCTTGTGCTGTGCTGAAACGATAGGCGCGGTGGAGCACCACAATAGCCCACAGGGAGGTCCAAGCTGAACCCGGAAGGGCAGCTAAATAACAAGGAGGAACACCACAATGGCAGTCATTTCCATGAAGCAGCTGCTGGAAGCTGGCGTGCACTTCGGCCACCAGACCCGCCGCTGGAACCCCAAGATGGCCCCCTACATCTTCACCGAGCGCAACGGCATCTACATCATCGACCTGCAGAAGACCGTCCGCAAGGTTGACGAGGCCTACAACTTCATCCGCGACACCGCGATGGCCGGCAAGACCGTGCTGTTCGTCGGCACCAAGAAGCAGGCTCAGGAGTCCATCGAGTCCGAGGCCAAGCGCTGCAACATGTACTACGTCAACAACCGCTGGCTGGGCGGCATGCTGACCAACTTCAAGACCATCCAGACCCGCATCAAGCGCCTGAACGACATCGACAAGATGGAAGCCAACGGCCAGTTCGAGGTGCTGCCCAAGAAGGAAGTCATCAAGCTGAAGGCCGAGCGCGAAAAGCTCGAGATGAACATCGGCGGCATCCGCGAGATGAAGAAGCTGCCCGGCGCCCTGTTCGTGGTCGATCCCCGCAAGGAGCACATCGCCGTGACCGAGGCCCGCATCCTGAACATCCCGATCGTTGCCATCGTTGACACCAACTGCGATCCCGACGAGATCGACTACGTCATCCCCGGCAATGACGACGCCATCCGCGCTGTCAAGCTGATCGCCGGCAAGATGGCCGACGCCATCCTGGAAGGCAAGCAGGGCGAGCAGTCCGCTGAGGCTGTGGAAGCTCCCGTCGAGGCGTAATTCGCCCGGCAATGCATTCTGCATTGATCTGTAACTTCTGATTATCAAGTGTGGACGCAGGGGGCTTTCCGATCGCCCCCTGCACCCCTTCGGGCGCCACATTGATAATTACTATAAATGATTGAAAGGGTGAATTCACCATGGCGAATATTACTGCTGCTCTGGTTAAGGAACTGCGCGAGCGTACCGCCGCTGGCATGATGGACTGCAAGAAGGCCCTCATGGAGAACGACGGCGACATGGACAAGGCCATCGACTGGCTGCGTGAGAAGGGCCTGGCCCAGGCTGCCAAGAAGGCCGGCCGTATCGCTGCCGAGGGCGCTGTTGTCCAGTACATCACCGAGTGCGGCAAGGTCGGCGCTGTTGTGGAAGTCAACTGCGAGACCGACTTCGTTGCCAAGACTGACAACTTCATGAACTTCGCCAACTCCGTTGCGAAGCATGTGGCCCTGGCCAATCCCGCCGACCTGGACGAGCTGAACAAGCAGAAGTTCGTGGACGACGAGTCCAAGACCATCGAAGACATGATTTCCGACGCCACCGTGGCTATCGGTGAGAAGATTTCCATCCGCCGTTTCGCCCGTTACGAGACCGCTGGTCTGGTGTCTTCCTACATCCACATGGGCGGCAAGGTCGGCGTTCTGGTCGAGGTTGCCACCGAAGCTGGCGACAACGAGGCCGTCAAGGAGCTGGCTCACGACATCTGCCTGCAGATCGCCGCTGCCAAGCCCGAGGCTGTCCGCCGCGAGGAAGTGAACTCCGAGAACCTGGAGAAGGAGAAGGAGATCTACCGCGTGAAGGCCCTCGAATCTGGCAAGCCCGAGAAGATCGTCGAGAAGATCGTCGAGGGTCAGGTCGAGAAGTACTACAAGGAAGTCTGCCTGCTGGAGCAGGTCTTCGTCAAGGACAGCGACAAGACCGTAAAGGGTCTGGTTGCCGAGGTGTCCAAGGCGGTTGGCGCTCCCATCGACGTTGTTCGCTACGTCCGTTTCGAGCGCGGCGAAGGCATCGAGAAGCGCAAGGATGACCTG
This sequence comes from Christensenellales bacterium, assembly GCA_045132495.1. Classification (GTDB taxonomy): domain Bacteria; phylum Bacillota; class Clostridia; order Christensenellales; family Aristaeellaceae; genus UBA11524. Next base: position 25,071 of record JBGUSK010000023.1, on the reverse strand, counting down.
GCTGCTGAAATCGCTGCCATGGCCAAGTAATTTCAAACACATTCGGGGAACTGCATGAAAAATGCGGTTCCCCGCATTTTTCAAATGCTTAATTCTTAATTCGTAATTCTTAATAGATCGTGTGGGAGCGCCTCCGCTTCGTGCTTCACACAAGCCAAATTACGAATTAAGCATTAAGAATTAAGAATTAAGGAGGACACCACCATGGCTGCATACAAGCGCATCATCCTCAAGCTTTCCGGCGAGGCCCTCAAGTCCGGAAATGACCTATTCGACTTCGACAAGGTTCGCGAGACCGCCGAAATGATCCGCCGCATCACCGAGATGGGCATCGAGGTCGGCATCGTCATCGGCGCGGGCAACATCTGGCGCGGCCGTCAGGGCCCCAGCGCCAACATGGACGCCGTCGTCGCCGACCAGATGGGCATGCTGGGTACTGTGATCAACTGCCTGTGCATGTCCGACGCGCTGCGTAAGGCTGGCGTGGATTGCGTGGTGCAGTCCGCCGTGGATATGGACCGCTTCTGCGAGCCCTTCAATGCCATGGCTGCCCGCCGTCATCTGAAGGAGGGCCGCGTGGTGCTGTTCGCAGCCGGTTCCGGCAACCCCTTCTTCTCCACCGACACCGCCGTGGCCTTGCGCGCCGTCGAGATCGAGGCGGACGCCATCATGATGGCCAAGAACATCGATGGCGTGTACACCGCCGATCCCGCGAAGGACCCCACCGCCACCCTGATCAAGGACATCACCTACCGCGAGGCCCTGAACCGAGGCCTCAAGGTCATGGACGCCGCCGCCTTCGCCATCTGCGCCGAGCAGAAGCTGCCCATGGTGCGCGTGTTCGGCCTGGACGACCCGGAGAACCTGATCCGCGTGCTGGAAGGCAGCGATATCGGCACGTTTGTGCATCCTTAATCAACTGAGCGTGGTGTTTCCACCTCATCCGTCCTCCCGCAAGCGGGAGTCCACCTTCCCCTCGAGGGGAAGGCTTTGCAGCTCGTCCTTCCTTGGCTTCCCCTTGAGGGGCCGGAGTCCGGCTGACAGCCGCTGTCGCCGCAGCGACTGATGAGGTGCAAAGCCGCAAATAAATCCTTGCGTTTTCCAATAAAACAAGGTACAATAGAAGAAGCAATCAATCCCCCATACAAGGAGGTCAACTTATGTCTTGCAAGGAAATCCTCGACCAGGCAAAGGTCAAGATGGATAAGACCATCGTCGTGCTGCAGAACAACATGCAGGCCATCCGCGCCGGCCGCGCCAATCCCAAGCTCCTGGATCGCATCACCGTGGATTACTACGGCACTCCCACGCCCCTCAACCAGATCGGCAACGTCACCGTGCCCGAAGCCCGCATGATGGTCATCAAGCCCTGGGAGAAGACCATGCTCAAGGCCATCGAGAAGGCCATCCAGACCAGCGATCTGGGCCTGAACCCCAACAATGACGGCGAAGTCATCCGCCTGATCTTCCCCGAGCTGAACGCCGAGCGCCGTAAGGATCTGACCAAGCAGGTCAAGAAGGGCGCCGAGGACGCGAAGGTCGCCGTGCGCTCCATCCGCCGCGACGCCATCGAGCAGGTCAAGAAGCTCAAGAAGGACTCCCTCATCACCGAAGACGATCAGCACAAGGCCGAGGAAGACGCCCAGAAGCTGACCGACAAGGCGATCAAGGAGATCGACGCTGTCGCCGCCGCCAAGGAAAAGGAGATCATGGAGGTCTGATTTCCATGGCGAACTGGCAATCCCTGCTGGGTCTTCCGCTGGATAAAGCGCTTGAAACCGCCCGCGCCTGGGGCCTGGAGCCCAAGGTGCTTGTTACCTGTGCGCCCCGCCGCAAGGGGGACGACTCCGCCGAGCCCCGCGAGGGGACAATGCGGGTCATCCGTGTGCGCGAGGGCGAGCTGACGGTCAGCGCGTTCCAGGACGGAGATCCTCGTCAAGAATGATATCATCAGGCAGACGCGTGGGTTCCGCGAGGGGCTGCGGGCCTGCCTTTTTGAGGTATTATGGGCATTTTCAGAAAAACCGTCCGCCGCAGCGCAATGGTGCGGGAGGACTTCCAGAAGCTCCCCCGCCATGTGGCCATCATCATGGACGGCAACGGGCGCTGGGCCAAGAAGCACAAGCTGAACGTCGCCATGGGCCACCGCCAGGGCGTTGAAACCCTGCGCGAGGTCATCCGTCACACGGATGATCTGGGCATCGGGGCGCTGACGATCTACGCCTTCTCCACGGAGAACTGGAACCGCTCCAAGGAAGAGGTTGCCGCGCTGATGCAGCTGATCCTGGACTTCTTCAAGTCCGAGATCGACGAGCTGGACGAGAAAAACGTGCGCATCCTCATTCTGGGTGAAAAGAGCGTGTTCCCGGACAAGCAGCGCGAAGTCCTCATCGAGGCGGAAAAGCGCACCGGCGACAACACCGGCCTGACCCTCAACATCTGCCTGAACTACGGCGGCCGCGCTGAACTGGTGCGGGCGGCGCAGTCCATCGCGCAGGACGTGAAGGACGGAAAGCTTGACATCGCCGATGTGAACGAGCAGACCATTTCCGACCGGCTTTACACCGCCAATCAGCCGGACGTGGATCTGATGATCCGCACCAGCGGCGAGATGCGGCTGTCGAACTTCCTTTTGTACCAGTGCGCCTACGCGGAGTTCCTGTTCCCGAAAGTCCTCTGGCCGGATTTCTCCGTCCAGGACTACGATGAGGCCCTCATGGCCTACGGCGGACGGGAGCGACGCTTCGGGGGCCGCATCAAATAAGTTCACGCAGCGTTCAACATGCTGTGCTAACATCATCCTGACACAAGGGATAAGGAGTGAAAACAATGAAGCAGAGAGTCATCACCGCCTCGATCATGGCTGCGGTTGCCCTTGCGTTGCTGGGCATCGGCGGCGTTGTGCTGGCTGCAGCGCTGGTGGCCATCATCTGCTTTGCGGTGTATGAGGAATACAGCGCGCTGACCAAAGCAGGGCATCACCCCCTGAGCTGGCCCACCTGGGCAGGCATGGTGCTGAGCGTACCGCTGCTGGCCCTGGGCGGCGCCAAGCTGCTGATCCCCGTGGCGATCGGCGTGGCGCTGGTGACGCTGGCATGCATCATCTTCCGCCGCGAACCCAGGCTGGAGGACATCCTTTACAGCCTGATCCCCTTTGTTTCCATCGTGCTGCCGGGCATGGCCATGCTGGCGCTGGTCAACATTGAGCCCAAGTCCGTTCAGCTGACTTATTTCTTCCTGATGATCGCCATCCCCTGCGTGGGGGACATCTTCGCGCTGTATGTGGGTTCTACCCTGCGCGGGCCGAAGCTCTGCCCTGCAGTCAGCCCCAACAAGACCATTTCCGGCGCCGTCGGCGGACTCGTCGGCAGCCTGATCGCTTCCCTGCTGGTGGGCGGCATTGCATGGCTGCTGGCAGTGCAGTCCCGCGCGGTGCTCCCGGCATGGTGGCATTATGTGCTGCTGGGCCTGCTGGGCGGCATGGCCGGTCAGCTGGGCGACCTCTTTGCCTCGCTGATCAAGCGCCACTGCGGCATCAAGGATTTCTCCAACCTGTTCCCCGGCCACGGCGGCATGCTGGACCGGCTGGACAGCGTCATCTTCATGGCTGTGATCATCTTCTGCTACAGAATGCTGACGGTTCTCTGATTCTTGGAAAAAATGGGTCGAACACCCCCTGCGGCGCGAACCAACCGCGCCGCGTTTTTTCGCTGAATGGGACGATGTCCCGTGCATATGCTATCCAAGGAGGCACATTATGCAGACGATCTCCATCCTCGGCTCCACCGGCTCCATCGGCACCCAGGCTTTGCAGCTGGTGGCGCTGCATCCGGAGCGCTTCCGCGTGGTCGCGATGACCGGCCACCGCAACCGCGAGCTCTTCTTCGAGCAGGTACGCACCTTCCGCCCGGAGATGGCCGGCCTGACCGAGCCCATCCCCATGGAGGACATCCCTGCCGATCTGCGCTTTTGCCGCTGGGTGATGGGCAAGGAAGCCTTGCATGTCGCGGCCGCAGAGATCCCGGCGGACATGGTGCTGGTGAGCGTGGTGGGCATCGCGGGATTGCAGTCCGTGATGGATGCGCTGCAGGCGAACCGGCAGGTGCTTCTGGCCAACAAGGAAGCCCTGGTCACCGGCGGCCATCTGGTGATGGACGCAGCCCGGAAGATCGGCAAGCCCCTGCTCCCTGTGGACAGCGAGCACAGCGCCATCTTCCAGTGCCTGCAGGGCGCGGCGGGAAATCAGCCCGTGAAGCTCCTGCTGACGGCCTCCGGCGGCCCCTTCCGCACCTGGGAGAAGGAGCGCATCTACAACGCCACCCGGGCAGAAGCCCTCAATCACCCCAACTGGGCCATGGGCGCGAAGATCACCATCGACTCTGCCTCCATGTTCAACAAGGCACTGGAGATTATCGAGGCCCGCTGGCTGTTTGACATGGTCCCGGAGAAGATCGAGGTCGTGGTGCACCCCCAGAGCATCGTCCACAGCGCGGTGGAATTTGAAGACGGCGCGGTCATCGCCCAGCTGGGCGTGCCAGACATGCGCGTGCCCATCCAGTACGCCATGTCCTACCCGGAACGTCTGCCTACCGGCTCCAAGCCCCTTGACCTCTTCGCGCTGGGTCAGCTGACCTTCGAGCGCGGCGATGAAGTCCGCTTCCCGGCGCTTCGCATCGTCAAGGAATGCCTGAACGCAGGCGGTGCGGCCTGCACTATCCTCAACGGCGCAAACGAGGCAGCCGTTGCAGCGTTCCTCGCGGACGAGATCCCCTTTGGCGGCATCACCCGTCTGGTCGAGGGCGCCCTGGAAAAGCTCGGCCCGATGCCCGCGAACAACCTCGAAGACATCTTCCGCGCAGATCAGGAAGCTCGCCGTGTCGTCGCTGAGCTGCTGCCTGGCGTCCGCAAGTAAACACACCACAAGGAGACCCCTACTATGTATGTATTGATCGGTATTCTCCTCCTCGGCATCCTGATCGCGGTGCACGAGTTCGGCCACTTCATCGCGGCGCGTATTTGCGGCATTGAGGTGATGGAATTCGCCATCGGCATGGGCCCGAAGCTCGTTGGCTGGACGGGCAAGTCCGGCACGAAATTCTCTTTGCGCGCCATCCCCCTGGGCGGCTTCTGCGCCTTCTACGGCGAGGACGACGTGGAGGGCAAAAGCAAGGACGATCCCCGCGCTTACGGCAAACAGAACGTCTGGAAGCGCATTTTTACCGTCGCCATGGGCCCGGTGATGAACTTCGTGCTGGCCTTTGTGGTGTCACTGTCCTTCTACTGGAGCAGCGGCATGATGGAGATCCTCCCCATGATCGACGCGGTGGACGCGGATCGCCCCGCCGCGGTGGCTGGCCTGATGGCAGGCGATACCATCATCGGCGTGGACGGCGTGGATCTTTCCGGCGCAGACGTGGCGGAGATCCAGGCAGCCCTGAACACCAACGGCGCGGCGGTGGATATCACTGTCCTGCGCGGCGGCGAGCAGCGCACCTTCACCATGACCCCCGCCTGGAACGAGGAATACGGGCGCTACATGATCGGCATCACCTTCGCCACCCGGACGCTGTCAATGCCCTTTGGGGATGCGATCACAGCCGCCTGGGACTACTGCGCGCAAGCCGGTACAGCGGTATTTGACGCACTCAAGGGCATCTTCACCGACCCGGAGATCCGCGATCAGGTATCCGGCCCCGTGGGCGCGGTGGCGGTGGTCTCCCAGGCCGTACAGGCGGACGGCTTCAACGCCTTCATCAGCCTGCTGGTGCTCATCAGCGTCAATCTGGGCGTGATGAACCTGCTGCCCATCCCGGGCCTGGACGGCAGCCGCATCGTGTTCCACCTGATCGAGGCAGTGCGCGGCAAGCCCATCAAACCCGAGCGCGAGGCTCTGGTGCACCTGATCGGCATGGTATTCCTCTTTGGATTGATGATTTTCTTCACCTACAAGGATATTGTGCGGATTTTCTTCAACTGAGAAGCAGCCCGTCAGTTTTGCTGGCGGGCTGTTTGCATCTCATGACTGATTGTGGTACAATGAAATATGGCCATCTCAATCGCCTAAAGGCAACAGCTCTCCCGGAGGGAGAGCTGGCATCCGGCTTGCCGGATGACTGAGAGGGCCCTGTCACAACGGGCGAGCACTGCTCGCCCCTACGACATCATCCGCGTACGCAATTGTAGGGGCGACCATTGGTCGCCCGCCCCCCAAGGAGGAACACATATATGTACACCACCCGTGAAGTCCGCCTCGGCAATCTGACCCTCGGCGGCAATAACCCCGTCTGGGTACAGTCCATGACCAACACCGACACCCGCGACGCCGAGGCTACCCTCGCCCAGATCCGCGCCCTTGCCGACGCGGGCTGCGACATCGTCCGCTGCTCCGTCTACGACGAGGAATGCGCCAGGGCTGTGCGCACCATCGTGGATGGCTCCCCCGTGCCCGTCGTGGCGGATATTCACTTCAACCACCGTCTCGCCATCGCCGCGGCGGAAAACGGCATCCATAAGCTGCGCATCAACCCCGGCAATATCGGCGGCGAAGCCAATGTCCGGGAGCTGGCCGCTGCCGCCAAGGCCCATCACATCCCGATCCGCATCGGCGTGAACACCGGCTCCATTGAGAAGGACATTCTCGCCAAATACGGCGGCCCCTGCGCCGAAGGCCTCGTCGAAAGCGCCCTTACCCATGCCCGCATGCTGGAGAAGGTCGGTTTTGAGGACATCGTGCTGTCCATGAAGGCCTCCGACGTGCGCCTGACCATCGACACCTACCAGCTGGCGGCGCAAAAGTGTGACTATCCGTTGCATGTGGGCGTCACCGAAGCAGGCCTGCCCGGTCAGGGCACCATCAAGAGCGCCATCGGCATCGGCGCACTGCTGGCGCAAGGCATCGGCAACACCATCCGCGTGAGCCTGACGGGCTCACCCATCCCCGAGGGCAAGGCTGCCTGGGATATCCTGCGCGCACTGAATCTGCGCACCCAGGGCGTTCAGCTGGTTTCCTGCCCCACCTGCGGCCGTACCTGCATCGACGTGGCAGGCATCGCCAAGCGCGTGGAGGAGGAGCTTTCCGACATCAAAGTGCCGCTGAAGGTCGCGGTCATGGGCTGCGTGGTCAACGGTCCCGGCGAGGCCCGCGAGGCAGACGTCGGCATGGCCGGCGGCAAGAAGGGCGGCGTGCTGTTTATCAAGGGCCAGGAGCCCATCAAGGTAGAAGAGAATCTGGCGGATGAGCTGATTAAAGTAGCGCGCAAAATTGCCGCTGAAAAGTCAGCCAACTAAGGGAGAAAAAAGGGTGTCGAGCAGGCCTGTGGCCCTTCGCGGGTCCAGGGCAGCGCCCTGGCCGTCGGAGACCCCCGTCCGCAGACGGAAAAATCCCCACGCGTCTTTCGAGAATCCCCCGGATTCGAGAAACAGCTCACGCAGCCGCAAAAGAGCCGCTCACCCTTGTTCAGCCTGCCACAAAGAAGCGTCCTCTCCCCATGCTACATGACCGTTTCTGACGCTTCCACCTCATCACCCGCTGCGGCGGGAGCTTCCCTTCAAGGGGAAGCCTTTTTGTGCGCTTCCTTGTTGACCCCACCCCTCCGCTTGCGATATAATAAACTATCTGCATATTACAGAAAGGAGGCTCCCTCATGAGCTACGAAGACCTGCTTGCCCAGATTTATGCCGAGCTCCCCCACCTCAAGGGCCAGCTGAAGGCTCCCAAGGTCGTTTATGTCAAGGCGCAGGGCAAGGTGTACATCACCTTTGAATCGGATGTGCTGGTAGAAGAAGTCTCCTTTTTGAAAATGGAGCGCATTCTGCGACGCATTTTCCCGCAGAAGCCCCTGGCCCTGCGCGTCGTATCCCCCGGCCTCAAGGAGGATTTCCAGGACAATATCAGCGCCTATAAGCCCGTGCTGACGGACTTCCTCAAGCGCAACTACCCCGCTTCGATCAGCTGGATGGATCAGATCGACTGGCGCTGCCTGGATGACCGCATCACGCTGACCTTCCCCGATCCCTTCTCCATGACCTACATGGCCAAGCAAAACGTGGCTGCCCGTCTTTCCCAGGCAGTGAAGGACATCTTCTCCCTGGACATTCCGGTGGAGCTGACCGTCGCGGGCGATCAGGAGAAGCGCCTTGAGGAGCTGCGCGCTGCCAAGGAGAAGGAGCAGAACGTCGCCATCACGGCCAAGGAGCTGGCGGAGAAGTATGGCTCCACGGTGTCTGCGCCCAAGGCCGAGAAAAAGGAACGCAAGCCCCGCCAGCCCAAGGAGCAGAAATCCGACGCGGAGCGCGCCGAGGAGGCCGCCAAGGCTGCCGCTATCGCTGCGGCGGAGGAGGCAAAGAAAGCCGATATCGTCACGCCCACCATGACCGACACCGCCATCGGCAAGCCCATCATGGGCCGCGCCATCGCCGACAAGCCCATCGAGATGAAGGAGCTGACCTCCGACGCGGGCCTGGTGGTGGTGCAGGGAGACATCTTCAAGCTGGAGACGAAGGAGCTCAAGGGCGGCGAGATGCTGCTGGTCACCTTCGCGATCACCGACTATACCTCGTCCATCCTGTGCAAGAATTTCTTCCGTTTCCGCCGTAATCAGTTCGGCAAGAAGCGCAACGAGGACGAGCCGCTGCCGCCCATTACCGCCGAGGAACGCGCCGCTGTCATGGACAAGGTGAATCAGATCAAGGTCGGCATGAACGTCAAGGTGCGCGGCGAGTGCATGTATGACAACTTCGCCCGGGAATTGTCCATCTCCGTGCGCGACATGGTGCCCATGGAGCGTGTGGAACGCGAGGACAAGGCCGAGGAAAAGCGCATCGAGCTGCACATGCACACCAATATGTCCACCATGGACGCCATGACCCCCGCCGGCGACCTGATCAAGCGCGCCATCAAGTGGGGGCATCCCGCCGTCGCCATCACCGACCACGGCGTGGTGCAGGCCTTCCCGGCCGCCTTCAATGCGGCAAAAAAGCAGCCCATCAAGCTGATCCCCGGCTGCGAGGGCTACATGATCGACGAGAAGGCCGTCGTGCAGAATCCCGACGACCGCTCCCTGGACGACCCCATCATCGTGCTGGACTTTGAGTCCACGGGCCTTAACACCGCCACCGACCGCGTGATCGAGATCGGCGCGGTGAAGCTGGTGGGCGGCACGGTGGTGGACTCCCTGTCCCTGCTGGTGAACCCGAAAAAGCCCATCCCGGAGAAAGTCGTCAAGCTGACCGGCATCACCGATATGATGCTGGCGGACAAGGAAACCGCCGAGACTGCCATCCCCAAGCTCATGGACTTCATCGGGGATGCGCCCATCGCCGCTCACAACGCAGCCTTCGACGCATCGCTGCTCAAGGCCGAGCTGAAACGCCTGGGCCGCACCTTCTCCGCGCCCATCATCGACACGCTGACACTGGCGCGCAAGATGTTCCCGGAGATGAAGTCCTTCAAGCTCTCCGCCGTGTGCAAGCAGCTGCAGGTGTCCCTCAAGAACGCCCATCGTGCCGTGCATGACGCCACCGCCACGGCCCTCTGCCTGGCGAAGATGATCAAACAGCTCCAGGAGGAAAAGAGCCTGGCGACCCTCGCCGACCTTAACACCCTCAAGGGCGGCGCCATCGGCGACAGCTACCACGTCATCATCCTGGTGAAGACGCAGGACGGCCTGGTGAACTTGAACAAGCTGGTCACCATCGGCCACCTGGAGTATTTCCGCCGCAGGCCCCATATGCCCAAGCAGAAGATCCAGGAGCTGCGCGAAGGCCTGATCATCGGCAGCGCCTGCGAGGCGGGTGAGCTGTTCCAGGCGGTGCTCGCCAACGAGCCCTGGGAGAAGCTGAAGGAGATCGCCTCCTGGTACGACTACCTCGAGATCCAGCCCATCGGCAACAACTACTTCATGGTGCGCGAGGGGCGCATCCCTGACGAGGAGGGTCTGCGCGACCTCAACCGCATCATCGTGAAATTGGGCGAGGAGCTGGGCAAGCCCGTGGTCGCCACAGGCGATGTGCACTTCCTCGACCCCCATCACGCAAAAAACCGCGCCATCATCCAGGCCGGCATGGGCTTTGAGGACGCGGACAATCAGGCGCCCCTCTACTTCAAGACCACCGACGAGATGCTGGAGGAATTCTCCTACCTCGGTCCGGAAAAGTGCCATGAGGTGGTCATCGACAACCCCCGCAAGATCGCCGACCAGGTGGAGAAGCTTCAATTATTCCCCATCCACCCCAAGGGCGAGGACACCTTCCAGCCCCTGTGGGAGGACGCGGCAGACAATATCCAGAACATGACCTGGGGCCGCGCGAAAGAGATGTACGGCGAGGAGCTGCCGGAGATCGTCGTGGCCCGCATCGAGAAGGAACTCAAGTCCATCATCGGCTACGGCTTCGCAACCCTGTACAACATCGCCCAGAAGCTGGTGAAGAAGTCCAACGACGACGGCTATCTGGTGGGCTCGCGTGGTTCCGTCGGCTCGTCCTTCGTCGCGCATATGTGCGGCATCACGGAGGTCAACGCCCTGCCGCCCCACTACCGCTGCGTGCACTGCCGCAAGGGCTTCTTTGACGTGGACAAGGCCACCTACAAGATGGGCGTTGACCTGCCGGACAAGGATTGCCCCATCTGCGGGCGGAACCTCGCCAAGGACGGCTTCGACATCCCCTTCGAGGTCTTCCTGGGCTTCGAGGGCGACAAGGTTCCCGATATCGACCTGAATTTCTCCGGCGAATATCAGAACCGCGCCCATCATTACGTGGAAGAATTGTTCGGCAAGGATCACGTGTTCCGCGCCGGCACCATTTCCGGTCTGGCGGAAAAGACCGCCTACGGCTATGTGGCCAAGTACTTCGAGGAACGGGGCATTCAGGCCGGCAACACCGAGAAGGAGCGCCTGGCCGCTGGCTGCGAGGGCGTGAAGAAGACCACCGGCCAGCATCCCGGCGGCATGGTCGTCGTGCCCAAGGAGTACGACATCTGCCAGTTCACCGCCGTGCAGCACCCGGCGGACGACCTCGACTCCGACTTCAACACCACCCATTTCGACTTCAACTCCATGCATGACATCCTGGTCAAGCTGGACTGCCTGGGCCACGTTGACCCCACCGTGCTGCACATGCTGGCGGAGATCACCGACACCCCCACCGAGGCCGTCCCCCTGGACGACAAGCCGGTACGCTCGCTCTTCTCCTCCCCGGAGGCTCTGGGCGTGACCCCGGAGGACATCGACTGCTCCACCGGTACGCTGGGCGTCCCGGAATTCGGCACCAATTTCGTCCGCGGCATGCTGGACGACACCAAGCCCTCCACCATGGAGGAGCTGGTGCGTATTTCCGGCCTGTCCCACGGCACCGACGTGTGGCTGGGCAACGCGCAAGACCTTGTTCGCTCCGGCACGGCGAAGCTCTCCGAGTGCGTCTGCTGCCGTGACGACATCATGAACTACCTCATCGACAAGGGCGTGGCCCCCAAGATGGCCTTCACCACGATGGAATCCGTCCGTAAAGGCAAGGGCCTCAAGCCTGAAATGGAGCAGGCCATGCTGGACGCGAAGGTGCCCGAATGGTTCATGGACTCCTGCAAGAAGATCAAGTACATGTTCCCCAAGGGGCACGCGGTGGCCTACGTTATGTCGTCCCTGCGCGTGGCGTGGTACAAGGTGCACCGCCCGCTGGCGTACTACGCGGCGTACTTCACATTGCGCGGCAAGGGCTTTGACGCGATGACCATGATCGCCGATCCGGACACCATCCGGGCGAAGATCAAGGGCATCAAGGAGAATCCCAACGCCACCGGTGCGGACGGCGACGCCCTCACCTCCCTCGAGCTGGTGCTGGAGATGAACATGCGTGGCTTCCGCTTCCTGCCCGCCGACCTGTATAAATCCCACGTCACCCGTTTCCAGATGGAGGACGAAAAATCCCTGCGCGTGCCCTTCACCAGCCTTGGCGGTCTGGGTGAGAGCGTGGCCGAGAGCATCGTCCGCGAACGGGAGAAGGGGCCCTTCCTCTCTGTTGAGGATCTGAAGGATCGGGCCCACGTGCCTGCCTCCATCATCGAGATGTTCCGCTCCCACGGTACCCTCGAGGGCATGAGCGAGACGAACCAGGTGAGTATGTTTATTTGAGGAGCGACCCCCTCACCCGCTTTCGCGGGAGCTCCCCCCAAGGGGGAGCCTCAGTTACTCCTCTTTTCCTCACCTCGCGAAATAAGACGACTGCAAAAGGCTCCCCCTTTGGGGGGAGCTGTCGCCCTACGGCGACTGAGGGGGAGCCCCCCGGCAGGAACATCCGCCCTCCGCGTCGAATATACCTGTGATAACCAATTCAGAAGGAGAATCCCCATGGCTACACTCAACCGCGCCCGCGTCTGTACCCTTGGCACCCAGGAGGATATGATCCGCCTGTGCCGTCTGCTGCTGGATCACTGCCAGTGGTTCGACGAGGAGGAGGACGACAAGCCCGACCTGACCCTTGAGCAGCTGATCTCCCTGATCAGCAAACACGCCCGTCTGGAGGGCGGCGACGAGAGCACCTTCTTCTACCCGATGATCGGCGCGCATCCCTATGGCGATGCGATCACCTCCACCTGCCGCATGACCATCCGCCAGCACCCCACCGGGCTGTATCTGGCGCTTTTTGCCTACGACAGCGAGACCCCCTTCCAGCCGGAGGACTGGGTGAACCTCCACCGCGAGGTGAAGATGCTGCCCATGATGGCCCTGTACGCCAACGACGATTTCGGCCTGGAAAAGGGCGCGAAGCTCTTCATCGGCGGACGCATGGGCGATGATTGGGATCGCATGGGCGAGGTTTTCATGTACCTCATCGCCGGTTATGAGGAGGGCTATCCGCCGGAGGAATCCGTGCAGCGGCTGCGCAAGCTCCGCAAAACGCTGGAGCGCGAGGATTTCGACCTGACCATCGGCAGCATCCTGCGCGGCTGCATCGAGAACCTTGAGGAGCTGAACGCGGACGTGTCTGACGCCGAGGCCCTCGCCGCCGATATGCAGCAGTTCCGGCAGGAGAAGGACTACGAGAGCCTGTTCCACCTCTACCTGCGCATCATCGAGGCGGAGCTGTGGGACATCCAGCATGTGGATCGCCACCTTGCCTGCCTGGAAGCCGCCTACGACGCGTGGGTGGAAGCTGAAGGGCCGGAGGATGAAGACTGACGGCCTCATCCGTCTTTTCGCTGCGCGAAAATCCACCTTCCCCATCATGGGGAAGGTTTTTGATTGGCCGCACTTCCTATACCTTCCCCTTTGGGGAAGGTGGCAGCGAACTCGTTCGCTGACGGATGAGGCCTATTCCCGACATTTCAGCCGCTCCAGGGATGTTTTGGGGCGGCTTTTGATGTGCGAGCGGAACTTCTGTGGTATGATGGGGCGTGGAAAGGAGGCCTGTGCATGAAACCTATCACCTGGGGGCTTATCCTGCTGGCGCTCATGCTGCTCTGCATCGTCACCGTTGCGATCTATCGCTGCCGAGAGATGAGGGAGGACTGGACTGATCAGCAGCCGCCTCGTTTCCGGGATTATTTCTGGAATGTTTTTGAATCCATCCTGGTTTTTTTCTTAATCCCCAGCCCGGACATTCCGGGCTACTATTTTATGCGAAATTTTGTTCGTACCTTTGCAGGAATATTTGTTCGTCTGTCGTATAAGAACATATATTCCCTTTCATGCAAGGAGGTATCCCATGATCAGCGTCTATGAATCCTGTCCGGTTTTCATCACCCAACGCTTCGTGCTGCGGCTCATCCGCAAGGAGGACTCACCCGGGCTGCTCAAGGTCTACAGCGACAAGCAGGCCCAGCATTACTTCAATGCCGATAACTGCACCAGTGACTTCCGCTACGCTACCCTCCGGGAGATGGAGGATTGCGTCAACATGTGGGTCCGGTCCTATGAGCAGGGGCATTTTGTCCGCTGGACGATCCTGACCCCCAAGGGCCCTGTCGGCACAGTGGAGATGTTCCGCCGCAGCGACGGCGAGGACGGCAAGGGCGAAGGCGTGCTGCGCATCGACGTGAACCGGCAGTACGAGTTCTCCGACGTGTTTGACGAGCTGCTGAGCACCATCCTTCCTGCCATGCATGAGCATTTCGGTTGCGAGCGCATCCTCACCAAGTCCCTGCCGGTGATGATGCAGCGTCGGCTGGCCCTGGTGCTCCATGGCTTCGTGCCCTGCAAAAAGCCGCTCATCGGCGATGACGGCATTGAGTACGTCGGCTACTGGGCTCACCGGCATAAGCTCCCGTGAAGCCTCATATACTCCCCGCAAAGGGGGGAACTCAATGAATCCTGTGCCTGAAAAAAACTACGGCCTGACCCTCGACAAGCGGGAAAAAGCCGTCCTCACCGGCGTGACCGATGTGGAGCGCTTTGATGAAAACGAGGTTGTCCTGCATACCCACGGGGGGCGACTCGTCCTTACCGGCTCCGGCCTGCATGTGTCCAGCCTGCAATTGGAGGAAGGCCGGCTCCTGGTGGACGGCGCCATTGACGGCATGGTCTACGACGGCGGCGCAGTGAAGCGCCGTGGCGGCTTCCTCCGCCGGGCCCTGGGATGACGCTGGAGGTACTCTTTGCCCAGGCGTCCCAGTGCCGCACCTTCCTGCTGATGGTGCTGTGCGGCGCAGCCGTGGGTCTCCTTGTGCAGCTGGCAGGCCTTCTGCACCAGCTGAATCGCTGGCTCGGCATGGCGGCGGATTTGCTCTGCGCGGCTGGACTGGCGCTGGCGGTGGGCTGGATCCTCACGTCCAGCGGCGAGGGGCTGCGGCTCTACGGCCTGCTGGGACTTTGCATCGGCGGCACGCTTTATGCCGCAGGGCTGGGAGCGCCCATCAGCAGAATCCTCCATCGCCTGAAGCCCCGCCCTCCGGCTGGTAAAAATTCTCCTCCATCTGCAGCAGGAAACTCCCCCACCCTTGCAGAATAATAATGATTACCAAATTGCAGGGGAGGAAGACAGCATGGCGCGCGTGGATCGGGACCGGCGGTATTTCAGCTGGAAGTTCATGGCCATTCTTGCTGTGCTGCTGATCATTCTCTTTTGCGCAGCGATGATCTGGGTCAATGCGGACATCAAAAAGCTCCATGAACAGGATGAGGCGCTGCGCCTCACCGTCAACGTGATGGACATGGAGCATGCCAACCTGGAATTGGAGCTGGCCCGTGTGGGCTCCGACGGCTATGTGGAAAACGAGGCCCGGGAGCATTACGGCTTCATCCGCGAGGGCGAAATCATCTTCACCTTTGAGGACCCCGACGTGCTCAAGGGCTACACCGAGGAAGAATACCAGATCATCATGGACGAAATGCGTGATTAACGCGGGTCTTTGCGTGCGGCAAAGGCCCTTTTTGTTACGATGGGAGGTACACATGAAGGTTGCTGTCATCGGGATCGGATCAAACTCTGTGAGGATGCTTGTCTGCGAGGTATCGGATGGCGAGATGCGCCGAATCCGCCGGGATCGGGAGGGTACGCGGCTCTTTGCGGGACTGGATGCGGGCCGGAATCTGTCCGCCGTTTCGATGGCAAATTCCTGCGCAGCGGTGAAGAAAATGGCGGAATCCGCCCGGGCGGATGGCGTTGACGCAATCCACCTCTTCGCCACCAGCGCCACCCGGGATGCAGCCAATCAGGCGGATTTCTCCGCGCTGCTGCGCAAGGAGACGGGTCTGACCCTCGAGATCTGCTCCGGAGAGACAGAGGCGGCCCTTTCCTTCTTCGGCGCAACGGACGGCGGAGATTCCGGTGTGATCGACATCGGCGGCGGCTCGACGGAGATCATCGTGGGCGACGGCATGGATGTTCGCTGCGGCTTCTCCTGCCAGATGGGCGCCGTGCGGCTCGCCGGGATGCAGCCCATCCGCGACCACGGCGACCTTTCTGCGGTGCAGCAGATCGCTGCTGACATCCTGGAGGAGGCGCTGCGCCTTCATCCCGCGTTGACCTTCCCCGTCCAGTGGCGCGGCACCGGCGGCACCTTCACCACCCTTGCCGCCATCATGAAGGGCATCCGCTGGACGGATCGCACCTACATGCACGGCACCGTGCTGACCAGGGACTTCGTCCTGCGCATCGCCCGCGACCTGGCGGATATGTCCCTTGAGGAACGCAAGCAGCTCCCCGGATTGCAGCCCAACCGCGCAGACATTATCGTCCATGGCATCTGCATTCTTGTCGCCGTGATGGAACGTTTGGAGATCGAAAGCATCACCGTCAGCGAGTACGGGAATCTGGATGGGTATGTGAAGTACAGGTATCTCAATGACGGAGGAAACAAATGAGCCGCAAATCCCGGCAGAAAAAAGGCCGCAAGCTGCTCCGCAACGCCCTGCCGCCATGGCTGGCCGTTCCGATCCTGATCTTCGCGCTGGGACTGGGCATTCTGGGTTTCATCAGCCCATGGGTCAGCGCGCCGCCGCCTTTTGAGGACACCGTTCCCGTGTCAGCCACGCTGGAACGGGTGGAAGCCAGTTACGTCCGCCACCACCTGCATGCTATTCACTTCGATTTCTCCGACCATGACCGGTTGTCCATTTCCTCCAAAGTGGCCTATAAAGCGCTGCTGGACAAGCTGAAGGTATATCCCGCCGGAACTATTTTTGACATGCGCACAGACGGCAGCCGTATCCTCGCCCTTTCCGTGGATGGCGCGGAGCTCCTCAGCTATGAGGCCGCCTGCAAGGCCATCACATTTGACAATCGGATGGGGATCCCAGTGGGAATCTTCATGCTCATCATGGCAGTCTACAGCATCTGGAGCCTGTTGATCACCTGGAAATACCGCAGACTCACATAAATAACGCGGCTCCTCCATGGAAGCCGCGCTTTTATATTCATTTCATTTGGTCGATCAACCGTCCATACACATCGTAGAGGAACACCGCATCCTCCTTGGACTTATGCCAGGGTCTTCGACCCTTTTCGCGCGTTTGAATTATCTTTCCCTTCATTGACCTCCCGCGTGCTGATCGGGTCTGCCATTATTCTTGAGCGTCCGCGCCCTCATGGCGCGGGCTGCATGCTTGATCAGTTCATGCTGTCGATCAACCGTCCATACACATCGTAGAGGAACGCCGCATCCTCCTTGGACTTATGCCAGACCTTCTTGTCCGGCCAGGTGAGATCGCCCCTGCTGTCCGAGGACTGGGAGGTGATCACCAGCTCCCCTCCGGGCGCGATCTCCGCGCCCTCAGGCAGCACATAAATCTGGTTGCCCTTCTCACTGACGATGTACCATCCGCCCACCTCCGCCGCTGCTTTTCCGCTGTTGCGGAGCCGGATGCAGTCATCCTGATTGTCGATCTCCGCAATAGCAACATCCCTGTTTGCCGCCGGAAAATCGCTGTAGTCCATCAGGTTGGCGGTCACCTCGCCCTGATCAATGGTCACCAGCACGCCGGATTGGGCCTCCTGGGTCTGGTAGAACTTCGTCCTGGCGGAGGACAGAAGCGCCAGCACTCGCCCGCTGGGGGTATCCGGTTCCGCTGAAGTGGATGTGCTGATCACCGCGATCTCCGGCTGCACCGCGCGGATCAGCTCCGCAGAGGTCGCATCGCTCTCGCCATGGTTGGCGATCTTCAGCACAGAACACGGGGGGATCGCCCCCGCTGCCAGCAGCTCCTCCTCCTCGGGGAATTCCATGTCGCCAGTCAGGAGCATCCGGCCGCCGCTGGCTTCAGCAATCAGCACGAGGGAGTTGCAATTCTCCACCTCGGATGCGCTGATGGGGCCAATCACCGTCAGCTTTCCGTTGCCCAAGGGCAGCTCATCCCCCGCGCGCAGGAAATTGACCTTCTGTCCGCGCAGGGCCGCAGCCTCCACCGCCGGATGCTTGCTCTCCTTCTTGATATCGGCATAGTACGCCGGGGCATACCAGGCCTCCACCTCGATGGAGGAGGTCGCCAGGGGAAGCAATCCGCCTGCGTGATCCTTGTCAGTATGGGTGAGAATCACGCCGGTGAGCCGCGTCACCTGCAGGGTTTTCAGCGCCCGGGACAGATCGCCCCAGTTTTCCTGCAATCCCGCGTCGATCAGGTAGGTTTCCGCGCCGCAGTTAAGCAGCAGCGCATCCCCCTTGCCCACGTTGACAGCAAAGAGGGTCAACGGCTTGTCAGCCTTCTCATAGGGGGATTCCGCCAGCGCCGTCGCAGTAAAAGCCAACATCAGCAGGAGCACCAGAAGCATCCACATACGTTTCATCATCCTCACCTCGTTCTGTTACATATATAACGTTTCTGCTGAATAAATTCTTCCCGCTTGATTAAAATTCCTTCCCGTGATACAATCATTTCAAGAGCAGCGTGACGCTGCACCCGATTGCGCTGCCATGGGATCGCCGCCCGGCAGCGCGCTTGTGAGGTATGTCTATGGATTATATGCACATTGCCCTTGAAGAAGCACATTTCGCCGCTGCGGAGGGCGAGATCCCCGTCGGCGCAGTGATCGTGAAAGACGGCGAGGTCATCGCCCGGGCCCACAACCGCCGCGAAGCCGACCATGACCCCACCGCTCATGCGGAGCTGCTGGCCATGCGTCAGGCCGCCCGCGTTCTGGGGGACTGGCGGCTGCGGGGATGCACGCTCTACGTCACCCTGGAGCCCTGCCCCATGTGCGCCGGAGCCATGGTGATGAGCCAGCTTGAAAGCTGCATCTACGGTGCGGCGGACGAGAAGCTGGGCTGCTGCGGCAGCGTGTACGACCTGCCGGCTGACCCCGCCCTGTCCGGGCAAACCAAATGGCAATCCGGCGTGATGGCGGAAGAATGCGGCACACTGATGAAGGATTTCTTCGCCCGCAGAAGGCGGGAATGACCGCACTGGTCGGCCCGTGTGTTGCTGAAGTTCAGCCGCCGTAGGAGCGACCATTGGTCTCCCGTTCCCAACGATCCCATACCAAAAGGCAGACGACCTTCATCGTCTGCCTTTTCGATTGCACAAATCACTTCACCACGTCGGTGTCGATGATGATCTTCTGGCAGGGGCGGCAGAAATTTGCCTTCACAATGATGGCTGTCCAGACGTTATTCTTGGCCGCCGTCAGTCTGCCGGTGCCGCCGATGCGGTCAAAGAACTTCATCGGCTTGTCACCAGGGCTGAAGATCATTCCGCCGCGGGGATCGCAGCTAAGGTTGCCGTCGGTCATTTCCTTGTTGCAGTAGGGGCAGAGCATGGTCGTTCCTCCTTTATTCTCGGGTCAGTTCCTGCAGGGCGAGCCGGTACAGCTGCACCGCGGTCAGGCCCGGGGATTGCTGCTCGTAGAAGATCCGCCACTCCCGTTGTCCGTCAAAGAAGCGGGTATCACCCATCAGGCGCTTAAGGTAGTATTCCGCCAGCGCCTCCGTCAGCGACCAGGTTTCATTGCCGTGGAAGGCGTTTTTCTCCCGCAGCGCGGCTTTCAGCAGGTAGATGATGAACTCATGCCCGATGAAATACACCGCATCCATGGTGCTGTGGTCAATGCCGAAGAGATCCTTCTCCGCTGTCAGGTCGATGGCCTCCGGGCCATGCGCCACGGAGGACACCATGGTCGCGGTGAAGGCCTCCGCCGCCAGCTCGCAGCCGACGAGCTCCTCCGCCCGGGCGGTGAAGTCATGCGCCTCAAACCACGCCTGTACAGGAGCGATGGCAGCGGCGATCCGCTCCCTTTCCCCGGAGAAGATATCGCAGAGGTAGCTGTCCTGATGCTTCAGCAGGATCTGCGACAGCTGCCCGATCAAGTCCGTATAAGGGACGAGGCTTTCGTCGACGCCCTCGGGGATCGATCCGGCCCGGATGCTTTCGCAGATGTCCAGCAATCCGCCGTAGTAATCCGGCAGCGAATCCGCGTATCCCGCCGGGTTGAAGATCAGCAGACTGTACAGCTCGCCCCAGTGCACGCCGCCCTGGATGGTCAGCAATTCGCGGTTGTCCGAAAAGACAGCCAGATCCTCCGCCGGGTACAGGGGACGGTACTTCGCGCCATAGTCGTTGTCGTAGCCGCAGCGGGCCACGGACAGCATGTGGTACAGATAGTTGACGTTGGGTTCGATTGCAAAGCGGATCTTGTTCATATCGTTCCTCAGCCCGCCAAGAGCGTCATCACCGCTGCCAGGATCGCCGCGATCAGTGGGAATCCCACCAGGCTGCCCACCCACTTGCCGATCATCGTCTTCTTTGGGATGTAAGGCATCAGGTCCTCCGTGCCGGGGATGATCCAGGCCTTCGTGTGACCCACCCAGTACCAGTCGATGAAGATGCGGTCAAACAGGGTCATGATCATCAGCACCGCGGTCATCTGCCAGAAGAGCTCGATGAAGGTGCGCGCGCCGTTGACGAAGTACACCATCGCCGGCACCAGGATCAGCACCGGCAGGAACAGCGCCACACCAGCGATCGCATAATCCCGCTTGATTTTGGCCTTCGTGGTCAGGCCCAGTTGGACGACTCGCTCCTGCACCTCCGGCTCAAAGAAGTACACCTCGCCCACCGGGCCGTTCTGGATGCCGATGATGCACACCATCAGCAGGATAAAGCACATGGCGACGCCTTCGAGAATGATGAGCATGCGCGCCCTCCTTTACACCGACTTGCAGTAATCCAGCAGCTTCTCCGTGACGATCTCCATGTCCTCGGTGGTGCCGACGGTCACGCGCAGCCAGGCCTTCAGCCTCTCGGCCTTGAAGTGCCGCACCAGGATGTCCTCCTCGCGGAGCTTC
The DNA here is from genome assembly GCA_045132495.1 of Christensenellales bacterium. Classification (GTDB taxonomy): domain Bacteria; phylum Bacillota; class Clostridia; order Christensenellales; family Aristaeellaceae; genus UBA11524. The sequence continues at coordinate 4,364 of JBGUSK010000023.1, read as the reverse complement.
TGCTGCACATGGGAGGCGTCCACCGGGTCGGCCTTGACGAAGAGGAAGTTGGTCGCGCTCTTGAGGCACTGGATGCCCGAGCCGATCAGGAACGCCCGGCACCTGTCGCGGGCCTCGCAGACCTTGCGGACGGTTCCGGCGGTGTACTCCGTGTCGAGAATGGCGGCTTCGGCGGCAGCCTGAGCGAGGCGATCCAGCGGGTAGCTGTTGAAGCTGTCGCGGATGCGCTTGAGCGCGCTGATCAGCCGCGGACTGCCGATGGCATAGCCGATGCGCATGCCCGCCAGCGCGTGGGACTTCGAGAACGTGCGGGTGATGAGCACGTTGTCGAACTCGCTGAGCAGGGGCAGGGCGTTCTCCGGGGAGAAGGCGGCGTAGGCCTCGTCCACCAGCAGGACAGCGCCATGATCGCGGGTGTGCTCCGCCAGGCGCCGCACCTCGGCGGACTTCAGCAGCATGCCCGTGGGGGCATTGGGGTTCGCCAGCGCGATGGGGCAGCCCTGCATCAGGCCCTCCACGTCCACCTCGAACTTGGCATTCAGGGGGACGGTCTCGTACTCCACGCCGAAGAGGCTGGCGTACACCGGGTAGAAGGAGTAGGTCACGTCCGGCGCGACCAGCTTCTTGCCCGCGAAGAACGCCGCGAAGGCAAAGGCCAGCACCTCGTCCGAGCCGTTACCGCAAAAGACGCATTCCGGGCTGACGCCGTTCACCTTAGCGATGGCTGCGCAAAGGGCGGTTGCGTCCATGTCGGGGTAGAGGCGCAGCGCGTCCGCGGGGATGGCAGCGATAGCCTCCGCCACCTTGGGCGACGGCGGATAGGGGTTCTCGTTGGTGTTGAGCTTGATGAGCTTCACATTTTTCGGCTGCTCGCCCGCCACATAGGGGACAAGGCGCAGGGCCAGATCACTTTCGTAGGACATAATAGCCTCCTGAATGGCATGGAAACGTGCCAAATTGAAATTCTTTGAATAACTCCGTTCCTTCAAGCCAGTGCGGCTGCCGCTCAACCCGCAAAGGAGCCCGTGCGGCGATTTTGCAGAGGATTGCTTCCGCGACAAGTGGAAATTCAGGCAATCCTCTGCAACCAGAGCCGCCCCACATTGCAGCCGCTCACGCAACTCCAAAGGAACAGGAGGGGGTCCGGGGGAAAGCCCATGTTGGCTTTCCCCCGGCGGCTTTGCGCCGCTTTCGACGCGCGAAAGCGGCTCCCTGCTGCACATGAAGTCAACTCAGAAGAAAGCGTACATCTACCAAACAAATTCGCTTTTGTTGCTTATACCCTTCTCACTGGCACGCCCTCACCCGCCAAATAATCCTTCAAATCGGCAATCTTCATGATCCCGAAGTGGAACAGCGTCGCCGCCAGGGCCGCGTCCGCGTGGCCGACGGTCAGCGCATCCCGGAAGTGCTCCATCTTGCCCGCGCCGCCGCTGGCGATCACCGGCACGCCCACCGCATCCGCAATGGTGCGGGTCGCATCCAGCGCAAATCCGCCGCCCACGCCGTCTGTATCCATGGAGGTCAGCAGAATTTCGCCCGCGCCGCGCTTCACGCCCTCGACCGCCCATTCCACCGCGTCCATGCCGGTGTTGATGCGGCCGCCGTTGATGTACACGTCCCAGCCGCCGCCCGTGCGGGCCTTCACATCCATCGCCAGCACGATGCACTGGCTGCCGAAACGCAGCGCGCCCTCGGTGATAAAGTCGGGGTTCTTCACCGCCGGGCTGTTGATGGATACCTTGTCCGCGCCCAGGCGGAGGATCTGCTTGATCTGGTCGATCTCACGAATTCCGCCGCCCACGGTGAAGGGAATAAACACCTGCTCGGCCACGCGGCTGACCACGTCCAGCATCGCGCCGCGCTTCTCGTGGGAGGCGTTGATGTCCAGCAGAACCAGCTCGTCCGCGCCGGCTTCGTTGTAGCGGACGGCGGCTTCCACCGGGTCGCCCGCGTCGCGGATATCCACAAAGTTGATGCCCTTGACCACCCGCCCGTCGCGGATGTCCAGGCAGGGAATGATGCGCTTGGTCAACATGCCGTGCCCCTCCATTCTGCGAATCGTTTGAGCATGCGAAGGCCCGCCTCGCCGCTCTTTTCCGGGTGGAACTGGGTGGCCATCACATTGCCTTTGCAGATGGCCGCAGTGAAGGTCTGGCCGTAGGTGCAGGTAGCGGCGGTCCACTCGTCGGAGACTTCCGCCATGCAGTAGCTGTGCACGAAGTACACACATGGGCCGTCCCCCGCGTCGAACAGGGGGCAGTCGCGGGTCTCGAGGGTGTTCCAGCCCATATGGGGGATTTTCAATCCGCGATCCTCGAACCGGGTGACCGTCCCGGGGAACAGCCCCAGGCCCTCGAAATGGCCGTTTTCGTCGCTGTATTCGAACATCATCTGCATACCCAGGCAGATGCCGAGCACCGGCTTGCCCGCCTGTGCAGCAGACAACAGCGCCTGATCGAGCTTCGTTTCGCGGATGCGCTTCATCGCGTCCTCAAAGGCACCCACGCCGGGCAGGATGACATGGCTCGCCGAGGCGATCACATCCGGCGAATCGGTGATGACAGCCTCATACCCGAGGTACTCGAATGCCTTCTGGACGCTGCGCAAATTGCCCATGCCGTAGTCGATGATGGCGATCATGCGGGTGCCTCCGTTCTGTTGCGTTAGTGTGCTAAAGTGTTTTGACCTGCTTATTATGCCCCATCGGGGCCGGAATGTCAAGGGGATGGGGGATGTTCCCCGTATTTATTCTGTACTAGACCATCATACCACACCGCCGCGCCCGGCGTAAAGCAAAGTACAAATCCAAAACAAAAGGAAGCACCCCTGCTGGGATGCTCCCTAAAATCATTCGTCCTTCTTGGGCCGCTGGAACTCCAGAATGTCCCCCGGCTGGCAGTCCAGCACGTCGCAAATGGCCTCCAGGGTGGAAAAGCGGATCGCGCTGACGTGGCCATTTTTGAGCTTGGACAGGTTAACGTTCGCCACGCCGACCCGCTCGCTCAGCTCGTTCAGCGACATCTTGCGGTCGGCCATCATGCGGTCAAGGCGCAGGATAATCGGCATATCGGCACCTCCTTACAGCGTTTCGTCGGAAAGCGTCTGCAGCGGCTCGCCGTACTTGAAGACGTAAGCCAGCAGGAAGAACACCGCTGGGATGATCAGGAAGCTCGGGTCGAAGCTGATGTTCACGTCCACATGGGTGATCTTTTCGCTGACGAGCAGCGTTTCCAGCTTCATCGTGGCGGCGACGGTCAGCAGGCTGACGGCCTCCAGCACCTGCCCCATCAGGCTGATGATCAGCGCCTGCCAGCCCAACTTGCGCAGGTTCTTGCTGATTTCGCTGTGGAAGGGCCGGCCTTCCTTCATCGGCGCGAGGATAGCGCGAATGGTCTTCACGCCGAGGATGGCGACAATGCAAATCACCGCAACCAGGACGCACATCAGCGCATTTTGAAGGAGCATGCTGCGGAACTCCGGCGCATAACCATCGGCGATGTGAAGGGTCAGGTGATCGATTTCTAGCATCTGATCGAAGCTGCCAATCATCTCATCGGGCAGGTTGAACAGCCCCGCCACAGCCACGATGACCACGCAAACCAGGCAGGCGACAAATGCGATTTTGAGCAGAACATCAACGATTTTGAAAAACACATCAATCTTGCGTGCAGTCGAAACGAGCTTATCCATCATGTTGTCCTCCTTGTTTTGGTGGATTCATTGTAGCATGATGTTTTACATTTGTCAACTATTAATTAATGTTTATCATTTATTATTTTATGTTGTTGCAGTCTCAACCACCACACATACACACGTTTCGCGCTTCTCCCAAAACAACGAAAAAAGCACCTCACAAGTGAGATGCTTTAAGAGGGAACCGGCAGCGACCTATCCTCCCGGGCCGTGTCCAGCCAAGTACTTTCGGCACTGGAGAGCTTAACTACTGTGTTCGGTATGGGAACAGGTGGGACCTCTCCGTCATTACCACCGGTAGGGGGTCTTCGACCCGTTTTGACCTTTTGCACTTCTCAGTGACAAGTCTCACGAGCCTAGGGCCTCAACCCTTGCGGGTTGCACCCTGACAACTGCACAAATCGGATTCAATATGTGACCTTTACAATTGATCTCATTGTTTCTTTGAATGTTTGCATTGCTGCTCTCATTCGGGTTTGTTATATCAAGCGCTTGAATCAAGCCCTCGACCGATTAGTATCAACAACCTGCATGTGTTACCACACTTCCAGCGTTGACCTATCACCTGGTAGTCCTCCAGGGGTCTTACTCCTTGCGGATGGGAGTCTTATTCTTGAGGTGGGCTTCACGCTTAGATGCTTTCAGCGTTTATCCCGTCCATACTTCGC
>JBGUSK010000022.1:0-20082 GCA_045132495.1 Christensenellales bacterium | reverse complement strand
GGCAATACCTGCACAGTTGATCAGTGCGTCTACGCGCCGATAGATACGCAGGATATCCGCGATGACGTTCTTTACCTGAGCAGGGTCGGCCACGTCGCATTGATATGCAGCAAGGTCACACCCTTCAGCACGGAGCGCCTGCACAAGTGCTTCCGCCTTGTCACGGCTGTTTTTATACAGGAATATCACCGAGTACCCGTCCTTCGCAAAGGCACGGACGCAGGACGCTCCGATGCCGCGGCTACCGCCTGTGATGAGTGCAATCTTTCGCATATCACATCGCCTCAATGGTAGCGTCCAACAGTGCGCGGAAGGTGCCCTTCACGCGGGCAGCAGTGTCGATGACCTCCTGCTCGTCCAGCAGCTGGTCGAGGATGCCCGCTGCCATGTTGGTGATGCAGCTCACGCCCAGCACCCGCATGCCGCAGTGACGGGCCACGATGGTTTCCGGCACGGTGGACATGCCCACCGCATCCGCGCCCAAAATTCGGGCCATACGGACCTCCGCCGGCGTCTCGTAGGTGGGGCCGTTATTCCACATGTACACGCCCTTTTCCACGGTGACGCCCAGCTTCTCCGCCTGCTTTTCGCACAGAGCGATCAGGTCAAGGTCGTAGGCATGGGACATATCCGGGAAGCGGACGCCGAACTCTGAGAGATTGGGGCCAGTCAGCGGATTCTTGCCGGAATTGTTGATGAAATCACTGATGATCATCAGGCAGCCTTGAGAGAACTTGAGGTTCACGCCGCCCGCTGCATTGGTCACGAACAGCGTCTTTACGCCCAGCAGGGACATGACGCGCACAGGCATGGTGACCTCCTCCATGCTCCAGCCCTCATAAGCGTGGAAGCGGCCCTGCATCATGCACACGCGCTTGCCATGAAGCTTGCCCGTCCACCAGCGTCCGGCGTGACCGGGCGCGGTGGAATGCGGGAAGCCGGGAATATCCTTGTAATCGACGTATTTCGCGTCCTCAAGGGCCTCGACATAGTCGCCCAGGCCAGAGCCGAGGATGACGCCGATATCCGCCCCGCCGACCTTTTCACGGATGTAGTCGGCGGCGGTATGGAGCTTGGTGATGTAGTCCTGCATGTGTGTATCCTCCGTTATTTCAGCTTGTCATAAAAGGACGTCGCTCCGAACCGTTCCGGCAGACCCAGCCATTCGGCACAGGTAGCAGCCACATCGGCGTAGGTAGTGCGAGTGCCAAGGTTGACCAGCTTGTTCATGCCCTTGTGCCAGACCATCAGCGGAATGTGCTCGCGCGTGTGGTCGGTACCTGGGAAAGTCGGATCGCAGCCGTGATCAGCCGTGATGATGAGCAGATCATCGTCGGTCATCAACGCCTGGATTTCCGGCAGCTTCTGGTCGAAGTATTCCAGCGCCTTGGCAAAGCCATCCGCATCATTGCGATGGCCGTAGAGAGAGTCCGTGTCCACCAGATTAGTGAAGCACAGGCCGGTGAAGTCCTGCTTCATGTAATCCATCCATGCATCAATGCAGGCCGGATTGCCGCTGGCATGGTTGGAGCCGGTCAGGCCCTTTTCGGCAAAGATGTCCTCGATCTTGCCCACGCCAAGGGAAGCCATCCCGGCTTCCTCGCAGGCGTCAAGGAGCGTACGGCTGAAAGGCGGCACAGCGAAGTCCCGGCGGCCGGAGGTACGCTTGAACGCTCCCTTCCCCGTTCCGATAAAGGGACGGGCGATCACGCGGCCCACACACAAATCGCCAGTGAGCATTTCACGGGCAATGCGGCAGAACTCATACAGCTCCTCGCGGGAGTAGATCTCCTCATGGCATGCAATCTGGAAGACGCTGTCCGCCGAGGTGTAGACGATGGGCGTGCGGTTCTTCATGTGCTCCTCGCCCAGCTCATCCAGAATAACGGTACCGGAGGAGGCATAATTGCCGATGACCTTGTGGCCGATGACTTCCTCATAACGGGCGATAAAATCCACCGGGAAGCCGGTGTCCGTAAAGGTCGGGAAAGGCTTATCCAGTTTGCAGCCCGCCAGCTCCCAGTGGCCGGTGGTCGTGTCCTTGCCAGCGCTGGCTTCCATAGATCGGCCATATGCGCCAACAGCCTGCGGATCAGCAGGATAATGAGTGCCCTCGATATGTCCCATACCCAGCTTCGCCATGTTGGGAAGATGGGGCTTACACTTGTCAACCACATGCCCCCAGGTGCAGGAGCCCACGTCGCCATACTGCGCGGCATCCGGCAGATAACCAACACCCGCACCATCCAGCACGGTCAGAAATACTCGTTTCATTTCGGATTCCTCCTTTTCGGCTATTATACACTATTTGCGCAATCTTGAAAAGCCCAACATTTTGTGCTATGCTATTCGCGAGGTGATACGAATGAACCTGATGATTGACGATAAGTTCCAAACCATGCCTTGGGATGAAATCGATGCGGTGGTGTTCGACGTCGGAAATGTTCTGCTGTTGTGGAATTTCGACGAGCTGTTGAACCGAATCCTCCCCGACAGGCCGGATTTGCATGCAGAGCTGACCATTCGGGTATTCAAGTCACCCTATTGGTGCATGCGTGATCGCGGCAGCGCTTCGGTCGATGAGGTCATTGCAGCCATGTCAAAAACTGCGCCGGAAATGGAGCCCTACATTCGCCGTCTTATGACGGATTGGGTGGACATCCCCGTGATCACTGAGGGCGTGGAGGCACTAAAAACCTGCAAAGCGCACGGCGTGAAGCTCTACGCGCTGACGAACTACGCGGACAAGGAATTTGCCTATGCCTGTAAGAAGCATGATTTCTTCAGCCTGTTTGACAATTATGTCGTCAGCGGGCGGGAGCATCTTGTGAAGCCGGGCCACGAGATCTACGAGCTGCTGACAGCGCGTTTTGGGCTTGATCCCGCCCGGACGCTCTTCATTGACGACAGCCCCGCCAACATTGAGGGCGCGCTGCACTGCGGCTGGCAGGGTATCTGCTATAACCGCGAGGGCAAGCTGCGTAATTTCTTCACAAAATAACGCGCAAAGTGTTGAAAATCCTGTATTTTCCCCTTGACAGCCAGAAGTGTGTGTGGTATCATAAATGCTGGCCGCTCAGGAGAGGTCTGTCAATGTGCATCTGCACAACCTCAAATCCTGGCGAGTAATAATAGGAGGTGCTTTTGCATGTACGCTATCATCAGCGCCGGCAACAAGCAGTACCGCGTGTCTCAGGGTGAGACCATTTACATCGACAAGGTGAACCAGGAAGACGGTTCCACCATTTCCTTCGACGTTCTGATGGTCGAGAACAATGGTGAGATCAAGGTCGGCAACCCCACTGTCGCCGGTGCGACTGTTGAGGGCAAGGTCGTCGCTCAGGTCAAGGGCGAGAAGATCATGATCTACAAGTACAAGTCCAAGAAGAACTACCACCGCCGTCAGGGCCATCGTCAGCCCTACACCAAGGTGGAGATCACCGCGATCAACGCCTGATGACCAGGTGTACGCTCTTTGTGGACAGCGCTTCCCGCATCACCGGTTTTTCCATCAAGGGACATTCCGGATATGCTGAGGAAGGCAGCGACATCGTCTGCGCAGGCATTTCAGCCCTCGTGATCACGACGGAGAATGCCCTCTGTCAGCTGGTGAAGCTCTCCCCCACCGAACGCGGCGGCGAGGACGGCTTCGTGGAAGTGTTGCTTCCCGAAAAGATGACAGATGCTCAAATGCATGACGCGCAGCTGCTCCTTTCAGCGCTCCACATCGGGCTTGAAAATATCGCACAGGCTTACCCCGACTATGTACGCCTCGCCGTTCGCAAGGTTCGGTGAGAAAACGACCACCATTCTGAAATCGGAGGATAAATACCATGATGAAGATGAATCTTCAGCTGTTCGCTCACAAGAAGGGCGTGGGTTCTACCCGCAACGGCCGCGACAGCGAATCCAAGCGTCTTGGCCCGAAGCGTGCTGACGGCCAGTACTCCCTGGCTGGCAACATCCTGGTGCGCCAGCGCGGCACCAAGATCCACCCCGGCAAGAACGTGGGCATCGGCAAGGACGACACCCTGTTCGCTCTGGTCAACGGTATCGTGCGCTTCGAGCGTCTGGGCCGCGACAAGAAGCAGGTTTCCGTCTACCCCGTGGAGACCGAAGCTGCTGAGTAAGTGACTTCGTCACGTTTTCCGCCAATCTTGAGCGAGCCTCTTGTTGAGTGCCGCACCTGATATCGCGTAAAATTTTGCAGTCACTGCTGACAAGCACACAAAGAAGCCTGTCCGATGCAATCGCTCGGGCAGGCTTTTTCCGATTTTCCCAATTCTGTTACAGGAGCTGATATTATGATCGGCACACTTATCAACGCCGCAGCCATCATCTTGGGTACGGTCATTGGCCTTTTGCTGCGCAAAGGCATCCCCCAGCGGCTGCAGGATACAATTGGCCAAGGACAGGGCTTGTGCGTCATTCTCATTGGCCTTTCCAGCGCCATCAAGACGGCGGACGTCACCTGCTGCATCATCTGCATGGTGATTGGCAGTCTCCTGGGTGCCTGGGTGGACATTGAAAAGCGCCTGGACAATCTGGGCAAAGCCATCGAGCGTAAGGTATCTCCCAATGGCGCCGAGGGCAGCATTGCCAAGGGTTTCGTGACTGCGTCGCTGGTGTTCTGCGTGGGCGCGATGGCCATCGTTGGCTCCATGGACAGCGGTCTGCGGGGCGATCATTCCACACTGATCGCCAAATCCATCCTGGACGGCGTGTTCGCGATCATCTTCACCAGCAGCCTGGGTTGGGGTGTTGGCCTGTCTGCACTGGCTGTGCTGGTATATCAGGGCGTGATCGCCCTGCTGGCCATGTGGATTGAGCCCCTGCTGACCGCGCCCATTATCACTGAAATGAGCGCAGTGGGCGGCCTGCTGATCATGGGCATCGGCCTGAACATGATCTATGACAAGCATCACATCCCCGTGGGCAACATGCTCCCGGCGATCTTCCTTCCGATGGCGTATATCCCGCTGATGGCACTGTTTGCCTGATGATCAAAATAACGCACTGAAGCATGCAAACTTCAATGCGTTTTCATTTTGTCAGATTTCAAGCATTCGCCGCTGAAAGCCGCCGCAGAGCTCGTCCGCGAAGTCTTCGCCATACTGCTCCGCAAGCAGCTGATGACATGCGTTCATCCGGCAGCGGCGCGTCTGCAGACCATGCGCGTCCGTGGCAATGCAGTCAATATGCCCTTCGGCAAACATCTTGCTCATCCATCGTTTTGTAAAGAATCCCTGCTTATGGATGATTGTGCTGGCATTCATTTGCATATAAACGCCATATTCATCCCGCAGCGTGCGCACATTCTTCATATTTCGCAGCGCATCGTAGCGCTCCACATGCGCAAACAGCACACTATAGCCCATCATGCCGAAGGATTTCGCCGCCTCACACAGCCGCTGAAAGGTCGCGTCGGGTGAGAACTCTACCAACACAAGGTCGCTGCCTGCCAGCGTTGGGTACTTGCCCTCGCTGACCAGACGGGAGGATGCATCGGTGTACAGCACCTCGCAGCCTTCATAAAGCTGCATCGTCAAGCCTTTCTCACGGATAAAGTCCCTTGCTTGCGTCAAATGAGCGGAATACTTTTCCCAAGGAAAAGGTTCAACGCCGGGCGTCGCATGGCTGGTGCAGACAAGCTCTGTCACGCCTTCTTGTGCAGCCCGCAGAATCATCTTCTGCATGTCCTCCAGGGACTGCGCGCCGTCATCCACGCCATAGATCAGATGGTGGTGAAGATCAACGTAATTGTTCATATCTCACTTGAAAGGCCGCACAACTGTGTCATGCAGCTGCGCGGCGGTTGTCGTTCTCAAGCCTTCTCGCCGGGCTCCTTGCGGTAGTAGCCGCTGCGGTAATGGCTGTAGTAGGACTTATTGTAATACTTCTTGGAGCTGATGGAGGAGAAGCTGACCTTATTGATGATGCAGCCGAGCACAGGTGTACCGGACTGCTCCATCTGACGCTTGCACTCGCGCACCTCACGGATGCGGGTCTTGTTATAGTCCACCACCAGGACAGTGCCGTCGCAGCAGGAGGCGATCTCCGCCGCGTCGATCACCATGCCGATGGGCGGCGTATCCACGATGACCATATCAAAGTGCTCGCTCAGGAAATCCAGCATCTGGGAGAATACGGGAGAATCCACCAGCGACACGGGATTGGTCACATCACGTCCGGCGGGAATGATGCAGGCGCCTTCCATATTGGTTTCATAGATGGCATCCTCCAGCTCACACTGACCTGTCAGGAAGTGGGCCAGACCCTTTGCCTCGCCCTCGACCTCCACTTTGTAGCGCTGCAGCAGGAAGGAACGACGCATGTCTGCGTCCACCAGGACAACCTTGCGGCCGCGCTGGGAAAGATTTGCCACCACATGCATCGCCATCCAGCTCTTGCCCTCGGACTGCATGTTGGAGGTAAAGACGATCTTCTTCAGGTTGCGGCCGGAGAAGGCCAGATTGGTGCAGATGGTATTCATAGCTTCTTCGCCAGCGTAATCCAGCGCCTTCATTTGGCGGATGATTGCCTTCTTCATGCCTTCTTCGCCCCCTTTCCGGTATGCTTGCTGTTCTTCATGTCATTATGAGCAGCGCCCTCCTGCACAGGCATCATGCCCAGGGTAGCCAGGCCGAGACGCTTCTGCAGCATCTCCGCATTGCGGATACGGTCATCAGAAACGAACTGAATGAAAATGACCGCAATGGCAATGGCCGCACCAGCAAAGGTACCCAGCATCACGTTCATGATCGTATTGGGCGCAGAAGGCCTGGTGGGAACACGAGGCTCCTCGAAGATGTTGGGACGGCTTGTTTCCATCTTCGCTTCGATGAATGCGGGGGCCACCTGGGCATACATCATGGCGATGTCATACGCTTCCTGCGGATCAGTGCTGGTCACGGTAATCTCGATAATACGGGTATCATCAGGAATACTGATGTTCAGCATCCGCTGGATCTGCCTGTAGGAATAAGGCAGATTCAAGCTCTTGATGACTTTTTCATGCACATGCCAGTTCTTGAACACCTGCACATAGTCTGCAGCCAGCTTATCAGACAGATTGATGGCGCTCAGGTCAACGACCTTGTCCTTGGCCTCCTGTACATACAGCTTGGAGGTTGCCTCATAGGTGGGCGTCACAAAAAACTTGGTGAACACACCCGCAAAGACCATACCAATCATTGCTGCTGCAATGATCCACTTGATCTTTTCAATCATGCGGTACATCAGCTCAACCAGATCGATCTCCAGCTCTGCGTTATCATCGTCCATCAGGTAACGAGCTTCCACACCCTGACCGGAATGCAAATTCTTTTCAGAAGGCATTGCTTTCATTCTCTCCTATCGTATTTTCGTTTACAGGGCGGTACAGCGCATCCAGCGCCCATTTCAGTCCCGCTTCCTTTTCCGCGATAAATTCAATGTGGCCGCTCGTCCCCAGCCGATGCTCACCCGCCAGCGTTTCCGGTTCGCACACCTCATACGACATGGCTCGCATCAGCGTAGCAACAATCCCGTCCAGCGACTGATCCGTCATCAGATAATGCGTAGGGGTATCCGTCACCGGCGTGCCGGAATGATCCGTAGTGGTAAAGCCAAAGCTCTCATCCAGCATCTTTGTCTTGTCAAAGACAATGCCCATACCATTAAGCAGCTCGTTGGCGTAGCTCTTATCCTCCGCCAGGCGGATACGCAGCTTCTCCGTCGCCGCATTCATGTACACACGCTGACGTGCCATACGCCCCTTATTGCTCTGATCGCCGATATGATACCGCTGGCGGCAGTAGATCTGGGCCTGAGCCCCATTGAGGGTCATGGTCGTTCCCTGCACCATGGTCGGGTCATAGTAGGAGAAATCATCGTTGATCGGAACAGTGACGCCTCCCAGCAGATCATTCAACCGGTCGATGCCCGTAATATCCATGGATACATACCAGTCGATCTTCGCGCCATCCCGTTCTCCTGCGATCCCCAAAAGATTTTCCACTGCCCAGATCGCGTTGCGGTTGTTCAGCTCCTGCGTATCGCCATAGGCGTGGGACAAGCAGATCTGCAGCTTTCGGGTGCCGTAATAAGCGCCTTTCTTGCTGTAGAACTTGATGTCCGTCATGGTATCACGGTCGATCTGCAGCTGACGAACCAGTTTGTTCTCATGGTCGATTGCCAGCAGAAGCAGGAAGTCTGACTGTCCACCGTGGATGAATCCTTCCTGCGTATCAATCAGTTCCCCCTGATCCCGATGATCATAGCCGATCAGCAGTACAGTGGTCAGCGCGCCAGAGGAACGCCCCTCATAGATCACGCCATCATGCTCACGCGTTTCCAAAAAAGAAACGTTTGTTGATGATTCTGCTGCCGCTGCATCCGGGGGATTTTCAGCTTCGATCCCACCAAAGATGAAGAATCCCATCACCAGTATGACAAGGATCGCCGCCACAGCAAAAATGATCTTACGCATCATCAGATAAAGCTCCTTCAAAATATCAAAGTAAGCCAGCAAATATTATACATCATTTATCCTGCAACTGTCAACCATGACGGAAACTGAATAAGGAAAGTTTACAACTGCCATACTGTAAACTGGAACTTGCCATCGGGAGGGATATCGGATGAATTGGCTTTGGATCGTCGCGGGGCTTCTTCTTCTGCTTGCGGGAGGCATTTTGACATACCTGCTTCGTCGTTCGGCGGAAGGTGATGGCTCTTCAGCCGTCCATGTGCTGCGCCATGTACGCCTGCATCCTGACACACGCAGCATCCGCCTGATCCGCCATATCTCCCGGGAGAATATCGCCGGCGCCGACCTTGACGCCCTGCTGGATTCAGCCCGTGCCCTGCTCGCACATCTGGCCCGGCTGAACCGCATGATTCATCGCCTGCCTGCCCTTCCTGCATCGCCCGACGGCGAGCCCCGCCTGATGGATCTTGCCCGAGAAGCTGCCGACAGTGACGATCTCAGCCTCCAGGCACTTCTTGATATGCTGAAAGCCTCCCCATTTTCCGATCTCACCGCACAGGAGGTTGCTGCCTTTCCATTCTGCATCGCTGCAGCGGAAATGCAGCGGCTGATTTCAGTCCTACGAGCCATGAAAAAGGATATACACGACCGCCGCGCAGGTCTGCGACTCGCAGCACAACTTGAACGCAGCCGGAATCCGGAATCCATGCTGAAGAAAAATAGCTTGAACTCCATCGGACTATCAACCCTTCTGGATCATCTGCGTCTGCAGAAGAAGGAACAGCTGCTTTCTCTGCTGGATGTCTGGCTGAAGAGCCGTGAGCTCTCTGCTGAAGCCCTCACACTGTCCAGCATGCAGCGCCAGCTCCTTCTGGCCGAGGAAATTCGCCGTGCACTCGGGTGCTTTGAAACCCTTGAACGTCTGAACTGGACAGAAAGCTGCGCCCCTGCGGATAAACTGCACGATCTATTACAAAACGAGCCCTCCGGCGTGTATACACGTTTGACCGCTGATTCCCAGCTGGCGCTCCGGATGCAGATCGCCCGCATCAGCCGCTGCGTACATTTGGATGCCGCTGAGGTGGTTCGGCAGGCATTCATCCTGTGCGGCGAGGCTGAAGACCATTCTCTTGAAAAGTACATCGGCTACTGGTTCCAGCAGCCGGAGGGACTGCGCGCTTTGCAGCATGCACTTCCGACCCGTCGGGGTTGGCTCTATGCCCATCTGGCGCTGCAGCCAGACCGAACTTACTACGCTGCCCTTGTGATCTTTGGCGTGGTGACCGGTTTTCTCTTTCTACAAAGCGGACAGCCCGTTTTCATTCTGCCCTTTTTCACGATAACCATCGGCTGTGTCAGCCGTTATCTTCTTGGTAAGCGTCCGCCAGCAATGCTTCCCGGAATGAAACGCCCCGATGATCTAAGCACAATGAAGACGCTGATCCTTGTTCATGCCGAGATGGCATCTCCCCATGACGCAATCCGGGCCGTTCGTCAGCTGAAGGCAGTCATGCATGCTTTTCCCGCAGAAACGGCAGATTTTCTGCTCCTGGGAGACTTCGCCCCCGCCATCACCGCCGTCAGCAGCGGAGATTTGCCCATCGTGCAGGCTGCTTCCTCCGCCATTGCCGCCTTGGATGAATGCCCGCGCATCTCCTATCTTCATCGAGGCCGTGCCTGGGATGGCACAACCCACCGATACGCTGCCCGTGCCGGAATGCGAGGCGCAATAACCGCCGTATGCCGTTTGATCGCTCAAGGGGAATGCGAGGATCTCATCGCCTGCTCAACCATAGAGCTCGCTTCCCTGGAGCGCAAGTATGCCTATGTTTTCACCATTCCCGCGGATTGTCAGCCAGCGCACGGCTTGCTTGAACGGCTTCTAAGCGTCATGGCGCACCCTTTCTGCCAGCGTTATCCGACCGCAAACGGTCATCGTGGGTATTCTATGCTTCTCCCGGAGGAGTCGCCGGATTTCAAAGGCACGGCGCTGATCCGTCCCGATGCATTCCTCGAAGCCACAGACGGTATGCTATCCCCACACCACCCCCATGAAGCGCTGTGCGGCGAGCTGGCTGGACAGTACAGTGTTCCGGGCGCCCACATGACGACGCCCGAAAAAACACATTCTTGGATGACCCAATATACCACCGCTATTCACGGCTTTCGTCTGAGCCCCTGGCAGCTGCCGTGGGTGCAGACGCCAGCAGGCATTCTCGCAAATCCTCTGCACTACATCGCTCGCTTTCGTCTTCGCGAACGAATCCGGCATTCCCTGATCCCGCTGGCGCAATGCGGCCTGATCCTGTTTTCTCTCGTGACGCAGAACTGGCTGCTGCTGCTCATTGCCCTGCTTGCACCGGAAGCTGGCGCAGCCTTTCATCGCCTGGACGATTGGCTGAAGCTTCTGTGCCGCTTGTCGCTGATTCCAATGCGCGGAGCCGTCAGTGCGTCTGCGCTGTTTCAGCTGCTGCGGCGCAAAACTGCCGCTGCGCCCGAATGGGTAACCCTTGAGGTATGGGTGCAAGGGCTTTTTGCCACGCTGACTGGGACACTGGGCTTTATCCTGCCAGGAGCTGCTGTGCCTGCCTTCGGCCTGACGCTGCTCTTTGCCTGCTTTCCCCTTGCACACCGGTTTCTGGATATGCCCATCCTTCCTGCAGAGCCGCTGACCGACGCCCACATCACCCTGCTGGATAAAGCCGCAAACGCCGTCTGGCACTGCTTCCGCACCCATGTACGCGAAGAAAACCAATATCTGCCCCCATGCTCCGTGCAATATGCGCCTTCTCACGGGGAGGAAAATGCAACCTCTCCAGAAGCGATCGGCGCGTATTTGCTCTCCATCCTTTGCGCCAAGGACCTCGCCCTGCTTTCGGCGAACGAAGCCGCTGTGCAGCTTCAGCAAACGCTGGCCTCTGTCGCAGCATTGCCCATGCCGCTGGGACTCCCCTGTCGGCGCTATACGCTTCCGAGTTTGACCATTGACGACCCTCAGGTGGATGCAGCCGGCACAGCTTTCCTGCTGACCGCGCTGCTTACTACCACTCAGGCGCTGCGCACCTGGCTTCCGGAGCTCTCACAGGAATACATCAACCTGTCTGCAGAAGCTGCTGATTTGGCCTCCGCCTTCGATCTGACCCGCATGTTCGACCGCAGCGCCATGTTGTTTTACCGCTGCCTCAACAGGGACGGACAAGGCACAGGCCATGTCACCGCCTTTGCCGATGAAGCGCTGCTGCTTTCCATCGTGGGATGCGCTCTTGGCCAGATTCCACCCTCGCATCTTCACCGGCTTGACCGAACCGCCGTCCGTTTCCAGGAAGGCGATGGCGCATTTTCGGCTCATGGAACTGCATCCGCACACCTGCTATGCGGTCTGTTCCTGCCAATTGACGAACAGGCAGCGATCACATTCATTCGCCTTATGTCAGCCCGCGGTCATAACGGAGTTTGGGGACAGGATTCATGCCGCCTGTTCGCGTTCGATCCCTCCCTGCGGTATCGTCAGGGCGTCTTTGGGATACCGGAAAGTGCCATCAAGGGCTGCCAGCACACCCCTGTTTTTGCTCCCCATGCGGCGGCCTTGTGCCTTCCCTATGCGCCGTTCATGGCGGCAGACGCTCTCAGCCGCTTCGCCGAGCTTGGTGCTTTGGGCCCGGAAGGCTTCTGCGATGCGGTGGATATGACGCAGGGGACGGCGCTGGTCGGGGTGCACGATCTGTATCATCAGGGCATCATGTTGATGGCGATTGCACATATCTTGTCGGAATCTCCGATCCGCCGGTATTTCTGCTCGCTGCCGGAGGTAGAGGCCTGTCTCCCGCTCCTGCAGCCGCCGGAGCCGCCACTGAGGCTGCCTGTCCTGCGTGCAAGGCGACAGACTCCGGAAGCCCAAGCCAGCGCTCCATACACAGCGCATCCGCTGATCTACCCACCGGAAGCGCATCTCCTGGGGACGGCAGATTTTTCCCTGTTGGCGGATGCCAACGGCGTTTCCGGAATGCATCACAGAGGTTTGCCCCTCACGCGCGCTGCGGCTTCTCCTGGCGAACCCGGCGGCTTGCAGTTTTATCTTGCTGACGAAGGACGCATTTACCGTCTCGGCAGCGCGTTGCTCCCTGGAGACGTCTTCTTTGCCCCCGGTGAAATCCGGTATGAACAGCTTTGCGGCAGCCTTCGCGCAGAGCTTGTCTGCACGGTGGATACCATCAGGCAGCGCGCGCTGCACATCATCACCATCACCAATCTTTCCACGCGCGATCGGCTGATCGAGTTAGCTGATCTCCTGCTTCCGGATTTGGATAGTCCGGTCAGCAGTCTGGAAACCAACCATGATGCAGAGAAGCTGCGTCTGCACGTACGTGGAAAAGATCTGACCCTCCACCACACGCTGGAAACCATCCCCTCGCCTCTGGCGCTGCACATCTGCACCGATGCAGAAGCCTTTATCGGCCACAGCGGAACGCTCCATGAGCCGGCTGCGCTGACCGAGCCCGCTGCTGACCTGACAGCTCCCAGCCTTTCACCATGCCTGTCCTTCCGTGCGAAAATGACTCTTGGTGGGCGCGGACAAGCCATCCTGTGGTTCACAACAAGCATGAACGATGTTCCTGCGCCCCATCTGGCTGAATTGAACGGAATCCGTCAGCTTGCAGCCCTGCAGCACAATGCAATAAGTGATTCCGCCGCACTGACTGCCGATCAAGCAGCCTGTCTCCCTTTGCTTGCCGCCCTCTGTCGTTGCCGCCATCACAAGCTCGCAGTCCTTTTGGAATCCGGGGACAGCTATGCTGTGCTGCATGACCTGGCCGCCCTTTGCCGCTGCTTCCACCTGCACGGGGTGCATATGAAGGCAGGCTTATTCTGCCCGTTTGAATTGCTCCCCGCTCTGCAGGAAGCCTTCGTACTGCCGATTTCGGAAGGTTATCTCGCTCCTTGTGAACCTTCACAGCTGCCAGATTTCGATCTTGTTCTGCACAGCAATCTCCCCCTTCGCGCCCAGCTTGAAGCGCATTTCACACCCGTTGCGCAGCCAGATCCGACGCGGCCACTTATTCCAGCGCTTCTGCCCGAAAAGGAACTGCTTCACGCCGGGAACTACGGTGGATTCGACCCGGAAACTTCCGATTACATCCTTCAGCTGGAGCCCCAGCAAACCACGCCTTCGGCCTGGAACAACCGCCACGTCAACCGCCAATATGCAGAAACTGTGGATGAATCCGGCTTCCGGGAACCCTTTCATGAGCAGGTTTGGCTCACGATGGAGAACGGCACGCGGCTGTCGCCCTGGTCAAAGGAGCTTCCCCGCTCCGTTCGCATGGGTGCAGGACAAACCAGCTGGGAAGCCTGGTCTGACGAACTGGACGTCCGGCTGAGCGCCGCAGCCATGCCTGGGCACCGCTGCGCAATCCATGTGCTGAGCCTTCGCAACGCCGCGCAGCTCCCTTTGACATTGCAGATCACCGTTCTCGCCAGCCTTGATCCAAATGCGCCCCTGGAATGTGCCCCTGGCGTTGTGATGACCAACAAAGCCAGCCGCTGGCAGGCCTTCCTTGCCGGTGACGGCTGGACTGCATTGTGCACGAACGCCCTCGAACAAGGTGCTGTCACCATTCTGCCACCCCTCCATGCCCCGGAGGTTGAGCAAGGTGCGACAGCCCAGCTTACCTGTGAGGTCACCATTGCCCCGGATGCGAGCGCCAAGGTGTCCTGGCTGTCCGGCTACACAAGGCACAGCGAAGATATCGCCCGGGCGCTATCCGAAATACGCGCACAGGGTACTTCCGCCATTTTGCGAAGCGCCCACGCCATTCACGCACAGCGGCTTGATCTGCTGACATTCAGCACCCCGGAGGATACGCTTTCCCTGCTGATGAATCGCATTCTTCCCCAGCAAGCCATGAACGCTGGCGACCTTGCCGGCCTGCCGGTGCTGAATTATCTCGCGCCTCAGGAAGCCCGGCGCACCTTGCTGTCCGCTGCACGCCTTGCGCAAAGCCGGGATGATTGGGCCATGCTTTCTCTCCACGCCGCGGCGTATATTCGCATCACGCAGGATCTCTCGCTGCTGAACGTCAATCTTCCGCCGCATGATGACACCCTTTGGGGATGCTGCAGCCGCGCCCTTTTGTCGCTTCCGGTGGACAGCCAGGGATTGCCGTTGGGCGAAGCCCGCGCGCAGCAGTGCTTTCTGTACGCCATGGCTGCCCATGCCCTACATGATCTGCAGCAAGATACGGCATTGCAGGATTTCCGTCAACGGCTGCTCAACGTTGCCGATACCTATCTCTGGCAGGATGGCTGCTATGATCCGCCCCTTCGGCTGGACACGCAAGTCCTCGCATGCCGCGCTTATGGGACAAACGCCCGAACGCGTCAGGCCATGCATGCCTGCTGGGCCACACTCTATGATCAGCCGCACGGGCTTATCCGGCGGCATATGCCCAGCGATGGAAGAGCGCTCCCCGGACACCCCGAAAACGGCGGCATGATCACGCTGGATGCGGCACTTTGCCTGCAATCCCTGCTAAAAACAGACTTCGCCGAAGAAGCCTTTGAACTTCTGCAGGCGCTCAATCCCCTACACCACACCGACGATGCCATTCGCCTGGAAACCTTCCGCTGCGCCCCCTATCTGCTGCACGGCGGAATGTGCGCCTCTCCCATGGGGGCAGGACGGGCAGTTCCCGAGGGCGGAAGTATGGCAGCTGGCGTTCTTTACGCATCGGTGCTGGAGGATATCCTCGGTTTCCAGCGTGAAGGCTGCATCCTTCGCCTGCACCCCAACATTCCGTCGGATTGGGATGAGTTCACGCTGACGCTTCGCGAAGGCGCCTCCACATGGCGAATCAGCGCAGAAAGGCAGATCAAAACCCTCATCATCGACGGAGACGAGACGGACGCCGATCACATCATTTTGCACGACGATGGTAAAATCCACCGGGTACATTTCCCACTTGCATAGGAAAAGCGGCTCTCCCTCATCCGGGAAAGCCGCTCGTTTCAGTGCCAGGTCAGCCGGTCGCCCTCTTTATCCTTCGGGTTGCCCAGCGTCAGTATAAACAGGTCAATCACCCAGCCAATGCCAAAGAGCCCATAGGTGAGCAAATATATTACGCCCATGCCGATCTTGCCCAGGTAAAATTTATGTGCCCCAAAGAGCCCCAGGAAGATACACAGCACCAATGCAACCGTTCGGCTTCGGGTGCTCCGCATCTCCATCGGCGTGTAAATGTGCTCCACCCGAACATGCGGCTCAGCGCGCTGCTCCTGATGATAGTGAATGTGAATTTCCTGCTTGCTTTCCGCATCCTTATCCCGTTCGAACCGGGTTCCGCAGTAGATGCAGCAGCGATCCTCCCGGTCCCGGGGACCGCCGCAGTTAGGGCATTTCATGATATCACCTCAGCCAATATGATAATACATTTTGTCTGAATCTGCAACAGCGTTGGACCGAATTATCGCCCGCTCTTGCTGAATCGTCGTTTTTCCGTTATAATGGACGCAGGAGTTGATACGATGGAACATGTAATCACCGCCACAGAATCAGGCAGGCGGCTTCGGGACATCCTCCGGCAGGTCATGGGGATCAGCTATTCCGCGATGAAGAGCGCCAAATGGGATGGCCGCATCACCGTAGACGGCGTCGCCACCCCGGTGGATGCCTTCGTCCGAGAGGGCCAGAATGTTTGCATCCGCTTCAAGGATAATGCCCCGGTGTATGAGGTCAAGCCCTACCATATTCCGCTCACGATCCCCTATGAGGACGAGCATCTCTACGTCATCGACAAGCCTGCGCCGTTAGCCAGCCAGTCCAGCGCGAATCATCCTGACGACGCCCTGGAAAATGCACTCTTCGCTCATTTGGGCTGCCCAGCAGACTTCGTCTATCGCCCGGTCAACCGCCTTGATAAGGGCACCAGTGGTCTGATGATCGTCGCCAAGGATTCCCATGCCCAGCATCGCCTGCAAAAGCTGCTCCACTCCGATGCTTTCGCCCGTCAATACCTGGCCGTGGTGGAAGGCCACCTGCCGCATAAACAGGGGGTGATCGACGTTCCCATAGGCAAGGAGGACGCAGCCAGCATCAAGCGGCTGGTGCGCGCGGACGGAAAGCCCTCTGTCACCCATTACGAGGTCTTGGCAGAAACGGAGCGGCGTTCATTGGTGCAGCTGCGGCTGGAAACCGGACGGACGCATCAAATCCGGGTACACATGGCATACCTTGGCTGTCCTGTATGCGGCGATTTCCTCTACGGAACGGAATTGCCGGAGCTGCCAGGTCGGTTCGCGCTGCACTCCCATGAGCTGACCCTGACCCATCCGCTCACCATGGAGGGACTGCATATCGTGTCCCCCCTGCCGGAGCAGCTCAGGGCTTTGCTTGATTGATGGCAGCTTCCATCCATGCCTTGGCGGATTCTGCCTTTGCAGACAGGCTTGCGTTCACTACGTCCCAATCGGGACGTTCAAGATCGTCCACGCCCAGGTTGCGCAGCAGCTGATCTATGCGGCTGTTCTTGCTCTCCGGGTCATCCTCACGGTAACGACGGACGATGGTGCACGCCTTGTTGAGGATCGCCGAGAAGGTAGCCCCATGGAAGCTGTCCGTCACCACATGGGCCGCGCCGTTGATGAGCGCAAGCCATCGCTGAGGCGGAACGTCCTCCTCCAGCGGATATACGGCATTGCGTGCGCCCTCGGTTCGCGGAATGACGCGAACGGCACACTGCTTGCGCGCCGCGACCGCACGGACTGTCTCCCAGTAGGATGGGTTATCGCCGATGAAGTAGCACAGGATGTACCCTTCCTGTGGGATGCTTTCGTCCATGACCGCCTGCCACTCGTCCTTTGGAACAAGCATCACAGGATCCGGAAGAACGTCCGCTTCCACACCAGCCATCTGCTTCAGCAACGCCGCGCCCTCCTGTTCCCGCACGGACACGGCGGAGAAGCGCTTCACCAGCCTGGCGATCTTGAGCTGCTTGGCACGGCTCGGCATGTCCTTCACGCCCAGGGACGGTGCGTAGCTGACCTTCGGCTTATCGGAGAAATCCAGGAAATATGCAGGATTCAGCCATACCGGCGACCATATCTGATCCGAGCCGCAAACGAGCACATCGAAGTCCTCTGCCGCCTTTGTCAGCGCAGCATGATTACGGCAGGGTGCGGTGGTATGGATATTCTCCCTGCGGAAATCATCAAAGCCGCCGTGCATCTTGCCGGTGGCACTTTTTTTGCGCATACCTTCAAGGATCAGCTTGGGCGAATTACCGCTCGTCAGCAGATTTCGGATTTTCTCCTGCTTATTGGGCGCATAGTCGATATGGGTTGCATCAAAGCCCAGGCCAAGTAGGACCTGCTGGAGCGCCCACGCCTGCAAAATAGAACCGTAGTTATCGTTGTGCAGGAAGGTCATCACGCCAATGCGCGTCATAAAATCACCTCATTGCAATCATTATAGCATGCTTGCGCGGAAGCGTCAAACGTGATACAATATGTCGTCGAATCAGCCATGTGAAAGGAGGGAGCCTATGGGCCGCACAGTCGTCGTTGCCGAGAAACCCAGCGTTGGCCGGGATATTGCCCGCGTTCTGAAGTGCACTCAGCGCGGTCAGGGCTGCCTCATGAATGACAAGTGGGTCGTCACCTGGGCCGTGGGCCATCTGGTGACCCTTGTCGAGCCGGACGAGCTGGACGAAAAGTACAAGAAGTGGCAGTTCGAT
Organism: Christensenellales bacterium; assembly: GCA_045132495.1. Taxonomy (GTDB): domain Bacteria; phylum Bacillota; class Clostridia; order Christensenellales; family Aristaeellaceae; genus UBA11524. Next base: position 1,884 of record JBGUSK010000022.1, on the reverse strand, counting down.
ACCCTGCCCATCCTGCCGGAGGACATCCCGCTGAAGGTGATCACCCAGTCCCGCGACCAGTACAAGGTGGTCAAGGAGCTGATCAACGCGGCGGACACCGACCGCCTCGTCTGCGCGACAGACGCGGGGCGCGAGGGCGAGCTGATCTTCCGCTACATCTACGCCAAGGCAAAGTGCAAGAAGCCCTTCGACCGCCTGTGGATCTCCTCCATGACCGACGAAGCCATTCAGGAGGGCTTCCGGCAGATTCAACCCGGAGAAAAGTATGACGGCCTGTACCGCAGCGCCCAATGCCGTTCGCAGGCAGACTGGCTGGTCGGCATGAACGCCAGCCGCGCCTTCACGCTGAAATATGATACGCTGCTCTCCGTAGGCCGCGTGCAGACCCCGACACTGGCGATCCTCGTCAAGCGCCGCAAGGAGATCGAGGACTTCAAGCCGGAGGAATACGCCACCGTCACGGCGGATTTTGGCGACTACAAGGGCGTGTGGTTCCACGAAAAGCTGGAGCCGGACACCCATATCCCGAAGATCGACGCAGCCAAAGCGATTGCCGTTGAGGTCAAGGGGAAGCCCGCCCGCGTACTGTCCGCTGAGACGGTACGCAAGAAGGATCCTCCGCCGCAGCTATATGACCTGACGAGCCTGCAGCGTGACGCCAACCGCCTCCTCGGCTTCACTGCTGACAAAACGCTGAAGGTCGCACAAAGCCTCTATGAAACCCGCAAGGCTCTCACCTATCCCCGTACCGACAGCCGCTATCTGCCGCCGGATATGATCCCCCGCGTCGTGCAGACCATGAAGCTTCTGCCGCCACAGTATCAGTCCCTCGTTCCAGGCGCACTGCCCAACGGCAAGCTGCCCGTGAGCAAGCGCACGGTGGACGAAACCAAGGTCACCGACCACCATGCCATCATCCCTACAGCCCAGCGGGTGAATCCGGATTCCTTCTCCGAGGACGAGAAGCAGCTCTACGATCTGGTCGCCCGCAGGATGCTGGCGGCGTTCTATCCCTGGTGCGAATACGACGCAACGAAGGTTATCACCGAGGTGGACGGCGAAAAGCAGCCCCACCGCTTCCGCACCAATGGGCGTGTGGTCATCGTGAACGGCTGGCATGATGTGCCGCCGCTGGCGAATCCTACCAAGGCGAAGAGCACCAGAAAGAAGTCCGCCGAAGAGGAGGACGTGGCCCTTCCGCCGCTGCAGCCCGGCGACATGCGCACGGTGAAGTCCGCCGCCGTCAAGGAGGACAAGACCAAGCCGCCCGCCCACATGAACGACGCCTCCCTCCTCGCTGCGATGGAAACCGCCGGCAAGGAGCTGGAGGACGAGGAGCTCGTCAAGCAGATGAAGGGCAGCGGCATCGGCACGCCAGCCACTCGTGCCGCCATCATCGAGCGGCTGATCAAGGTCGGGTACGCAGTACGCAAAGGAAAGACCATCATTGCCACGGATAAGGGTGTGCAGCTGATCGCCATCATGCCCCAGGAGATCGCCTCCCCCGAAATGACCGGCCGCTGGGAGCTGGCGCTGGATCAGATCACCGATGGCAAGCAGGACGCGGATCGGTTCATGGAGTCCATCCGCAAGTTCTCGACCTTCCTGGTGAACTATGCCCGCAACAACCGCACTGCGGTGGAGTTCCCCGATGATGGCAGGCGTAAGAAATTCGCACAGAAATTCGTCGCCAAGGGCACTCTGGTGGACGGCTGCAAATGCCCCGTCTGCAAGGAAGGCAGCGTGCTGGAAACCCAACGTTCCTTCATGTGCTCCCGCGCGGCAGAGGGCTGCAAGTTCACCCTGTGGAAGGACTGCCTCACCCGCGGCGGCGGCCCGGAATTGTCCTCCAAGCTGGTGCAGCTTGTTTTGGCAAACCAGGTT
>JBGUSK010000021.1:0-34338 GCA_045132495.1 Christensenellales bacterium | reverse complement strand
AATCTGTACACCGTGTCCAAGGCGACCCGCGGCCTGGGCAAGTACTTGCTGGAAACCTTCGAAAATCCCAGCTGCGCGGTGAGCTGCGACAGCCGCATCCATTCCACTGATTTTGCCCGCCTGACCGCTGCGACCCTGGCGGAGATGGGCGTCCGCGTATACATCTACAAGACCCTGATGCCCACGCCCATGCTGTCCTACGCTGTGCGTCATCTGCACACCTCTGCGGGCGTGATGGTCACGGCCTCCCACAACCCGGCCAAGTTCAACGGCTACAAGGTTTACGGTGAGGACGGCTGCCAGATCACCATCGAGGCAGCGGACCGCATCTACGGTTACATCTGCGCCGAGGAGACCCTCGTTGACCAGCTGCCGGACTTCGACGCGCTGATGGCAAAGGGCATGATCTCCTGGATCGACGATGAGACCATCGAGAGCTACTACCAGGTGATGGAGGGACTTCGCATCGCCCCTGCCACCGAGCGTCTGCACCTCGTTTACAGCCCGCTGAACGGCACCGGCAATGTGCCCGTCCGCGAGATGATGAAGCGCATGGGCAACATCGACGTGGAGATCGTCGCCGAGCAGGAACTGCCCGACGGCAATTTCCCGACCTGCCCCTATCCGAACCCCGAGATCCGCGAGGCCATGAAGCTGGCCATCGAAAAGACCATCGCCACCGGCGCTGACATGTGCCTGGCCACCGACCCGGACTGCGACCGCATCGGCGCGGGCGTCCGCGTGGGGGACGAGGTCGTGCTGATCTCCGGCAACGACATGGGCGTGCTGCTGCTGGACTATATCTGCAGCCACCGCCAGCCCACCGATCTGACGCCTGTGGCCGTCAAGACCATCGTGACTACCGAGATGGCTGTCCCGATTTGCGAAAAGTACGGCGTGGAGCTGCGCAATGTGCTGACCGGCTTCAAGTTCATCGGTGAACAGATCGGCCTGCTGGAGCAGGAGGGCCACCCGGAGCGCTACATCTTTGGCTTCGAAGAGAGCTACGGCTACCTGTCCGGTACCGACGTGCGCGACAAGGATGCAGTGAACGCCGCCGTGCTGGTATGCGAGATGGCCGCCAACCTCAAGGCTGAGGGCCTGACCCTGCTGGATAAGCTGGATCTGCTGCGCAAAGAGTATGGTTTCTTCGCCCAGCGCCTGCTGACCTTCGAATACGAGGGAGAGTCCGGCGCGAAGACCATGGCGGGTATTATGGCGAACCTGCGCAAGCCTCTGGCGGACTTCGCCGACGAGGCCTTCCAGACAGCCAGCCGTATCGACTACCAGAACGACGAGACCGGCCTGCCCAAGTCCGACGTGCTGTCCTTCGCGCTGGCGGACGGCTGCAAGATCATCGTGCGGCCCTCCGGCACTGAGCCCAAGCTGAAGGCCTACCTGTTCGCAAAGGGCGCGGATCAGGCCGCTGCCGAGGCTGTGCTGGACACCCTGGAAGCCCTCATGAACCGCTACTGCAAGGCGTAAGGGGGCAGAAGCATGCACGCGACCCAAACGCTGCCGGAGAACTACAGGAAGCTGTGCAACATCGACCTGGAGAAGAACAAGAAGCAATACTACCTTGTCAATGTCCTGTCCCTGGTGCTGGCGCTGTTCGTGCTGGTGCCGGTGTGGCTGCTGGCCCCGGAAGGCGCGGAACTCGAGCATAAGCTGACTGCCCTGTTTCTGCCGGGGATGCTTGCCTACATCATTCTGCATGAGGCAGTGCATGGCGTGTGCTTCTGGTATTTCAGCAAGCAAAAACCGCGTTTTGGCTGGAAGAGCGCCTATGCCTATGCCGCCAGTGACGCCTACTATGCCAAGGGCCCGTACCTGATCATTGGCCTTGCGCCGGTGGTGCTTTGGGGCGTGGTGCTGGCGCTGCTGGCTGCGCTGCTCCCGGCGGAGTGGTACTGGGCGGTGCAGCTGATCCAGCTGATCAACCTCTCCGGCGCAGCGGGCGACCTGTATGTGACCTGGTTGCTGTGCAGGATGCCTGAGGATATTCTGATCCAGGACGCGGGCGTGGCGATGCAGGTCTTCGCCCCGGCGTAGGAATATCATGTAGCAAGGATGATTCAAAGGAAGGTATTACCTTCCAATCACATCATGATTACGGCTCGTTAATATGAATGGTAGCGGTTATGACGAACGGAAAAACTTCGTCGTAACCGCTATTTTCATTGCGAAAGGATCTGCAGACATTCAGGTGATGGGCATGAAATGGTTCAATAGGTTGATTGAACATGGGCTTTCGCTGCTTGGGCTTGATATGAACAGACGCATCGGCGGCAGTGTCTGGCTGCATCACCCATGCCGGCTATTCACATCTCCTTCGCGTAGATTGTATTTCAGATACAGCGCTTACGCAGCTTTCTTTTCATTGCTACCTGGTGCAAGAAATTGCTTCAAAATGACACATAATCCTCGTTTTTTCTTCTTTATAGGACAAATACAAATACCGCATAATGTAAACAGCAGAATCTTCAAATTCCATGAGTAAGGGGCGAAATACATGACAGAGTTGAATCGGGTCTGGCTTTTGTCAATGCAGGAGAAGCTGCACCGCAAGATGCTGTATGCGATGGGAAAGGCACAGGCGCTGGATGGCATTCCCTACACCACCCGGGCTGGCGAATGGCTCACCGGCCCCTTCGACGGCATCTGCTGGTGGACGAACGGCTTCTGGTCCGGCGCTATGTGGCAGATGTACCTGATGACGGGCGATGAACGTTATGCCAGGGAAGCTGCGCGCGGCGAAAAGCTGCTGGATGCCGCCTTTGAGGAGTACTGGCATCTGCATCACGATGTGGGCTTCATGTGGCGGCTGTCCTCGGCGGCAACGTATGACCTGACTGGCGACGAAGTCAGTTGGAAGCGCGCCATGATCGCGGCGAATCTGCTGGCCGGCCGCTACAACCCGCTGGGCTTCATCCGGGCCTGGAATGACGATTGTACCGGATGGGCGATTATCGACTGCATGATGAACCTGTCGCTGCTGTACTGGGCCAGCGAGAGGAGCGGCGATCCCCGTTTCCGCAAGATCGCCATGCAGCACGCGGATACCGCCATGAAGCACTTTGTCCGTGAGGACGGCAGCTGTAATCACATCGTCATCTTCGACCCGGAGACGATGGAAGTGCTGGACAAGCCCGGTGGACAGGGCTATGCCCCCGGTTCCTCCTGGTCGCGCGGGCAAAGCTGGGCGATGTATGGCTTCCTGATCTCTTATCGCTACACCGGGAAAAAGGAATACCTTGAGACAGCGAAAAAGGTTTCCGACTATTTCCTGTCCTGCATCGGGGAGGATGGTATCCCTGACTCCGACTTCCGTGCGCCGAAGGAGGACGTCCGCAAGGACAATGTTGCTGGTGCTATTGCCGCCTGTGCGCTGATCGACCTGTCCCGGGAGCTGAAGGACGATCACTATCTGGAGGAAGCCCTTCGTCTCCTGCGGGCCATGGAGCAGCAGGATGCGGATTGGTCGCAGGACTGTCCTGCCATCTTCCGGCGGTGCCGTGCGGCGTGGAACAGCGAAGACCATCAGACGATGCAGTACGGCGATTACTTCTTTATCGAGGCCATGAACAAGCTGCGCGGCGAAACCTATCACATGTGGTAATCGGATATTCTGCAAGCCAGTTTTCACGCAAATGTGAAAATTGGCTTGTTTTTTACCATTCATATGCTTTTTTTACTCTTTCAGCTTTACGGAAGCAACCGATATAATCAGGATGAATTGATAGCTGTGCAAAGGAGGAACAACCAGTGACTGCTCATACGCTGCCTGTCAAGAAAAAAGAACATACCGGGATACGCGGCGTCATCCGTGAGCTGCTGATGAACAAGCACCTCTACCTGATGATGCTGCCCACCGTGATCTGGTTCGTGATTTTCTGCTATTTCCCGCTCTACGGCATCACGCTGGCCTTTAAGAAGTACGACTTCGCACTGGGCATCGCCGGAAGCCCCTTTGTCGGCTTTGAGAACTTCAAGTTCCTCTTTGCTTATGACGGCATTGGCCGCGTGTTCTTCAACACGATTTACCTGAATGTGTTGTTCATCCTCAGCACCACCGTCATTTCGGTTGTGCTGGCCATCATGTTCTCGGAGATCAAGAACAAGACCTTCAAGCGAGTGACCCAGTCCATCGCCATTTTGCCCCACTTTGTGTCCTGGGCGGTGGTGTCCCTGGTGCTGCAGGCCTTCGTCGGTACGACCGGATTGATCAACCAGGCCCGCCTGTCGCTGGGCATGTCCCGCATCAGCTTTTACAACGAGCCGGAGCTTTGGCCATGGATCTTCGTCATCCTGCGAATCTGGCAGGGCTGCGGCTTCGGTACAGTGACCTACATTGCTGCCATCACCGGCTTTGACACCAGCATGTATGAGGCTGCCCGCGTGGACGGCGCGACCCGCTTCCAGCAGATCCGCCACATTACCCTGCCGCTGCTGAAGCCTACCATTGTTATCCTGACCATCATGAGCGTGGGCAACATCTTCCGCGGTGATTTCGGCATGATCTACGCCATGGTACGCGACACGGCGAAGCTGCTCCCGACGACGGATGTTATCGACACCTTCGTTTACCGCGCCCTGCGCCAGATGAACAACCTGGGCATGAGTACCGCAACGAGCCTGTTCCAATCAGTGGTGGGCTGCATCCTGGTCATCAGCGTTAACGCGCTGGCCAAGAAGCTGGACCCCGATACAGCGCTGTTCTGATGAAAGGAGTGGAAGACGATGAAAGAGAAAGTGATCCGCTCCAACAAGATCAAAACACCAACCAGTGACAAGATTCTGCAAGCCGTCATTATCGTGGTCATCACGGCGTTCTGCGTGTTCTGTCTGCTGCCCTTCGTGGTGGTCATCACCGGCGCATTTGAGCGTGAGCTGAACCTGAAGCGCTATGGCTACGCACTCTACATCCGCGAATTCTCCACCTCCGCCTTTGAACTGATCCTGAAAGATCAGCAGATCCCCAATTCCTACAAGGTGACCATCTTCACCACCGTGGTCGGTACGCTGCTGAGTATGCTGTTTACCATCACAGCGGCTTATCCCTTGTCGCTGAAAAAGGTGAAGTACCGCAATGTGGTCAACTTCATGATCTACTTCACCATGCTCTTCGGCGGCGGTCTGGTTCCCACCTACCTGCTGATCAGTCAGACCCTGGGGCTGAAGGACAACATCTGGGTGCTGATCCTGCCGGTCATGTGCTCGGCGTGGAACATATTCCTGATGCGAAATTTCTTCTCCGGTGTACCAAAAGAATTGTCGGAATCCGCCTACATAGACGGTGCGAACGACTTCACCATCCTCTTCCGGATCGTGCTGCCGGTATCCGTGCCCGGCATTGCCACCATCAGCCTGTTCTACGCGCTGGGCTACTGGAACCAGTGGTACAACGCCATGCTCTACATCAACGATTACAGCAAGATGCCCCTGCAGTACCTGATCATGGATCTGGCCCGTTCCGGCGACGCGCTGCGTGAGATCGCCCAATACACCGGCCAATCCCTGAACAGTATGCCTGGCTTGTCCCTGAAGATGGCGACGACCCTGGTCACCATTGGCCCGATCGTGCTGCTCTACCCCTTCGTGCAGCGCTACTTCACCTCCGGCCTGACCGTCGGTGCTGTTAAAGGCTAAGCGAGCCCCCTATCGGATATATGGCGGTGTAATCCGTCATGATCATAAATAACAAGGAGGAATTACCCCATGAAGCGCATCGTTTCCCTGCTTCTGTCCCTGGCCCTCATCCTCGGCATGATGGGCACCTTTGCGACGGCGGAAGAAAAGACCGTGGTGAAAATCCAGGTCATGAACGCCTTCCAGAACCTCGAGCCTGTGCTTGAAGAGTACTACAAGCGTGTTGCCAATGATCCCGTGCTGAGCAACATCGAGCTGGACTTCTCCTATGTCACCGGCGGCGACTACAAGGACAAGATCAACATGCTCATGACCACCCAGGACGAGGTGAAGGATCTGGTCTTCATCGGTGCCTGGCACGGTCTGGAGGACTTCGCCAAGGGCGGCAAGCTGGCTGACCTGAGCAAGTACTTCAACAACCCCGAGTACCCCGGTCTGCAGAAGGCCTTCTCCGAGGGCATGGTGGAAGCTGCCATGACCTACTACCAGAAGGAAGACGGCACCTGGGCCAAGGGCCTGTACAAGATCCCGCTGATGCAGGCGATGGAAGACATGCGCGGCCTGTGCTACCGTGAGGATCTGCGCGTGAAGTACGATCTGCCCGAGATCACCAATGACGAGACCCTGATGCAGTATCTGGAGACCGTCATGGCCAATGAGGCTGACATGGCCTTTGGCTGGTCCATGTACATGGGCTTCGCTTACCAGGGCTCCACTCACTTCACCGGTATGCTGGACAATGTGTATGACATCGACCTCTTCGGCGGCAACTGGGAAGCTCCCTTCCACGTGGCGCTGTCCGAGGATGGCACCAAGGTTCTGAACGCTGTCATCATGGGCGACTCTGAGGCTGAATTCGCCAAGATGCCCGAGGGCTACCAGCATGACTTCGTCACCGCTTATCGCCTCGATCAGCTGAAGTGGGAAGAGTACCTGTCTCCCTACCGCGGCACCTCCGAGGAAGAGCTGGGCTACGCTCCCATCTCCTACGCGCCCCTGACCGAGATGGCTTCCCGCATCAACGATCTGGGCAACGACGTTGACCTGCTGACCATTTGGCCCGACGCCGCTCTGCGCTTCTACCCCGCCGAAGAGGCCCAGCGCAACATGACCCCCGCTTCCATCGTCAGCCCCATGGTTTCCAACAACTTCATCTGCGTGCCTTCCTGGTCCACCAATGTTGACGCCACCATGAAGTTCCTGGACTGGATGTTCGCCTCTCAGGAGAACCACGACCTGTTCGAGCTGGGCGTGGAAGGCCTGCATTGGGAAGCCATCGGCGACAAGGGCTACAAGTCTCTGGGCACCGATGAGTCCAACACCTACACCATGCCTGGCTACTCCTTCACCTGGAATCCCAACTATGTCCGCTACAATGAGGCGGTCATGGAGAATGCCGAGCTGAAGGCCTACTACGACTACCAGAACGACGTGTCCTCCTACGTGCCCAGCAAGATCGCCGGCTTCACCTTCGACACCACCAATGTGGTGACCGAGGTTGCCACCATCACCGCTTATGCGGGCGAGCTGCAGCTGCGCTACGCTCTGGGCGGCGATGACACCGAGAAGATCATCGCTGACTTCCACAAGCGTGCCACCGAGGCCGGTCTGGAAAAGGTTCGTGCTGAGCTGATCAGCCAGCTGCAGGCCTTCCTGGACATGAAGAATTCTGCCGAGTAACCCCATTTGTTCATCCCAGCGGGTCGTCCTGTGCGGCGACCCGCATTTTGGGTATTTTCCGATATGGTCGTTTCTGGTATAATTGGATCAGCAAAGATTGTTTCATATTGATTCCAAAGGAGCAATGCTCATGAAACTGCTTGTTGTGGACGATGACCGGTATGCCCGCGAAGGCATTCTTTCGTGCCTTCCGCTGGAGGATATGGGCATCCATCATGTAATGCAGACCCACGATGGCAAGACGGCGCTGGAGATCGTGCGCTGGTTCAGCCCGGACATCATCATTACTGATATCTGTATGCCCCGCATGGACGGCATGTCTTTTGCTGCTGCCGTGCGGAAGGTGCAGCCGGAATGCCTGCTGATCTTCATCACCGGCTTTGCGGAGATCGGTTACCTCAAGCAGGCCATTGAGCTCTCAGCTGTCGCCTTTGTGGAAAAGCCCCTGCAGCCGGATGAACTGCTGCGGGCGGTGCAGAACGCCATCGCCAAGCATCAGGAGCGGATGAACGCAGACCAGCGCACGGAAAGTCTGCAGAAGCTGCGCCGACAGCAGGCCGCTGCGATGATGATGCACACCCGGAAGGATCTGCAGGAGCTGCGGAGCTTGTGTGCCAAGATCGGTTTCCCGACCGACGCAGCATACCGCTGCCTTGCGCTGCGGGCACCGCAGGTCAATGTGCATGACGTGCTGGATATCCTGGCGGATGTAGCTGCAAAGAACGGCTTTGACTGTGCGGCGGATCAGCGGGAAGATCGGAATGTCTATGCCGTGCTGGCGGCAGGCAAGCGCAAGCAGCCCCGGGATCTTTCGGCCCTTGTGGACATGCTGCATAAACGTATGCCGGGCATCGTGACAGCAGAGGGTATGGTGGTATCCGCCCTGGAGAAGGTACACGAGAGCCGCAAGGCTGCCTCCCGGATGCTGGAGGGCAGCTTCTACGATGAAACCCGGTCGCATTTTCCCTATGAGGAGCATCGTGTCCCTGCGGTGCTGTCGGTCGATGCGTATGCACAGTTCGTACGCCTCTTGGAGGAAAACGCAGCTCAGCTTCCGGCCTGGCTGGAGGATCTGCTGAACCGGGTAGAAGCAGTGCGAGCTGACCGTGTGGAATCTGTCAAGTCCCTGATGTTCGCGATCCTGCGGGAACTGTACCGCCGCACGCCCGATCTGTACGGCAAGGTGTACGGCATATCCCAGGCCAGCGAGCTGGAGGATTATGTGGCTTCCGTCACCGGCATCGGGCAGTTTCGCGAAATGCTGGCGGTGCTGTTCGGGCAGCTGAACGCCATGGAGGATACGAATTCCCGGTTCTCTCAGGTGGTGCGGGACGCAAAGAGCTTCATCGCCCAGCACATTCATGAGCCGGAGCTGGGCCTGAAGGAGATCGCCGCGCAGGTGAACTTCTCCGCAGCCTATCTGAACGTGGTCTTCCGCACGGAAACCGGCATGACGGTCAAGCAATGCCTGATCGATTGCCGCCTCCGGGAGGCCAAACGGCTGCTGAAGGATCCCTCCGTGCGCATCACAGAGATTGCCCAGCGCTGCGGGTATTCCAATTCCAACTATTTCGCCAAGGCATTCAAGGAATCCACCGGCATGACGCCCGGTGAATACAGGGAGCGTAAGGTATGAAAAAGCTGGGCGGCCTTTCCTTTTCGGCAAAGATCGTGCTGATCGTTTTTCTTGCCGTGCTGCCGATGGTGGCCATTACGCTTGTTTCCATGTATGAGCTGAAGCTCTCCACGGACGGGCGGCAGATGGCCCTGATCGAGAACAACTTCGATCAGGCACACCGTACGCTGGAGGAGAAGATGGAGGGCATCCATGCCATTTCGACGCTGATGACAGTGAACGAGCAGGTCAACACAGCCCTTCGCAGTGCCAGCAAGGAGGATATGCGACAGCAACTGTCCTCCTTTGAGGTCATTACAACCTATGGCCGGAATATCGAAATGAGCCACGAGGGCACAAAGGTGTATCTGTTTGTGGACGATGAATACATGATCGCCCAGGACAGAAGCACACGTTACCGGGCGATCAGCGCGCTGCAGGGGATGGCATGGTCAGCCTCGCTGCTCAACGGCATGGGGCATCCGCAGTGGATCTACACCGAATCCCTGCTGGAAAAGGGGCAGAAAAGCCTCACCCAGATGCGCGCGCTGATGGATCACAATGATTACACACAGACCCTCGGCGTGCTGGCGGTCTCGCTGGATGAAGCGCAGGTGCATGGTGTGCTGGACAACGCGATCGCGGAGCAGTTCATGGCGATCTGCACTGGGGACGGCACGGTGCTGACCAGCAACGGCGCAAACGAACCGTTGATGGACAAGCTGCCCGTCCGAGGTCATCAGGATACGTTTTCCATGATTTCACTGGGGGGATCGGAGTATTATCTTGCCGCCCGGGAGCTGAGCGACTCCGGGCTGTATCTGCTGTCGGTCCTGCCCAGAAGCCTGATGAATCAGGAAGTCAGCATCGTCCGTAATCGTGTGCTGCTGGCTTATCTGGCGATCTTCCTGGTGATGGCGCTGATCCTTCTGCCCATGACCAGCCGCCTGGTGCGCCGCATCCGTCAGCTGGGCCGCCAGCTGGCAGAGGTGCCCACCCAGGGCCTGAAGAAGCTGCAGCCCGCCGTGCAGCAGGATGAGATCGGGCAGCTGATCTCCGCCTACAACACGATGGTGGATGAACTGGAGCACATGCTGACGACCCAGTATGACCTGGGCCGTGCCAAGGCCGGCGCGGAGCTGAAGGCGCTGCAGAGTCAGATCAATCCCCACTTCCTGTACAATACGCTGGATATGGTCAGCTGGATGGCCAAGAAGCAGGAAACGGACAAGATCCAGCAGGTCATGGTGTCCCTGTCCCAGTTCTACAAGCTGACGCTCTCTGGAGGACGGGACATCATCACGCTGGAGGAAGAACTGCGGCTGTGCGACGCCTACATGCGCATCCAGCAGCTCCGCTGGGAAGGTGCGATCGACTACATGGTGGAGGCAGACGACGAGCTGCTTCACGTCCGCCTGCCCAAGATCACCCTGCAGCCCCTGATCGAGAACGCCATCAAGCATGGCATCATGCAGCGGGGCGAGGCCCGGGGAAGCATCATCATCAGCGCGGCCCTGGAGGAAGAAAAGGAAGGCCGTTGGATGACCCTGAGCGTGCTGGATAACGGCGTGGGCATGGAGAACAGTGAGGAACAGCTGCAAAAGGGTAGCGGAAGCCATTACGGTATGAAGAACATCGAGCAGCGGCTGGCGCTGTTCTACGACAGGGATATCCATATCCAGGTGGACAGTGAGAGCGGGCTGGGTACCTGCGTGTCGCTGACGCTGCCGGTCATTGAGGACGAGGAGGCGCAGAAAAAATGAAACGCCTGATAATACTGTTGTGCGCGATGCTGCTGCTCACGGGCTGCACCAGCGCCCCGACTCCTGTGAAGCAGGCAGATGCGCCTGACCAGGAGGTCGTGACCCTGCAGGCGATCACCCTCGGCAACATGCCGGAGGGCGGTCTGGACAGCCTCTACGCCCAACTGGACGCGCTGACCATCCCGGAGCTGGGCTGCAAGCTGCGCTTCACCTACATCCCCTGGGGCGATGAGCGCAACCAGATCAACATCGCCATCTCTTCCGGCGAATATGACATCATCCCACAGGGCAATTTCTCGGATTATCAGCTGATGGCGGCACGCAATGCGTTCCTGGACATCAAGCCCTATCTGGCCATGGTGACCGCGCTGGCAGAGCATTACAGGCTGTCTGGCGAGGATGTGCTGGCCAATGCAGAGATCGATGGGAAGCTCTATGGCATTCCCCAGCACGGTGCGCCGGGCGTGGAAGCGGACGAGGGCTTCTTCTACCGAGAGGATCTGCGCAAGGCATGGGGACTGGAGCCCATCACCGATTTGGCAACGATGGAGGCGTACCTCTACCGCGCCAAAGAGGACGAAGCCTTCCGCGACAAGCCGCTCATCACGGACAACCGCATCTGGACCTGCCTGTGGATGATGCTGACGAAAGATGTATATTTTGAGGTCACCAGCTTTACCGATACGCCCTATGTCGTCTGCCCGATCGATACGCCCTACCAGGCGGTCAGTCGGGTGGAAACGCCGGAATTCCGGCAGGTGCTGGCATATCTGGCCAAGTGGTATCGGGATGGCATTCTGGACAAGAGGTTGCTCACCCTGTCTGCTAACGAGGGCAGTTCCGGCAGGGCCATGATGCTGGCGGGAGACAAGCCCTGCGAGACCAACAGTCCCATCTGGTCGATCAACCGTGACTGGATCCCTGTGCTGTCCGAAGCGCACCCGGAGTGGGAGTACGGCTTCTTCACCTACAACGCGGGCGGACGCATCACGCAGTACAAGGAAACGTCCTCCAGCGGCAGCCTGCTGTCCATCTCCAGTCGTACGAAGTATCCGGAGATCGCCGTGCGGTTGATGGAAAAGCTGCACACCGATCAGCGCTACTATACGCTCCTACTCTACGGCGTAGAGGGCGAGCATTACTACCGAAATGAGCAGGGCGTTCATAATGAAGGCATTCCGTCTGGGAAGCGATTTGCAGGCTGGTCGGCGGCAGCGGATACCTATCTGGACTGGCCGGCGATCTACAATGTAGATTCCCAATGGACGCGCGATGTTTATCTGCCTTTGCGGGAGGAGGGGAACCTGCTGGTCGCGAATGCAGTGTTCCACCCGTTGAACCAGTTCACCTTCAACATCAATCCCGTTGGCAGCGAAGCCACAGCGCTGGCAGCGGCATGGAATACCTACATGCTGCCGCTTTTGTGCGGCATGTCTGAAGAGAATGACACTGAGCTGGATGAAGCGATCCGAATGCTGAAGGAAGCCGGGCTGGACGCCTACCTGGCGGAAGTCCAAAGCCAGTTGACCCAATTCAAGCAGGAAAGCGAGAAATGATGGAAATGAAAGGACAGATCATTGCACCTCCCGTTCCCGCAGGTGTGGAGCAGGATCATCATTTTACCGTGCAGGTGCGCCCAGTCGGTACAGAAGACTGGATGGATGTACAGACCTACGCCGCCTGGGTGGATATGCACGATGTGCGGCAGACGGCTGTAGGCATCTTCGATTTCACCGGGGCGGTGGAGGTGCGCCTGCGCTCCAATGTGTTCTACATTCACAGCGCCATCGTGCGGCCCCTGTCGCTGGGCATCACGGCAGACTGCGATGGTCATGAGGTAATCTTCACGCTGGACAGACCGGCGGATATGATGATCGAGATCAACAAGGAGCGCTTCCGCTGCCTGCATCTGTTTGCAGGCGCGATCCAGCCGGAGCCGACGGAGCATGTCATCCGCCTGATGCCGGCGCCCGGCCGTCCCTGCACGACCGGCGTGGACAGCCTGCTGCCCCGGCTGGAAGCGATGCCCAAGGGGCGCACGCTGTTCTTCGGGCCGGGTCTGCATGTGGTGGGCGAGTATGTATTTCCCGTGCCGTCATATACCCGGCTGTACCTGGCTCCCGGCGCGGTGGTGATCGGCGCGTTTATCCTTCAGGATGTGGAGAACGTAGTCATCGAGGGCCACGGCGTGATCCTGCAAAGGAGCTTCCACCGTTTCAGCGGCATCAACGGTGTACGCATCAGCCGCAGCCGGAATGTGCGTATCGAGGGAGTGACCTTCATCAATCCGCCCCACTACACTGTTGCGCTGGGCGGCGCAGAGAACGTGACGATCCGCGGCATCCGCTCCTTCTCCTGCGAGGGCTGGAGCGACGGCATCGATATGATGAGCAGCCAACACATCCACGTGGACGGCTGCTTCCTGCGCACCTCGGACGACTGCATCGCCATCTATGGCAGCCGTTGGGACTACCGCGGCGGAAGCCATGATGTGCTGGTGGAGAACAGCACCCTCTGGGCAGACGTGGCCCACCCGACCAACATCGGCACCCACGGCGACCATGCACATGACGGCGATATCATCGAGCGCATCACCTTCCGGAATATTGACATCCTGGAGCATCATGAGCATCAGCCGGGCTATCTGGGCTGCATGGCCATCAATCCCGGCGACAAAAACACCGTGCGGGACGTGCTGTATGAGGATATCCGCGTGGAGCACATTGAACATGGCAAGCTCATCGACCTGCAGGTGAAGTACAACCCGGACTACAACCCTGCGCCCGGAAAGCGCATTGAGCGCGTGACCTTCTGCAACATCCGCTGCGACTGCGTTCCGCCGGTGAAGTCGGTCATTGCAGGCTACGACGCGGAACATGATGTCCGCCAGATCCGTCTGGAGAACGTGCAGGTCTGCGGTGCCCCATTGCCTTTGCACATTGGCGAGTTCACCTCGGACGTGACGGTGGAGGATAACGTATGATCCAGAATCCCATTTTGCGCGGCTTCAACCCTGATCCCTCCATCGTTCGCGTGGGAGAGGATTATTACATTGCCACGTCCACCTTCGAGTGGTTTCCGGGCGTGCAGATCCATCATTCCCGCGACCTGAAGCACTGGCATCTGCTGACCCGGCCGCTGGATCGCGTCAGCCAGCTGGACCTGCGGGGCGTGGGCACGTCCCAGGGGGTGTGGGCTCCCTGCCTGACATATCACGAGGGCACATTCTACCTTGTATACACCGTGGTGCAGGCCTTCTACTGCAACATGTACGACACTCACAACTATATCGTCACCGCGTCAGATATCATGGGCCCCTGGTCTGAGCCCACACCGCTGAGCAACTTCGGTTTCGACCCGTCCCTCTTCCACGATGACGACGGACGAAAATACATGGTCTGCATGGTGACGGATCACCGGGTGCCCAAGAAGTATGCCGGCCGTCTGCTGGTGCAGGAATACGACGCGGAGAAGAAGCAGCTCGTTGGCGAACGTCACGAGGTATATCAAGGCGGCAGCATCTTCCTGGAAGGGCCGCACCTGTTCAAACGGGACGGCTGGTACTACCTTTTCTGCGCGGACACCGGCACCGGTGTGCTGCACGGGCAGACCATGCTGCGTTCCCTGAACGTCTTTGGCCCCTACGAAATGGATCAGACGGCTTTCGACGTCCCCGGCGAGGCCCCCTCGATGCTGACCTCCCGCCATCACCCGGAGCTGTATCTGCAAAAGGCAGGCCATGCTGACCTGGTTCAGACACAAAATGGCGAATGGTACATGGTACATCTGTGCGGCCGTCCGCTGGATCGGTGCAATCCGCCGGATGCGCCGCGTTTCCCTGGCATTGCCCGGTACATGCTGGGCCGGGAAACAGCGATCCAGAAGGTATACTGGACGGAGGACGGCTGGCTGCGGCTATCCAACGGCACGAATCTGCCGGATACGCAGGTACAGGAGCCGAATCTGCCGGAATGCCCCTGGTCGGAGATCCCTGCCCGCGATGACTTTGACCAGCCGGAGCTGTCGCGGTCCTGGCAGTCCTTGCGGATGCCCCTGAAGGACTTTTCGCTGACGGAACGCCCCGGTTTCCTGCGGCTGCACGGCGGCAACGGGCTCGGCTCCCGGTTTGAGCAGAGCTTCATTGCCCAAAGACTGACGGAAGTGGACGCCTGCATCGAAACCGTCGTAGACTTCCATCCGGAGAGCTACAAGCAGATGGCGGGGCTGATCCTGTACTATGATTATGATAACTACGTTTACTTGCACGTCACCCACGACGAGGAGATGGGACGCGTTGTGACCCTGCTGACGGCCGAAAACAAGCGGTACGTCTATCCTGTCGGGTACATCGCAATTCCGGATGGAACTGTCCGGCTGCGGATGGCGCTGCGCAACGGCTGGGGCAGCTGCTTTTTCGCAATCAGTGACGGAGACTGGCAGCCAATCGGCAAGGAAATGGATGGCAGCTTCATGTCTGACGAAGCCTGCAATGAGGGCTGGTTCACTGGAACAATGGCTGGGCTTTGCTGCCAGGATCTGACGGGCGCAAAGCTGCCTGCTGATTTCGACTACTTCCTCATGAATGTATAAAAGACCGCCGGATCGATGCGTAAAGCGTTTGATCCGGCGGTTGTTTATAGAATGCTCAACGGCTCTAAAGTGATTATGTCTTCCGTCGGGGCTGTGATCGTAATTGGTCTTTTTACTGATTGTTTTTATGCAAAGAAACAGTTGGTTATGGTGAAACACCCCTTGACAAATCGCTGCCTGGGGAGAGCCGTTTGGTTTGTGTGCTTGAGGCATGCAAAAACCCCGCACCATATCTGGCGCGGGGTGAAATGTGAATCACGCGGCGGGAACTTCCTCGGTGGCTTCGGGCGTGGGCTCGACGGTCTCGACCTCATCAACGGGGGCGATCTCTTCCGCTGCCTCGGGAGCGACAGTCTCCTCAACAGGGGCTTCAATCACTTCGGAAACGTCCTCCTCAGCCGCGACTTCCTCCTCAGCCACGACGTCGGTTTCCTCCGCCGGAGCCACAGTGATTTCGGGGACAACGGTTTCTTCCACGGGCGCTTCGGTAGCTTCCGGCTCGGCAGTCACTTCGGGGGTAGGTTCGGCGGTGGGCTCAGCAGTGGGTTCTGCAGTCGGCTCCGCGGTGGGTTCGGGGGTGGGCTCCGCGGTGGGGGCAGGGGTGATGCCATTGAGGGCGTTCAGCGCCATCTGGATGCTGTTTTCCACATTGGCCAGGTAGACCTCAGCAGCGGCCTTGTTGGCCTTGGCGGTCTCCAGGTCGGCGGTCAGCGTGGCGATTTGCGCCTTGTTAGCGTTGTTTTCCTCGGTCAGGGTGGTCAGCTGGCCTTCCAGATCGGCCACCTTTTTGGTGGATTCCTCCAGGGTCAGCTTGGCCTCGCGCAGGCTTTCCTCGGCGGCGTTCAGCTGCTCCTCGACGGCTTCCTTGTCGGTGACGGTCTGCTGCAGGGTGGCATTGGTTTCGGTCAGCTCAGTGTTCAGGCTGTCCAGCTGGCTGTTGAGGCTGTTGGAGCGGGCAAAGAGCACCACGATCAGCACCAGCGCCACGACCAACACCACGACCAGGGCGATCAGGGAAGAATTCTTCTTCTGAGGCGCGGCCTGGACGTTCTTTTCATTCTCGGACATGGGGATGACCTCCTTCATTGGATAAAATTCAACGTACCTGTGTACGCGAAAGACTTATTCAGCTGCACCGGCGATGTTTTCCAGAGCATCCAGCGCCTGCTCAAGCCGGTCGATGGCATCGGAGGTCAGCAGGGCGGTCTCACTGGCCTCGCTGGCCTGGGCCTGGAGAGCGGCAAGGGCGTCCGCCAGGTCAGCGTTTTCCGCACGCAGCTCCTTGCGCTGTTGGCGAAGGGCCTGCTCCTGGGCATAAGCAGCATCCGCCTGGGGCTGAAGCTTTGCAAGCTGGGCCTGAATCAGCGGAAGCTCCTGCTGATACTGGGCATACTCTGCCTGCTGCTTGCGCAGACGGCCCTGCACGGCGGTCAAATTGGCCTGCACATGAGCAATCTGACCGGCCATCGATGCCTGATGGAACAGCGACCCCGCCACAACGGCACTGCAAAGGAGCAGCACCGCCACGATGATCGCAGTGAAGGTTCGTGACAGCGGCTTGTTCATGGCAGGATGACCTCCTTTGGCTCGTTCGATGAGTTTCAATCATTGTAGCATACTTCTGTCCAAAATGCAAAGCCGTTTCCCCATTGGGGAAAGGATTTAAGAATTTATTCATAAAGTTCATATTTGTTCCGTTCAGATAGCGGGAAAAGAAGAAAAATGCGAAATAGGGCTTGCAATATTGGATAGAGATTGATATAATAAATCGGATAAGCAAAAATCAAGCGAGGCGGAAACGCCTGGCTGGAATAGGCAAGAAGGAGGAAGTCCCATGCGAATGCTGCTCAAGGGTGGTCAGGTGTATGATCGCGGTCAGCTTGTTGCGATGGACATTGAGGTCACGGACGGTATCGTCACCGGCCGCGGACAGGCTATTTCTTCCAATGCAGATAAAGTGTTTGATTGCCGCGGTCTCGCGGTGTTTCCCGGATTTGCGGATGTGCATGTGCATCTTCGTGAGCCGGGTTTTTCTTATAAAGAAACCATTGAGACCGGCACGAAGGCCTGCGCCCGGGGTGGCTACACGGTGGTGGGCGCGATGCCCAACCTCAATCCCGCACCGGATTCCGATGAGTATCTGCGCGTGCAGGAGGATATGATCGCCGATCAGGCTGTCATCCGGGTGCTGCCCTACGCCAGCATTACGCTGGGGCAGAAGGGTGAGGGTGAGCTGACCGACATCGAGGGCCTGGCGCACCGCGTCATGGGCTTCTCCGACGACGGACGCGGCGTAAAGGAAGCTGAGACCATGCGCGCGGCGATGGAAAAGTGCGTCGCAGCAGACTCCATCATCGCGGCCCATTGTGAGGATATGAGCCTGATCCCGGCTGGCGGTGCGATCCATGACGGCTCCTTTGCCAAGGCGCACGGCATCCCCGGCATTCCGTCGGAGAGCGAGTGGGGCCCCATTGCCCGCGATGTGGAGCTCATCCGTGAGACCGGCTGCCGCTACCATGTCTGCCACGTCAGCACGAAGGAAAGCGTTGACATCATCCGCAAGGCCAAGGCGGAGGGCCTCGACATCACCTGCGAGACCGGCCCCCATTACCTGCTGCTGTGCCAGGATGATTTGCAGGATCTGGGCCGCTTCAAGATGAATCCGCCCCTGCGCGACAAGGAAGACATGGCCGCGCTGGTGGAGGGCATCCTGGATGGCACGATTGATATGATCGCCACCGATCACGCGCCTCACTCCGCCGAGGAGAAGGGCAGGGGACTGGCTAAGTCCGCGATGGGCGTGGTTGGCATCGAAACGGCCTTCCCGCTGATGTACACCTACTTTGTGGAGACGGGCCGGATGACGCTGGAGATGCTGATCGACCGCATGGTCTACGCGCCCCGCAAGCGCTTCCGCCTGGAAGGCGGCATCGAAATCGGCGACCGCGCCGAGCTGACCGTGTTCGACCTGCATGCAGACAAGGTGATCGACCCTGCTGACTTCCTCTCCAAGGGTAAGGCCACGCCCTTTGAGGGCTGGCAGGTGCACGCCGAGTGCAAGCTGACCATCTGCGGCGAGAAGATCGCGTATAACAACATCGACTAAACAAAGATGGGGCCGAAGAGTCCAGAGGCGATCGGAAAGCCTCTGGTCGCGCCCGCAGGCGCGAAACCCCTGTGATATTACAAGAGGAGGAACATCATGCTCTACCGCCTTGTTGAAAACACCCAACTGACCGCTACCGTCTGGCGCATGAAGCTCCAGGGCGATACCGGCGCCATCAAGGCCCCTGGCCAGTTCGTGCAGCTGACCGTGCCGGGCTTCTACCTGCGCCGCCCCATCTCCATCTGTGACTGGGACGATACCACCATCACCCTGGTGTACAAGGTGGTGGGTCAGGGCACCGAAGCCATGTCTGCTATGAAGCTTGGCATGGAGCTGGACGTGCTCAATGGCCTGGGTAACGGCTTTGACACCTCCCGCTGCGGCGATAAGCCCCTGCTGATCGGCGGCGGCGTGGGCCTGCCCCCCATGATCGGCCTGTGCCGTCAGCTGCTGGCTGAGGGCAAGCATCCCACGGTGCTGGCGGGCTTCAACACCGCTGATGAAGTCTTCCTGAAGGACGCGGTGGAGGCCATGGGCGCGCCCTTCGTGCTGGCCACGATGGATGGCAGCGCGGGTGTGAAGGGCCTGGTCACCGACGCGATGGCTGACCTGGACTTCACCGATATCTGCGCCTGCGGCCCCCTGCCCATGCTCAAGGCCATCATGAACGCCACGGACAAGCCTGCACAGCTCTCCTTCGAGGAGCGCATGGGCTGCGGCTTCGGCGCCTGCATGGGCTGCACGGTGAAGGTCAAGGGCGGATACAAGCGCATCTGCAAGGACGGCCCGATTCTGGATCGTGACGAAGTGATTTGGGAGGCGTAAGGGGACTTCGTCCCATTTATCCGCCAAACTTGACTGAACGTGGAGTCGTCTTCCGCGCCCATTATCGGAGGTAACATAATGAAAGATCTGAGCGTAACCCTCTCCGGCGTGAAGCTGGACAACCCCATCATCCCTGCCAGCGGCACCTACGGCTTCGGCCAGGAATTCCTGCCGTTCTACGACATCAACATCCTCGGCTCCCTGTCCTTTAAAGGCACCACCGCCGAGAGCCGCTTCGGCAATCCCACACCCCGTATCGCGGAATGCCCCAACGGTATGCTGAACTCCGTGGGCCTTCAGAATCCCGGTGTGGATCACGTTATTGCCCACGAGCTGCCGGAGCTGCGCAAGGTGTTCCACAAGCCCATTGTGGCCAACATCAGCGGCTTCTCCATCGACGAGTATGTGGAGTGCGTCTCCAAGCTCACCAAGGAAGACCAGGTGGAGATCCTTGAGGTGAACATCTCCTGCCCCAATGTGCACGGCGGCGGCATGGCCTTCGGCACCAGCCCGGAAGCGGCTGCAGCCGTCACCCGCGCGGTGAAGGCGGTTGCCACCAAGCCCGTGTACATCAAGCTGAGCCCCAACGTGCCGGACATCGTGTCCATCGCCAAGGCCTGCGAAGAAGCCGGTGCGGATGGCCTGTCCCTCATCAATACCCTGCTGGGTATGCGCATTGACCTGAACCGCCGCAAGCCCATCCTGGCCAACGTCATGGGCGGTTACTCCGGCCCGGGCATCTTCCCGGTGGCGGTGCGCATGGTCTATCAGGTGACCGGCGCGGTGAACATCCCCGTTATCGGCATGGGCGGCATTTCGACGGCCCGGGACGTCATCGAGATGATGATGGCCGGCGCTAAGGCCGTGCAGGTCGGCGCGGCGAACCTGGTCAACCCCTACGCCTGCAAGGAGATCATCGAGCAGCTGCCGATGGAGATGGAGAAGCTGGGCATTGAAAGGCTGAGCGACATTACCCGCGTGTAACCAAGGACGCATAAAAAGGGTTAAGGGGCGATTGCCCCTTACGGGGTGGAGGGCCGCGGAGGCCCTCCCCGCCGGTGGCCTCCGTCCGCAGACGGAAAAACGCCCCACGCGCCTTTCTCGAATCCAACGGATTCGAGAAACAGCCCGCACAGCCGCAAAGGAGACAAGCATAATCTGCATGCTTCAACTGTGGCAAGGGGAACGGCCTCATCCGTCTTCGGACTTCGTCCGAATCCACCTTCCCCATCATGGGGAAGGTAAGGGGCGCGTTTGCGGACGCGCGGGCCCTCTCACCCGCTGAAGCGGGAGCTCTCCCGGAGGGAGAGCCTTTGCAAAACGCCATCCGCACGCATCTGCGTGTTGGAATATACATCGACAACAAATGTAGGAGGATCACAACAATGGCTAAGGACGTCATCATTGCCCTCGACTTTGAGAATAAGGAAAAGACCCTCGCGTTCCTGGATCAGTTCACCGGACGCAAGCCCTTCGTGAAGATCGGCATGGAGCTCTTCTACGCCGAAGGCCCCTCCATCGTCAAGGAGATCAAGGCCCGCGGCCACAAGATCTTCCTCGATCTGAAGCTGCACGACATCCCCAACACCGTCAAGAAGGCCATGGCCGTGCTGCGCCATCTGGACGTGGACATGACCAACCTGCATGCCTCCGGCACCATCGCCATGATGGAGGCCGCCAAGGAAGGCCTGACCCGCGAGGACGGCACCTGCGGTGTGCTGCTGGCTGTGACCCAGCTGACCTCCACCTCGGAGGAACGCATGCAGAATGAGCTGCTGATCAACGCCTCCATGCCCGACACCGTGAAGAAGTACGCCCAGAACGCCAAGGCTGCCGGCCTCAGCGGCGTGGTATGCTCCCCCCTGGAGGCTGCCCTGGTCAAGGAGGCCTGCGGTGCTGACTTCATGACCGTGACCCCCGGCATCCGCTTCGCCGACGGCGACGTGGGTGACCAGGTGCGCATCATGACCCCCGAAAAGGCCAAGGCTGCCAGCGACTACATCGTCGTGGGCCGTCCGATCACTGCGGCGGCTGATCCGGTGGCTGCGTATGAGCGCTGTGTCCGTGAGTTCCTGGGTGAGGAAGCCTGATTTATCCTGCTACATGATATTTGATGCAGGCATCCACCTCATCAGTCAGCGCAAGCGCTGACAGCTTCCCCTCAAGGGGAAGCCTTGGAAGGTACCTGAGCCTTCCCCTTGAGGGGAAGGTGGCTGAGCGTAAGCGAAGTCGGATGAGGTGGAAAGCCACAAGATATGAACAACTGAAAAGGAGTATACGACAATGGAAGCTTACAAGATTGAATTTATCAAGTTCCTCGAGGATGCTGGTGTGCTGAAATTCGGTGATTTCACTGCCAAGTCCGGCCGCAAGATCCCCTACTTCATCAACGCGGGCGACATCAAGACCGGCGACCAGATCGCAAAGCTGGGCGAGTTCTACGCCCGTGCGTACATGGAAAAGATCGGCAACAAGCGCACCGTCCTGTATGGCCCCGCCTACAAGGGCATCTCCATCGCGGTGTCCTCCGCCGTGGCGCTGTCCAAGCAGGGCCTGGACGTGCCCTTCTTCTTCAACCGCAAGGAAGTGAAGGATCACGGTGAGGGCGGCGTGTTCGTGGGTTATGTGCCGAAGGCTGGTGAAGAGGTCGTCATCGTGGAGGACGTCATCACCGCCGGTACCGCCATCCGCGAGAGCATGGCCATCCTGGGCAACCTGGAAGACGTGAAGGTCGCCGCCACCTTCATCATGGTCGACCGCAAGGAAAAGGGCAAGACCGAGAAGTCTGCCATGGCCGAGGTGCAGGACGAGTTCGGTTTCCCGGTGTACTCCGTGGTGGACGTGTACGACATCATCGAGTACCTGGAGCAGGATGAGAAGAACGCCGAGAACGTGCAGCGCATCAAGAATTACCTGGCCGTGAACGGCGCTAAGCAGTAAGACAACACCGGCAACCCCTCAGCCCCTGACGGGGTAGCTCCCCTTGCACAGGGGAGCCTGATAAGCCTCCCTTGTGTAAAGGGAGGTGTCAGCGACAGCTGACGGAGGGATTGTTTTACTCAATGACAATAAGGAGGTACTTCCCATGCGCCACCTGATTGACATTACCGACTTTACGGTGGAGGAGATCGAAAGCATCCTCGACCTGGGCGACAAGATGATTGCCGACCCGGACGCCTACAAGGAGACCCTGCGCGGCAAGATCCTGGCGACGCTGTTCTTCGAGCCGAGCACCCGCACCCGCCTGTCTTTCGAGAGCGCGATGCTGTCTTTGGGCGGCAGCGTGCTGGGCTTCTCCAGTGCGGATTCTTCCTCGACTGCCAAGGGCGAGAGCCTGATGGATACCATCCAGACCGTCTCCTGCTATTCGGACATCATTGCCATGCGTCACCCCAAGGAGGGTGCACCCATGGCCGGTTCTCTCCGCAGCATGGTGCCGATCATCAACGCGGGCGACGGCGGACATAACCATCCCACCCAGACTCTGACCGACCTGATGACCATCCGCCGCGAGAAGGGCCGCCTTTCCAATATGGTGGTGGGCTTGTGCGGCGACCTGAAGTTCGGCCGGACGGTGCATTCCCTCATCGGTGCGATGAGCCGCTACGAGGGCGTCGAATTCGTGCTGATCTCCCCGCCGGAACTGAAGGTGCCTGCCTACATCACCGACGAGCTGAAGCGCAAGGGCATTCCCTTCCGCGAGGTGGAGACGATGGAGGAGGTCATGCCCGAGCTGGACGTGCTCTACATGACCCGCGTGCAGAAGGAGCGCTTCTTTAACGAGGCTGACTATATCCGTCTGAAGGACACCTACATCCTTGACCCGGACAAGCTCAAGACCGCCAAGGCGGACATGTCCATCCTGCATCCGCTGCCCCGCGTGAACGAGATCTCCACGAAGGTGGACGACGACCCCCGTGCGGTCTACTTCAAGCAGGTGCGGAACGGACGGTTTGTCCGCATGGCCCTGATCAAGACGCTGCTGACTTGGAAGGAGGCTGAGTAATTTATGAACATCGACTCCATCCACTCCGGCATTGTGCTGGATCATATCAAGGCGGGCCGCGGTATGGATGTGTACCGCTTTCTGAAGCTGGATGAGCTGGACTGCCCGGTGGCCTACATCCGTAACGTGCGCTCCAATGCGCTGGGCCGCAAGGACATCATCAAGATCGACTCCGAGATCAACGTTGACCTGGACGTGCTGGGCTACATTGATCCGGGTATCACGGTCAACATCATCAAGGACGGCAAGCTGGTGGAGAAGAAGAAGCTCTCCCTGCCGGAGAACCTCATCAACGTCATCACCTGCAAGAACCCCCGCTGTATCACCACCGTGGAAAGCGCGCTGGATCAGCACTTCGTCCTCAAGGATCGGGCGAAGGGGCTGTATCGCTGTAAATTCTGTGATGCGGAGCGGAAGTCCAAGGCGCTGAGGTAATGTAAATGGGTCGAAAACCCCTGCGACGCCGGAAGAAAGTCCGACGCGCTGCGATAAGGAAGGAAAT
The DNA here is from genome assembly GCA_045132495.1 of Christensenellales bacterium. GTDB lineage: Bacteria > Bacillota > Clostridia > Christensenellales > Aristaeellaceae > UBA11524. The sequence goes on along the minus strand of JBGUSK010000021.1, from coordinate 10,602 downwards.
AACCGTATGAAGAGAGTCGTTTCATTGCTGCTGCTGTTTCTTCTGCTTTCCCTTGCAGCATCGGCAGAAACTCCGGTTTACTCCCGTGAAATGCAGGCGCAGAAGGTCGCTGTTGCGGCTGTCAAGGTGAAATACGGAATCACCACTGATATGTTGGGTCTGTTTTCTCCCCAGATTACCATAACGGAGAATGAGACTTGTGTGGCGTTCTATCCAAATGACTATCTGCCTGTGGGTCGTATCGGCGTGTACGAGGTTGTCCTTACTGAGAGCGAGATCGAAATCCGATGGACCCACGACGCTCAGGATCCGCATCTCTGGCAGTCGGATGATATCTTCTCCGAGTACTGGGGGAGTCGTCAGCTGCAGATCTGCCTGGATGTGAAGGGCATTGCGCGTATGTTCGTCGATGAGAACCAGAAAGCCGTCATTCCACCGGCCAGGCTGGATACCGTGAATTTCACCATTGGCGATCGGCGGGATGCAAGCATGTATATCCTTGACGCCTATGCCCTGGCCGATGCTGCTGTGATGGACATGTATGGCCTGACGGTTTATGAGGTGGAGGAGATGGAACATGACTACGAGGCGGATGTGCTGGTGCTGGAGGACGGAGTTCGGCTTTGGCGGCTGACCATCGCAAGCCCTTCCCGCTGTTTCTCGGTCTTTATCAATGACGCTACCGGGGAGGTATTCGATATCGTCTTCTCCACCGGCGGCAATGGCTGAGTACCGGGAGAATACAAATAATCTGATGATTACGAGGGAGCTGGTTCATCATCTACGGCGGGGTAATGCCCCGCGCCGCGCCAACGCGCAGGAAAGGAAGATCATCTGTATCTCGGCGTAAAGCCGGCAGCCTGTGCTGCATCCAATTTCGCATAGAAAGGATAATGTGTTACATGATGAATAAGAAAGAGGCCGTTGCGTAAACCGGGAGGTTCGCATAGCTGGCAGCCTCCCATTTCATTCACCGTCTGCATAGAATGAGAATGAGAGGAAATATCAAAGATGAACCGCGAAAACAAGCGCAAGCAATATGACAAGCACTATTACCGCCACAACCCCTGCAATGAAAGCTTCACCTGCAAGTGCTGCGGTCGCCTGTGCGTGCCTGAGGGCGCCGGGAGCGACCACCGCAACCATTGCCCCAACTGCCTGACCAGTCTTCACCTGGACATCGAGCCGGGCGACCGCGAGGCTGACTGTGGAGGACAGATGGAGCCTATCGCTGTGTGGGTGCGTAAGGGCGGGGAGTGGGCCATCGTTCACCGGTGCCGCGTGTGTGGATGGATCTCCTCCAATCGCGTGGCTGCGGATGATAATCCCATGAAGCTCATGTCCATAGCGATGAAGCCCCTGACCAATCCGCCCTTCCCGATTGAGAAGATCGAGGAAATGACGGCTCTGATGGGCGGTGATGGACGCTTGCGCTGATCAGTCAACCCAAGAGAAAGACCGCAGGGGAGATAATCCCTTGCGGTCATTTTTCATTTAACTTTTTCAACCTCGCAGGGCCAAAGGGCATCCAGCTTCCTGAGTTCCTGCTTTTTGCCTCCCAGGTCGATGAAACGGTCGTAGAGGCCGGCGGCTTCCTCGCCGGGAATAACCACCAGGCCGGAGAACACCACGTCCCCCAGGGAGAGCAGCTCTACCGGGATGGGCGCATCGTTCTTCTGCTGGGCGATGGCTTTCAAAAGCGGCAGGCTCGCGTCGGTCAGGCAGGCGGAAAAATCCTCCATGTACAGCCCGTCGTATTCCGATTCCTCGTGATGAACAGTGATGGTGTAGCGCTTGCCGCCCACGGTCATGCGCAGCTGATCAGCATTGAGGGGCAGATCGTAGGCGACGGTGGAGACCATCAGCCGCAGCAGGGTAACGCCCTCGTCCACCAGGCTGATGTAATCCGCATATACCACCATTTCACCCTCGAAGGCCTCATCCACCTGGCCGATGAAGGGCTGATTCAGCGGTCGGTAGACAGTGTTTACCGTACCGGGCTGGGTGAAAACAGACAGGTCGGGGTCGCTTTTGAGCGGTGCAAGGTCGAACTCCGCCAGCGCGGCGCTGGTCATCAGCAGCAGAGCCATCAGAAATGCGGGGAGCTTTTTCATCGCGGAAGCCTCCTTGTGTGAGTTCTGCTTCATTATAGCATAGATGGCTGACCGTTTTCAACCGGCTTGGTGAGGGCGAATTGTTACGCATTGTAAATCTTTCCGGTGCAGGCAATTTCTTCCTCCCCAATATCGTTTGATTGGGTGAAGGGGCGTGCTGACCGCCCCGGATTGAAAGGAGGAACCCATGATGAAACAGATGCTGAACCGGCTGCTGGCGTTGATCGCATCGCTGCTGATGCTGACGGCCTGGGCCGGAGCGGAATCCCCGAAGTACACCCCGGAGGTGGAGGCGCAGCGGTTGGCTGTTGCAGCCATGCAGGACAAGTACGGCTTCACCTTGGAAACGCTGGGGTTGTTCAATCCTCAGATCACCGTGGCGGAGGGGATGGCCTGCGTGCACTTCCGATGCGGATTCCTGCCCCACAGCCGGGTAGGGGAGTATACGGTGCTGATCTCCGGCAGCAAATTAAGCATCGGGTGGACCTATGATGATGTGGATCCGGTACTGTATCAATCCGGTGATCCGCAGGCGCCTTGCTGGGGCGTGAAGCAGCTGGAGGCCTATCTGGCGGTGGACAGCGGCGCACGGGCAGAATGGCTCAAGCCCTTCTATGAACTGGGTGAACAGGACGTACATGTTCCTGCGTCCATGTGGGATGATCTGGGCTTGACCCGTCTGCCCGAGGAGGAGCAGAAGCGAGCGCCCGTCGCTGTCCGTGCAGCGGCGGAGGAAGCGATCATGGATGTGCTTGGCCTGAGCAGCAGCTGGTTCGACGCCCGCCTTGCCCCTGGCGACTCAGATGCGCTGGTCTCTGCGGAGGGGCGCATGTACTATACGCTGCGCTATCCTGGAGGAAGGGATGTATGTGTGCACGTTCTTGTGGACGCAGAGACCTGCCAGATCATGAGCATCACCCCGTCCTCCGGCGGCAACGGATGAGAAAAGGCCCGGCAGTCCAAAACATGGATCGCCGGGCCGATGTTGTTTTACAGGGTGACCTCCAGCTTTGCCGCGCGGCCGATGAAGGTGCATTCGTTGATCTGGGCGGTCTCCGCGTCATATTCCTTGTCGAAGGACTGCAGGATGACAGTGAAGTCTGCCAGCTTCTTCACCTTGCGCAGGAAGCGGTGGTTGTTGTACTCCACCAGCATGATCGCGCCGTCGATGGGGGAATGGGCAGGGACGATCAGCGCCAGGTCGCCCTGGTGAATACGGAAGCCCCGCATGCTGTCATCCGGCACGAGGTAATAGAACACCTTGTCCGGGTTCGCGCCCTCGATCTTGCCGGAGACGATGGGCAGCAAGCGGTGGTCGATGGGCTTCATGATGGCGTTCATCACCGGAACATGCTTGAGCACGCTGGTCAGCGCGTCCAGCCAGATGGAGCCGCCGACGCCCTTTTCCTCATTGTCCACGGGGACGTTCTTGCTGCCGGAGGGTGCACGTCCGCCGGTGGAGGCCACCAGCTCGGCTTCGGGCTCAGGCTGTTTGGCGCGGGGCTGAGCGACGGTCTTCGCGGTAGGGGAGCCCACGGTGGCCAGATCAACGGTGGCAGCGATGTCATCCAGGGAGAAATCAGCCTCGGTTTGCTCACGAAGGCCGATGGCTTTCAAAATGCGGCGGGCCTGGTCATCTGCGATGATCTTGGTGCCCTTTTCCACCGCAACGAGATAGCTTTCAGCAATGCCGCACTTTTTGGCGAGCTGCTTGGGGGTCAGTTTTGCGCGCACGCGTTCGGTGCGGATCAAATCTCCGAGTCGGCTCAAGGTCTTCGACCTCTTTCTTTATATGATGGTGAAGCTATTGTACCGCATTTTGCAGGAAGACGCAACCCCTTTCCCAATTTAGCTATTGACAGGGATATCCAACGGGTGTATACTGTGTTCCCAACAAAATATGCGATACTGTGACATCTGCAACTTCGGCCATCATCCGACGTAAAGTCGGCTGCTGGCTACGCGCCGTCATTTTGAAAATGACAGCGCTAATCGGGCCTTTGCCCCGATCTCCGATGCAAAAATCATGCAGCGCTGTCTGAACTGCGGGAAAGCCATCCGCGATTCAGATGGCGCTGTTTTTCGTACCCCTCCGCTGTTCGGCATGATCGCAAAATGCAAAGGAGGATGAACATGGCATTCATCGAAGCACAGTCCCTCAGCAAGACCTACACGCGTTTCAGCGCACCCAAAACCGGCGGCATCTCCCGACTTTGGCGGCGTGAAAAGCAGCACATTGAAGCCCTCTCGGATGCGTCCTTCAGCATCGAACGGGGCGAGCTCGTCGGACTGATCGGCCCAAATGGAGCTGGCAAATCGACAACGGTGAAACTCCTGACGGGCATCCTCACGCCGACCTCCGGCACCTGTACGGTGGACGGCCGCACCCCCTGGGAGAACCGCAAGGAGCACGTCCGGCACCTTGGCGCGGTTTTCGGCCAGCGGACGCAGCTGTGGTGGGACGTGCCCATTCGCGATTCCTTCCTGCTGCTGCGGGACATCTACGGCATCGACAATGCAACCTGGCAGAAGCGCCTTGATACGCTGGTGGACGCACTGGAGCTCAGCGAGTTTCTGAATGCCCCTCTGCGCCAGCTGTCCCTGGGCCAAAGGATGCGTGCGGAGCTGTGCGGGTCGCTCCTCCATGCACCGAAGCTTCTTTTCCTCGACGAGCCCACCATCGGTCTGGATGCCGTCAGCAAATTGAAGCTGCGGGCCTTCCTCCGGGAGGAAAACGAGCGCAACGGTACCACCATCCTCCTCACTACCCATGACATGGAGGACATGCTGGCTCTGTGCAGCCGCGTGATGGTGCTGGGGCATGGACGGCTCCTCTATGATGGTGCGCTGGATGCTCTGCTCAAGCAGTATGACACCGTCCACACACTGCGTGTGATCTTTGAAGAGGCACCGAATATGGCGGCCCTCCCTGCGGATGTGAAACGCGACGGTGACGCCTGCATCCTGAACTACGAGCCTGCCGTCACGCCCACCAGCGAGCTGCTGCCACAGATTCTCGCCGCGGGGCGCGTCCGGGAGATGACCCTCAAGGAGCAGAATGTGGACGAGCTCATCGCCCGGATGTACAAGGAGATGGCGTTATGATGATGAAGCTGAAATCATGGCGTCCGTACCTGACGGTCTTTCGTCTGCGGGCGCTGATGGAGACCCAATACCGTGCGGCGGCCCTGGGCGGCCTGGTGACGCAGGTATTCTTCGGGCTGGTGTACATCTTCCTTTACACGACTCTCTACGCTGGTGAAAGCCCCGAGATGCTGCGGGACACCATTACCTATGTCTGGCTGCAGCAGATGTTCTTCCGCATGATGTTCTCCGCAGATGGCGAGCTGACGAATCTCATCATGTCCGGCGGCGTGGCCTACATGCTGGTGCGTCCGGTGGATCAGCATCGGTTCTGGGTGTGCCGGGATGTGGGCGGACGACTGGTCGGCGCACTGATGCGGCTTATTCCCATGGTGGCGATCCAGTTCATCCTGCCCAAAGAGCTGCGGATTGCTCTGCCGGACGGATGGCTCAGCCTGGTGCAGTTCGTCTTCTCTCTGCTGATCGGCTGTGTGTGCTTGTGCGAGCTGATTTCCATCATCGACGCCATCAACATGAAAACCCTGGACAAGCGGGGGATTTCGGCTATCCTCAACCTGACGATGATGACCTTCTCCGGCAACGTCATTCCTCTGACGCTCTTCCCGGACAAGCTACAGACGCTGATCCGCTACCAGCCCTTCGCTCAGGCACTGGACGCGCCCATCCGCATGTATCAAAACTGCGCGAGCCTGCAGGAATGGCTGCTGAACGCAGCAGTGCAGGTGGCGTGGATACTTATTCTGCGGGCCATCGGCCGCGCGATGTGGCAAAAGCGCCTGGACAACATGATCGTGCAGGGAGGCTGAGGACATGAAATACTTGATTCACGCGGTGAAGATGCTCTTCAAATCCGCGATGCAGTACCGGGCCAGCCTGCTCATGCAGGTGATCGCTCAGTTTGTGATGACCGGCGGCGAACTGCTGGCCGTGGTGGTGCTCCTGAGCCGCTTCAAGGTTGTGGGGCACTGGGGCCCGGCAGAGGTCATGTTCTTCTTCGGGGTGATGCAGTCCACCTTCGCGCTGACAGAGCTGTTCGGGCGGGGGATCACCAGCTTTGCGTGGTTCGTGCAGAGGGGAGATTTTGATGCGCTGCTGTTGCGCCCTCGTCCGCTGCTGACGCAGGTGATGGTGTCCCAGCTGGACCCGCGCCGGCTTGGCAGCTTCCTTGTGGGTGTGATCGCCATGCTGGTGGCGGGAGCACGGCTGAATATCCAGTGGACGCTGATGAAGGGGCTGCTCCTCGTTGAGGTGGTGCTGGGGAGCATGCTGCTGCTGCTTGGCCTGTTTATGATCGAGGCCACGGTGAGCTTCTTCTCGGTGAAGTCCATCGAGATGGTCAACATCCTCACCTATGGCGGTCGTTCGGCGTGCCAGTACCCGGTGGACGTCTATCCCGGCGTACTGCGTTTCCTGTTCACCTACCTGGCGCCCTTTGCGATGTGCATGCACTGGCCGGTGAGCTGCATCCTCGGCGCACCCATGATGAATCTGCCCCAGTGGGCCTACTTCCTCACGCCACTTGCAGGAGTGGGCTTCTTCGCACTGATGGTCAGGATTTGGTACATGGGGGTCAGGCATTACCGCTCCACAGGCACTTGATCCATCACTGATTAGAACGAGGTACGCATATGAACATTGAAACATCCCGCCTTGTCCTGCGCGAGATGACGGATGATGACTTCCCGGCGCTGTACGCCATCCTGTCAGACCCGGAGACGATGCGGTTTTATCCCAAGCCCTACGATGAGGCTGGCGTCCGCCGATGGATCGCCTGGTGCCGCGACAGCTATGAGAAGCACGGCTTCGGTTTGTGGGCCGTAACGCTGAAGGAGACCGGCGAGTTCATCGGCGACTGCGGCATCTCGCTTCAGCCCATCCATGGTGAGTGGCTGCCGGAAGTCGGCTACCACATCCGCAAGGATCACTGGCGCAAGGGCTATGGCTCTGAGGCTGCAAAGGCATGCATTCGCCTGGCCTTCGAGCAATTCGGCTTCCCGGCAGTGTATTCCTACATGAACGCGGAGAACGAGCCCTCCTTCCGTACCGCGATGAAGAATGGTATGACCCAGGTGGACGAATACGATGATCTCCATCATGGTCGCCTGCGGGTCTTCGCCATCACCCGTGAGGCATGGGAAGCACGGGGACTGCGGTGAATATGCATCCGTATGCGGCTGATTTGTTTAAAATGGTCATGGCTTCGCCGGAAGGGACAGAAATTCTGCAGCGAGTATGCACGATGCATAAAACTGCGGATTTCAAAGCGGAGAATACCGGGGGCAACAGGCTGAAACCCGGTCAAATCGGGAATGCGTCCGGAAAATAAAGTTGAAAAAATGTATAAATATTCACAAAAACCCGTTGACAATTCAGAAAATCAGGCGTATAATGCCTCTCGTACCTTTCCAATAAGAAATGGAGGAAATGATTATGAAGAAGCTGTTTGCGCTGGCCCTGGCTTTGGTGCTGGCTCTGTCCACCCTGACTGCTCTGGCCGATGAAACCATCATCGTGGCCACCAACCCCGAGTATCCCCCCTTTGAGTACGTCGAGGGCGAAGACACCGTCGGCTACGATATCGACATGTGGGATGCTATCGCCAAGAAGGCTGGCCTGGAGTATGTGATCGAGGCCATGGACTTTGACGCTGTTATCAGCGCCGTTGCCGCTGACCCCAACACCATCGGCCTGTCCGGCATCTCCATCACCGACGAGCGCAAGCTGACCGTTGACTTCTCCAAGGGCTACATCAACGCTGGCCTGGTTGTCATCGTGAAGGCTGACAGCGGCTACGAGACTGCTGACCAGCTCAAGGGCAAGCTCATCGGCGTGCAGCTGGGCACCACCAGCGACTTCGCTGCTGAGGAAATCACCGGCCTGGAGAACGTCTCCCAGTACAAGACCTTCCTGAACGCTGTGATGGATCTGCAGGGCAACAAGCTGGATGCGGTCATCATCGACAAGCCCGTTGGTCAGGCCATCCTGGCTTCCCTGAACGACCCCAACCTGGTGATCGTTGACATGGGCCTGCAGGCTGACTGGTATGGCATCGAGGTCAACAAGAACAACCCCGAGCTGCTGGCCAAGATCGACGCCGCGCTGACTGAGCTGGAGGCTGAGGGCTTCTTCGAGCAGCTGGCTGTGAAGTACTTCTCCGCCGCTGAGGAAGCTGCTGAGTAATCCTGTTCCCCGATTTATACATCTGGCCGTAGGGAGGAACACCTCTCTACGGCATTTGTGCGATTCAGATTTGTGCGGAGGATACCCCTTTGAACGAGATCTCCATCTTTGAGCAGTGGTGGCTGGCAATTGAGCCCGCTGTACAGGCCAATACGCTCAACTTCTGGCAATTCATCTACAAGGAAATCTACCTCAACGTCATCAAGGGCGACCGCTGGATGCAGTACCTCAAAGGCCTGGGCGTGACGCTGGAGGTCAGCTTCTATGCGATCCTCGTAGGCCTGGCGCTGGGCACCATCCTGGCCATCCTGCGCCTGCCCCAGATCCAGAATATGCACGCCCGGGGCAAGGGCCTCCTGCCCAGCGTGGGCGCCTTCATTGTGCGGGCACTTTCGAAGTTTGCCGGGCTGTACATCAACATCATGCGCGGCACGCCCCTGCTGCTGCAGGTGCTGATCATCAACTTCGGCATCTTCGGCTCGGTGCGCATTGACAAGGTCATCATCGGTGTGATCGCCTGCGGGTTGAACTCTGCTGCCTATGTGGCTGAGATCGTGCGCGGCGGCATCATGAGCGTGGAGAAGGGCCAGACTGAAGCGGGCCGCTCCCTGGGCCTTTCCGGCGTGCGGACGATGCTCTACATCATTCTGCCCCAGGCGGCCAAATCCGCCCTGCCTGCGATGTGCAATGAGTTCATCTCCCTGATCAAGGAGACCTCCATCCTGTCCTACATCGCGCTGACCGAACTGACCAAGGCGGGCGACTACATCCGCTCCCGTACCTTCTCGGCCTTCACGCCCTATATCGTGTCCGGCCTTTTGTACCTGCTGGTGGTGCTGACGCTCACCTGGCTGATCGGCAAGCTGGAAAGGAGGCTGCGCAACAGTGACCACTGATGTTATCATTTCCGTCAAGGATCTGGAAAAGCACTTTGACGATGGCAAGCTGAAGGCCCTGCGCGGCGTTTCTGCGGATATCAAGCGCGGCGAAGTGGTCGTTGTGATCGGCCCCTCCGGTTCCGGCAAGTCCACCTTCCTGCGCTGCCTCAACCTCCTGGAGGAGCCTACCAAGGGCACCGTCACCGTGGAAGGCGTGAACATCACTGACCCCAAGGTGAACATCAACAAGCATCGCGAGAAGATGGGCATGGTGTTCCAGCACTTCAACCTCTTCCCCCACATGACGATCCTCAAGAACATGACCCTTGCGCCCCGGAAGCTCCTGAAGAAGTCCAAGGCCGAGGCTGAGGAAAAGGCCATGGGCCTGCTCAAGCGTGTGGGCCTTGCGGATCGTGCCAATGCTTATCCCAGCCAGCTGTCCGGCGGCCAGAAGCAGAGTATCGCCATCGTGCGCGCGCTGTGCATGGAGCCGCAGGTCATGCTCTTTGACGAGCCCACCTCCGCCCTTGACCCCGAGATGGTCGGCGAGGTGCTGGACGTGATGAAGCAGCTGGCCCAGGAGGGCATGACGATGGTGGTCGTCACCCACGAGATGGGCTTTGCCCGCGAGGTAGCGGATCGCGTTATCTTCATGGACGAGGGCCACATCATCGAAGAGGGCACCCCCGAGGAGATCTTCAACAATCCTCAGCAGCAGCGCACGCAGGATTTCTTGAAGAAGGTATTATGACAAACAGAACGGACTTGCAGATTCAGCGTCTGCAAGTCCGTTTTGTGTTATTTGTTGATCCAGCATTCTGGTGATGGAACCAGTTCAAACACAATGGTCACGCTGGCGGAGACGGAGGCATTGTCCGGCAGGATGCTGTTGCCTGCGGCGGCGTCCAGGCTGGATTTGTAGGAGCGGGTTTGCACATAGAATCCGGTGGTGGCGTCGGAGATGGACACAATGCCGCCCAACTTCAGTCCGGCAGCTTCCGCCAGAAGCTTCGCACGCCGCATCGCGTCCTGCACGGCGTAGGTTGTGGCTTCATCCTGCGCTTCATCCGCCTGGGTGGAGAGGAACTCGATGTTGTAGATGCTGTTGGCGCCGGCAGCGGTGGCCTGGTCAAGGGTTGCGCCGATGTGCTCCATGTCACGGATGATGACGGTGAGCTGGTTCGTCACGTTGTAGCCGGTCAGCTTCTGCCCGCTGAGGGAGGAATAATCATATTCCGCATGGACGGAATAGTTGCTGGTGGCGATGTCTTCCTCCTTCACGCCGGCGTTTTTCAGTGCTGCAATGACGGCGTGGATGGTGGTGT
>JBGUSK010000020.1:0-45513 GCA_045132495.1 Christensenellales bacterium | reverse complement strand
GTACGATCTGCTGGGCGAAATCAGCCGGCGTTATCTGGATTCCATTGCTGAACGGCTGGAAAGTGCGGACTACTCTGACCGTGAAAGCGTTCATCAGCGGGTGGCGATGGTGCTGGCCTACATGGCTGAAAACCGCGAGCTCTCGATCCTGCTGATGAACAACAATATTGATCCCGGCTTTGCGGAACGAATCTTTTCGTTGCCCAAGATCGGTGATCTGCTGGAAGCAGCGCTGGTCAACTGCCGGGATGAACGCAAGAGAAAAGCAACCATTTCTTTTGTGATTCACGGCAGCTACAAGCTTTTGCAGGACTGGATCAATCAGGAAGACTGTCTGTCGCCCGTCCAGCAGGCGGAGATGATTCTGGAATTGGCGCAGCGGGTCTGCGTGTAAGGAGGTTCCATATGGCAAAGACGAAATATCCCATCAGCAAGGAATTCTTTCCGTTCAACAAGTTCGCCCCGCCCATGCGCCGCCGCTTCGTGCAGCTGGCACAGTTGGGCATGAAAACGCCCGGGTTCCTGTGGAAAGATCCGCTGCTCGATGTTCAGTCGAGGAAAATCCCCGGTTATCAGAACGAAGAGATCGAAGTGTACATCCTTACCCCTGCGGGATTGACGGAGCCCGCGCCCTGCCTGCTTCATATCCACGGCGGCGGGTTTGTATTTGAAGGTTCCAACAGCCACTTCAAGCTGGCCATGACTTATGCGAAGGAAGGCTGCTGCAAAGTGGTATACGTCCGCTACCGGCTTGCGCCAAAGCATCCATTCCCCGTGCCGCAGGAGGATTGCTATGCGGCGCTGTGCTGGGTATACGATCATGCGGATGAACTGGAGATCGACCGTGACCGCATCGGTATCACCGGCGACAGTGCAGGCGGCACGCTGACGGTGACAACTTGTATGATGGCGCGGGATCGGGGCGCAGCGGTGAAGCCGCTGTTCCAGCTGCTGGTTTATCCGTGGCTGGATGGGCGGAACAACAGCGAATCCTATCACCGCTATACCGACACACCCATGTGGAACTCCACGCTTTCCAGAAAGGTCGGGCCGATCATGAACCCCGATCCTTCATCAACGCCGCTGGCATACCGCTCTCCTGTGGAAGCGGACAGCCATGCGGATCTCCCGCCTGCCTATGTGGAGGTGGCAGAGTTTGACTGCCTGCACGATGATGGTGTGCTGTATGCCAGACTGCTGAGAGAAGCAGGCATTGAGGTCGAATTCCACGAAGCCAAAGGTACTATGCATGGCTTTGACACTGTATTCAATGCACCTACGTCGCAGAAAATGATCGCCAGGCGGATCGCATATATAAAGCGTATGTTTGAGGAGGCATGATGATGAAGAAGATCATCGCAATCAACGGAAGCCCCCGCTCCGGCTGGAATACTGACATCCTTGTTCGTGAAGCTGCCGCTGGAGCTGCTTTTGTCGGCGCCGAGGTTGAGGTCATCGAGCTATATAAGCTGAAGAGATTCACTGGATGCGTTTCCTGCTTTGGATGTAAGTCAGAAGAATATCTTGGGAAATGCATTTATCAGGATGGGCTGGCGGAAGTTCTGGAAAAGATTCGTACTGCCGATGGTCTGATTCTGGGCAGCCCCGTCTATCTGGGGGACATCACCGCTGGTCTGCGCGCGCTGTACGAGAGGCTGGTTTTCCAGCACATTTCCTATAAAATCGAACCCTCCAATTACAACAACCGCAAGATTCCTGTCGTTTTCATCCTGACCAGCAACGCTCCGGAGGAGTACTATTCCGATCTTGTGAAACGGTATAAGGGAAGTCTGGAGACCTTTGTCGGCCCGACAAAGACGTTGGTTTCTGGCAACACGCTTCAGGTCAGCAACTATGAAAAGTATAACTGGACGATGTTCAACCCGGATGAAAAGATAGAGCGCCGCGAAACGGTGTTTCCACAGGAGAGAAAGGCAGCGTTTGAGCTCGGAGCAGACCTTTAAAACATAGGCCCACTTTATCGGCACAAGAAGAAAGACCCCATCAGTTTTTTGCAGCGATGCCCGAAAACAATAATGCCCGACAGAATGATTCTGCCGGGCATGGGGATGGATTTCTGAATGAACGATCACAGGAAGATATACTTGAGGACGAACAGCACTGCCAGGATGTACATCAGTGGGTTGACCTTCTTGGCCTTGCCGGTCAGTGCATTGAGCACCACATAGGAGATGATGCCCAGGCTGATGCCTTCGGAGATGGAGTAGAACAGGGGCATGGCGATGATGGCGATGTAGGCCGGGATGGCTTCGCACAGGTTGTCGTCGTCGAAGCGGATCTCCGTGACAGAGCTGACCATCAGGAAGCCCACCATGATCAGCGCAGGCGCGGTGGCAAAGGAGGGGATGGCGGTGAACAGCGGCGCGAACAGGGTGCTCAGCAGGAAGAACAGGCCTGCCACCAGCGCCGTCAGGCCGGTGCGTCCGCCCGCGCTGACGCCGGAGGCGGATTCCACAAAGGTCGTCACCGTGGAGGTACCCAGCACCGCGCCGACGGTGGTGCCGACAGCATCCGCCATCAGGGCGGGCTTGATGCCGGGCAGACGGCCTTCCTTGTCCAGCATATTGGCCTTGGTGGCCACGCCGATCAGGGTGCCGAGGGTGTCGAACAGGTCAACGAACAGGAAGGCAAAGATGACCACGACGAAGTCCAGAACCTTAACAGTGGAGAAGTCCACGCGGAAGCACTGGCCGAAGGTCGCGCCCAGCTTGGAGAAATCCGCAGACATGATCTGGCTGGGGATCAGGGAGTAGAAGCCCGTCTCGGGTGCGGGGGTGTAGATGCCACTCAGCTGGCAGACAATGCCGATCAGCCAGGTGGCAACGATGCCCAGGAGGATCGAGCCGCGCACATTCTTGATGTGCAGCGCGGCGGTGATCAACGTGCCGACCAGGGCCAGCAGGGCGCAGATGCCGTGGGTGGAGAAATTCTCGGTGAAGCTGGTGATGGTGACCAGCGTGGAGGAATCCACCGCCAGACCGGCGTTCTGCAGGCCGATGAAGGCGATGAACAGGCCGATACCCACGGACACGCCCCGCTTGAGCGTCAGCGGGATGGCATTGAAGATGGCCTCGCGCACATTGGTCAGCGACAGGATGATGAAGATGATGCCTTCCACAAACACCGCCAGCAGCGCGACCTGCCAGCTGTACCCAAAGCCCAGCACCACGGTATAGGCCAGGTAGGCATTCAGACCCATGCCTGCAGACAGCACAAAGGGCAGATTGGCCATGAACGCCATGCAGCAGGTGCCGATGAAGGACGCAATAGCCGTTGCCAGCAGCACCGCAGAGGAATCCATGCCCGCATCACCCAGAATGCTGGGATTCACCGCCAGGATGTAAGCCATGGTCATGAACGTGGTGATGCCTGCCATGACCTCTGTTTTGATGGTCGTCTTGTTCTTTGAAAGCTTAAAAAGTCTTTCCAACATATGTACGTTCCTCCTGAAATTAGATTATGGATCGCTTCATGTCCAATTATATCCGCAAAGCTGATCGTTTGCAATCAGAATAGGTGCGAATATCAACAAAATAAATATCAAAGTGAAGTGCTTGCGTCATGATCGTTCGCCGAGGAACAGCACAGCTTTGGTTTCGGCAACGGATCGGTTGATATACACCAGATTGAATTCCCCGGTAATTTGCATGTCCTCCACATGGAAGATCGCCAGATCGCTGCGGCAATGGCTGATGGGCTCGTAAGCAAAGGTGATGGCCTGCTCCATGGCAACCAGCTCGCAGATGACGGAGAAATTGCTGACGGCAGAGCAGCGGCGGAAGCTGTCCAGCGAATAGCCCCGGCTGCCGATGGCCTGCTCCAGCAGCATCCGGGTACCGGAGCCCTTTTCCCGGACGATGAGGTTCTCGCGCAGAGCTTCCTCCAGTGTAACGGTCTGCCCGGCAAAGGGATGCGAGGGACTGCATATCCCCACAAAGCGCTCCCGCTTGTAGAGCCTGTGGGGATATTTTTCTTTGTCGAACACGCCCTCGATGACGGCAAAATCCAGTTCACTATGCTCCAGCAGGGAAAGCAGCGTCTCCGTGTTGTCCACGATCAGATCCAGCCGGTGATGCTCATCCCGCAAAAACGCCCGCACCGTGGGGACGATCACGAATTCACCGATGGTCTTGGTCGCGCCGACCCGTAGATGCAGCATATCCGTCTGCACGAAGCTGGCGCGGAGATCATGCTCCGCCGCCCGGGTGCTGTCGATGTGCCGCTTCAGCTGCTCTGCTTCCTTGGTGCGCAGCAGCTGACGGCCATCGTATGCGAAGAGCTTCACCCCATAGAAGTGCTCCAGGTGGTGGATGTGCTGTGTGACGCCAGGCTGCGTCATGCGCAGACGTTCAGCAGTGCGGCGGTAGTTCATTTCCTCGTACAGGGTCAGGAAGGTTTCAATGCGATAGTCCAGCATGGCGATCTCCATAAAATGAAATTTGCGTGTGATAACAAATGATAATTTCATTTTATCATTTGAGCGTGATATAATCAAGCCGTTCATCACACCAAAGGAGATTCACCATGAAGATCATGAAGCTGCTTCCCGGCATCGTGCTGCCGGTCATCGTGGCGCTGCTGGCCTGCTGGCTGGAGAGCCTGCTGCCCATCCATCTGATCAGCTCTGCGGTCATCGCCATGTTCATCGGCATGTTCCTCAACCAGTTCGTGCGCAGGTCGGACGTGTTCGCCGCAGGGCTGAAGTTCACCTCCAAGAAGATATTGAAGTTTGCCATCATCCTGCTGGGCCTGTCGCTGAACATCACCACCATCCTGCATGTGGGGCAGATGTCCCTGACGGTGATGGTCTTCACCCTTCTGACCTGCTTTGGGGGCGGCTACTTCATCGGCAAGGCACTGAGGCTGAACTGGAAGCTGTCCAACCTGATCTCCGCCGGTACGGGCATCTGCGGCGGCTCTGCCATTGCTGCCATCGCCCCCACCATTGACGCGGATGATAACGACGTGGCCTATGCCATGTCCGCCACCTTCCTGTTTGACATGGCGATGATCGTGCTTTTCCCCATCATGGGCCGTGCGCTGGGCATGACGGATCAGGCCTTCGGCATCTGGGCGGGTACGGCGGTGAACGATACCTCCTCCGTGGTGGCCACCGGCTATGCTTTCTCCGAGGCGGCGGGCGATTTCGCCACCATGGTCAAGCTGACCCGCACGCTGGCGATCATCCCCACGGTGATCACCTTCGCCCTGATCCAGCTGAACCTGAAGCGCAAGGAGGCGATGGCTCTCCAGCAGGACGGCAGTGCGCTCAAGGCTGAGTTCTCCATCAAAAAGATATTCCCCTGGTTCATTCTGGGCTTCCTGGCCATGTCCGTCGTGGCGAGCATCCTTCCGATTCCTGCACAGGTAGTCAGCGGCACCAAGACCGCCAGCAAGTTCCTGATGGTCTGCGCCCTGGCTGCCATCGGTCTGAACACCTCCTTCGCCAGCATGAAGAAGGCTGGCATCCGGCCCATGATCCACGGCTTCATCATTTCCGCGCTGGTGGTGATCGTTGCGCTGTTGGTGGAAATGGGTATGGGGATCGTGTAATTCCAAATCGCTGTACATGAAATTGAGCCGCTGGCGGTGCTGCCAGCGGCTTTGTGGTTATTCGGTTGATGAGTCGGAAGCGGATATGCTCTGCCGGATGGTTTTGTGCATAAAGATCTGCTGCATCGCAGCGATCCTCCCACGCAGAGCGTAAAGAGCTGTTCCGACCAGTAGGGGGATGCCAGCAATAACATTCCCCAAATAGATGTTAGGTGCCCTGATTTGATCGTATATCACGCATACGCCAGCTTTGCATGGACGTCCCCTTCGGCGCAGGCGCGGATGGTGTTCATGGCATATTCCCATGCCATCGGGTCGCGAGTTTTGAGTTCTTCGATAATACCTTGTACAGCCTTCATGCTCTCAATGAAGCTTTCCAGATGCTCAATGGCCTCCTGATTGACTTGAACGAGATACCTGGATAACTCGTCGGTCAACAGTAGTTCGATGAACAGTATGGGGGATGTTTCCGTAGAAACACTTTGCGCCGTCTGCCCCAGATGCCAATGTCGTCGGCATCCGGTGGACGGGGTAATGTTGGAAAAGTGGTAGTTCCCGATTTTCATATAAGAGATGATCAGGTCACTATATACGAGACGCAGTCATGATGTTATTGGAAGGACAAAACCTTCCTTCTACATTATACTCGCGATCGGGGGAGCATTTTTGATGGCATTACTCAGAGATCACGATGCCTTCCGACTCACAGGCCTTGAGGGCTTCCTCGTGGGCCACGACGCAGACTGCGCCGGTGTTCGCCATGTGCTCCAGGGCTTCACACCAGTAAAGGAGCTTTTCGCCGTCGGTGGCGAGAATTTCCGCGCGCTGCTGGCGCAGGTCGGCCTCGGTTTTGCCGGAGAACCACTCGCCGTCGGCTCGGGCGCCCTCGTCACGGGGGGACATGAGGGGCTCGGTCTCTGCGATGGTGGAGATGACGAACTTGTCGATGCGCTCACCGGAGGCCACGAATTCCCGCAGGAAATCTGCCGCACCGCGGTACATTTGAAGGCTGCGGGCGGGGGTGGGGTCGCGGTAAGAGTAGGCCACCGCGATGCTGCGGCCGATGCGCAGTCCGCAGCCATAAGCGCCGCCCTGCACGCGCACGACATTCCACAGGTAGCCAAGACTGAGGATATTGGCCGCTACCTGCGCGGAGCCGTCCCACGCGCAGCCCAGGTCAGATGCCAGCACGCCGTAGCCGATCTGCGCGGGGATGCGGATGCTCTGCTTCATGGGCAGGTCAATGGTGTAAGCCGCATCGGATGGACAGGCCTCGCCCGCAGGCAGCGCAGCAATCAGCGTGGAAACTTCCGCCTCGGTATTCGCCGTGACGGACAGGGTCAGGCGCGCACGGCACGCCGCAGCAGCCAGCTTTGCCTTAATCAGCGCCAGATGCGCGCCGATCTTCTCGTCGAAGTTCGCAACAAGATCATGCAGCCACTTCATACCCGTGTAGCCGCGCAGCACCTCGCTCACCGCAGAGGACGCGCTGTAATGGGCCTGAGCCGCCATCATGGCCAGCACATGGCCGCCCATGATGCACATCTGCTTGGCCTGTTCGTCGGCCTGCAGAGCGATCTCGCGGATACGGGAGGTATCGCTGAAGTCGGTGGCGGTCAGGATCTCGCAGATCAGGTCGCGGGCGACGTCGAGCTGATCTGCCATGACGGAGCAGTTTACCCGCAGCACGGGGGTGCAGCGTTCGGGGCATCCGATTTTTTCCTTGGTTTCCAGAGAGAAGTTCAACCGGCCCAGGTGGGTCTTCACAGCCTGCTGCAGCTCCACTGCGCTGTACTTCGCCGTGGGCAGCTTGCCCAGCAGACTGCTCAGGGAATTCATCTCGCACAGCTCATTCAGCGTACAGTCGCTCAGGTTGAAGTACAGGTTCAGGTGGACGATGCCATTGGTGGCGGCCTTGTGATACAGGACAGTCACGCCATCCAACTCGGTTTCCTCGGTGTAGAGCAGTACCGGGTCGGGGCTGATCTCGGACAGATCGAGGATGGGCAGCGTCGCCAGCTGCTCAGGGGAATCGGGGGTCTGCTGCCAGGCATGGAGCTTCTTGTTCATGTCGAGGATGGCGGTCTTGTCCTCCGCCGTCCACCGGGAGGCGATGTCGGCCAGCTTGGCGGCTTCCTCGGCACGCAGCTCCTCGCCCAGGGTGGTGGAGGGCAGCGTGTGCAGGACGACCATATCGTCCTCTTTCACCAGCAGCTCGTACAGCAGCTTTTCGAAGCCACCGTTTTCCACCATCGCGCGAAGCTCAGCGAAGACCTCGTCGTAAACCAGGTAGGTCAGCGGGTCGCCGTCGTGCAGCCAGGTGTTGAGCGCCATGATGTTGCGCATGAGGCCCGCGGGCTCGTTGGGCTCGCGCACGCGGAATTCGTAACGGTTGATAGAGGCCATCAGATCCGCCTTGTCGATGCCCTTTTTACACAGCTCGACGCAGGTTTTCCGGATCAGCTCGCGGATGGCGGGGGCGTTGGCGGGGTCAATGTTCTTGACGGTCAGCATCATGCCGGGCTGGGCGATGGAACTTTCCGCTTCCATGTTCATATCCTGGCACAATCCAGCGGACATGACGGCGCGCTTCAGGGGTGCTTCGTTGCTGCCGGTCAGGACGTCCGCCAGGATATCCGCCGCATAGGAACGGGTCACGTCCTGCCAGGTGCCGATGATCTTGCCCAGGGTCAGCATGGCCTTGTTGTCCGTGCCGTCCGCTGCGGAAACCTCGTAGTACTGAGTCTTCTCGCAGGCGCGGGGCGTCTGCATGGCGATGACGTGCTTCTCCTCCGAGCGCTCGAAGCGGCTCAGGTACTCGTCGATCATGGTCAGCACCCGATCCAGCGGCACCGCGCCGTCCAGCCAGATGCGGCTGTTGGAGGGGTGGTAGTAGCGGTTGTACATGGACATGTACTTTTCGTAGGTCAGCTCGGGGATGACGCGGGGGTCGCCGCCGGAGTTGTAGCCGTAGCATGTGTCGGGGTACGCGGCAGCCAGCATGCCCTCCATGATGACCTCGTCCACCGAGGACATGGCGCCCTTCATCTCGTTGAACACAACACCCTTGTAGGTGGGGGTGGCGTCGGGGCCGTCCATCTCGACGTGCCAGCCCTCCTGGTAGAAGATGTTCTTGTTCGTGCGGATGGCAGGTGCGAAGACCGCGTCCAGATACACCTCGGTCAGGTTCATGAAGTCCTGATCGTTGCGGGAGGACACGGGGTACATGGTCTTGTCCGGGAAGGTCATGGCATTGAGGAAGGTGTTCATGGAGGACTTGAGCAGCTCCACGAAGGGCTCCTTCACCGGGAATTTGTCGCTGCCGCAAAGGACGGAGTGCTCCAGGATGTGAAACACGCCGGTGGAATCCTCCGGCAAGGTCTTGAAGGCGATGGAGAAGAGCTTGTTGCTCTCGCCGTTGTCCACCCAGCAGAGCTTGGCACCGGTCTTGTCGTGGGACATTTCGACCAGGTTGGCGCTGAGCTCGGCGACGGCACGGACGCGGTCAACGGTGAAGCCGTGCAGCTTCATACCGGCAGTCAGGGACATAAGGGGTCAACTCCTTTTCATATTCGCGCAGATGGCGTTTGATGTCATTTCCTGTTGGCGAATATTCGACAATATGCGGGGGATTTCCTGCCATGAGGCGGATTAGAATCCCATGAAAAAGGAGCCTCCCTGGTCAGAGAGGCTCCCGATAATGCAATTACATCACCACGGTGATCTGGCAGCCGTCGGTCAGCACGTCGTCGGCCAGGACGCCGGCAACCTCAACGCCGTTCACCAGCACCTTGGAGGGGTTGCCTTCCTTGTGGGCGGCGTTGTCCACGGTGATGTGGAGGCGCTTGCCGCGGAAGGTCTTGTCCATGGTGAAGCCGTCCCACTCGGCGGGGATGGCGGGGCAGATGACCAGGCCTTCGGGGGTGGGGCGCAGGCCCAGGATGCCCTCGACGCAGCCCACCATGACGGTGGAGGCGGTGCCGGTCAGCCAGTGCACATGGGCACGGCCGGGCTGGGGAGACTCATGGCCCTCGATGAACTGGCTGTGGACGTAGGGTTCCACCTCGCGCAGCTCGGCGCGATCATTGTAAGCCGCGGGGCAGGACTCGGTGAAGTACTCAAACGCGCGGCCGCCGTGCCCCAGCAGGGACTCGGCCAGGATCGCCCAGCCCTGGGGCTGGCAGAAGATGCCGCCGTTCTCCTTGGTGGTGGGGTTGAACAGCTTCATCAGCGCGCCGTCGAAGTAGTGCTCCTTGTAGCAGGGGCCCATGACCTCAATGCCCCAGGGGGTGTTGAGCTTCTCATAGACGGTCTGCATGGACTTTTCGGCCTGCTCGGGGGTGGACAGGCGGGAGATGACGCCCCAGCACTGGGGATTCATCCACATGGAAGCCTCGATGTCGTTCTTGGAGCCGATGATCCAGCCTTCCTCGGAGTAGCCGCGGCGGAAGCGGTCGTCCTCCCAGAAGTGCTCGTTGATCAGCTTCTTCTGTTCCTCGCCCTTCTCGCGCAGGTACTTGCGGTACTCGGCGTTCTCGGCGGTATCGGGCATCAGCTCGTCCAGCACGCGGGTGGCGTAGTAGAGCTGCATGGCCACGAAGGAGGATTCGCCGGCAGCGCCCAGGCGCAGGCAGTCGTTCCAGTCGGCGTGGAGGCCGGCGGGCATGCCGTGGGCGCCCAGATGATTCATGGAGAAGTCGATGGCGCGCTTGAGGTGGTCAAGCACCGTGCCCTCGTCGAAGTCGGCATAGGGGATGACCTCGTTGAGGAAGTCCTTGTTGCCGGTCTCGGCGACGTACTTGTACACGGTGGGGAAGAGCCACAGGGCGTCGTCGGCGCGGTAGTGGGGATGGCCGGTGGAGCGGACGTAGCTCTCGTCCTCGGGCTTGTCCTCATGGCCCGCGTTGTGGTCGAATTTCACCAGGGGCAGGCCGCCGCCGTGGTGCACCTGGGCGGAAAGCATGAACACCAGACGCTCCTTGGCCATTTCGGGGTCGAGGTGGATGATGCCCTGGATGTCCTGCACGGTGTCGCGGTAGCCCAGGCCGTTGCGCTGGCCGCAGTAGATCAGGGACGCCGCGCGGCTCCACACGAAGGTGGTGAAGCACTGGAAGGCGTTCCAGGTGTTGATCATGGTGTTGAAGTTGGCGTCGGGAGTGTTGACCATCAGGCCGGACAGCTTGCCGTGCCAGTATGCAATCAGCTCAGCCAGCTCGGCGTTGACGACCTTTTCGGTGTCCGCATAGCGGTCAATGACCTCGCGGGCGACGGAGGGAGCCTTCTGCATCAGCAGGAAGGCGATGGTCTTGCTCTCGCCGGGCTGGAGCACCAGCTGGGTGTGCAGCGCGCCGCAGGGGTTGCCGTTGAAGTTGAGGACATTGCCCAGATCGCCCTTCTCAACGGCAGCGGGATTGCGGAAGCGGTTCACGCCCACGAACTTCTCGCGGCGGCCGCAGTAGCTCTTCACGGGAGCGCCGGCCAGCGCAAACACGCGCTCACGCCAGTTCTCCTTGTTCTCGTTCACGCCGCAGAACTGGTTGATGTGCTGCACGATGCAGTCGCCATGGAAGGTGGTGTTGGTGATGAACTGGGTATACTGGAGGTTGACCAGATCCTGCTCGTAGTTGCTCTCGGTGGTCAGCTCGCAGTAGGACATGGCGGAGATGGTGCGCACCTTATCAGAGTTGTTGGTCACGCGCACGCGCCAGACCTCGTGGGTGGCGTTCATGGGCACGTAGTACAGCACCTCGGACTTGATGCCCGCGTACTCGCTCTCGATCTCCGTGTAGGAGGTGCCGTGGCGGGTGATGGTCTTGTACTGATCCAGGGGCTTTTCCACCGGACGCCAGGAAGCAGACCAGTAGTCACCGTTCTCGTCGTCCCGCAGGTAAACATAGCGACCGGGTTCGTCAAACTGGTTGAAGGTGTAGCGCAGGATGCGGCCGTTTGCACCGGACTTCACGAAGGAATAGCCGCCGGCATTCTGGGTCACGATAGCGCCGTACTCGGGGCTGCCCAGGTAGTTCGCCCAGGCCATGGGCGTGCGCGGGTCGGTGATGACGTACTCGCGCGCTGCGTCGTTGAAATAGCCATACTGCATGGTCATTTCCTCCTTTGCGTGATTGCATGTCGCAATTCTAAAACGTTTTCGGATGTGCGCATAATTCCCCCTCCAGGGAACGATGTGCTTCTTATGCATTGTAACATAGTTTATGCTGGATTTCAATGCGTTACAAATACTAACGGACAACAAATTTACGTCAAAGATCGTCGAAAAATTAACAAGCTCTTTACGAAGCCGCTGCGCTCATGTATAATGGTGCGGGAAATGTGAAAATGACAGGAGGCGCATCCTTCCGATGAAATGTTTGATCGTTGTGGATTATCAGGTTGATTTTGTTTCCGGTTCCCTGGGCAATGCCGCTGCTGCCGCGCTGGATGCCGGGATTGCAGCGCGTATTCGCCGTGCCCGCGAGCGGGGCGAGGATGTGATCTTCACCCTCGACACCCATGAGGATAACTACCTCTTCACCCGCGAGGGCAAGTACCTGCCTGTGCTCCACTGCATCCGGGGGACGGAAGGCCACGGCCTGTACGGTGAGGTTGCGAAGGCGCGCTGCCCGGAGGATGCGCTGTTCTGCAAGGAGACCTTCGGCTCGAAGGAGCTCTTCGCCCATCTGCTGGAGAAGCGGTATCAGGAAATCGAGCTGTGCGGCGTGGTGACGAATATCTGCGTCATCTCCAATGCCGTGCTGGCCAAAACTGCCCTGCCTGAGGCGGATGTGCGGGTCAACGCGGCGCTTTGTGCGTCCAATGATGCGGCGCTGCACCAGAAGGCTCTGGATGTGATGGCGTCCTTCCAGATTGATATTGTGGAATGAGGTAACGCATATGGCAATGGCTGAACGCAATCTTTCGATGCTCTTCGACTTCTATGAGGTCACGATGAGCAACGGTTATTTCCGCAACGGCTTCTACAAGAAGCATGTGATCTTTGACGTGTTCTACCGCACCGTGCCGGACGGCGGCGGATTTGCCATCGCGGCGGGTCTGGAGCAGATCGTTGAGTACATCCAACAGCTGCACTTCACCGAGGCGGATATCGACTATCTGCGCGGTAAGGGTCAGTTTGAGGAGGGCTTCCTGGATTATCTGCGCAACTTCAAATTCACCGGTGATATCTATGCCGTGCCGGAGGGTACGCCCGTATTCCCGAACGAGCCTATACTCACGGTGAAGGCGCCCGCCATCGAAGCCCAGCTGATCGAAACCTACATCCTGCTGGCCATCAACCACCAGTCGCTCATCGCTACCAAGGCCAACCGCATTGTCTGGGCTGCTCAGGGCCGCACGGTGCTGGAGTTCGGGTCCCGCCGGGCGCAGGGGGCGGATGGCGCGATCATCGGCGCAAGGGCGGCTTACATCGGCGGCGTTCACGGAACGGCCTGCACCCTCACTGACGAAATGTACGGCGTGCCCGCCGGCGGCACCATGGCCCATGCCTGGGTGCAGATGTTCGACTCGGAGTACGAAGCCTTCCGCACCTACTGCGAGCTGTATCCCCACAATGCGACCCTGCTGGTGGACACCTACAACACCCTGAAGTCCGGCATCCCCAATGCCATCCGCGCCTTCAAGGAGGTGCTGCTGCCCCAGGGGATCACCAACTGTGCCATCCGCCTGGATTCCGGCGATATCTCCTACCTGTCCAAGAAGGCCCGTAAGATGCTGGACGAGGCCGGGCTGCCCAACTGCAGGATCACTGCCTCCAACTCGCTGGATGAATACCTCATCCGCGACCTGATGATGCAGGGTGCGCAGGTGGATACCTTCGGCGTGGGAGAGCGGCTGATCACCAGCAAGTCTACCCCGGTGTTCGGCGGCGTGTACAAGCTGGTCGCGGTGGAGGAAGAGGACGGTACGGTTATCCCGCGCATCAAGGTTTCCGAGAACGTGGCGAAGATTACCAATCCCCACTTCAAGCGGCTGTACCGCCTCTACGACAAGGAGAGCGGCAAGGCCATTGCGGACGAGCTCACCCTGCGGGACGAAACCATCGATGAAACCCAGCCACATACGATCTTCGATCCCGTTGCCACCTGGAAAACGAAGGAGCTGACCAATTTCACCGTGCGCGAGCTGCAGGTGCCGGTGTTCCTGGGGGGAAAGCTGGTTTATGAGCTGCCCACCCTGCGGGAGATCCGCGCCTATTGCAAGCAGCAGGTCGGTACGCTGTGGGACGAGGTCAAGCGCTTTGAGAATCCCCACACATACTATGTGGATCTTTCCCAGAAGCTCTGGGACTGCAAGCGCAGCCTCCTGGAAGCGGCGAAGCGGTAAATGTGCACACAAAGTGCGCCTCCGGCCATGATTGGGTCGGAGGCGCATTTTTATTTGAGCCGGGTCTTTTGGATGATCTGCAGCAGATTCTCTTCGTTTTCTCCATCGCGGAGGCGGCGGGCAGCCACGATGCGGCGGTCGTTCACGTCATCCACACAGGTGACAAGGAGCAGCAGCTGGTCATCGGGGCGCACGTCGATCTGGCCGTTGTAGACGGAGAATCGGTTCAGCGAGGCGATGGCCTGGGTGCGCAGCGGCACGGTGGAGGACATCAGCCAGGCGAAATTCACAAACCGCCAGTTCTTTGCATCAGTGGATACGGTGGAAACGGCAAAGATCACATAGCGGCCGTTCTCGTAGGCGGTATCAAAGGTGATAAAGGGGTTCTTGCGATAGTAGGTCGGATTTTCGTAGTTGCGAAGACAACCGAACATCAGCCCGGACTTCATGTTGTGCCCATAGAGCATCAGCGTATAGGGCCGGGTGCGCAGATCAGTGCTTTCATCCAGGAAGATGGCGCCGTTTTTATTGTGGTAGCCTTTATAGTCCCGGTCGAGGTAGTAGGCGTTATCCCGCTGGACCACCGCCTCATCCAGCGCATCCTCGATGGTGAGCCAGCCGATGATATCCTCATTCTGCCGGCGGAGCTTCTGGAATCGGCTGCTGACGATGGTATAGGGATTGTCGGGATAACGCTGCTTTTCCAGCCGGGTGACGGGAGTCGCCGTGGCAGTGGGAATGGGGGGATATTCAGGTGCCTGGGTGGGGACAGGCGCAGCCGTGGCGGGAACCTGGGTTGGCGTCGCCGTGGGCAGGGGAGTGATGGAGGCTTCCTTTCCCTTCTCCTCGTAGTAGGCCTGGCGAAGGTCTGCGGAGGCGGAACGGGAGCGCAGATATTCCACGCCGTAGCCGATCAGCTTCACGGCGCTGAAGAGGAACACGACTGCCAGGGCGGCGCTGCAAAGGAGCATCAGGAAGCGTCTGCGACGGCTCTCCGGGGTGGGAAAGAAATCAAAGTGGACATGCCGATGGTGACGCTTGCGCTCAACGGGGAGGTCGTCTTCCTCCCAGCCCTCAAACTGCTGGCGCATGCGAAGCAACGACTCGCGCAGCATATAGGGGATACTTTCACGCAGCAATGTCGTCACTTCCTTCGTATCGTCGATGCGTCAGCAGGTGAAGCAGTGAATCAGTTTATGATGAGATCCATGCCGTTGGGGGAGAGGGTGTACTTGCTCTTGGAGTCCCCGTGGCCGAGCTGGCCGAATTTGCTGATGCCTGCAGACAGGAGCGTTCCGTCCTCCAGCATAGCAAGGCAGAACAGGCTGCCGCCCTGCACCAGCACCACGCCGGAATCCCAGCATTTGCCGGGCAGCACGCCCTGGGTGGAGGAGGATCGGAAACCCTGGCCGAGCTGTCCGTAGCTGTTGTTGCCCCAGGACCAGAGGGAACCGTCCTCCAGGATGGCGTAGGTCTGGGAGGAATAGGCGGCCACATAGGTTACCGGCAGGGGCAGGGGAACTGCCTGGGGCGCTGTGGTGGGCTTCCCCTTGGTGTCGTAGCCCAGCTGATGGAAATCGTTGCGGCCCCAGGTCCAAAGGGTGCCGGCGGTATCCAGCAGCGCGATGCTTCCCCCGCAGGCATCGATATATTCGATGTCGATATCGCCGGTATTGATCTTCACGGGCGTCTTGATGTGGGTCTGTTTCTCGGGGGAGAGCTGGTGATGCTCGTTGTCGCCCCAGCCCCAGAGCTGACCATCAGAGTCCAGCGCAAGGGAGAACTTGCCGCCAGCTGCGATCTGCACGATGTTCTCAAGCGGGAGCAGGAAGGGCTCCTGCACATGCTTGTGCTTCCCGTTGCCGACCTGGTATTCGCTGTTGCGGCCCCAGGCGTAGACCTTACCTTCATCGGTGAGGAGCAGCGCGTGGCCGAAACCAGTGGCCATGGCGGCAGGGGTGCAGGGAGGCAGGTTGATCTTCACATGGGTGGAGTATTTTCCGGCGCGCACCGTCAGGGGCAGGTAGGAGTTGTTTCCAGCGCCCCACAGGGTGTCATCCTCCAGCCACATGAAGGAATAATCGGAGGCGGTCACGATGTCCTGAAGCAGGGAAACGTCCAGCTCCTCGTTTTTGGTTTTGAATTCCTTGACGATAAAGCTCTGGCTGACGCTGCCCTTGCCCAGCTGCCCGAACTGGTTATCGCCCCACACACGGAGTACCCCCTCGGTGTCGCGGGCATAGGCAAAGCTTCCGCCGACGGCCAGAAGGACATTCCGGCCGTCGGGGGTGGTATAGGTTACTGCGGAGGCAGATGTGGCGATCACGCAGAGGAGGAGCACAAGGGCGAGAAGCTTTTTCATTGGACGTCCTCCTTGTGGATGCGGCGGCAGATGATGGCGCCCAGCTCCACGAGCGCGGCGATCATCAGCAGATAAACCAGCGGTTTGGGCCAGTTGGTCTTGTCCAGCGCGAAGATGCTGCCGATGGCAAGGCCGAGTCCGGCGGCGAGACCGGCAATATCCAGCGCGATGGCCTTGCCGGAGAGGTGCTTGCGGCCCGCGATCAGCAGGAAGATCAGCGTGAAGCCCAGCGTCACCGCCAGCCCCAGGTGGGTCACGCGGGCGAAGACGAAGACGAACAGCGCTTCATCACAGCGCAGGGATTCCGGCAGGATCTGCACAAGGCACCACAGCGTCAGCGCATACTGGAAAAAGGCGCCGGGCTTGCGGCACTTTTTCAGGATCAAGAAGATGCACACGATCAGGAGCAGCGCGGTCAGCGCGGCTTCGAGCCAGCACACGCTGACTTCCTGCTCCATAAAATCGCCGTAGCCCTGGCCCGTGAGGGGCTCGATGGCCCGGGCGAGGATGTATATCGTCAGGGCGGGAATCGCGGATGCATCCAGCAGGGCAGCAGTCTGCACCTTCGTGATGCGGGCGGCAATGGGGGCAGCAAGGAGCAGTCCCGCGACGAAGCCTATCACGTTCACACTGCCGATGGTCGGGTCGAAGAAGGCCGCAACGCCCTGGAATTCGCCCATCGCATCCAGAAAGATGTCATACCAGCACACCGCCGCGTAGATGGCGCGGCCGATAAACAGGCCAAGCGCAGCGGTCAGCACGGCATGGAGAGCGCCTACCATCGCGGGGAGCTGGCGCTTGCGGGCGATGAAGGCTGCAAGCAGTGCGCACAAAATGCTGCACAGGGTGATCAGCAGCCAGTGGAGGGGAAGGCCGCCCCAGTAAATCACTTCATACATCTTATTTCACCAGCGTTGCAAAGTAGATGATATCGCTCAGGAAACGCTCGATTTCGGGACAGTTGACCTTGACATACTTAAGCTTGCCGGAGGCCTTGTCCAACCGCTTGAAGTTCATGGTGGTGGAGTTGCCGCCATCCAGGTTGAAGGCAAGCCGGCAGCCTCCTTCGGGGTTGAGCTCCTTGCCAGCCATTTCGCACACCTGAGCAAATTCGGGGATGGTCATGCCCTTGTTGCCCTTGGTCTGGTTGCCGTAGGAGGTCACAAGCATGTACTCCAGCGGGCCGAGCTGACAAAACGCAGTGCGCTGAGCGGCCTTTTGAGCGCCGATGTAGCCGTTCTCATAGTCCATGGGGAGGACGCTCACGCCGTTTTCCACCAGCACGGGGCCGAAGCAGAACACCTGATACATGCTGTCCTTGTTGGCCTCGTAGTAGGCGGCGTAATCTGCCCTGGTGGGCGCGTTGAGGTAGGAGAGGTCGCCGTTTTTGTCGATGATGAGCAGGTCGCGCAGACCATCTGCCGTATTGCGGTACTGGGTGCCCATGCGCAGCACGACCTTACACTCATCCTTGGTGAAATAGTCACCATTGATGGAGATGACCGCGTTGGCGGCGCTGGCAACGAAGCGGCCGCGGGTGGTAGAGGATCTCTTGAAGTTGTAGTTGGTGTTTCGCTGTACACTGCCGTTCTTCACGCCCTTATAGACGCCTGCAGGGATCGTGCGCAGCTGAGAGGGATGGCTGATCTTCACATGGGCATAGACGTAGTCCGTATCCGCATACCGTCCCTCGTAGATCTTCACGGAGATGGATTCATCCACATACTCGGTATCGGAGATGTAGCATTCATCCTTGGGTTCAGGGCCATAGGACAGATCGTCCATGGGCAGCGGCGCAAGCCCGGCGGGAAGCGTTTCAGCGGCAGCGGCAGTGCACAGCAGCAGTGCAAGCAGGAGAGCGGCGATGTGTTTCATATGCATGAGGACGAAGTCACTCCTTCAATAAGGTTTGCAGTGGACAGGGGTACATAAATCCACTCTTTAGCATAGCATATCTGGTGCCAAAATGCAAGAAAATGACGGGAATTGGCTTGCAGATGTCCGCGTATTATTCTGTTCTCCGGCAGGGGAGGCGAAAAACGCCCCTCCGGCCCACGTGCGCAGGCGGAGGGGCAGCGGATTCAGTTGAAAACGGGGCGGTCGTTCTCATCGTACTCCACCGGCCAGACATGGCAGTGGCGGTTGGGATCGGACAGGGGCGTGCCCTGGAAGCCCGGATAGGGCCGGGCGTGGAATACCAGCAGATCGCGGCCCGCCTTGTCTCGGGTGAAGGAATTGTGGCCGGGGCCGTAGATTTTGTGGGCCGGGTCAGTGACCATCACCGGCACGGGCGATTTCGTCCAGCTGGCCCGATCGAGCAGGTCAGCGTTTTCGTCGGCGGTGAGCATGCCCATGGCGTAGTTTTCATCCGTTGCGGAGGCGGAGTAGGTCATGTACAGCTTGCCGTTGTGCTTGAGTACGGAGGGGCCCTCGTTCACCAGGTAGCCGATGCATTCCCAGTCGTACTCAGGGATGGTCAGCAGCTTTCCGGGAAGCTTCAGCCTGGTGGCAGATTCCATCTCGGCAATGTACAGGTTGCTGTTGCCGGGGAGACCGTTGGCCTTCTGAGCCCAGACAAAGTAGCGCTTGTCCCCCACGGTGAACGTGGTGGAGTCAATGCAGAAGCTATCCCAGCCGGTGTTGATCTTCCCCATTTCAACCCACTCGTCCAGCATGGGATCGCCCTCGCACTGGATGCAGTAGGTGCGGTGGCTCGGCATACCGTTGGCGTCGGGCTTATCGCTGGCGGCAGCGAAGTAAATGCACCAGTTGCCCTCCACCAGGTGGATCTCCGGCGCCCAGACGAGGCGGGACATGGGGCCGGATATATGCTTCGTCCAGACGATGCGGGTGGGGGCGGCGGGCAGCTCCTCAATGGTGCGGGCGCGGCGCAGCTCAATGCAGTCAAACGCAGGCACGGACGCGGTAAAATAGTACCAGTTGTCGGGTGCGAGGAAGATGCAGGGGTCAGCCCGCTGGGGGATCAATACGTCGGAATACTTTTCGATCAAGGTCGTAACCTCCTTCATGAAATTCGTGTGGAATGCGGCATATGTGCGGGGCGGACGGGTCAGAAGATCAGATCCATATCCGCCAGCCTCTGACGGATTTCCCCGGCGGAGATCCCCAGCTCATCCGCGATCTGCTGGATGGACATGCCGGACAGGTATGCATCGGAGATTTCGCAGTCGTCGTTCTCCAGGGGCGAGCGCAGCGGGATGACGGGCACGTCTCTGGGCGGCGCGTAGTATCGCACCACAGGCTGGGCAGCAGCCTTGGGCTTTTCCCTGAACCTTGCCGACTGCGCCTCCTTCGCGATCGCCGCCACCTGGGAGCGCATGCGCTTCTCCTGCACCGTGTAGGCCTTGATGACCTGCAGGAACGCGTCGCCATACTTTGCCGTTTTGATTTCGCCCATGCCGCTGACGGAAAGCATCCCCTGCCTGGTCTGCGGGCGGAGGCGGGCCATGCTGGCGAGGGTCGCGTCGTTGCAGATGATGTAGGGCGGCACCCGCTGGGCTTTTGCGAGCGCCATGCGCGTGGCCTTGAGCTGCTCGATGAGGCCGTCCTTGGGCGCGTCGATTTTCTTTGGGGCCTTCGACGGCTTTTCCGCTGCGGCGGAGCGGCGGGGCTTGGCGACCGGCTTTTCTCCTGCTTCAGCGTAGCGTCCGCCGGTGCAGAAACCGCAGTCGCCGCAGCCTTCATCTGCCTTCTCTCCGAAATAACGCAGGATGAACGCGCGCAGGCACAGATCGCGGGTACAGTAGTCGATCATGCTCTGCAGCCGGTTCATATCCTGTCGGCGGACGCTGGCCTGCTCGGAGGCAGACAGCGCCTCGTTGGGCGGATTGTGCTGGATCATCCACCTGGCGGTGAAGATGTCCTGCCCGCTGTAGAGCAGCACGCATTCGGAGGGCTCGCCGTCACGCCCGGCGCGGCCTGCCTCCTGATAGTAGGCTTCCATCGAGCGCGGCATATTATAATGGATGACAAATCGCACGTTGGACTTATCAATGCCCATGCCAAAGGCGTTGGTGGCCACCATCACCTGCACGCGGTCAAACTGGAAATCCTCCTGATTCTGCTTGCGTTCCTCGTCGGACAGCCCCGCGTGGTAGCGCGATGCGGTGAAGCCTGCGTCGTTCAGCCTGTCGCAGACCTCCTCCACGGCCTTGCGGGTTGCGCAGTAGACGATGCCGGACTGGTTTTCCCTGCCCTGCAGCACGTCCCGCAGCGCGCTGTCGCGGCTGCGGCCTTCCGTGCACCGTACCACCTCGAAGTACAGATTCGGGCGGTCAAAGCCAGTGGTGATGGTGGCGGGATTGACGAGCTTCAAGTGGCGGACGATATCCTCCCGGACGCGCTCGGTGGCTGTTGCGGTGAAGGCGCCCATGACCGGGCGCACGGGCAGCTGCTCCACAAAATCCGCAATACGCAGATACACCGGGCGGAAATCCTGACCCCACTGGGAAACGCAGTGCGCCTCATCCACCGCGATGAGGGCGATCTTCACACTCCTGGCAAACCGAAGGAAGGAGGCCGTTTCCAGCCTTTCCGGGGCAACATAGATGATCCTGTACGCCCCCTGCCGGGCCCGTTCCAGGGCGATGTCCATCTGCCGGGGCGTGAGGGTCGAATTGAGGTAGGCGGCAGGCACGCCTGCAGACTTCAGCGCCGCCACCTGATCCGCCATGAGGGAGATCAGCGGCGAAATGACGAGGGTGACGCCCTCCAGCATCAGTGCAGGCACCTGGTAACACATCGACTTGCCCGCGCCGGTGGGCATCACGCCCAGCGCATCACGCCCGGAAAGCAGCGCATCCACCATGGTCTCCTGCCCCGGCCGGAAGCTGTCGTGACCGAAATAGTGCCGCAGGATCTCATGCTTGTCCATCAGAAACGCTCCTTTCCGGAACCTGCGTCCCATTTTCGACATCCATTGTACACCATTTGGCGCAGGTTGAAAAGCGAACAGCCGAAAAAACTCCCCGTCGGAAAACGGGAAAGGCGGGTGAGAAAGCGTTTTCATGGAGGCGGATTGAACTTCTATTGTTTTTTTCGCAAAATGGAGGGAAAAAGTCGGAAATGTGCATAAATTGATTTGAATAAAGTATGTACGCCGGACGCACTTGCATGTAAAATAAGGTTGAATATTGCTCGGATTGTACTTATTCGGTACATGATGCGTGAATTGCAAAGAAGCTGTCTGAACGGTGAAGGATGTTTTTCCCGGGAGGGATCAAAGATGAAGCATCAAATCACGTTCCGGCAGTACCGGGCGATGGACCTGGTCATGTTTACCGCGCTTTTGTGCTTGTGCGAAACGCTCATCACACTGGGCGCGACCCGCTGGTTCCCGGCAGAGCCATGGACGCTCTCCCTCACACCGGCGGTGACGGCCATCGTCATGGTCCGCTGGGGCGGTTTTGCTGCGATTCCGGCCTTTTTCGGGGCTTTCGTGTTCTGTATGGCTTCCGGCGCCACGCTTTCCCAATATGTCATTTACTGTGTTGGCAATCTTGCTGCGCTTGCGCTGACACAGTTTCTTTATCGCTTTGGTTGGAAGCGTTTACATGAACAGGTGCTTCTGGCAATGCTTTACGGCCTGCTTTCGGCGGTGCTGATGCAGCTGGGACGCGCGGTTCTTGCGCTGGTGATGGGGACGCCCGCGGCGGTATGCCTGGGATTCCTCACGACAGACTGCCTCTCCACGCTCTTTGCCGTGCTGCTGGTGTGGATCACCCGCAATCTGGATGGCATGCTGGAGGATCAGAAACACTACCTCGGGCGGATCGCAGAGGAACAGGAAAAGGAACAACAAGCCCGGATGAATGATCCGTGGCAGTGACGAAGTGAAATACCTCGACGAAGTGCCATCGGCACTTTTTCGAAACACATAGTGTTAAGGGGGTTGGTTTTCATGGCAGCGAAAGCGGCGGATTTCCTCATTTATGATGAGGTGGCCGGTGTATACCGCGAAAACCCGGAACAGCTGGTGCGCGATGACGTGGAGAAGCACGCCTGGCGCCATATTGGCATGACGATCCTGAAGGACTGGCGTCTGTACCTGATGCTGGTGCCGATGCTGCTGGTGTTCCTGTTCTGGCGCTATCTGCCCATGTACGAGCTGCTGGGCTGCTTCAAGGTGCCGGACGAGGTGCTGCCCGTAGCGCAGCAGAATTTCTCTGGTTTCTCTTACTTCAAGCGTCTGCTTGTGGGCGGGGACAACCTCTCGCTGGAATTCTGGCGCGCGCTGCGCAACACCTTCCTGCTGAGCTTCTATGGCTTGTGCTTCGGTTTCCCGATGCCCATCATCCTGGCGCTGTTCTTCAACGAGATCCGCTCCAACATCGTGCGCTCCACCTGCCAGGTGCTGACGTATCTGCCCAAGTTCATGTCCACCGTCGTTATGACCTCCCTGGTCACGATGCTGGTCAAGCAGGGCTCGCTTACCACGGGCATGGGCATCATCAGTCAGGCGCTGGAGAGCATCGGGCTCATCTCCCATGATGTAGCCAACGCGGGCCTTTTGAACAACCCGGATTTCTTCCGGGCGATCTACCAGATCTCCGGTATCTGGGAGGGCGCAGGCTACGACAGCATCGTGTACTTTGCGGCTATCATCGCCATCTCGCCCACCAGCTATGAGGCGGCCCAGATCGACGGTGCGGGCAAGATGTCCCAGATGCGTTATGTCGTGCTGCCCGGCATTCTGTCCACCATCGTCATCATGCTGATCACCCGTATCGGCTCGCTGCTCAACATCGGTTACGAAAAGGTGCTGCTGCTGTACAACACCAACACCTACGTCACTGCGGACGTGGTTTCCACCTTCGCCCAGCGCTACGGTCTGGAGGGCGCCCAGAAGGGCCTGGCCTCCGCGGCGGAAATGATGAACAATGTCGTTTCCATGCTGCTGGTCATCTCTGCGAACACCATCGCCCGCAAGGCGTCCGACACATCGCTCTATTAAGGAGGTGAGGGAAGTATGAAAAGAAAGCTTGAAACCTCCGAGATGATCTTCAAGGTCATCAGCTACACGCTGCTGTGCATCTTCTCCCTCGCCTGTCTGTACCCCTTCGTGTACGCGATCTCCGCTTCCATTTCCGGCGGTCACGCGGTGGATTACGGCGAGGTGGTGCTCTTCCCCAAGGATATCCAGTTTGAAGCCTTTGCCCGCATGTTCAATGACAACATGTTCTGGAATTCCTATTCGAACACCCTGTTCCTGACCTTCTACGGCACGATCTGGGCGCTGGTGGTGGCCATCCTGGGTGCTTACGCCCTGTCCAAGAAGAGGCTGCTCTTCCGCCGCTTCTTCAACTTCTTCCTGGTCTTCACCATGCTGTTCTCCGCAGGTCTGGTGCCCCAGTACCTCAACTATCTGGACACCAAGGAAGTTTTCAACGCCATGGGCATCATGGACGACAAGTGGCTTGTCGTCATCGCCATGGGTATGGCGGCGATGAACATCATCCTGCTGCGCAACGCCTTTGAAGGCGTGCCCAGCGAGATCGAAGAGGCTGCCATCGTGGACGGTGCGACCGAGTTCCAGGTGCTGTCCAAGGTGTACATCCCCATGAGCAAGTCCACCATTGCGACGGTGGCGCTGTTCTTTGCCATTTCCCGTTGGAACGGTTACTTCTGGGCCCGCCAGATGATCTCCAACTCAAACGAGCATCCCCTGCAGGTGTTCATCCGTCTGCGTCTGGAGGAGTTCACCGATCCTGACTACATGACCGGCTGGGCGGAGCCTTACTCCTCCGACTCGGTCATCTACGCGCTGATCGTCTGCTCCATCGTTCCGATCCTGATCATCTACCCCTTCATCCAGAAATACTTCGCCAAGGGCGTCAACATGGGTGGCGTCAAAGAATAACCAGGGATGTCCCTGGACCCATCTCGCGATTGGGTTGAGCGCCTTTGGTTGTGCTCTTCCCGCGCGAGCCTGCGGTACAGCCCCGTCGGGCGTCTCCGCTACAACATCGTATCTTACCGGGACACACCCCGGTGAAATAAAAAGGAGGAACCACTA
Source organism: Christensenellales bacterium (assembly GCA_045132495.1). Lineage (GTDB taxonomy): Bacteria > Bacillota > Clostridia > Christensenellales > Aristaeellaceae > UBA11524. The sequence continues at coordinate 21,202 of JBGUSK010000020.1, read as the reverse complement.
TGAAGCGTATCGTTTCACTGCTGATGGCGCTGGCCATGATGGCCACCCTGCTCGTTGGCACCGCTGTCGCTGAGACTGCGGGTCTCCCCTATGCCGATGGCACCGTGCTCCGCATGGCGACCGGCTACAATAACGCCAAGACTGGCCTGTTCTTCGACGCGTCCGTCGCGGGCGAAGGCGTCACCCTGGCTGACGGCGTCACCTACCACACCGGCGACCTCAAGCCCACCTGGGTTGCGGTCCAGAACAAGCTGAATGTTGTCTTCGAAAATCAGTATCAGGGCAACAGCGCCAGCAACGAGTTCGAGTACTGGAAGGAGCGCCTGAACGAGGTTGACATGCTGTCCGGTACTGCTGCCAAGCTGACCGAGTACGGCGAGGCCGGTTCCATCGTGAACATCGGCGCTTACCTGGATCAGATGCCCAACTTCAAGGCGTACCTGGAGCAGAACCCCATCGTCCGCCTGTCTATCACCGGCAACACCACCACCGGCGCTATCTACTTCTCCCCCTACTTCGACGGCGTGAACGACATCGAGCGTATGCCCCTGATGCGCGTTGACTGGGTGCAGAAGCTGCTGGACGGCGAGGGCGCTTTCGCGGCTGAGAAGTCCAACACCCTGGCTGCTGCTGTCTACGAGCCCTACATGCCCACCGCTGGCAAGGTCGCCATCGACGTTGTCAACCTGGAAGGCACCGCTGTTGAGAACATCACCAAGGATTACGACGCGGCTGGCAACATCGTTGCCAAGATGAACGCTGCCGGCGCCATCGATGGTGTGGCTGCTGTCAACATGCTGCGTGAGTACATCGACACCGCTTACAATGGCTACTACGGCACCCAGCGTTCCAACCTGTTCATCGGCCAGAACGCCGCCTGGGACGCTGACGAGCTGGTCGCCCTGCTGCGCTGCGTCGTCGCTAACCCCCAGACTCTGAATGGCACCGACTCTGTGCAGGGCCTGTTCTCCCGTGAGGACGACAACAACCAGCGTCGTGTGGATATGTTCCGCTTTGCCGGCGTGCTCTTCGGCGTGCGCGGCCTGGAGTCCCGTCAGGACTTCCTGTACATCGATGTTGACGGCAAGCTGCATGACGGCCGTCAGGAAGTCGCTTCCTACGAGGCGATGGAGCGTATGAATGCCATGGCTCAGGAAGGCCTGATCTCCAAGTCCTTCATGGATACCTCCAAGGAGTCCACCAAGACCATGCTGGAGAATGACCTGGGCTTCATGCACTATGACTACAACCAGACCCAGACCGTGTACAATGAGACCGCCCTGCAGGACGGCGAGAAGTACATGGCCGTGATGGTTCCTGTCGCCAAGTGGTTCGACGGCACCGAAGGCGGCAACTTCATGCGCTTCACCGAGTCCTGGCGCTCTGTCAAGACCGACGGCTGGGGCATCTCCGTGGCTGGCGTTGAGGGCAACCCCGACAAGCTGAATGCTGCTCTGTCCCTGATCGACTATGCCTTCTCTGAGGAAGGCCAGATCCTGATGTCCTACGGCCCCGATTCCTTCATCAAGAAGAACGAGGACGGCTCCTACGTCACCTTCAACTTCAACGGCAAGGAAATGCCTGTGATCGCTGACGCTACCTTCGAGGAGCTGTGGGCCAAGGCTTCCGGCAACTACACCAACTATGCCCGTCAGTACCTGGGCTCCACCCTGTCCTTCGCCAAGAGCCAGGCCTTCGAGTATCAGTGCACTCACGAGGTCGGCAAGGAAGGCGCGGGCAAGCTGTCTGTGGCTATCGCTCTGGGCACCATCAAGCACCCCGAGCTGGCTGTGACCGAGAATCCCTGGTACACCTCTGTGCCCACCGTTCTGCCCAACACCAAGGTTGAGAACGACATGATCAACGGCTACTCTGAGCTGACCACCAAGTTCAACGCTGCCAAGGGCAAGCAGAACCTGTTCGTCGATCAGATCGTCGCTGGCTACGCCGTGGAAGGCATGTCTGATGCGGAAGAGTCCGTGAAGTATGTCAACGGCACCATGGGCGGCAAGCAGTACCTGGCCCTCAAGCAGCGCGCTTGGGATCGTCTGGTTGAGTACTACAACAACCTGGCCAAGTAAGGTAAACCATTCCATCCGTGGCGGGAGCTCCGGCTCCCGTCACGGGTTCCCGTCAGCTCCCTGACGACCGGGAAGCTGACGGGAACCTGATTCCGCATCCACATCGGATGCAGCGCTATTTGTGGGAGGTTCTTATGTACAAGAAACAGCTCATCGTGCAGAAAATCATCTGCTTTGCGGCCCTGGCGGTCAGCGCCCTGGTATTCCTGTATTCCCTGGGCCTGATGACGGACCTGTATGACAGCCTGTACTTCACCATGATGGATCCGACCAACCCGGATGACACCTGGGTTCCCGGTTCGCAGATCTATTACCACATGCAGCCCTTCAACAAGCAGCTGCTGGGGTATTCCATCGCCCTGATTCTGCTCAGCTGCCTGCTGTTCATCACCAGCACCCACTCCCGCCGCCGGTACTATGTCGGCAATGTGGTGGCGACGGGCGCGTTTGCGGTGGCGGGTGTTGCACTGAGCGTATGGAGTCACTTCCAGACAGAAGCCTTCAAGGCGGAGTTCCTGAAGATCGACTTCGACTCCCTGCAGTTCTTCTCCGAGATGATGGAAACGCCCTACATCGATTCCACCTTCTGGTTTGACGCCCACTACGTCGTGTTCGGCCTGGTGGTGCTGGCCTGTGTGCTGCTGGTGGCAAACCTTGTATGGAAGTATGGCCTGATGCGCGCTGAAAAGCGGCTGATCGAGGAAGGAAAGAAGGTGTCCGCATGACCAGCAGGCTCGATAATCCCAAGACCATCAAGCTCGACCGGATGCGTTATGCCAAGAATACCTTTTCTTCGCGCCTGACCTATCTGGCAATCCTCTTCAATGTCCTGTACTTTGTGAGCATCTACGAGTCCGACGTGGGCTCCTGGTATTACCAGATCCTCATCGGCGGTTCCATCGTGTATAACCTGGTGTTCATGCTGGTGACCTTCCTGGCTTCCGAGGGCGTGAAGAATTACAAGATCAGCTACTCCTGGCTGCTGCTGGCGGCGGGCGTGGGCCAGATCGTGCGCATCTTCATCCTGCCCATGCAGGCCTATAAGGCGACTGTCACCATCAGCAAGGTGACCTACCCCGTGATGGAGGTCCCCCAGCTGACCTGGGTGATCATCTGCCTGGTAGCGTCGGCCCTGTGCTGCTTCGTTGCCGGCGCTGTGGGCGTATACCGCAGCCGCACCCTGGCCGCCTACAATGCTTCTCTTGAAGAGAACGCCGCGTAAAGGAGAAACCTTATGGCGAATATCAGCTTACAGCATCTGGACAAGATCTATGACAATAACGTGCAGGCCGTGTTCGACTTCAACCTTGAGGTGAAGGACGGCGAGTTCATCGTGCTGGTCGGCCCCTCCGGCTGCGGCAAGTCTACAACCCTCCGCATGATCGCAGGTCTGGAGGATATCTCCTCCGGCAAGCTCCTGCTGGATGGGGAGGACATCACCACCGCACCCGCCAAGGATCGCGATATGGCGATGGTGTTCCAGAACTATGCCCTTTACGGCCACATGACGGTGTATGAGAACATGGCTTTCTCTCTCACCCTGCGCAAGGAAGACCCCAACGTCATCCACCGCAAGGTGCTGGCGGCGGCGGAGATCCTGGGCTTGACCGATCAGCTGAACAAGAAGCCCAAGCAGCTCTCCGGCGGCCAGCGTCAGCGCGTGGCCATGGGCCGCTCCATCGTGCGCAACCCCAAGGTGTTCCTGTTTGACGAGCCGTTGTCCAACCTGGACGCAAAGCTCCGCGGCGCGACCCGCCGTGAGATCCTGCTGCTCCACAAGCGCATGAACGCCACCATGCTCTACGTCACCCATGACCAGACCGAGGCTCTGACCCTGGCGGATCGCATCGTGTGCATGTCCATGGGCCATGTGCAGCAGGTCGGCACGCCCCTGGAGCTTTATGACACTCCTGCAAACCTCTTTGTGGCCAGCTTCATCGGTCTCCCGCCCATGAACTTCTTCGATGTGGAGATCAAGGGCGATGTGGCGGTGAACAAGTACTTCACCATGCCCCTGACTGACGCTGAGAAGGATATGCTCGCGGCCTACCAGGGCAAGACGGTGGTGCTGGGCGTTCGCCCGGAGAACATCAACACCGGCGGCGATGTGGATGTGGCGGTCTTCTCCAACGAGAACCTGGGCATGAACACCCTCGTGCACGGTCGCCTGAACGGCGAAAACACCGCTGATTCCGCCATCACCTGCAAGCTGCGCGGCTGGTGCGACTACAAGGCCGGCGACCATGTGAAGGTGCTGTTCGAGAAGCGTCACTTCTTCGATAAAGAAACCACCAACGCCATTCGCTGAAAGGAGGGCCGATCATGACTACTGTTGCCAAGAAAAAGCAGGGCGGCGTGAAGGAATTCTTCCGCAAGAAGATCGTCTCCCTCAAGCGCAAGCCCCAGATGATCCCCATGCTGGTGCTGGCCATCGGCTTCCTCGTGTACTCGCTGAATCTGACGCAGGTGTCCAACACCACCGCCAAGATCCAGCTGTCCGGTATGGGCCTGAGCGGCTTCTGCACGATGCTGTTCTCCATGCTCAGCTTCGTGTGCTTCCTCAACGCCTATCCCCACCGCAAAAAGACCAACATCCCCATGCTGGTGCTGATGTTCCTGATGTTGGCCATCCTCATTGTGTGCGACACGTTCTATATGGGCCAGATCAATACGGCGATCACCCGCGCTGATCACCCCATCGTGGTGGATGCAAATACTGCCTACATCACCAAGGCTTATGACATGCTGGGCGTACACCGCATCATCATTGCCATCGGCGCTGTGCTGACGCTGCTGGTGCCCGTGCTGCGCAAGCTGCTCAAGAAGATCGATACCTCTCTGCCCATCGAGGAAAGCGTCCAGATGGAAGAGATCATGCTTTCTGACGACAACTGAGACCCATGAGCAAGCAAACACCCAAAAAGGCTGATAACAAAGAGGCTTCCTACTACGACCTCCATACGGGGGCGGTGGAGGACCTCGTTACCGCTACGAAAGACAACACGCCCCGGTATTCCGAGGCGGAGCTGAACAAGTACCGTTCCGGCAAGACAAAGTGGAAGTTTCCCCAGTGGCTGAAGGTGCTGCTGATCAAGGTCTGGTTTTACGGGGCGGTGTGCTTCTTCGTGTTCTGGGGCCTGGGGCTGTACCTCAGGGGCCTGGATATGTACTTCGTGGCAGCGGTGGTGCTGGGCATGGTGACAGATCTGCTGATCAACCATTTCCTGCGCTTCACCGAAAAGCTGCCCGGCGGCAGCAAAAAGTGGATGATGGTCACCCGCAGGGGTGCAGCGGGGTTCTTCATGAACCTGGCCTACGGCTTCCTGCTGATGTTCCTGGTGATCACCGCCTACCAGATGGTCAACACGGTGATCTTCACGCTGTATAACGGCAGCGAAAATGCGCCGCTGCTGAATGTGGAGCCGATCATCTTCGGCCTGACCACCATGGGCGCGGATACACTGTGCGTAACGATCCGCAACACGCTGCGGAAAATGGTGGACGACGCCCGCCGCAAGGTGTGAAAAAACCGCCAGGCAGCACTGGCGGCGAAGAATTGGCTATGCTTCTGCTGTTTTCGCATATTCCCGGGGCGATACGCCGTATTTCTTCTTGAACATCCGGGAGAAGTACAACGGATCATGATACCCGCACATGCGGGCGATTTCGGTGACGCTGCCGCTGTTGCCGGTGCGCAGGATATCTGCCGCAGCCTGCAGGCGAAGGTCCGTCAGGTATTTGTGCGGCGTGGTGTGAAGCTCCCTGCGGAACAGCCGGCAAAGATAGTCGTAGCAGTAGGGCGCCGAGCGCAGCAGCTCGTCCAGCTCGTAGTTGGGGTTGGTGTAGTTCTGCACGATGCTTTGGGCGATCTCCTCTACCAGCTGACTGCGGGGTGAAACGGTGCAGCGGCTGCTGATATGCTGTGCCAGCAGCTGTCCATAGGCGGGCAGCAGAACAGCGCGGTATTCCGATGCGGAGTGGAACAGGTAGGCTGTATCCTGAAAAAGATGCAGCAGCGATCGGTTCCCGTCGTCATGAAACAGCATCGGGGTGCGAAGCGTCAGCGCTGTGTTGGCAAGGCTCAGCAGCAGGCAGCTGGATGCATCTGCAATGGGTAGAATGTGGGGCGTATCCGGCGGAATGACGACCACGTCGCCCACATGGTAGACGAGCTCCGTATCGTCAAAGACGAATTTTGCAGAGCCCTGCGTGCAGTAAAACAGCTCCCAGCTGTCATGCTGGTGCCGTGGAATGGAGGGAACCAGTTCGTGCTGGCCCGCCTGAAGGATCTCGTTCATCGGCTTACCTCATGGAGAAATCAGCCCTATTGTACCAAATGAAATCGGTTTTGTCTATATCGCGGGATGAAATTCCCTTCAAAGCCAAGTAAAGGAGCGATACCTGTATGGCATACCTCACGCTCAAAAACATCAACAAGATCTACCCCAACGGCTTCCACGCCGTGCACGACTTCAACCTGGAAGCCGAGCGGGGTGAGTTCATTGTGTTCGTCGGCCCTTCCGGCTGCGGCAAGTCCACCACGCTGCGCATGATCGCGGGCCTGGAGGACATCAGCAAGGGCGAATTCTATATTGACGGACAGCTGGCCAACAATCTCGGCCCCCGTGAGCGCGAGGTGGCGATGGTGTTCCAGAGCTATGCGCTCTACCCCAACATGACCGTGTATGATAACCTGGCCTTTGGCCTGAATCTGCAGGGCGTGGATGAGGACATCATTGAGCAGCGCGTGCAGAAGACCGCGAAGATCTTGGGCCTGACGGACTACCTGGATCGTATGCCCCGCGCGCTCTCCGGCGGTCAGCGTCAGCGCGTGGCCGTGGGCCGTTCCATCATCCGCAAGGTGGGCGTGTTCCTGATGGACGAGCCGCTGTCCAATCTGGACGCCAAGCAGCGCGTCACCATGCGCAGCGAGATCACCCAGATCCACCGCGAGACCGGCGCGACCACCATCTACGTCACCCATGACCAGACTGAGGCCATGACCATGGCTGACCGCATCGTGGTTATGAAGAACGGCTATGTGCAGCAGATCGGCACGCCCAAGGACGTTTACTTCAACCCGCGCAACATGTTCGTCGCCGGCTTCATCGGCGAGCCCCCGATGAACTTCATCCGCCGCGAGGTGAAGAACGGCTGCATTGAAATCGGCGGCGCGTCCTTCGACCTGAGCAAGTGCATTGGTGAAAAGATTGCGGCGTACGAGGGCAAGGAGATCGTCTTCGGCTTCCGCCCCGAGGCCATTGCGCTGGGTGAGCGGGAAAACGCCTTCACCACGGCGGGTACGGTTGAACTGACCGAGATGCTGGGCGACAACGCCAATGTCTACATCGACATTGACGATGACAAGTCCATCCTGAAGGTCACGCCCCACGAGATCCCCGAGATGGACAGCAAGATTGCCTTCTCCATTCCCTATGAGAGCGTCTACCTCTTCGACGCGCAGACCGAAATGGTCATCAAGTAAGCAAACAAAGTGCGCACCTCTGTGATTGGGGTGCGCGTTTTTTATGCCTTCGTGGATGATGGGGACGGGATAGCACGATGAGCGGCGGATTGTCACGACCTTTTCTGCGGCATGTTATGGAAGGAAATTGACCGGACTCGTCAGTTGGGGCTGGTCAAAATGGGTATGTGCTGGTATAATAAGGACGCACTCAACCGAAATCAGACAGAAAGGGATGACACTATGCCCAACCCCATCCTGCCCCTGTGGGAGCACATTCCCGACGGCGAGCCCCGTGTGTTTGGCGACCGCGTGTACCTCTATGGTTCCCATGATCGGCCTTTGGCCGGCGACTTCTGCGATATCCGCCTGAAGGCTTGGTCTGCGCCCATTGACGACCTCGACCACTGGACCTGCCACGGCGATATTTTCCATGCCCAGGCGGACGAGGATCACCCCGCCGACGTCACCTGGCACGATATGACGCCCTGCGACAAGCACATGATGTACGCCCCTGACGTGGTGGAAAAGGACGGCAAGTATTACCTGTTCACCTACATTTTCTTCGACAAGGGCTGCGTGTCCGTTGCGGACAAGCCAGAGGGCCCCTTCAAGGTCATCAGCACCTATAAGTACGCCCCTGAGGATGCGGGCGACGACGGCGTCTACAATGATCCCGGCGTGCTGGTGGACGATGACGGCCGGGTTTACATTTATTATGGCTTTGAAAAGTCCCACATGAACGAGCTCGACCCGGCTGACATGTGCACCGTGCTGCCCGGGAGCCTCAAACTGCATGTGATCGACGACAGTGACGATGCCCCGGAGGAGCGCCGCTTCTTCGAGGCCAGCTCTCCCCGCAAGATCGGCGATACCTACTACCTGATCTATTCCCCCAAGAAGGGTAGCCGGCTGGCCTACGCCACGGCTGACAAGCCCACCGGCCCCTTCACTTATCGGGGCTACATTGTGGACAACAGCAATGATTACCCTGGCGGCAACGATCACGGCTCCATCATGAAGGTGGGCGATCAGTGGTACATCTTCTACCACCGGATGACCAACGGCACCTGCTTCAGCCGCCAGGCCTGCGCCGAGCGCATCACCATTTTGCCTGACGGCACCATCCCGCCGGTGGAGATGACCTCGTTGGGCTTCTCCAAGGCCCTCAACCCCTACGAGGAGACCCCTGCCCACCGCGCCTGCGTGCTGCGGGGTGGCGGCATGATCAAATACCTCAACGAGTTCCACACCGTGGTGGACGAGCTGCGCAGCGGCACCGTTGTGGGCTACAAGTATTTCGACTTCGGCGAGGACAACTCTGCCACCCATATCGACTTGGTCATGGAATTGAAGGGCTTGGGCGAGGCGGGCCGCGTGAGCGTCCACCTGGACGACGCGGCGAACGAAGCTATCGGCGAGGGCTGCTTCACCGGCGACGACCAACTGCTGAAGGTGAAGCTGCCCTGCATCACCGGGCGGCACGCGGTGTATTTCACCTTCCACGATGATCGTCAGCAGCTCTCCTGGGGCCTGCATGACCGTAACCTCACCCGGCTGGAGCGGTTTGTGTTCAAGAAGTAAGGAGGATAGCCTATGAAGATCGGCGCACAATTCTACACTGTCCGCAATCAGTGCCAGACTCTTGATGATTTCGCCCTGACGTTGCGCAAGGTTGCCGATATCGGCTACAAGACCGTTCAAATTTCCGGCACCTGCCCCTACGAGGCCCAGTGGCTCAAGGAACAGCTGGACAAAAACGGCCTTCAGTGCGTGCTGACCCATATCCCCGTGCCGCGCCTGGTGGGGGAGACCGCGCAGGTCATTGCCGATCATCATGTGTTCGGCTGCGAGTATATTGGCCTGGGCTGGTATGCCTTCAACGAGGACAAGGCCGAGGAAAGCTACGCCCACTTCATGGAGACCTTCCCCAAGGTGGCGGAAGAGATCCGCGCAGGCGGACGGTACTTCATGTACCACAACCACGACCAGGAGTTCAAGCGTGCCCCTGGCGGCGGAAAGCAGATTATCCTGGAGAAGCTGGCCCAGGAGATCCCCGCAGAGGTGATGGGCTTCACCCTGGACACCTTCTGGGTGCAGGCGGGCGGCGGCGATCCCGCCCAGTGGATTGCGAAGCTTGCAGGCCGCGTACCGGTCATCCACCTCAAGGATTACGCCTATGGCCGAAAGATGGCCGTGGTGGGTGAGGGCAATATCAACTTCAGCCGAGTTTTCAGCGCAGCTGAAGAAAATGGTACGAAGTACCTGCTGGTCGAGCAGGACGACTGCAACGGCGAGGATCCCATCGAATGCCTGCGCCGCAGCTATGAATATCTGAAGGCCTGCGGCTTCAACTAATACAACAGGAGGCGTTCTATGGAACCGCTTCATCAGGTGAAGGTCGCCGTGATCGGCTACGGCGGCATCGGCTCGGCCCATACGGCAACCATCGCGCGGGGCGCGGTGGAGGGCATGCGGCTCGCGGCGGTGTGCGATGTGAATCCGGCGAAGCTCGCGGTCGTAGCGGAACGCTTCCCCGGCGTGCGCTGCGAGGAGGATTTTCATGCTCTGCTGGACGGCAGCATCGACGCGGTGATCATCGCTGTGCCTCATCCCATGCACTGCGAGATCGCGGCGGAATGCCTGCGGGCAGGCGTGCATGTGCTGACGGAGAAGCCCCTGGATGTTTCCGTCACCGCGGCGAAGAAGGCTTTGCAGGCCGCAGAGGAAACAGGCCGCATTTTCGCGGTGATGCTCAACCAGCGCACCGCGCCCATCTTCCAAAAGGCCCGGGAGATCGTGCAATCCGGCGCGTTGGGCGAGATCAAACGCTCGGTGTGGATCATCACCAACTGGTATCGTACCCAGCATTATTATGACTCCGGCGACTGGCGGGCCACCTGGAAGGGCGAGGGCGGCGGCGTGCTGCTCAACCAGGCCCCCCACAACCTTGACCTGTGGCAGTGGATCTGCGGCATGCCGGCCTCCCTCGCCGCATATTGTGATGTGGCCCGCTACCACCGTATCGAGGTGGAGGATGACGCAACCCTCATGACCTGCTATGCCAATGGCGCGACGGGGCTGTTCGTCACGTCCACCGGCGAGTACCCCGGCACCAACCGGCTGGAGATCGCTGGCGACCTGGGCAAGATCGTGCTGGAGGAGGGCGTGCTGAAATGGTGGAAGCTGAAGGAATCCGAGCGGGAAGTCCGCTGGCATTCCGATAACAGCATGCCGCAGATGCTCTTCGACTACACCGAGGAGCGCTTTGCGGATGGCCCTCAGCACAGGGGTATCCTGCAAAACTTCGCAAACGCCATTCTGCATGGAGAGACGCTGATTTCCCCCGGCGCGGACGGCCTGAACGAGCTGATGCTGTCCAACGCGGCTTATCTGTCCCAGTGGACGGGCAATGCCCGCATTGATCTGCCGCTGGACGGAGAAAGGTTTGACGCGCTGCTGAAGGAGCGTGCTTCTCACTCTGTGACCCATGAGGCGCTGGCAAAAATTCCTGATGGTGAATACCAGGATCGCTGGCAGACCCGCTGGTGACATGACCGCCCATTCTGGGCGGTTTTTCTTCCTGTGATTCGACAGGGCTCAATCAAATTTGCATCCGCGGGACATAGAGAGTTTTTTTTGTGTTCACATTTCTTTGATACATTAAATATCCCATCAGGGAAATGATGGTATGTATAGATGGTATCCGACCTGTTTGAAGAAGGAGTGACCCCTTTTGTTAGAGCTCAAAGGCATCAAGAAAGATTATCCGGCGGGCGATGGTACGGTGCATGCGCTCAAGGGTATCGATCTGCAGTTTCGCAAGAGCGAGTTTGTGTCCATCCTCGGCCCCTCCGGCTGTGGGAAAACGACCATGCTCAATATCATCGGCGGCCTTGACCAGTATACCCAGGGCGATCTGGTCATCAACGGCACGTCCACCAAGCACTATAAGGATCGCGACTGGGACGCGTACCGCAACCATTCCATCGGCTTTGTGTTCCAGAGCTACAACCTGATCCCACATCAGTCTGTTCTGCAGAACGTAGAGATCGCCCTGACCCTCTCCGGCGTGTCGAAGGCGGAGCGCCGCAAGCGTGCCATCAAGGTGTTGCAGGATGTGGGCCTGGGCAATCAGCTGCGCAAGAAGCCTGCCCAGATGTCCGGCGGACAGATGCAGCGCGTGGCCATCGCCCGTGCACTGGTGAACAACCCCGACATCATCCTGGCTGACGAACCCACCGGTGCGCTGGACACCGAAACCAGCGTGCAGGTCATGGACATCCTCAAGGAGGTCGCCAAGGATCGCCTGGTCATCATGGTCACCCATAACCCGGAACTGGCGGAGAGGTATTCCACCCGCATCATCCGCATGCTGGACGGCGAGATCACCAGCGACTCCATGCCCCTGACGGCCGAGGAACGTGAAAGCCTCGACAAGCAGGCCCGTGACGCCCGCGTGGCCCGGCAGAACGGCGCGAAGAAGGAAAAGAAGCCCTCCATGTCCTTCGCCACATCCTTCGGGCTGTCGCTGAAAAACCTGATCAGCAAGAAGTCCCGCACCCTGCTGACCTCCTTTGCGGGATCGATCGGCATCATCGGCATCGCGCTGATTTTCGCCGTGTCCAACGGCATGACCACCTACATTAATACCGTGCAGGAGGATACCCTGTCCTCCTATCCGCTGACGCTGCAGGCGAGCGAAATGAACATGGGCTCCCTGCTGGCGACCTTCATCGGCAACGCCCTTTCCGGCGAGCCCCATGAGAACGACGCGGTCTACGAAAAGACCATGATCTATGCGCTGGTCAATGCATTGGGCTCCATGGAGGAAACCACCAACGACCTGAAGACCTTCAAGGCGCATCTTGAATCGGAGATGGCTTCCAGTGATGAAGAGGGCCTGCACAGTGCTATCAACGGCGTACAGTATACCTACGACGTCCCTTTGATGGTCTATACCGAAAATGTGGATGGGGACATCATTCATTCCGATTCCCAGCAGCTGCTGCAGGAGCTGATGGTGGAGTACATGGGGATGGATCTGTCCTCCATGATGAATATTTCCTCTGCCTATGGCATGGACCCCTCCAGCATGTCCATGATGGGCGGCGGCAGCGGGGCGTCCTTCATCCTGTGGCAGGAGATGCTGCGGGGCAAGGACGGCGAGCTCATCAACCCGCTGCTGCAAAAGCAGTACGACCTGGTCTACGGCTCCTGGCCCAATGACTACAACGAGGTCGTGGTCGTGGTGGACGAGAAAAACGAGATCGCTGATATGACGCTCTACGCCATGGGCCTCAAGTCCAAGGCGGACATCGACGCGCTGGCGGATGCGGCCTTCAACCAAAAGGAGGTCGCAGTCTCCGACGGACACTGGAGCTACCGGGATATCTGCGGCATGACCTTCCGCGTCATCCTGCCCTCCAGCTGCTACTCTTGGGACGAGGCAGCCGGCGCCTGGACGGATCTTCGCGACACGCAGGCAGGCTTGCGCTATCTGTACGACAACGGCCTTGACCTGAAGGTGGTCGGCATCATCCGGCCCAATGAGGATTCCCTCTCCGGCATGCTCAGCGGCACGATCTGCTACACCGCTGCGCTGACGGAGCACATCATCGCCGAAGCAGCGGAATCCCCTGTGGTGAAAGCTCAGCAGGCTGATCCTGCGACGGATATCTTCACCGGTCTGCCCTTCCGGGAGTCCACCGGCGCGATGACTGACGAGGAAAAGGCGGCGGAGTTCACTGCCTATATCGCCACGCTTTCCGAGGCGGAAAAGGCGGCTGCCTATGTGGAGATCATGTCCATCCCCACGCAGGAGCAGATCGACCAGATCGTTCAGCAGCAGCTGGGCGCGATGACCCGCACGGATATCGAGACCGCGATGATCCAGGCCATCAGCGGCCAGGTGAACGTCAGCGCGGACGAAATGATGCAGTACATCTCCTCCATGACCGATGAGGAGCTCTATGCGCTCGTGGCCCAGATGATGGGCGAACAGGTTACTGCCCAGTACGCCGAGCAGGTTAAGACGCAAATGGCCGCGATGGATGCGGCGACCCTCGCCATGGCGCTGGAAGTTTCGATGCCCGCCGTCACGCCGGAACAGATTTCTGCCAAGGCGGCCATGTATGCCGCCAACGCCGCCAATATCCCTCAGGAACAGTTGGATGCGCTCACCCAGCAGACCCTTTCCGCCATGTCCCGTGAGCAGCTGGAAGCGGCGATCCTGCCTGCGGTGGCTGCGCAGATGGGCGTCTCTGCTGAAATGGCGGCTCCCATGCTGGCTGGCATGACCGATGATGAGCTGCGTACCCAGATGGCCCCCGGTGTTCAGGAACAGATCAAGGCCGAGGCGGCCGCAAAGGTTGCTGCCATGACTGACGTGGAAAAGTGTGCTGCCCTCGAAGCAGTGCAGCCGCCCTTCAGCACTGCCCGGATGGCTGCCTTCCATGATGCGGTGCTGCACTTCTCTGAATCCACCTGCGAGGAAAATCTGATTGCCCTGGGCTGTGCTGAGCTGGACAGCCCTGCAAGCATCAACATCTATGCCTCCTCCTTTGAGGATAAGGACAAAATCGAGGCAGAGATCACTGCCTATAACGCATCGGTGGATGAGATGCATCAGATACGCTACACTGACTATGTAGGCCTGATGATGTCCTCCGTGACCTCTATCATCAACGCCATCACCTATGTGCTGATCGCCTTCGTGGCTATCTCGCTGGTGGTGTCCTCCATCATGATCGGCGTGATCACGCTGATCTCCGTGCAGGAGCGCACGAAGGAAATCGGCATCCTGCGTGCCATCGGCGCCTCCAAGCGGAATGTCTCCAGTATGTTCAACGCGGAAACGATCATCATCGGCTTTGCCTCCGGCGCGATCGGCGTTGGCCTGACCTGGCTGCTGTGCATCCCGATCAACGCGATCATCTTCCACCTGACGAACATCGCGGGCTTGGAAGCCTTCCTGCCCTGGGAGGTCGCGCTGATCCTGATCGGCATCAGCGTGGTACTGACCTCCTTTGCTGGCGTCATCCCCGCGAAGTCCGCCGCGAAGAAGGATCCTGTGGTTGCACTGCGGACGGAGTAAAATCAAAGGCTCTCCCTTCGGGAGAGCTCCCGCGCGAGCGGGTGAGAAGGCTATTCCTTCGGCTGACGGACCCTCTCAGTCATCCCGCAGGCGGGATGACAGCTCCCCCCAGTAGGAGTGTTGGAAAGGAAGAAGTTATCCTACCCCTTACATAATGCAAATAACGAAACCGCAAGACTTTGTTGGCTTGCGGTTTTGTGTGTTGCTGTGATAGAATGAAAGCGACAAACTTGAATTGGTAGAGGTGAGATCTATGAGTAAAAGAATTAAAATAGTAAATTCTTTTTATGACAGTATTGATGAAGATGCCCGATTGAATCGAAGCAGGCATGGACAAATGGAATATTTTACTACCATGGAATATATTCATCGTCATGTGACAGATGGTGCAAAAATTCTTGAAATCGGAGCTGGAACAGGCAGATACTCAATTGCCCTTGCCCAAGAAGGATATGACGTAACCGCTATTGAACTGGTTGAGCATAACCTTGACATATTAAAGGAAAATGGCAGTGATTTGGACAACCTGCAATCTTATCAAGGTGATGCACTTGATCTCTCCCGATTTAGCGACGGTGAGTTCGACTTAACCTTGGTCTTTGGGCCGATGTACCACCTTTATGATAAAGACGATATATGCAAGGCAATAAACGAAGCGATTAGAGTAACAAAAGAAAACGGAATAATTTTGGTAGCATTTCTTTCAGTTTATGCGATACTCTTTGACAATTACATAAATGGTGGTCTTATTGAAGGCATTGAAGAAAACTTTACAGATGAATATACAGTAAAGCATTTTGAAGAACAGCTTTTTACGGGGTACGATATTGCAGAGTTTGAGCAACTTTTCGCAGACAAAGAAGTTGAATACTTATCTACCGTTGCCGTAGATAGTATATTAGAGCTTGCAGAAGGTCGCAAAGATTTTGCTATGTCGGATGATGAATTTAAAGCATTTGCAAAATACCATCTGGCAACTTGTGAAAAAAGAGAATTGCTTGGTTGCTCAAGTCATTTGCTCTATATCTGCAGAAGAAGATAAATTCCAATTTACAGGGCCAACGAAAATTTTCTCCAATCCGGAGAGCGCAATTATACGCACGATATCCGTGCATTGCGTTTGTTGGACCACATAAGCAAACGAGCATCCGAATGCCGGATGCTCGTTTGACTGTTGCTGGATAAATTGTTCCTTCAGAATCCTCCCGCCAAGGGGGAGCCTTTTGGTTTGAATAGAAAGCGGCTCTCCCGGAAGGGAGAGCCGCTGGATTGCTTGTATGTGGAGTTTCCGCCCCATGATCGATGAACCATGCAGCCCGCGCCATGAGGGCGCGGAAAGTCAACTTTGCTATCCGACCCAAGCCGCACGCGGTAGGTCTATGCCGAAGCCAGTCAACTCAATCGCGAGCCGCCCGCGGGGGCAGCCCCGCTCACACGGCGCCCTGGGCGAGCATGGCGTCGGCAACCTTCAGGAAGCCGGCAATGTTCGCACCGGCAACGTAGTCGCCTTCGGTGGCGTATTCCTTTGCAGCTTCGTCCACCTTGTTGAAAATGCCCACCATGATGCCCTGCAGCTTCTCGTCTACCTCTTCGGCGGTCCAGGAGAGGCGCATGGAGTTCTGGGTCATCTCCAGCGCGGAGCAGGCCACGCCGCCGGCGTTGGCAGCCTTGCCGGGGGCGAAGAGCACGCCGGCCTTCTGGAAGGCCTCGGTGGCCTCGATGGTAGAGGGCATGTTCGCACCCTCGCCGACAGCCTCCACGCCATTGGCGATCAGGGCCTTGGCGGAAGCTTCGTCCAGCTCGTTCTGGGTGGCGCAGGGCAGAGCGATCTGGCAGGGGATCGTCCAGATGCCCTTGCAGCCCTCGGTGTAGACCGCGCCGGGTACACGCTCGGCGTATTCCTTGATGCGGCCGCGCTCGACTTCCTTGATCTGCTTGACCACGTCCAGGTTGATGCCGTTTGCATCGTACACATAGCCGTTGGAGTCACTCATGGCGACGACCTTCGCGCCCATGGTGGTGATCTTCTCGCAGGCGTAGATGGCCACGTTGCCGGAGCCGGACACGACAGCGGTCTTGCCCGCGACAGTCTTGCCGTTGTGCTCCATCATGGCCTTGACCAGGTAGCACAGGCCGAAGCCGGTAGCCTGCTTGCGGCCCAGGCTGCCGCCCCAGGTGAGGCCTTTGCCGGTCAGCACGCCCTCATACAGGCCGGTGATGCGCTTGTACTGGCCGTAGAAGTAGCCCACTTCACGAGCGCCCACGCCGATATCGCCGGCAGGAACGTCCACATCCGCGCCGACGTACTTGTACAGCTCGGTCATGAAGCTCTGGCAGAAGCGCTGGATCTCAGCCTCGGACTTGCCCTTGGGGTCGAAGTCGGAACCGCCCTTGCCGCCGCCGATGGGCAGACCAGTCAGGGAGTTTTTCAGAATCTGCTCAAAGCCCAGGAACTTCAGGATGCTCTGATTGACGCTGGGATGCAGGCGAAGACCGCCCTTGTAGGGGCCAATGGCGCTGTTGTACTGTACGCGGTAGCCGCGGTTGACGCGGGTCACACCCTGATCGTCGATCCACGGCACGCGGAAGGAGATAATGCGTTCAGGCTCCACGAAGCGCTCCAGAAGGCCCGCCTTCTCATACTTCTCCTCGTTGCGGTCGACCACGGGCTTCAGGGTGGTCAGAATTTCGGTGGCAGCCTGGATGAACTCCGGCTCATGGGCATAACGGAGCTTCAGATCGTTCAGTACACGCTCAGCATAACCAGCCATATTGGAAATCTCCTTTCAAATGCGGAGACAGTGCTCCGCTGCAAAATCATTTGGACGAAAACAATTGTACAGGGAATCTTGCAGGATTGCAATAGGCATCCTGCACTAACTATGTTTTTCTGCTGGATTTCCACTGTATTTCTGCAAAAATTGCAGGATTCATCTGTGGACGACAGGCAAAAAGCGTTGTTTCACCCTCGGTAGGAAACGCTGGGGGATTTCTGCTTGCACAATGGCCGCAAGTGTGGTATAATACGCAAAGCATCTGCACCTGTAGCTCGGTAGGATAGAACGACTGCCTCCGAAGTGCTTGGTGTTCGGGGGCTCCTGACGAGGGTTAACACGTGTTTGCGCCCGTAGCTCAGCAGGATAGAGCGGTCGCCTCCTAAGCGGAAGGTGTTCGGCCGCCCCTGACGAGGGTTATAACGTATTTGCGCCCGTAGCTCAGTAGGATAGAGCGGTCGCCTCCTAAGCGCACGGTGTTCGGAGTTCCCTGACGAGGGTTAAAACGTATTTGCCCCCGTACCTCAGCGGGATAGAGGGTCCGCCTCCTAAGCGGAATGTAGTGAGTTCGAGCCTCGCCGGGGGTGCCACAAACGCTGTAAACCCAAAGGTTTGCGGCGTTTTTTTGTGTTGTGACGAAGCTCTGCTGAATGGTTGAGTTTCTGTAAGCCTCAACCGTAAGAATGTGGGAATTTTGCTAACAGGACTCGAACCGTTTCCAAGCCTTTTTGGGCTCTGCTAACATTTTGCTAACAGGACATTTTAGCTTGTGTGCGGAAGAAGAGCTGCAAGAGCGGTTGCTAGCTCCGGAGATTTTTGCAGTTGCTGGATCAAAGCAGCGACATCAATGGAAGGTTGAGTATCTTCTGGCGGCCTTACTTGACGCAAATCCGGATTAGAGTAGAAGGAAGATTCAAACTTCTGAGCGTTGATCTTTCTGTCCTCATCCAGAATATGTGCATAAATTCTCGTAATCATGTCGATCTCGGCGTGGCCGGTATCGCCCTGGGTGGCCTTCAGGTCGCCGTGATTCAACTTGAGCTTGTAGGTAGTGCTGGAATGCCGCAGCGAGTGGAAAACTACGTTCGGCAGTTCAGCATCCTTTTTGAGCTGGTTGAACTCCTTCTCGATCATTCGCTCATCAACTGGACGACCATTGTCCTGCGCGAGGACCAGATTGAAGTTCTGATACTCATCTCCCAGGAACTCAATGATCTCAGCTTGCGACTGCTGCCACTTCCGCAGGATGTAAGCCAGCGTCTTGGGAAGCCAGATCTTTCGGACACTGCTATCCGTCTTGGGACGCTTCAGCACGATGCGAGTTTTGGGATTCTTCATCACAGGTTCAAAGATATAGAAAATATCCTTTTCACCAATCGCGTCGATGGCCTGCTGTGTGGCACGAGCTACTTCCTTATCGACATAGATCCAGGCATCGTCTGCAGCAATGTCTTCATCAGTAATGTGAACATTGTCCCATGTCAATCCCAGGATTTCGCCCATACGCAGGGAGCAGGCAAAAGCCAGATTCATCGCCAGATACAGTCGGGTGCTCTCACAAGCATCCAGGGCTTTGCGAATGGTGTCTGCATCCCAGATGTCCCGCTTGTTGTAGCGGGTACGGGGCAGAACAGCATTCTCAAATGGGTTCTTGGCGATCAACTCCCAGCGAACTGCCTGCTTGAAAGCGCAGCGCAGGAGCTTGATGATCTTCTCAATATTCACATCTGTCAGTGTCTTGGTTGTTGGCTTGCGAGTTCTGGTAGTGACAGATGGCGTTTTGCG
Source organism: Christensenellales bacterium (assembly GCA_045132495.1). GTDB lineage: Bacteria > Bacillota > Clostridia > Christensenellales > Aristaeellaceae > UBA11524. The sequence goes on along the minus strand of JBGUSK010000020.1, from coordinate 2,002 downwards.
AAGTGTCTGAATGTACTTATCAACCGTGCGGGTAGTGATGTCCTGTACCGCACCACATCACAGGAGTCATAGCAATACCGCTGCCGGTCTGGATGTTGGGGTAATTGATGAGCTTGTACATTTCCTTGGGAATCACATACTTCTCGTCAATAACAACCTTGATGGTTTCTTCCGAACGGGTGAAGCCCTCCAGGGTTTCAATCTCTCGGATGATGTACACGCCGGGAGTCAGGTCAGTCACATGGACGATGCCGTCCTCACCGGACACCAGATCACGGAGGATATTGCCTGCGCCATCCTCCAGGGTGAACTTGACACCAGGCATGGGATTGCCCTTGTTGTCGGTCTTGACGAACTCATAATGGTTTGGGATGTTGACAAGCGTGAAGGGTTCGGGTTCGACCCAGTTTTCATCCACCGTAAGCTCAATGTCGGGCATGATGTTGTAGCCCTCTGGAGCCTTGGTTTCACGGATGATCCAATTACCGAAGGTGAAGCGGGTGAACACGAACTCACCAGCATCATCGCTGGTGACGATCTCGACGATCTCACCGGTGTCAGCGTTGATCAGGCTGAACTCCACACCGGGCAGGAGCTTCCCGCTGGTATCCACCTTCTTGTACTGGAGACGAGCGGCCTGATTGACCACCGTCGCCAGCGGCTCAACGCTGTTCTGATAGTTTTCGTCGATCTCTACGGGAATGACAGTCTGACTGAGCAGATAGCCATCCGGCGCTTCCATCTCACGGATCGTGTAGCTGCCATAGGATACATAGGAGAACTTGACCGTGCCAGTCACATCGGACAATGCCGTCATGCACAGGAAACCGTCGCTGTCAAACAGACCAAAGATGGCACCGGGCAGAGGCTTATTATCCTTGTCGATCTTGTGCAGGATCACCTCGATGGGATGATTCTCAATCACAGCCAGAGGTTCGGAGGGATTGGAGAAGGTGTTGTCCACGGTCAGATGCACTACGGTATCGTTGAGAAGATAACCGGGCAGCGGCTGAACCTCACGGATCGTGTACTTACCGCAGGGAATCTTCTCAAAGGTGACAATGCCCTTGGCATCCGACTGAGCTACCGCCACGAGGAACTCATCATCCTTCAGCAGGCCGAACTCGACGCCTGCCAGCGGATTGCCGTCCATGTCCTGCTTGACCAGCGTGACACGGGTGTAATCATCACGGATCACCGTATCGCCGGTGATGTTGCCCAGCTCGTCCACGGTGAAGGTCATCTCTGTCGTGTTCAGCTCATAACCTTCCGGGGCATATACCTCGCGGAAAGTGTAGGTGCCAGGCACCACGGGAATGTCGGGAATCTCACCATTGTCATCGGTGAACTCACGGTAGATCAGAGTACCTTCGCTGTTCATGACCTCGATCAAGGCACCGGGCAGAGTATCCACGCCGGTGATGTCCGTCTTGGTCAGGGTGATGGGGGTGTAGATCAGCTCGTCGTAGATCACTTCGGGATAGACAATCTGAATCACCGCCGCATCCTCAGCAACCATATCGGGCTGGATGCTCACGGGGAAAGCATCGGGATTGATCTGCCAACCAGCGGGCGCAGCCAACTCCTTGATGTAATACTCACCGTGGGGGAAGTAGCCGCTGATATGCAGCAGTCCCTGTTCGTCAGTCACACCGACCGACATGAGGGTATCTGCCATCAGGGTGCCATTCACATAATGGATGTCCTTGGCGTTGTACAGGCCGAAGGTGAAACCTTCGCCGGGTGCCGTGGTAATGACCTGATGCACCATGCCATTCTCGGAAGTCACCACTTCGGTCACTTCCTTGTGCTTGACCAGTGCAACAGAAGCAGGCAGGTACTTGTTGCCCGCCTTGACCTGGATCGTGACCACGGGCGTGTTACCGTCCAGATAGGTCAGATCAGCCTCGTAGGGCACATCCTCCAGGATGTAGCCGACAGGTGCGCCAGTCTCGATCAGGTAATACCGACCGAGGGGCAGCTCCTTGCTCATGTCAGAGCC
>JBGUSK010000019.1:0-10873 GCA_045132495.1 Christensenellales bacterium | reverse complement strand
GGAAAGACTCGGCGAAGTCACCAAGGTGGACGGCAAGTGGCTGGAGATCACCTTCTGCCGCCCGTCGGACTGCGAAAAGTGCCACGCCTGCATGGGCGGTGACAAAGTGACCACCCTTCGCCTGGAGGGCAAAGCGAATATTGGTGACAAAGCGCTGGTCGAGATGCCGGCGAGCACCGTAACCCAGGCGTCGCTGATGGCCTATGGCTTGCCGCTGGCAGGGCTGATCATCGGCATGCTGCTGGGCGAGAAGCTCATCCCCCTGGAGAATTCCCTGGGTGCGCTGATCGGCGCCGCAATTGGTCTGGCACTGCCCCTCATTTACCTGCTGGTGACAGAAAAGAAACGCCGCAGTGATCCCAAATGGACGCCGCAGATCAAGCGCATCATCCGTATGGGCGAAATCGAATAAGCAACACAAATAAAGGAGGAAAATCCCATGGCAAAGGAAATCATGACCGAAGAATTTACCAGCTTCATCAATCAGGAAAAGCCCGTTCTGGTGGACTTCTGGGCCCCCTGGTGCGGTCCGTGCCGCATGGTCGCGCCCGTTGTGGAGGAAATCTCCGCTCAGTACGCCAACGAGGTCGCTGTAGGCAAGGTGGATGTTGACAAATGCCCCGAGCTGGCCAAGCAGTTCCGCGTGATGTCCATCCCCACGCTGATCCTGTTCAAGGACGGCAAGATCATCGACCAGAAGCTCGGCTTCCAGCCCAAAAACGCACTGGAAGACATGATCAAGAAGGCGCTGTAAGCACGTGAATGCGGATCGTCCATCGAGACTGTCCGCTTTTTTCATGCAAGAAACACTTCCCTTTCCGCGCAAAGGGTGATATAATAGAACCGTTACGGAATGTAGCGGTTTTTGTTGTGCAGAATTTTCCGTATCAGGGATGATTTGATCCGCCTGATTCGTTTATGTAATGACAGTTTTCACCCACAAGTAACAAAGGAGTGACTGATGATGAAGCGTATCCTTGCATTTCTCCTGACCCTGATGCTGACCCTGACCTGTCTGCCCGCGCTGGCAGACACCCAGCCCACCCCCATTGAAAAGATCCCCTATGATCAGATCCCCGAAAACCGGGACGGTATCTACCATTACTTGCTTTTGTGCATGGACGAGTGGAACGGCGGCCTTCGCGACAATAACGACGGCATTGTGCTGCTGACCTTCGACACCCGTGCCGGCCGCATCATGCTGACCTCCCTCCTGCGCGACTCCCTGGTGGAGCGTCCTGACGGCAAGATCGGCCGCATCAACTACATCATCAAGAATTACGGCCCTGAAGCGCTGTGCAATATCCTCAGCACCCACCTGAACATCAAGGTGGAGAAGTATGTGATCTTCAACTTCCAGCAGATCGCCAACATCATTGATTATCTTGGCGGCGTGGAAATCGAGGTCAACAGCAGCGAGGCAAGCTATCTGCGCCGCTATCCCCTCTCCCCCAAGCAGACCGAGCCCTCCATGAACCGCGCCGGCACCTACCTCTTTACCGGCCGTGCGGCAGTGATCTACATGCGCATCCGCAAAGGTAACGGCGGCGACTTCATGCGTACCCAGCGCGTCCGTACGGTGCTTTCCACGCTGGCGGATAAGTGCCGCGTGATGACCTACGATCAGGCCAAGGCCCTGCTGGACAGCGTGGTGGAGAATTCCACAAAGACCAATATGTCCGGCGATGACCTGCTTCAGGCGCTGGATCAGGCCTTCAGCCTTCGCTCCTGCGTCATCGAGGAGCTGCGTCTACCCCAGGATGACGCCCGCAAGCCCATCACCTACGCCGGTATGTCCGTGCAGGATATCAACTGGGCAATGTGCCGCGAGGATATGGCTGATTTCCTGGAGTGCGGCTGGCTCGTCATCGAGGATGAAGACGAGGATTTCTACGAGTAAGACCCATAAGGAGCTTGTCTGAATGAGATGCCCGAATTGTAACCAATGGAACCGCGCATCCCTGCCCCGATGCGTCCGCTGCGGTACGCCGCTGACCACGGATACGCCCGTTGCTCCCTCCTGGCGTGCCCAACTCAAGGACGGCAAAGCCAAGGAGTATATCCGCGTGGATGAGGATGGCGATATCAGCGTATCTCCGGATGACCGTGAGGTGCTGGCTGCTGAAATGTCCGACCTCAAGGTCCGAAAGGAGCAAGGCGAGGAGTTCCAGCGCCGTCTGAGGGAGGAAGCAGAAGCCCGCGTCGCACCTTCCGCCAACGTCCGCGTTCCCCAGGAGCCTGTCGCCGAGGAACCCCTCTTTGGACTGACCGAAGAAGGCGTCACCCGCACCGAGGAAGCCCCCACTGAAGAGCCAGTCCCTGAAGCGCCTGCCGCAGAAGGCCAGACGCCCTTTCGCCGGAGCCGCAATCCCCGGGGCACCCGCGTCGTGCTGGCTTCCTCCCAGTGGGAAGACAGCCGCGCCTATGATCCGGTGGTTGACGCAATGCAGCAGAACAACGTCTTCCAGCAGCCGCCGAATCTCAAGGAACTGGGGCCGCTTCCCTCCCGCCGAATGTCCCAGCGCAAGCTGATCCGCATGATCACCATCGCGCTGGTGATCGGTGTTTTGGCACTGGTGGGTTACTTCGGGTACACAGTTTATGAGAGCCAGCGCGCTGCAGAGGCAGAGAAAAACCGCGCGCTGGTCACTGCTTCGATTGTCAATGACCAGGCGGCCCATACCATCCTCATCCCTGGCGAGGACGGAGAGCAGATCTTCATCAGCAACGAGGAGATCCGCGCCAGCTACACGGTGGTTGGCGGCTTTGCTACCATTGAGATCGCAGACTATGTGTGGTATGAGAATATCCTGGACATCACCGAGGAAACCATGAGCGTTACGCTGCTGCCTTATGTCAAGACCGCATCGGGACGCCAGAAGCCCATGGACCCCATCACTTATGACATTACGATTCCCCTGAGCCCCATCAAGCTGGTGACGCCTGAAAAACTGCGCACCGAGGTCACTACGGCCATGTACTCCATGCTCTTCCATGTCCGCCCGGAATCGAAGGTCACCATCAATGGTGTGGATGTGTCCGATACCGTCAATGAGAACGGCGAGCTGACCTACAATGCAACCGTTCAGCCCATTGGCGACAATGTGTACGATGTGCGCGTCCGCAGTCCCTACTGCCGTGACAACGCCATGGTCGTCACGCTCTACCGCGAGGTGCAGGAGATCCCGCTGGATCTGTCTGCCACCACCTATACCTCCACCAACGACAAGGTCATCCTCATCAACTGCACCACCATCCCCGGTGCTGAGATCGACATTCTTTCCCCCTACACCGACCTGAAAATTACCGATCTGGACACCACGGGAGAGTTTTCCTTCAACGCGGTGTTCGATCGTGTAGGCTATAACACCATCTCCATCACCGCTTCCTACCCGGGCAAGAAGATGTCCAAGGTGGATTATACGATCTATTACGTCCCCAATCCGGATATCTACACCCGTTCCGCCTGGCCGCTGAACAAGGATGCTGAGTACAGCGAGCTGCTCAACAACATCGAAGCCCGCGCCGCCAAAACGCAGGTGTATCTGGGCGTGGGCAAGATCGCCTACTTCGTCAGCGAGGAGAAGCCGCAGATGGCGGTCATGTACTGCTCCGATGACGGAACGACCCGCCCGGTGCTGCTGGAGAACCAGACCAAGACCACCTGGAAGGTCGGCGAATACTACAACATCTACTGCGACGCCTACGGCACCTACAACGGCATGCCCTGGCTGATCGCCCGCTATACCTACTAATGCGAGGTGCATCCATGTTCCGACTGCTGACTCTGCTGCTTGTGCTGACGCTCCTGCCCCTTTGCGGCATGGCGGAGGCTCCCCTCTCCTTTGCTGACGACCTGACCGGCGTATACACCTGGCCCGAGGGAGCCTCTGAAGCCGAAGCCAGCTATGTATACCGCTATTCTTACCCACAGATCGCCGGTGACAGCAATCTTGCCCTGACCATCAACGAGGTCTTCCGCTATGAAGCCGATGATGCGCTGGGCTTTGAATGCCCGATAATCGGCTCCGCCCACGATGCATCCCTGGGACAGATGCAGGTTCACATTGCCTACGAGATCGTCCACCTGAGCGAGGATTTTCTTTCCGTGCGGGTGGATAAACAGGTCACGCTGGGCGACACGGTTTCCAGTGTAGTGAAGGGATATTCCTTCATGCTCAACGGCGCAAAGGCAGGCACGGTAACGTCCCTCCCCTATATGCTGGGTGTGATTGAATCCGGCGAAACGGACGAATGGTATCTGGAACGCCAGACCGCAAAGGCAGACGCCTGCGCCCGCGATCTGGTCTGGATGCGGATCATGAAGGATATGAAGGCTGAGGGCAGTCCCATTTACGAGGACATGACCTTCGAGGAGTTCGAGTGGGGCTTCTATCCGGAGGAAGATTTCTTCCTGGATGCTGAGGGCAATTTCGTCTTTTTCCTGCAGGAAGGGATGATTGCCCCCGTCATTGACGGACATTTCTTCTATACCATCAGCCTGGATGAGCTGCTGGACGAAATCTAAATCACGCGGAGGATGCATTGCGTCCTCCGTTTTTTACATATATGTCTTGTTTTTCCCGGCCAGGAAAGCCCCTGTTGCCCTTGACAGACGCGAATCGAGCCGTATAATAGAAGATGCGAAAGAATCATGCGGCTTAATGCCGAAGACAGGAGGTTCCATGCTGCGCGAAACCAATGTCCAGCGACTGCACTGGGCAGACAAAACAATGAGCGTCATCCGCCAGGAGCAGCTGGAGGCCTGCGAGAAGCGCCTGTCCGCATTGCCGCGTGTGACTGTTTTTGATCTGACGAACGACCTCCATGTGGAGGAAATCTGGCAGTATTCCTATGACGCGCAGGAGCATCCGCGCCTGGAAAAGCTGCACACCCGGAAAGCGCTGCGCGCCCAGGTGCTTGGCGCCCTCGCTGCTGAAGCGGCGCTATTGAGCGTAGAAGAGCATCAGCTGGTGGAACGTCTGATCACCCTGGGCGGCACGGCGGAGCTGATCGACTGGGAGGAAACCAGCGCGGCTGAATCCCTCGTGCGCAGGCTGTGGTGCACCATCACCAGGGATGGCGGACGCACCACCGTTCATATGCCCGGCGCACTGCTCACCCCACTGACGCTGACGCTGTCCAGCCATGCCCATCAGGAGCTACGGGAGCGGCTGATGCGCCATGATTCTGTCATCCGCGGTTTGCTCTACCTCGGCGGTTTGCTCCATTATGAGGAGCCCCTGTATCACCTGATGACCGATGTGCTCAAGGATTCCTATGCCTGTGATTTGACCCTGGCCATGCGCTATCTGCGGACAGCTTACGATTACACCTATGACCGGCATGGCGATATGCTGCTGCTCCATCCAGGTCTGGCAGACCCCGAGCGGCTGACGTCCATGCATCCGCCCACGCAGGAATTTTCCCTGGAGCTGAGCGATGCAGCCATGCGCGGCGCCATTGAGGGCATCCTCCCGGAGGAGGAACCCCTCTTTGACAAGCTGTACGGCCTTTTCATCGGTGCAACAAGGCCAGAGCTTACCCCTGAGGGTGCTGCGGAGGATCTGCTCATGCTGGCCAAGCAGGGCGTTTCCCTCGGCGAAATGCAGGAGGTACTCGGTACGCTCCTGAGCGTCCAGCCGACGGAGGAGATGCGCCAGGCTGTGGCGCTGGTCCATGCGCAGACCCCGCGCTGGGGCATGATGCACACCGCCATCGCTCAGTAATACCGGAGATACATGATATGAAATATGAATTCATGACCGACCCTGCGGCGGAAGGACAGCGCATTGACGCGTGCATCCGCCGCTTTTTGCCGGAAGTCCCTCAGCGCACCGTGCAGCAGAGCTTCACCCGGCGTGACGTGAAGCTGGACGGCAAGCGCGTCAAGCCCGACGTGCGTGTATTCGCAGGGCAGAAGGTCGAATTGTTCTGCATGGAGCAGACCGCTCCCCTGGTGGATGTGGTCTACGAGGACGATGACGTGCTGCTGGTGAACAAGCGCGCCGGCGTAAGCGTCGAGCCTGACGAAAAAGGCGGCGTAACGCTGACCGAGCTGGCCTTCAAGCACGTCCGTCAGAAGGATGCAAATGCCTGGCCACCCAAGGCCTGCCACCGGCTGGACAACCAGACCTGCGGTCTCACGCTCTTCGCCAAGAACGAACAGGCCGAAGCCATCCTCACCCGCGCCTTCAAGGAGCGCACGATGGACAAGCGATATATCTGCCTCGTCCGCGGCATGATGAAACCGCCCTCCGCCACCTGCAAGGCCTACCTTCTCAAGGATGCCAAGGCTGCCCGCGTCACCATCCATGACGATGCAGTGCGCGGTGCAAGACCCATCATCACCGAATACGAAACCCTCGAGGCAGGGCCCGTCAGCCGATTGCTGGTGCATCTGGTGACGGGACGCACCCATCAAATTCGCGCTCACATGGCGGCGCTGGGGCATCCTCTTTTGGGGGATGACGTATACGGCGACCGTGCCTTCAACCGCCAGCAGAAGGTGCAGGGCCGCCTGTGCCTGTGCGCCGCGCGGCTCACGCTGGATACCGAGGGCGAGCTGCCCCAGCTGGATGGCAAGACCTTCGAGGTCAAATGCCCCTTCTGATTTTTCAGGACAGACCTGCACGGGTCTGTCTTTTATTGTGCTGCCAATTCACTCCGCCAGGCGATGATCTCATCAAAGAGACCCATAGCTTCCGACTTCAACGCTGCGGACAGTGCCGTCGCCCCCTCGCTGGTTTGCAGCGATTCGTAGCGATCGTCCCAATGGGCCGTGATGTTCAGCATGCTTTCCACCAGCGTCGGGACTGACTTCCCAAAGCGGGCTCGTACCGTGTCCTCCCACAGGCTGATTTGCCCGTCCAACGCAGACATCGCCGCGATGGCCTCCTGGGTCGTGAGCTGCGCCGCGTCCAGAGACGTAGCAGTATCCCGCAGGGTCGCTGCGGTGGACGTGAGCAGCGTGAAACCAGCCTCCACCGCGTCCAGCTGTCCAGCCTTGCCCGTCAGGCGCAGCCGCAGCTGCGGACATTTCCATGCATAAAGATAAGTGTCGACCTTCTGATTCTGTTCCAGCCTCGTGCGCACAGCAGATGCATCCGTTTCCGTTCCATAACAGGCGATGAACACCCGCCACTTCTCCCCTTCCTGCACGACAGTTCCGGGCGCGCCCCGCTGTGCATAGGCGTCCGCCTTTTGGAGCGCCGCATCCTGCGTGGAGAACACCCCGGTTTGGATGGCGTACCAGGTTTCCTCTTCCAGCGTGACTTCACGGGTCTCTACCTTCTCGTCATAGGCGGAGGCCACGGGCGTTGGCGTAGGTAAGCCGATTTTTTCGGCGATAAAGGATGCATGTCCATTGTGCCAAAGCAGGAAGGCAGCACCGCCCAGCATCAGCAGGATAACGATCCACCGCAGCGTCCTCGCCCGCTGACGCTTGCGCTTGTACATCCGCGTTTCCACCCGTCCCATGTCTGTCCCTCCTTGTCGCTGGTCAAGGATATGAGAAAAAAACATCGCATATGTCCAGAATTTGTGTTTCACTCTCCTGAAAGCGTGGTATAATAAAAACATCACTAAGAAAGCGAGGTACTGCTTTATGAAGCATGTATGTGATGTTTGCGGTTGGATCTACGATGAAGAACTGGGCTACCCCGAGGGCAGCATCGCGCCTGGCACCAAGTTTGAGGATCTTCCTGAGGATTTCGAGTGCCCCCTGTGCGGTGTTGGCAAGGATCAGTTCAGCGAGGAGTAAACTGCAATGCATATTACCGATGACGTCCGCTATGTCGGCGTGAATGACCATGAAATCGACCTGTTTGAAGGCCTCTATCCCGTCCCCAATGGCGTTGCGTATAATTCCTACGTCATTCTGGATGAGAAAGTCGCCGTGATGGACGCGGTGGATACGCATTTTGGCGGAACCTGGCTGGGCAATGTCCGCAACGTTCTGGACGGCCGGCAGCCGGATTTCCTGATCGTACACCACATGGAGCCCGATCACTCTGCATCCATCGCCCTGTTCATGGACGCCTTCCCGGAGGCCATGATCGTCTCTTCCGCCAAGGCGTTCCCGATGATGAAGGCGTTCTTCGGTGAGGATTATGCCAGCCGCCGCATCATCGTCAAGGAGGGAGACTTTCTGACGCTGGGTAAGCACACCCTGCAGTTCATCGCTGCGCCCATGGTGCACTGGCCCGAGGTTATCATGACCTATGACCAAACCGACAAGACGCTTTACTCTGCGGATGGCTTCGGTAAATTTGGCGCTTTGGACGTGGATGAAGACTGGGCTTGCGAAGCCCGCCGGTACTATTTCGGCATCGTGGGCAAGTATGGAGCACAGGTTCAGGCCGTGTTAAAGAAAGCCGCTGCGCTGGATATTCAGACCATTTGCCCCCTGCATGGCCCTGTGCTTCAGGCCGATGCGCTGGTAGAAGCACTTCAGCTCTACAATATCTGGTCCTCCTATCAGCCTGAGAGCAAGGGCGTGCTGATCGCCCATGCATCGGTGTACGGCAACACCCGCGCGGCAGCTGAAAAGCTGGCAGATTCCCTGCGTGCCAAAGGCGTGAAGGTTGCCGTGCAGGATCTGACCCGCTGCGATATCGCCGAGGCTGTCGAGGACGCCTTCCGCTACGACCGGATGGTGCTTGCCGCTGCGACGTACAATGCGGACGTTTTCCCGCCCATGCGGAACTTCCTCACCTGGCTGTCCGAACGCGGCTACCGCAATCGCAAGGTCGGCCTGATTGAAAATGGCACCTGGGCCCCGATGGCTGCCAAGGTGATGCGCGGCATGCTGGAAGGCTGCAAGGATGTGACGATCCTCGACCCGGTGGTAAAGATCCAGTCCGCCCTGAATGCAGATAGTGCATCTCAGCTGGATGCACTGGCTGACACGCTGATGTAATCCATTCAGGCTCCGCTTCACAGCGGGGCCTTTTAAGAATCCATATATACCGCTTTTCCAATTTCAGCATATGAGTAAAGCCACTTCGTACTGCTGCGAAGTGGCTTCTTTGATAAACTGAACAGCGGAAGGTTCGTTTTCAACGCCTCCCGCTGTTTTTAATATGATCGGGCCATCATGCTGATACCCGAAAATGATGATTACTTCTTTGCCTCCATCCGCCGGAAGGCCCAAACCTCGATCAGACTCATCAACGCCAGGCCTGCCACCATCACCCCGTAACACAGGGGCTTGGACAGGGGGATCTTGCCATTGAGCGCGAATTCCAACACCACAAACACCGCAGCCACCGGGAAGCAATACACGATGGGCATCCAGCGGCGGCGGACGCCGGGGGTCTTCACGCAGTAGACCAGCAGCACCCCGGCAGCACCCAGCATGCAAATCAGCTGCTCCACCTTCACAAACAGCCAGGTAAAGCTGTCCGTGCGCAGGCTCTCGCAGAGGATCTGCAGCAGGCAAAGATAGAACAGCGAACGCAGGAAGCGCTGCTTCTTGAAGCAGGTGAGGCAAAGCGCAAGCACGCAAAGGGTCAGCAGGCCCTCCAGCATGAACACCGCATACAGCCACTCGCCGTATTCGTTGGACACCGCCAGGGGGAAGAAGCAGTGCTCCGGGTGCTCCCAGTACAGCATGTCCCGGGTGCCCACGCCCTCCAGAAAGAACTCGCCGAAGCGGGCCAGGGCCGCCAGCAGCACACCCGCAGGAGCAAAGGCATCCAGCAGCGCCATGGGCTTTTCGCGGGTGAGTCGGGCGCTGAGCACCACGCCCAGGCAGAAGCCCGCCACGCCGCCATAGTAGCTGAACGTGCCCATGGTGACGTCCACCAGGGACTGCAGCCAGCCATACATCATGACGAAATTGATCATGGCCAGGTAGTAGACCAGCTTGGCCAGAACAGCCCCGAAGACCGTACCGAAGGCGCCCATCAGCAGGCACTGGGCCAGGACGCCCTTCTTCCCCCGGTTCATGACGGCAAACAGGCCCAGGGAGATCACCAGTGAGCCAAGATACCACAGTACATATTGCAGGTTCATCGTATTCCCTTTCCCTTAATCCGGCTGGTAGGCGCTGGCGAAGTAGACGATATCAACCAATTTGCGCGCATCGCCGCTGGTATTATTGATGCGGCGGCCCAGGAACAGCAGCTGGGTGGAGATGCCGCCATCCAGGTTATAGGCCTGCTGCACATTGGGCTCCAGCCACTGAATCATATCAGCCATCTCATACAGCGACAGACCACGGTGCGCACAGGCCACAACCATGTACTCCAACGGCCCGATCTGGCAGAAAACCATGCGCTCGTGCTGCTCCTCCGGGTCGCAATGGGTTGGGCCGTCGTTGAGGACGGTCTGCTTCACGCCGTCCTTGATCAACGCTGGGCCGAAGCACAGAGCGTTGACTACTTTTTTTCCGTTGATCTGAGTTTTGTCCATCTCCTCGGGGTGTTCGTCAGCGAGGATGATATTGAAATCGCCGTCCTCGTCGATCAGCAGCAGATCAAGGCCAGAACCCATGGTCTCCTTGTACACCGTGCCCTGGCGCAGGACAAAGCGCTTGGCGTCACCGCAGTAATAATCGCCGCCAAAGGCCACCACAGCGTTGACACGGTTGGACATGACCTCGATAGCGCCCACGCGGTTGATCTTATCGAAGCCCTGCATGGACGTGGTGCGCAGCTGGGAAGGATCAGCGATCTTGATCCTAAGCACATACAGGCGGGTTTCCTTGCCGTCAGGCAGGGGGATGCGCTCGCTCTGGCGGGTGACGCGGATGGACGGGTCTTCATATTCCATCAGACCGATTTCATACCTTCGCTGGGGCTTGGTGCCGCCGGAAAAGTCCATGGGCAGCTTCAAAACTTCGGCACAGGCGCTGACCTGGCCCACAAAA
>JBGUSK010000018.1:0-43860 GCA_045132495.1 Christensenellales bacterium | reverse complement strand
TGCCCTGCAGGAAGTCGAGTTTTCCCATGCCTCCACCCGCGGATGCTTAGGTTCGTGCTCCTTCTGCGCAATCACATTCCATCAGGGACGCATCATTCAGAGTCGCAGCCCGGAATCCATCGTGAAGGAAGCCCGCTTGCTGACGACCCTGCCCAATTTCAAGGGATATATCCACGACGTGGGCGGCCCAACCGCGAATTTCCGCAAGCCCGCCTGCCAGAATCAGCTGAAGATAGGCGCTTGCAGGCAGCGTCAGTGCCTTTACCCAAAGCCCTGCAAGAACCTGGAGGTCGATCACAAAGAATTCATGTCCCTCCTGCGCCAGCTGAGGGAGCTGCCGAAGGTGAAGAAAATCTTCGTTCGCAGCGGATTGCGCTATGATTACATCATGGCTGACAAGGACAATTCGTCCTTCCTGAAGGAATTCTGCGAGCACCACGTTTCCGGGCAATTGAAGGTTGCTCCGGAGCATGTCTGCCCCTATGTGCTGGATAAGATGGGCAAACCTCGCCGCGAGCTCTACGATGCCTTCTGTGACCTGTATGTCCGCGCCAACGAAAAGCTGGGCAAGAAGCAGTACCTCATCCCCTACCTGATGTCCAGCCATCCCGGCAGCGACCTGAACGCAGCCGTAGAGCTGGCCTGCTATCTGCGGGACATTGGCTTTCAGCCCGACCAGGTGCAGGACTTCTACCCCACGCCCGGCACGCTGTCCACGTGCATGTTCTACACCGGCCTTGATCCCCGCACAATGAAGCCTGTCTTTGTCGCCCGTTCGCCGGAGGACAAGGCCATGCAGCGTGCCCTGATGCAGTTTGGCAATCCGCGCAATCATGATCTGGTGCGCAAAGCGCTGCGCCTTGCTGGCCGGGAGGATCTCATCGGCCGTGACCGGGAATGCCTCGTTCCGCCGGAACGTGATCCTGTTCGCGACGCCCGCAGGCATACCGGAAAGCGGGATAATCCTGCTCATGAGCGCAAAGCCATCCGCCATGCAGACAAGCAGCCGCAAAAACCCCCGCGTCACAGCCGTGATGATGGCAGCACGGGCAAAGGCCGTCCGCGGAACCGCAAGTAAAGAAACACATAGAGCGCAGACCACATCATCCGTGATCTGCGCTCTGCTCTTTATGTTCAGACAATCTCCTGTATAACCTCGTTCCATTCCTCCACCCGGACGATCTCAATCGAACCGTAGGGAGCGTCCAGCAGCACCTCCACTGCGCGGCGATACTTCTCAAGCGTGTGAAGCAATGCCAGCTGATCCAGCCGCATCCCCTCCCGGACAGTACGGGCAGTTTCCGCAGCGACCTCCATCCAGCAATGGTTCACCAATTGCAGGAGAACGCCCTCCATTTCCTTGACCGGTGGGAATACAGCATCCACTGCTGCCGCAGAAGCGATTTCAGCCTTCAGCAATGGCTGAAAATACTCTGCCAAAGCATCCTGATAGGTCATCGCAATACCGCGTCCTTCCGCCTTTCCGATAACCGGCAGCAGCATCGCAACAAAACCAGCCTCATCCTGGCGCAGCGGCATAAAACCATACAGCACCGCATTGATACGAGCCATAGGCGTATCCGCTTGATTCAGCGTCTGCGCCGTGAAGGCAGATGCCCGTTGCGCCCGGCGGTCGCACAACGCCGTGAGCACCTCCTCCTTGCTGGAGAAGTGGTGGTAGAACCCGCCCTTGGACAGGGATGCAGCGTTCAGAATATCCTGCACGCTGGTTTTGTCATATCCCTGCTGGCAGAACAGCTTTTCCGCCGTGCTGAGCAGCTCCTGACGTTTTTCATCACCCTTGCGCATGGTTTCGGTCTCCTTGCTGATATGTATTCATCATCTATAGTATAGGCCAAAATGCCGGATTTAGTCAAGTGGCAGAATCCTTCTTTCCCCCTTGACGAACTTCGGCTCTTGGGCCATAATAGGAGAAGGCGGACGCCGGCTATTCTATGCCGGGTCAAAGCCGCCCTGGCTGTTCATCAAATTGTTACATATGTTTCCGAAGAAGTTTATATTTTTCAGGAAGAAAACAGGAGGCAGGTTCGTTATATGGATGAACGAGATCATCTACGAAAGGAGGCCGGGTCAGTGGAACAGGCGCTGTACTATTCCAATGCGCAAACCGCCGAAGATTCGCGGGATCTATCTGCTTTTTACGGCGAGCTATATGAGCTCTACGCGACAGATGTACTCCGGATGTGCTACTTTTACCTCGCTGACCGGCAGAAGGCCGAAGACGTGGTGCAGGATGTGTTCGTCCGGCTGATGACGACCAATCCGCCGCTGCAGCCGGGAAAAGAAAAGGCATGGCTGCTGAAGGTAGCCATGAACCGATGCAGGGATTTGTGGCGTGGAGCATGGCTTAAGCGCGTTGTGCTGGGCGGACCAACCTTCGAGCTCATTCCCGCACCGGATGAATTCAATCAGATCAGCGACAGGCAGGAAATGATGGCCGCCATCAACAAGCTTCCCGCCATGTTTAAGGAAGTCATCCTGCTGCACTATTATCAAGGCTACGGAATCTCAGATATCGCGGATATGATGGAGCTGCCCGAGGGAACGATCTCCTCCCGACTCTCCCGCGCCCGCAAAAAGCTTGAAGAAGTGATACTGAAAGGAGGCGAGGAACAATGAAGCAGGAAAAGCATATTGATATCGACGCGATGCTCAACGATCTGCCTTCAACCGCAAACAAGGCCATGGATGGCTTGTATGCCACGCCGTTCCTCAAGGCGCGCATTGATCGCGCAGTAGAAGCGAAAAAGCAGAGCAAGGCGCCCTTTGCACTGTCCAAATGGGTGCCAGCCCTGTGCTGCGCGGCAGTTGTGCTGGTTCTCGCACTGACCATCATTCCAATCGGCGGCAGCAGCCAACCGGAGGATTTGATCCAGTCCAACATGCTGGGCCCTGCTACTCCGACGCCGGCAAGTATGTTGACGGCCGATCTTGACAGCGTCAGCATGTTCATCAGCAACAACGCCGCCAATCCAGGTTACCGCAGCATCTGGTCCGACGTCAAGAACGGCTCATTCCCGCTGATTGGCGTAAATGGCAAGTATTATCGCATGCTCACCAGCCCCAATGTCGTGGACAGCGAACTGCTGGGCAGCCAGCTTACCACGATTGCCGAATTTACCACCGAGCCTTCCCTTTCCGGCACGGACACAGTGCTTTCCAATGCCGCCACCTCCGGCACACCGGTCTACACGATTGCCGGCGTGAGCGATAATACGCTCCTTGCGGCACAGGTGAATGGCCGTATCCGTCTGTTCCAGCGCGTGAGCTTCAACGGCAACGCCCTGCGCGGAAGAGAAAAGCTGGCCGATACCCTCAGTATTGCCGGCCAGGTGGTGGCCATGGAACTCAGCGGCGTTGGTACTGTCACCGATCCCGCTGCCTGTGAGGCACTGCTGACCACGCTGCTGGAATGCGCAAGCTACGAATCCAGCGGAAGCATTTCCTCCAAGCAAGCGCTGCTGATCGAACTGAACAACGGTCTTGTGCTTCAGATGGCCGTCAAGGGCGACAAGCTTGCCGCCTGCGGTGTGTGGAGCTGTCCGGAGTTCTTCGAGGAATTTGACAATTACAGCAACTGATTCCCCTACCTTCCGCCTGTGCGTTTGCATGGGCGGATTTTTTGCTTTATGCTTTTCAAGTGAACCTTTTCCCGTTTCAGAACGACTACAAGGTTGAAATGCATTTCAAATCATTCTGCAAAGGAGGTAAACGCATGGAAGCCTTTGAGCCGCTTTGGGCGGAGCATCGCCCGGCAATCGAGCGGTATGTGCACTTTCACATCAACAATCCTGCTGATGCAGAGGACGTCCTGCAGGAAGTGCTGTCGGCAGCTGTTGCTGGTTTTGCTGGACTCCGCAAGCCGGGACGCTTCAAACCATGGCTGATTGGCATCGCCCGGAACAAATGCGCCGATTTCCTCCGCCATAAGTACAGGCGCGGCGAGGTTCCATTGATCCATGCGGATCGCATCGCTGTCATGCCCTCCAGGTTCGCCCGTGTCCGTGACAACCTGGTGCTGGATACGCTGGAGAAACTTCCTCCCCAGGATCAGGAGATCCTCCGCATGTGCTACTGGCAGGAACTTCCCCAGCAAGAGATCGCACGGCAGCTGCAAATCCCCCTGGGGACCGTCAAAAGTCGCCTTCACAATGCCCGCGAACGCTTTCGCGCCGCATACCCCCATCAACCAAAAGGAGATTTATCCATGTCTGCCAATATGCCGAAAATGTTGCCCGAATACACCATTACCCCTAATCCACTCCCGCCCTTTGACTGCAAGTGGGAGGAATTGATGGGCTGGTTTATCGTACCGAAGCTGGGGGAAAAGATCTCCTGGGCAATGTATGATTTTCCTGAGCGCGTCCGCACCGAAGAAGATCACCTGACCGTCCTGGGACGCGCGATGGTGCATGGCGTCGAGGGCGTGGAGATCGACGTTCAAACCCACGACCCCATGATCAACAACCAGACCGGCGACAGCGAGCAGTATGTCCAGCGTTCCTTGATCGCTCAGCTTACCGATACCCACTGCCGCATTCTTGCTGAAACCCACAGCCAGGGCGGCCTGAAGCATATGTACACCTTCCTTGACGGCGAGGCCTTCCTCAACAATTGGGGTTTTGGCGAGGATAACTGCGGCAATGAAACCGACCTGCATCCCAAGGGACTCATCAAGCGTGACGGATGCATTCTCACCACGCAAGACGGTCAAAAAGAGCTGATGGATGTGGTCGGACGCTACACGGTGAGCATCGGCGGAAAAAACTATGACACCATCTGTGTCATCATGCATGAAGCCTACATGGGCGGCATGGCATCTGAGCAGTTCATTGACCGCAACGGCCGCACCGTGCTTTGGCGCCGGTTCAACGCGGATGATTGGAATCTGGATCACTATGGCCGCACCTGGTCGGAGATGCTGCCTGACTCCGAAACCCTCATCATCAATGGCAAAACCTATGTCCACTGGTATGACTGTATCACCAGCTATATCCTCTAATCTCTGTCTGCCTTGACAAATCAGGCAGAGTATGCAAGAATTGAACCGTCCGAATCGTTATATATGCAAAGGATGTGATGCGGATGCGAAAATTCTTCATGCTGATAACAGCGTTCTTCCTGATCATTTTGAATCTGCCAGCCATAGCTGATTCTCCACCTACTTCGACACCTTTGCCTGGGTATACCCTACGCGCCTCCCCGGATGAAGTTCGGGTTTATGCCACGAAAAGCACAAAGGCAAATATCGTAGGCTATATCATTCCCGGCGGTCAGCAAGAGGTGCATGTTCTAAGCATGTCCGGCGATTGGTGTTACATCAGCTTCACCTCGGTCCATGGGTTCAGCTATGGCTATGTGCCACTTTCCTGTTTCGATATTGCCGCCAAGCCTACTCCAACGCCGCAGCCGGAGATTACTTTTACTGCCGGCACCCCTGCCTGGGTGCAGAACCTTGCAAGCGGCTACCGCCTCAACCTTCGTGAAAATGCAAGCAGCACAGCCAAATCCCTCGGTAAATATTTCACAGGCACTCCGGTTGTACTTACGGGGCATATCAATAATGACTTTGCGCAGGTGTTGCTTGCGGGGACTACACTCGGATGGATGGATGTTCGGTTCCTGGTGACGGATGCCCTTTCCTTCGTTCCTGAAACGCCCATCGTCACTGTCAAGAACACTGGCGCTGCGTTGCGCTCTGGACCTGACACTACCTTTAGCCGCCTAGGATGGTATCCAAGTGGAACATCTGTCACTGTGCTGGGAGTCCGTTCTGATGGTTGGTATCATGTCCAGGTAGATGAACGGGTTGGATACATGTCAGAAACCGTTTTATCCGGCACATTTCCCTTTGGTTATGGAATGGACAGCGATAATCCAACCGTCACCGGCAGCAATACAGACCATTCGTCTGTTTTTTACATCAACACCAGAACTGCTGGCGGTCAGCTGCATTTGCGAAAATCGGCCAGCTCCACATCGAAATCACTTGGCCTATTCTATACAGGGACACCACTTACAATCCTCAACTACACCAGAACCGGCTGGGTTTATGTACGTATCGGACAGACCGAGGGCTATATGGATGCTGATTACCTGACGCCCATCCAACCAACTCAATCTGGTCAATTGCACATCATTCGTAACACCAGGGCAACAGGATTAAATCTACGCAGCCTTCCTTCCACCGGCGGCGAGATCCTGGCATTCCTTCCGAACTACACGGAAGTAACCGTACTGGGCAAGCTTGCCAATGGATGGTGCTATGTATTGTATAACGAGCATTTGGGATATATGCTCGGTTCCTCCATGCATGAAGTCAAATAAACAATGGCAGGACAACAAAACGTCCTGCCACTTCTTATTCTATACACAAAACGGCCGCTGTGTTTCCACAGCGGCCGTGATTATCTTTGGGGATAATCAGTGGCGATTACTTCGCGTTGAAGGTATCGCACAGAGCCTGCCAAGCGGGCATAGCAGCCTCGATCAGAGCAGCGGGCTCATTGGAACCCATCTGCCACAGCAGGGGGGAGCCCAGGACGTCGTTCTGGGTGCCCAGCAGGACGCACAGGTTAGCCCAGCCGTGATCGCCTTCACGCAGCATGGCGTAGGTCTCGTCCACAGCGCGGTCATCGGTGTAGTTGTACTTGTTGCCGATCCAGCCGAACTCATCGTCGTAGCCGGGGGTAGCATTGGTCCACATATCGATGATGAAAGCGATCTTAGCGACCTCTTCCTCGGTGTAGACGTTGGGGATCAGGGTGGTGTTCTCGGAGATGGTGGTCAGGTACTTGTCGCCCTCGTTGGGAACGGGGAAGGCAACGCAGCCCCACTCGTCTTCCATATCAGCCATTTCGGAGTTGTCGTTGAAGCCGCCGTAGGTCTGGTACATATAGAAGCCGTACTTACCGGTCTTCCAAGCTTCCTTGTAGTAGTCCCAGTTGCCATCAGCGGGCTGCTGATAGAAGTAGGTCTGCCAAATGTTACGGCTCCAGTTCAGAGCGTTGATGGTCTCTTCGGAGTTAGCAGTGGGCTGCAGCTTGCCTTCGGCGTCGTAGTCGAAGAAGGTGCCGCCATTGGTAGCAACAGACATAACGAACAGGTCGTTGTTGTCGCCGGTCATGCCCCAGATGTCGATGGTGCCGTCGTTGTCAACGTCCTTCTGGATGGTCTTCAGCATGTCTTCGAAGACAGCCCAAGTCCAGGTGCCAGCAGCCTGCATATCATAGATGGTGTTCCAGTCAATGTTGGCCTCTTCCAGGACGCGCTTGTTGAAGTACAGGCAAGCACGGGGCTCATGAGAACCGGTGGACACGCCGTAGGGCACGCCAGCCTTGGACCACAGAGCGATGTTGGCAGCATTCCACTTCTCGCCGGACACGTCGTAGTTGAAGGGAGCGGCAACGCCGTTCGCAACCAGAGAGCCAACCTTACCGGGCTCGATGATGTAAGCGCGGTAGGAGCCGTCGGGAGCGGACACGAAGTTGATCATTTCCTCAGCACAGGTGCCCCAGTCGCCACCCTGCTTCTGCTCGATGACAACATTGTAGGTCTCCATCAGCCAGTCGCGGTAGTCGTACTGAGCCTGCTGCTCTTCGGTGGGCTCGGCAACACGAGCGCCGTCGCCAGACCAGTAGTCGTAGATGGTAACAGTAGCGCCGCCGAAATCGATGCCTTCAACGATCTCGGGGTAGCCTTCGGGGGCTTCGGCCAGAGCCATGGCAGAAAGCATCATGACAGCCAGAAGCAGGGCAACCAGTTTCTTCATAATGGGTTCCTCCTTTTTTATTTCTATACAAGTGATTCACATTGGTGCAATTCACTTGTACAGTAACGATGCCATTTGTGACTTCTGTCACAACTACTCCGTTATTATACACCAACTATAACCAAATAGCAAGATGTATATTGTTTATTTATTGTCCTTTTTTGATTACTCCTTGCTGCCCGTCATCGCCAGAGACTGAACAAAGGTCTTCTGTGTGAAGCAGTAAAGAATGATCAGCGGGATGCAGCAGATCAGCACGCCGATGGCGATCAGCTGCTGCTGACGGCCGTTGGGAACGATGACGGCCTTAGACGCGTCAGCAGAGAAGTAACGGCTCATGCGGGACACGATCGAAGACAGCTGCACGGAATAAACATTGTAGGAAGACAAGAAGTTACGGGAGTAGAACAGGTCTGTCCACTGCCACACGAAGGAGAACAGGAAGCAGCTGGCAATGGTGGGCATAGCGTCGGGCAGCATGATCTGCGTGAAGGTACGCAGAGTGCTGCAGCCATCCACGAACGCGGCTTCTTCCAGGCTGTCCGGCACGTTTTTGAAGTACTGGCGCAGCATGTAAATGTACAGACCATTCTTCAGGCCCATGCAGGTCAGGCTCATCAACGCGTAAGGAACGATGGAAGTACGCAGGTTGATGGACTTACCAGTAATGGCCTTGAAGATACCGAAGATATCGAAGTTCGCAAAGCTCATGTACAGGGAGGTCTGGATCGTCGTCGGGGGGACGATGATCAGCATGACCACACAGGCGAACCAGAACTTCTTCAGCGGGAACTCATAGCGGCCAAAGCCGTATGCCACGAAGGTGCAAGACACGACCTGCAGCACAGACACCAGCAGGGAGATCCACAGGGTGTTGAGCATGGAGTTCGGAAAACCCGTCAGATCGAACACGATCTTGTAGTTATCCAGCGTCACATGGCGGGGCACCAGAACGATGGTAGAATCGTACAGATCGGGTTCTTCCATGAAACCGGTAGAGAAGCGGACCAGCATGGGCTGGATGATCATGAAGCACAAACCAAACAGCAGCAGTGCACGGGCAATGGAGATAAACTTGCGTTTGATCTCACGCTTGAGCAGGTAGCCTTCGCTGCGGCGGTTTCGATCCCAGAAGCTCTTATTCTTGCCAATGAAGACAGTATTGTTTTTACTCATAAGACTTCACCGCCTTGGAGATGATGAACGAGCTGACGCCGATGAAGGCAAGCGCGATCGCGAAGTAGATCCAGCTCATCGCGGCAGAGATGCCGAATTTGAAGTCCTGATAGGTCACCTGGTAGATCAGCTCCATCACCTTGTTGTCGTTCTTCATGAAGAAGTCGATGATGGTGTAGATGCAGTTGACCAGCAGCAGGGGGCTGACCATAGGGAAAGTGATTTTCCAGAAGGCTTCCCATGCGGAGCAGCCTTCCACGTCCGCCGCCTCGTAGAGAGAAGGCGAAATGGACTGCAGGCCGGACAGGAACACGATGATCTGGATACCGGAGGCCATGACGACGTCGTAAATGGAGTCGATCATCGTGAATACCACGTCAAACACCTGACCAGCCACACCGGAAACAGAGAGCAGATCCTCCAGAGCCTGGGAGATGTTGACACCGGAGGAACCTTCCACGGCTTCAGCCATGCCAGCCATCATGTCGTAGAACTCGTTCTGATGCTCAATGCCGGGCAGAACACCGGAGGAAAGGATAACCGGCAGGAAGAAGATCGCGCGGCAGAGCACGCGGCCCTTGAATTCCTGATTGAGGATGACCGCCACCACGAAGCTGAGAACCAGCGTTGCGATGGTGTTGATGATCATCTGGCCAGCCTCTTCCACCAGCAGAGTGTTGTATTCCGGGTCCACCAGCAGGGCGTGCTTGTAGTTGTTGATGCCAACAAACGTCTTCGCATAGCCCTGGCCGGGAATCAGGGAAACATCGTTGAAGGAGAAGATGAAGGATTCCACCATGGGCTTGCACATGAAGACCAGGAAACCGATGATGAAGGGCAGGATGAACAGGGTACCGATGCGGGCATTGCGGGCACGCATGGTCTTGAACGTTGCGTTGCCGGGGATGTAAGTCTTGATGGCCTCAACGATGCCGTCATACCAATGCTCACGGGGAGCGTTCATATTTGCTGCCATCGATTACTGCCCCCTTTCCACAGTATAGTTGCGGGCAGGAACATTCACGCCGCCTTCGGCGTATTCTTCGCTGCCGTAGTTCACATAGACCTTGGTGCCATCCTCATAGCCAGTCACAGACACATGCGCAGACACGTGATCGTGAGAGACAATGCGCTGCTGGTTGAGGCCTTCCATATCCTTCTGGTACTTGGTGATGAGCGCATTTGCATCCTCAGCCCAAGCGGCGTAATTCGCGCCGAAGAAGTTGGAATGATAGGTATCCTGCAGCACTTCAGCATCTTCTGCCATGAAGGTGAAGTTCAGGCCAGCGCCATATTCCACGCAACGGAGGAATTCCTGCATGTAATCGCCCGCAAGGTTGATAGGCTCGCCGGTGTAGTCCTTCATGCCATGCAGTGCGATCTGGTAGAAGGGCACAGCCTCATCAATGATGTTGTACGAAGTACCGGCCATGTCCATATCGGTAATGATGTCAGCATAGGGCAAGGCATAATCGTTGCCCATGCGGATCATCACGCTCTGGTTATTGGCCTTGGCGTCCTTCAGGCTCTGGACGTTCAGATCCTTCACTTCTTCACGGGTGACAGTTCCCTTAGGATTATAATCAGCGCTCAGGAGGTTGCCGATGTCGCGGAAGGACACGCCATACGCGTTCATCTTCGCCAGCTCGCTGATCATATTGTCCGTATTAGCCTTCGCATAATCCGGGCGAACGAGGTAGTAATCATCCATCCATTCAGCAGGCTGATACTGAACAATATCGAAGGGTAGCAGCTGAACCTGCTCGCGGGTAGTGTAGCGGGCCGCGTTGTTGAAGGCGATGAAGCCCTCCATCACGCCGCTGTCGTAGGCGAAGCAGTTGATGCCGTCGAAGTAGAGCGGAACGCCCATTTCCTTCGCCTTGGCAATCAGCTGGGTCATGTTCTTCTTGCCGCCCAGCTCGCTCAGAACGTCAACCTTGGTCATGACCTGCTGGGTCACGCCGCCGTTGGCCCAGCCAGCATAGCGGACGTTCAGGTTGCGCACTCCCCTGCCAGTCATGTCAGAGATGATCTCCTCACCCTGCTTGAAGGTCGTAGTCGCAAAAACAGAATCAATGGGCAGACCGAACTTGACGACCGTCTTATCGATCGCGCCAACCAGCTCCACAGACACCGGGCTCACTTCAGAGGCGGTAGCCTGCGCCAGCTCAGGATAGGTTTCCTTCAGGTAATCGCCATAGGCGTTAGCCATATCCACATAGCTGTCGCTGTTCAGGAAGCGGTAGCGATGGATGACTGTCTCCTGAGGGACATCCTTCTCAAACATGTACACCAGCTGTGCAGTCTTGGCAGAAACGTTGTACTGATCCGCATGAACCACATTATACTTGGCGCTCATCCAGTTGTAGCTGTTGTAGCGGTTGCTGATGTCAGCCTGAATGCCGGCAAAGGAGGTCGCACCCTCCATCATGCACAGGAAGGAAGCGCCGTTCTTGGCCATACCGAACACCGGGAAGGTATTGCGGGTCTCGTTGACCAACTCCTTGCGGCGCACAGCATAGTCCCAGCCGTAGAGATTGGCGTAGTAGCTGTTCTGCTGGAGCTTGCCATTGTTAAAGTTGATGATCGCGCCGCCGCCTTCGGGGATGAACATGAAGCCTTCATCCGCAGTGCCGGCCGCACCGAACATCGGCAAGGGAGTAACGTAGGACATGGGGTATGCAGCCTTGTAGCGAACCTCGCTGTAAGGCACTTCTACCACCAGATCCCCATCCTCCAGACGGTAGACCATGGTCAGATTGAACACGGCGCCGGAGTTATCCTTGGTGCCTGCAACCAGCTGCTGATCGATCTCAAAATCCTCCTGCGAGTAATTGACCTCAGCAAAGTAATCCTGAATCTTCTTCTTGTTGTTTTCAGAAGTGTTGGACTTCAGGATGTACAGGGGCTGCTCCACCACAGAAGGATACATGGCGATGATCTCATCCTTGTTCTTCTTGGAGTCCAGCTTGGAGGGCTCGTAAAGCGTATAGTTGGATGAGAGCTTCTTCTTGGTGGAGTTCTTCATCTCCGAGGTAAACGCATCATAGCGCTCCTTGGTGATCGCAGTGGGGATCAGATAGATCTTCTCGATCTTACCAATGGCGTAATCCACGCGAATGGAGCCGTCCTCCTGCTGGGTGATGGAGTAGTTGCCATTCTGGATGGAATACTTGTAGTTGTTCAGATCCACCGTACCGCTGGAGGTAGAGTAGGTCACGATTGCCGTGGCCTGCAGGGTCTCCTTGTTGGTGGAAACAGCCAGGGGATCCTTATCCGCATTGGCGGGGTTGGACAGCCATTCCCTGCCCGAGACCTTGTCAGTCACCTTGAAGTGGGTCGTTGTGGGATCCATCTCAAAGGCGAGCTTTTCCGTTTCCATCTTCAGCGGGGTTTTGCCGCCTTCATAGTACATGATGTGGGGATCCAGCGTGTGAACATCCTCATCCTCGGAGAACAGCGGGATTCCCACAAAGACGACCAGCGCAGCAAGCAAAGCGATCACAATCGCCCAGGAAAGCAAGCGCAGAATGATTTTCTTCATTGTCTTACTCCCTCCTTAATACAAGCGGAATGCGATCTCACGATACAGCGAGATAAAGTAACTCGCCGCGTCGCCCAGAAGGCTGAAGAACACGAGCAGCAGGAACAGAATGATCAGCGCGCCGACCACAGTCACGATCAGGAAAACCAACGTCTTTCCAGGGCTGTAGTCATGCACCTGCATCAGGCCGATGAAGACCAGGAAGATACACCATGCAGTGGAGAAGCTCATCAGCACGGTGTAAAACGCAGCCTCATCGAAGGAGATCATGTTGCTGACGAACACCAGCGGCAGCTGGATCAACGTGTAAGG
The DNA here is from genome assembly GCA_045132495.1 of Christensenellales bacterium. Lineage (GTDB taxonomy): Bacteria > Bacillota > Clostridia > Christensenellales > Aristaeellaceae > UBA11524. The sequence goes on along the minus strand of JBGUSK010000018.1, from coordinate 31,036 downwards.
CACAAGCGCGTAGCACATGGCGATGTAGATGTCGCTGAAGCGGCCCTTGCCGTCAAACAGGGTGGTCATCGACCAGTTCGCCAGACACAGGATCAGGAACGGGAACAGGAGCGAAGCAGCCTGCTCAAACACGTTGATGTACTGCAGCGGGGCGGTGATGAACTGGAAATTGGTGAACATCAGCTGCACCACGCGGGTGATCAGGAACAGGGCCAGGTAGGTGGTTGCCGCAGCAACGGAACCGCGCTTCTCATGGGTCAGATCCCAGAAACCGTCAAAGGGATGGAACAGCACATACTTGGCGTACTTCATCGAAGCGACATAGTTGTTCCACTTTTCACGGCGGACGGAATTCTTACTTCTGGACTTGGTTGCGTTCATGTGCTTCCACCTCCATTCTCATCTTTTTGAACATACGGAGCACCAGCGGAATGATCAGGACAGCTGCCAGCAGCGCGATGATCCAGCCCACGTTCTCCTCCACCCATACCTTACGGTAGAAGCGGAAGGCACGGCCGTAATTATCGCGGTCGTAGGCCATCTTGAAGTAATCCATGGCTTCCTCGTACTTTTCCTGACGCATCAGGGAACGGCCGATGCCGATGAACGCCAGATTGTAGTTGGCGTTGAGTTTGAGCACGTCCTCCCAGATCAGGGCAGAACCATCGTAATCACCGGTGAGGTAGGCATCCGTCGCATCGTAAATCAGGTTGCCGTATTCTGTGGGGGTGAAAGTGGTGATGCAGCCGCCATTCTGATCCAGCACAAAGAGATCATGCCCCATGTGCTCGATGGACACGGCGGAGTTGAACGCACCCTCGCTGCTGCCGGTGGTGCCGAAGGCCCACAGCATCACGCCCTGACTGTCGTAGCCGAAGATACGGCCGCGGGTCTGATCCACAGCAACGTAGATGTCATTCTCCAGCACAGTGATATCAACCAGCTTGGAGGGACCCATCGGAACAGACTGCTCCACCCAGTACAGATCACCAATGGGAGGATAGCGGTCATTCTTGATCAGGATATCATTGCCGATACCATTCAGGCGGCGGATGGGCTGTGCCACATCCCAGAGCAGATCATACTCGCTGAAAACGGTATTTGTCGCATAGATGAAGGAGTCGGGATCAATGTAGATGTTGTGGTACTCCGTAGGAACGAAGGAAGCCTGCTGTTCGCGCTGTTCCTTGGTCATGAAGTAGGTCTTCCACATATATTCTACTATGTTGTAGCTGACCTTATTGGCGCCAACAAAGCCGGTGAAGCTGGTGTCAGCCTCAAACTTGACCAGACCCTTGTTGACATTGGTCGCCAGCAGGAAGACGCGGCCTGCAACATCAACGACCAGCTTGTTGGGCATGAAGCTCAGGCTCTGGTCGAAGGTTGCATCGGTGGGCTTGGTGAACTGCTTGATGAAGTTCAGGTCCTTGTCCACCATCACAACACGGCCATTGTTGGTATCGGCGATGTAGATGTTCTCTTCCTCATCGACGAACATATCACTGGGCGTGTTGAAGGTCGCCACATCACTGCCCTTGATCTGATCAATGATCCGAACCAGGGAGTATTCTGCACCTTCCCTGCGGATCTGCAGGATGCGGTTGTTGCCGGTATCGGCAACGTAGATGTCATTGTTGCGGACAAAGAGGCTCTGGGGCTTCTTCATCGCGACGTCCAGGCCCAGATCTCCGCTGTAGATCACTTCCGAAACGCGGTAAGCGTCGGGGGATTCGCGGATATCGCTCCAGTAGTCATAGTTGTACGTATAGGTACTGGGGTAGCCATCATCGACGGCCTGGGCAGTGTTCATTGAAGCAAACATGAAAACGGTCATGATCAGCGCTAAAAGCCGGTACATCACCTTCACGGTCATTCCCCTCCTGTTCTGAATAATTTGAAATCAGCCAATCTTGGTTATCCAGCAAATTAGTCCTTGATACCGGAGCTGGCCATGGTCTCCAGGATTTGGCTCTGGCTCAGAACAAAGATGAAGATCGGGACAGCCATGACCACAACGGTAACCGCCGCCGCCTGACCGGTACGGGCAATACCGCCCGCCTGGATCTGCTGCAGGGCGTAAACCAGGGTCTTCTTGGCCTCGGAGTAGATGACCGTGGAAGCGCTGGTGTTCCACAGGCTCTGCACGCTGAAGATGATGACCGTCAGCCAAGCCGGCTTGACGTTGGGCATCACGATGCTCCAGAAAATGCGGAACTCGTTGGCGCCGTCGATGTGCGCCGCTTCGATCAGCGCAGTGGGCAGGCCTTCCATGAACTGCTTCATCATGAACAGACCAATGGGAGCAGCAAAGGCAGGAAGCAGCAGCGCCCAATAGGTGTCGATCATGTTCAGCTTGGACATGATGACGTAGTTCGGGATGCCGGTCACGTAACCGGAGAACATCAGGGCCGTGGTAACGACGGCGAAGAAGAGCCTTCCGCCGGGGAAATCGTACTTCGCCAGCACGAACGCCGCCATGGAGGCGATGATCAGGTGGCCGAAGGTACCAACCGCAGTGATGAACACGGTGTTGAGGATGTAGCGGCTGAAGGGCACCCAGCTCTGACCCATGGTGACGATCAGGTCAGAGAAGTTATCAATGGTGGGGTGCTGCGGGAAAACCGTGGGCGGGAAGCGGAACAGCTCGTCCAGAGGCTTCAGCGCAGAACCGATCGCGAAGACCAGCGGGAACGCCATCATGCAGGCAACCAGCGCCAGCATGATGTAGATGCCCAGGTCGCCGCCCAGGGAGCGGTTGGGACGGCGGCGCTTGATCAGATGCTTCCGGGGCTTGACGATGCGTTCGCCGCGCAGCTCAGCCAGGCGATGGAGCTCATCTGCCTTGGAACGGGTACGGGGCTTGTTCTCCCACAGCTCGTCCATGTGGTGATACACCTTCAGGCCGTTGGTGAGTACGAAGACGTACTGGTTCTCATCCTTCATCTTCACGGTGATGGTGCTGGCCATGCCGCCGTTGCGTTCGTTCTTCAGGACGGTGATATCAGCATAGGGCATCTCAATAGTCTGCTTCTTGCTGATGAAGCGGGCCAGGTTTTCCTCGGCAATCATTGTGCCGCGGAGCTTCTTCCCTTTCAGAAGCAGGGTACCGGTGGATTTGTAATTCATTTCACTCATATCAGGTACCCACCTTTTCCAGTGCTGCAGAAATGAACTTCTTGCACAGAATCATGACCAGGAACAGCAGCGTTGCGATGGCGGAAGCGTAGCCCATCTCGAAGCGGCTGAAGCCGTAGTCGAACAGATGCGTGACGACCGTACGGGCAGCGTAGTCCGTAGAGGGGAAGCCAGCCAGTGCGCGCGGCACGTCACAGACGTTAAAGGCAGAGGTGATGGACATAACCGCACCGAAGAGCAGCATGGGCTTCATGCTGGGCAGGGTGATGTGATACAACTCCTGCCAGCGGTTGCGCACGCCATCCACATAGCCGGCCTCGTACATGCTCTTGTCGATGCCCTGGAAGCCAGCGACGAAGGACAGGAAGCCAGTGCCCATGCTCATCCACAGGATGACAATGATCAGAACCGGCATGATGTAACGGGGATCAGTCAGCCACAGCAGAGGAGCGTCAATGATACCCAGATTCAGCAGGAAGGAGTTCAGGTAGCCGTAGGCGTCGCCGCGGAAGATGATGGAGAAGATGCTGTACGCATTACCCGCAATGGAGGGTGCGTAGAAGATCACAACCGCGATGGCGCGCAGCCACTTGGGCAGCTCGTTGATGAACCAAGCGAACATGAACGAGAGGATGTAGCCTACAGGGCCGGTGATCACAGCAATGACGAAGGTGTTCTTGACGGAGGTCAGGAAGACCTCGTCCTGCAGGATCAGGTTGACATAGTTCTGAACGCCGACGAAACGGGCAGGCTCCAGAATGTTGTAGTAGGTGAAGCCGTAGAAAATGGAGGTGCAGATCGGCAGGATGAAGAAGGTGATGAACAAAAGCGCGTAGGGTGCAAGGAAGAGGTAGCACACCTTCATACGCTTTGCCTTCGCCAAGCCGTAGCGGAACTGCTCCACTTTCATGTTGTAATAGCGGCTGGCAAAGCCCGACTGGTTATTGCTCATTTCGTTTCCTCCTCTCCATAAAGCGGCAGGCCGAATTCCTTACGCTTGATATCGATTTCCTCGTTAATGGTATGAACATAGGTCAGCAGGGTCTCACGGGGATCGTCCTTGTCATTGATGACCTTACGGATCGCGTTGGTCATATGACGGGTGGTGGAATAACCACCGGCGATTTCCGGGAAGCCGCGGCCCCAGGCCTGCTGCTCCTTGAGCACAGCCAGCTGATCGGTGGACCAGGCCAGCTGATCCAGCGCTTCAGTATTGGCGGTGGCATAACGTGCGGAGGAACCCAGCACGCTTTCCATCTCGCGGCCGAAACGCGCCTGTGCATCCGCAGACACCCACCACTTCATGAAGGTCCAGGCGTCTTCCTTCACCTGCTCGTCATCGGTAGCGATCATCAGGCAGCACAGGCCGTTGGCATGGACGCTGCGGTCGATGGTGCCATCCTCCTGAAGCGTGCCGGGATAGAGGGTGAAGTCCCACAAGCCGCGGATCTCAGGTGCAGACACGGACAGGGTGTTGTACAGGCTGTACTGACCCACGCCGATGGGCATCTCGCCGGAACGGAAGCGGCTGACGAAGTCGAACACGGTGGGCAGACCGTAATCGTTGTACAGGCTGGTGTAGAACTCGAAGGCCTTGACGCCGGCCTCGCTGTCGATCACAGTGCGGGTCTTGTCTTCATTATAAATGGCGCCGCCATTCTGATAGATCATGGCGTTGAAGCCAGACATATCAACATTGGAGATATCCGGGAACGGAATGCCCACGGACATGTTGTTGCCCTGGATGGTGGGCAGCATGGCAATGATGTCATCCCAGGTCTGGGGAACCTCCAGGCCCAGATCCTCCATGACATCCGTACGGTAGAACAGCACGGAGTAGAGCTGAGTCTCGGGCAAACCGTAGATGCCCTTCTTCTCGCCGTTGTCGTAGGTCAGGGGCTCCAGCGCGCTCGGATAGAAGGGCTTGACCACCTCTTCGAAGTCTTCGAACTGGGTCAGGTCTTCCACCGCGTTACGCATGGCGTAGTTAACCGCGAACCAGCCGTCAACGCTCAGCACCACATCAGGGCCGATGCCAGCCATAACGGCGCTCAGGATGGCGTCACCGGCAACCAGCTGCACGTTGACCTTCACGCCGTAGTTCGGAGTAAAGGCTTCGTCGATCATGGTCTTCAGCACGGTGGACTGGTCACGGCCGGTCACCAGCCAGACCTCGATCACATCGTCCGCACCATCTTCATAAACATCACCCAGGGAGTTGTAATCCACGAAGTAAGAAGCCACGCAGGCCTTGATCTCATGGATGAGGCTGGTGAAGATATTATCCTTCACCTGCTTGACCTCTGCCTTCTCACCAGAAACAACGATGGCGTCGATATCAAGCTTGGATTCCGCCATGGACTGCATCGCAGTGCCCAGGGAGGTGATGTTGTCCTTGAAGTTGGAGAAGGACTGGGTGATGCGCTCATTGCGCTCCACGAACTGCTCCAGCTGAACGGCCAGCGTCTGGGCGACAGCCACACGGTCGTTCTTCTGGCCCGTCATTTCGACGGCGTCATCAACCAGCTTGTACAGACGCAGACTTTCCAGCTCCATCGCCTCGATGACTTCGGGATACACCTTGTTCAGGTTGTAATCGCGGAAGCGGTCAGGGCTGACGCCGGTCAGCACCAGCACCTTACGGTAGATCTGGTTGAGGCGGTAAATGCTGGCTTCCATATCCTTAAGGATGGAGCCCATATCGCCCAGGGTCACTTCCAGGCGGATGGCATGCTTGCCAGCAGGCAGGTAGAAGCGGTAGGCTTTGCCTTCTTCGTCCGCCAGGGTGAGCATGTTCCAGTTGGTATTGTAGGAGAAGGCGACAGAGGACATCTCATCAAAGGGGATCTCGCCGTCGATGTACACGCTGCGGCAGGAAAGACCGCCGCGCTGGTAGGCCTGACGAGCCTTGATGGAGACGTTATAGTAACCGTCCTCCGGAACCTCGAATTCCCATTCGATCCACTGACCGGAGGTGTTCCAGGGATCACCGCCGATGTAGTTGAGGATGGTATGGTAAACATCGTAGGGCTCAGTAGAAGGAGAAGCGTGGTCATAGCGGGCGTACAGGGAGGGAGAGGAACGGGTCACGGCCTTCTCGCCCTGAATGGTGGTAGACCAGTTCTGAGCTTCCTCAGACATCTCAACCACCGGCTGGGCGGCCAGGTAGCTCTCGTAAGACTGACGCTCGGATGCAGGGATAAGCTTGATGGAGCGGATGATCATCGGTTCATTGACGGCCTTGAAGGAGAGCTTGTTCTCACCCTTGGCGAAATAGAACTGATAAGGATCCGTTTCGTAGCCCATATCGTCCCGGCAGAAGGCAGTCTGGTAATCGTACCGTTCCACCTGGGAGGGGCGGATCTCATTGCCCTGATTGTCCTTGCGGACTTCGCCCCCGTCCACCCAGAGGCGGGAGAAACGCAGCGTATCCGCACCGGCGAAGGGCAGCGCATCATTAATATGAAGCTCTCGCTCAATATCAACGCCGCGGGACGCCACCGTCAGATACTCCAGCTGAACGGTGTACATGCCATCCTCCGGCACATTCACCTTCCAGCTGGTATACTCGCCGTCAGCAGTATAGACTTCGTTTTGGCCCGAAGCGCCCTGCTGAAGTTTGCCGTCGCCCTCAAAGGCAGCGACGTCCACTTCGATCATGTCCGCGCCGGCAGCAACGCCCTCGTGGGTCCGTAAATAGACCTCGTAGGTATCATCGCGGCCGATGCCGGTAACGTCGGTACTCAGGTCCTTGCCTTCGTACTTGCTATGGTAGCTCTGCGTACCGTCGTTCAATAGAACGATGGCCACAACCAGAATTGCCACAACCAGAACGCCGACAAGAATACGCCACTTTTTTCGCATAAACTCACCACTCCTGTTGCATTGATGTGTCGCCCATTGATTACCATGAATAAAACCACCGCAACATGACCTGCCCCCTTAATCAGCGGACAGGTCATGCAAATGCATGGTTACTGTATTATCTAATTATAGGGATTGGTGACATTTTTGTCAAGGACTCCATGTGTATTTTATGCGTATCATCCAAAAGTTGATTGTTTTCCTCAACATTCCCTCAGCGGTAGATGAAAGCGCTTACGAAATCGCATTCTTGCTTGATTATCCTTAAATCTTGCTTGAATCAATGTACAAAATGTGGTAGAATATCATTTGTCGGAATGTGGACAAAAGTATCTCTTCGAAAAATTTGAATCTTTTGCCACAAAATTGTAATCGTTTATGCTCAGGAGGACAAAACAACATGAAAAAATGTCTCTCTATCCTGCTGTCGGCTGCGCTTGCACTGCCTATTGGCACCGTTTCAGCAGAGGACGCCATGGTTTATGAAGCTGAAAAGGCCGTTTTAAATGGTTCGATTGCTATCAAAACCGACCTTCAGGCTTCTGGCTGGAAATCGGTCGGTACATTCGATAATGCAACAGATTCGGTTGAATTCACCATTGACGTTCCCGCTGATGGAATTTATGACCTGACGTTGACCTGCAAAGGCATTGGCGGCAACAAGACCAACAACCTGCTGGTAGACGGTCAGCAGCAGGGCACCTTCGAATGCGGCAGCATCATGTACGGGGACACTTCCGTCCACGGCGTGCTGCTGACAGCCGGTCAGCACACCGTCACGGTCACCCCCTCCTGGGGCTGGATCTATCTGGACAAGCTGACCGTCACCCACGCCCAGTCCATCGACAGCAGCGTTTATGAGGTCTCCCCCACCCTCGTCAATCCCAATGCGACCCAGGAAGCAAAGAAGCTCTTCAGCTACCTGTGCGAGATTTACGGCAAGTACACCCTTTCCGGCCAGGTCTGCGACAAGGGTCTCAACGGCCCGGAGATCAAGGCGATCCACAATGTCACGGGCAAGTACCCCGCCATTCTCGGCCTGGACATGATGGATCTCACGCCGTCCCGCATCGCCCTTGGCGCCCGCGGAACTGCAGTGGATCAGGCCATCAAGTTTCACAAGGAAGGCGGCATCGTCACCTTCTGCTGGCACTGGTGCGCAGATAAGCAATACATCCTGGACGGCAAGGATGAGAACGGCAATCCCCGCTGGTGGGGCGCCTTCTACACCAAGAATGTGACCTTTGACATCGAAGCGGTCATGAACGGCTCCGATCCCTACGGCAAAGCTGCACTGGACAAGGACATCGAGGGCATCGCCCGCGAACTGCTGAAGCTGCAGGACGCCGGCGTTCCCGTGCTGTGGCGTCCTCTGCATGAGGCTTCCGGCGGATGGTTCTGGTGGGGCGCAAAGGGCGCTGAGCCCTGCAAAAAGCTCTGGATCTACCTGTACGATCAGCTGACCAACGTCTACGGCTGCAACAACCTCATTTGGGTATGGAACGGCCAGGCGGCAGACTGGTATCCGGGCGATGAATATGTCGATATCATCGGCGAGGACATTTACGCGGCAAACCGCTCCTACGGTGCGCAAAACTCCAAGTTCATTGAAGTGCTTGACTACACGGACACGAACAAGATCATTGCTCTGACGGAAAACGGTGTGCTCTTCGACATCGACCAGGTAATTTCCACCAACGCCCGCTGGGCCTGGTTCAACACCTGGAGCGGCGACTTTGTTCAGAAGAACGGCCGTTACTCCGAAGCCTACACCGAGGCTGAAATCCTGACGAAAACCTACAACAGCGAATATGTAATCACCCTGGATGAACTGCCCGATCTGTACTGATCTCTCCCTTTCAACAGCACAAAGCCTCCGGTCAAGATGACCGGAGGCTTGTTTCTATGCAGTTACAGGTCAATCCAATACCGACTTATGGTCTGTTTCTCATTTTCCAGGTAGGTATTGCGTTCAAAAACGCCGCCATTCGCCCGGATGGTGAGAGCACTCCCCCAATTATCCTCATCACAGGTTATGAGCACACGGTCGATGCCACGCTTCTTCGCTTCCTGCAGGGCCAGGGCAAGCATCCGTTTGGCGTAACCCTTGCGCCGTTCGTCCGTACGAACAGAATAGCCGATATGTCCGCCGTACTCAGCAAGGAAATCATTCAGACGATGACGCAGGTCGATCATGCCGACAATACGAAAGTCGGTTTTTCTCACTGCCACAAAGAGCGTCGCTGTAACAAGGTGCGGAGGGCAGGTTTCCGGCTTTTCCATGTTGCGGACATGGGCGAGCCATTCCGGGGCGGATTCATAATTCTGCAATCCGCTGCAGCCGTCCATGGAGCTGCCTGCATCCAGCATGGACTTGCGGTAGGCGTCGATTTCGTCAAGCATCGTTTCATCCGGGCAGCAAAGTATGATCTCATTCACACTCCATCACCCCTGCACCACTTCACGGATGGCTTTGACCCTGCGCACCACATCCGCAAACTGCTCAGGCGTCAGCGACTGCGCGCCATCACACAAGGCATTCTTCGGATCATTGTGCACCTCGATCATCAGACCATCCGCCCCGCAGGCTGTCGCAGCCATCGCCATGGGCTTCACCAGCTTGGCCACGCCTGTCGCATGGCTGGGATCGATCAGCACCGGCAGATGCGTCTTTTCCTTCAGCACCGGCACGCTGGACAAATCGAGGGTATTGCGCGTTGCCGTCTCATACGTCCGGATGCCGCGCTCACACAGAATCACCTGATCGTTGCCGCCCGCCATGATGTACTCTGCGGACATCAGCCACTCCTGGATGGTATTTGCCAGACCGCGCTTGAGCAGAATGGGCTTCCTGGTGCGGCCCAACACCTTCAGCAGCTCGAAATTCTGCATATTGCGCGCGCCCACCTGGATCACATCCACATCTTCAAACAGGTCAAGATGCGCTGCATCCATGATTTCCGTCACGATAGGCAGGCCAGTCTCCTGCTTGGCAAGCTTCAGCAGGCGCAACCCGTCGCCATGCAGGCCCTGGAAAGCATAGGGCGACGTGCGGGGCTTGAACGCACCGCCGCGCAGCAGCGTCGCGCCAGCCTCCTTGACGGCCTTGGCCACGGTGATGATCTGCTCCTCAGTCTCCACGCTGCAGGGGCCTGCGATGATCTGGAACAGCCCGCCACCAACCGGCACACCGCCGCAGTCGATCACAGAATCTTCCGGGTGGAACTTGCGGTTGGCCTTCTTGTAGGGCTCCTGAACCCGACGGACCGCCTCCACCGCATCCAAAGACGCAATCAGATCCGCATCCACGCGGGTGGTATCACCCACCAGGCCCAGAATGGTGGAATGGTCGCCCCGAGACTCATCAATGCGCAGTCCAAGGTTGGTCAGAAACACCTTCAATTTGTCGATCTGCTCCTGCTTTGCCTGGTGTTTGAGAATAACAATCATGGTGGCACCTCCGTCAATTTACCCGTGGAATATAAAACGCCCTGCCAGCCACTTGGGCCATGCAGGGCGATTAAGGAATCCTCGCGCAAAAATCACGCCCTGCAAATCTGGTACAGTGCGTAATAGAAATACTTGCCGTTCAGCCAGGTCAGCATTCTGCGCGTCCTCCTGTTGGTGATGTTCTCATCATACACCCTTCGGCGGAATTTTTCAAGTGGATGATTGTATTTCCGCTGTATCATTCACCCTTGGTGTCCTCAAGGTACTTTTCCAGCTTGCGCTTGACGCGTTGGAGCGCATTGTCGATAGATTTCACATGGCGGCCCAGCATATCGGCGATTTCCTGATAGCTCTTGCCATCCAGATATGCCGCCAGCACCTCCTGCTCCAAGCTGGAGAGCACCTCGTCGATCTTCTGATGGATGCCACGCAGATCCTCCTGGGAGATGAGCAGCTCCTCCGGATTGGCGCTGTGACCCTCGGCGCACACATCCAGCAGCGTGCGGTCGCTCTCCTCGTCGTAGAGGGGCTTGTTCAGCGACACGTAGCTGTTAAGGGGGATATGCTTCTGTCGGGTGGCCGTCTTGATGGCGGTGATGATCTGCCGCGTGATACATAGCTCAGCAAACGCGCGGAAGGAGCTCAGCTTCTCCGGGCGGAAATCACGGATCGCTTTGTACAATCCGATCATTCCCTCCTGCACGATGTCCTCATGGTCAGCACCGATGAGGAAGTAGCTGCGCGCCTTGGAACGCACGAAGTTCTTGTACTTGTTCAGCAGATATTCCACCGCCACCGCATCTCCCGTGCGGCACAGGGCAACCACGTCCTCGTCCGCCAGATCAGCATAATCCGCGGGCGTTTCCGGCACTTCAACCGGGACGGAAGCCATCGCATCCGCCGCTTCGGGATTCAGGTCGGTGTAATCCATACGGTCGTCCATGTTTGATCATCCTGCTTTATGTGTTATTGTCCCCTGCGGAGACGCTCAAGGGCCTCCTGCACGTCCTTTGGCAGACGCGATGCAAGGGAGGAACGATTCATCGTTCTGGGGCTGGCATGCTCATCAAAGCCCGCCTGACGCATCTGCCGCAGCTCCCGCAGAAGCTCACGGGCTGTCATGCGGGTCGCGCCGGAGCCCAGCACCATGGCCTGCTCCGCACCGTCGTTGGTAGCCACACGGGCCACGCGGTATTTGGGCTTCTGCGCCACAAGGCGTTCGATGTAGGAGTCCGCCGTTTCACCGTGCTTGGTGAACACGAGGGTCAGATCACCCTGCTTTTCCTCGGTGGTGATCCTCTTGTCCGACTGATAGCCATCGAACACCAGCACGACCTCCTCGCCCGTATAGCCGCTGTAATCCATCAGCAGATGCTGCAGGCGGTCACGGCTTTCATCCATCGACCAGCCGTGCTTTTCCGCTTCCTTCCACGCGCCGATGACGTTGTAGCCATCGACAATCAGCAGCGCTTTCATGCCTTGCGGGAGGACAGCACACGGTACATCATGATGCCCGCGGCAACAGAGGCGTTCAGGCTGTCGATGTGGCCAGCCATGGGCAGGCTGACCTTCTGGTCGCAGCGCTCAACCACCAGTCGGCTCACGCCTTCGCCCTCAGAGCCAACCACCAGCGCCACGCCACCCTTGAAGTTGACGCGCTCGTAATCCTCGCCGTCCATGTCCAGGGCATAGGTCCAGATGTTGCGCGCCTTCTGGTCCTCAATGGTGCGGCTCAGGTTGGTCACGCGGGCAACCTTCATGTGCTCGATAGCGCCAGCGGAAGCCTTCACGGCGGCGGGGGTCAGACCGACGCTGCGGCGTTCAGGGACGATAACGCCATGGGCGCCCACGCACTCAGCCGAGCGGATGATCGCGCCCAGGTTGTGGGGATCCGTCACGCCGTCCAGCAGGATCAGAAAGGGATCCTCGTTCTTTGCAGCGGCTTCCTCCAGCATGGCTTCCACGGTGCTGTACTGATAGGCAGAAGCGAAGGCGACCAGACCCTGATGATTATGAGCCAGCTCGTCCAGACGAACCTTCTCCACTTCCTGCACAATGATGTGAGCTTCACGGGCCATCTGCACGATTTCGCGGGCAGAGCCGGACAGCTCGCCCTTGAGCACCAGCTGCTTCTCAATATCGCGGCCAGCACGCAGCGCCTCACGGATGGGATTGCGGCCTGCGAGGATGTTCTCCTGCACCATGGTCTCCATCACCTCCAGCGCGGAGGACGCAGGAGCAGCAGGACGATACTCCGCGTCGCGGTAGCTGGGCGCGGGCTTGGGCTCGGCAGGCTTGAAGTCACGGCGATCATCGCGGCGGAAGTCCCTGCGGTCATCACGGCGGAAATCGCGGCGGTCGTCCTTATGGAAGTCGCGCTTATCAAAGCGGTTGTTGTCACGGTCACGGTTGTCATTGCGCAGCGGACGACGGTCATCACGCTGGTAGGGCTTGTGGTCGCCGAAGGAGCGATCCTCCCGCTTGCCGTAGGGACGGTCGCTGCGATCATCCTCACGCTTGGGACCAAAGCGGCGCGCGCCGGTGTAATTGCTGCCCTCGTCGGCCCAGGAGCCGGCAGCGTGGTTCTTCTTCTGGGGCTTGCGGCCCGGTGCGTCATTGTAGAATGCCATGTTCTTTCTCCTCTATCTTCACTGTTCGTTATTGTCGTTGTTCAAAGCTTCCATCCAAGCCTTACGTTCAGCTCGGATTTGCAGCATCTTGCCGCAGGTCTTCTCCCCTTCCGGGCATGCTCCGCGCAGGCAGCCAGGGCCAGCGTTCTCGAAGAGCGCAGGGGCCACCTCCATACACAGACGGTGCATCTCCGTTGCCAGCGCACGGATCTCCCACTGGGCGCGGGAGCACATCCTGAGGCTGAAGAAATGCCGCAGCTCGCGCACATTCATAGTGACCATCATGCGGGTCTCGCATGCACCAGGAAGCACAAAGCGCGCGTCCTCGTTGCCGCCCTCACCGGTGCCGAGCTTCTTCTGCCATGCCGTGTACCACTCATGCATGGTATCCATCTGGCGCTCGAATTCCGCCACGGCTTCCTCGCCCAGCGCTTCGATCTTCGGCGGGACGATGTACCCAAAGCCCTTCTCGTAGCTCACGTAGCGCTGGCTCTGCACGGAGAAGCTCGCCAGACGGTGCCGGGTGATCTGCGCCAGCAGCGTACGGCTCACGCCCTCGATACCGAAGGTGAAGGATGCATGCTCCAGCACAGAGTCATGTCCCATGCCCATGATCTTGTGGACGAAATCCGTCTGATCCTTGGCGGACACGCGCTCCAGCAGGTCATCCACCCGTGCCTTGGAATAGCACAGCCGCGCGCCCAGCGCTACGACCTCTTCGGGACTCAGCGTATGGCGGATCAGCGCCACCTTCATTTCACTCCTGGGCATGTTTCTCATCCTCCTGACTGTGCTTGAACAGGCTGAGCAGGCGCTCCTCCTGTCCGGTAAGGTACAGATAGCCGATCAGCGCTTCCAGAGCCGTCGCAGCGCGATAATCCGCTGCATCCTGATTCTTCGGCGCAGCATGATGTGCATGGGCGTTGCGTCCCCGGCGTGCGACGTCCGCCTCCGCCTCCGTCAGCAACGGTTCGATCCGGCGGAAGGCCTCGCATTGGGCGTGGGCATTGACACAGGCCACCGCATCCTTGTGGACATGACGGGCACTGCGTCCCTTGTAGATCAACCGGCTGCGGACAAGCAGCTCCCACACACCGTCGCCGATATAGGCCAGCTGGAGCGGGTTGAGCATCCGCGCCCGGGATTCCTCCATCGGCGCCGACTCACGAAGGGTCAAGCAATTCGCCTCCTTGCGGGAATGCGTGAACCGCTCCTTCCCGAGTGCATATGCATACATAGTGCATTATAGCACATTCGCCTGTCAACAGGCAACACCTTTTCCGGATTTATGGCACAAAAAAGCCTCGCATGTCTGCGAGGCTTCGTACACCATCAGGGACTCGAACCCTGGACACCCTGATTAAGAGTCAGGTGCTCTACCAACTGAGCTAATGGTGCACATGTTTTCCGCTTCACGCGGTCAACAGATGGTATTATACCGCATTTACGAAAAAAGTCAATAGGATTTTTGAAATTTCCTGATTTTTTTTGAGATTCATACATCCAACCCGGCAAAACAAAAAAGCGGCAGTCAAGCCGCTTTTTTGTTACGCTCAACGATTAAGCTTCGGGAGCGGAAACGGGGCAGACGTCAGCGCAAGCGCCGCAGTCGATGCACAGATCAGCGTTGATCTCGTACTTGCCGTCACCCTCGGTGATCGCAGAGACGGGGCAGCCCTCGGCGCAAGCGCCGCAAGCGATGCAAGCATCGGTAATCTTGTAAGCCATAAGTCGTTACCTCCTTCAATATTTCGACAACTGTCGAGGTTGATGTTATGATACACCTGTATACAGGAGTTAGTCAACACTTACCCGTTGTTTTTTATGAATTTCCGTTGTTTCCCGCTTCCTTCATCGCGCGTTCCAGTGCAGCCTTCCAGGATGCGCCAGCCGGCTTTGCAGCAGGGGCAGCTTCTTCCGTCTTTGCAGGCTCCGCACTCACTTCATCGGCCTTGACAGGCTGCTCCTGCTGGATTTCCTGTTGAGGACGACGCTTTTCACGGCGGTCCTCCTGTTCTCCCTTCTCCCCTTCTTCTTGACGAGGCTTGCGCTCCTCACGTACAAGACGCTCCTTGCGGGGGCGAGACTTCTGGGTTTCTGCGTTCTCCTGTCCCTCAGTCGCAGGCTTTTCGGCATTTTCCTGCGCCGACTCATCCCTGCGGACATTCGCAGCGCCGGGACGCTGCACTTCCTCCATCGGGTAATCCTTCAATTCGCTGGAATCGCCCTTCTGGATGCGCACACGCACGGTTTCCTTGATCACATTGAGCTCCCACACCACGCCGGGGCCGTCGGGGGTGATAACTTCCTTTCCGACCTTGGGCATCTTCTTGCGGATGGCTTCGTACTGATCCTGTTCGTACTTCAAGCAGCACATCAGACGGCCGCAGACGCCGGAAATCTTCGTGGGGTTCAGGGACAGATTCTGCTCCTTGGCCATCTTGATAGACACAGGCTGGAAATCTCCCAGGAAGGCTCCGCAGCAAATAGGACGGCCGCAGATGCCCAGTCCGCCCAGCATCTTCGCCTCGTCGCGCACGCCGATCTGACGCAGCTCAATGCGCGTCTTGAACACACCCGCCAGATCCTTCACCAGGCTGCGGAAGTCCACACGGCCATTGGCGGTGAAGTAGAAGAGGATCTTCGAGTTGTCGAAGGTATATTCGACACTGACCAGCTTCATGTCCAGCTTATGCTCAGCGATCTTCTTCTGACAAACCTGATAGGCTTCCTTTTCAGCAGCCTTATTATCCTTGAAATGCTGCAGATCCTCCGCGCTGGCAATGCGCACAACAGGCTTGAGGGGGGACTGCAGATTGGAATCGTCGATCTCCTTGATGCCGGTCACCACCTCGCCAAATTCGATCCCTCGAGAGGTTTCCACCAGCACATAATCACCGGGCGTGGGCCAAAGCTCGCCGGGATCAAAAAAATACAGCTTACCAGCGTTCTCAAAGCGAACGCCAATTACATTGACCATCTACTCTTTTCCTCCATCAGGCTCAGCAGCAGCTGTTCCACCACCGCCTGCCAGGTCACTTGATTGGAGCGCATCCGGCGCGCTTCCGTCACCGTGTCCATGAGCTTCATGAACGATTGCAGCTCCCCTTCCCGGGCAAGCCGCTGCCACGCTTCCGGATAATCCGCAAGCAGGCTTTCATCCTGTTTCCCAAAGCGCACCAGCATAAGCGTGCGCAGCATGTCCTCCACGTCACTGAGCAGTGCGTCGGACTCATCCTTGCGGTCCTTCCAGGCGGTGGACACCTTCAAGATATCCACGCGGGCGTTGATGCCGAAGAAATCCTGCATCACGTCCCGGCGGCGCTGCCAGTAGCCTTCATCCGCCGCGACGGAAATCGCCCGTCCAATGCTGCCTCCACTGACGCTGAGTGCCTTCTTCGCCATGGCATCGTCAACGCCATGAGCCCGCAGCACCTTCAGCACCGTTTCATCCGGCCATGGATGCAGCTTCAGCGCCCTGCAGCGGCTGACAATGGTCGGCAGCAGCAGCTCCGGCGATTCCGTCAGCAACAGAAACACCGTACCTGCCAGCGGCTCCTCCAGGGTTTTCAGCAACGCATTCTGGGCAGGCTGATTCATCTTTTCCGCCCGCTCGATGATGACCACACGCCGACCGCCGACAAAGGTGTGCTGACCGACCAGGCTGATCACATAGCGGATCTCATCCACCGGGATACCCGCCATTCCAGCCTTGACCTCCGGGGAAAGCGGTTTACCCGGAGCTACCGTGATCACGTCCGGGTGATTGCCCTCCCGCACCTGGATGCAGGCAGGACAACTGCCACAAGGCTTCCGTTCCCCCGTGCAGAGCAGATACTGGGCCATCAATCGGGCCAGCGTACGCTTGCCCATGCCTGATGCGCCGCTGATCAGATACGCATGGACGAAAGTACCGTCCGCCAACGTGCGGATAAGGCCATCGTAAAGCGCGCCCTGTCCCTTGAAATCGGACAGGACAGGCACTGGAAACCCATTCTCAGCATCAATGGCGGGCATACGAGCGACTCCTTACAGCTTCACAAACTGGTCTACAGACAGGACAAACACCGTTGCACCACCAACAGTTACTTCCACCGGATAGGAAGCAGCACCGGGCATTCCACCCATGCTGCCCATGACAGAGGGGGTGGTGGTAATCTGCTTGCGGGATTTGCACACATGTTCGATGATGTCCATCACGGCATGGAGTTTATCATCATCCAAACCAATAAGCAACGTGGTGTTGCCAGCCCGCAGAAATCCACCGGTGGTAGCCAGCTTGGTCACGCCATAGCCATTCTTCATCAGTTGGTTGACAAGGCGGGAAGCGTCTTCATCCTGGACGATGGAAATAATCAGCTTCATATAATGAACCTCCTCAATTCGGGGCAGTTTTTACCTCATACAGTATACATCAGCGAAGTCAAAAATGCAAGATTCGTTGCGATGGTAATTGTATCGAATACAGGAAAACGCCACAGAAACGTTTCTGCAGCGTTGAAAATGCAATTACTTGTCGCCCATCATGCGGTGCAGCAGATCCTGATAGGCCTGCTCGACATTACCCAGGTCACGGCGGAAACGGTCAATGTCCATCGGCTCATGGGTACGGGCGTCCCAGAAGCGGGAGGTATCGGCGTCGATCTCATCCACCAGCAGTACACGGCCTTCGTAGCGGCCATATTCCAGTTTGAAATCCACCAGTTCCACACCGATATCCGCCATGTATTCAGTCAGGATCTCATTGACTTTCAGCGAGGTCTCAACCATGAAGTCGACCTCCTCGCTTGTTGCCAGATGCATGGCGAGAATGTGGGTCTTGTTGATCACGGGATTTTCCAGATATTCGTCCCGCAGCACGATTTCGACGATGGTGGAATCCAGCTTGGTACCGGTTTCCATGCCGATGCGTGCGCCAAGGCTGCCCGCCACACGGTTGCGCACCTTGATGGTGATTGGGATAATCTCCGCCCGCTTCACCAGCGACTGACGGGCATCAAGCTGTTCGATAAAATGATTCTCGATGCCCTTCTCTGCCAGCATGCGGTACAGATGGGCACACACGGCATTGTTGACCTCACCCTTGCCCAGGATGCGTCCGCGCTTCAAACCATGATAAGCCAGCGCTTCGTCCTTAAAATAGACAACAGCTGTTTTGGGGTCATTTGTTTCATAGACCCGCTTGCCCTTGCCTTCCGACAGCAGCTTGCCAATTTCCACCATTGAGGCACGCTCCCTTAACTCGAATACATCCTGGCAAAAGACGAACGTTTCTCGTCCACAGCCCAGATAATATCCTATTCTATCATCTTTTAGCCATCGGTACAAGAGGAAAGCGTGCGTTTTTCATGTTTTTGTTGATTCTCCACGAAAGCATATCCGAACGTTCCGTCCATTTCCCCGCCGCATGGCATCAGAAATATTTGCTTTTGTTCATTTTGCCCATATAACATCTGTTTTATTCATCTTTGCAGGCGGATTCCGGCACGAAAAAGGAGACAGACAGCGTCTGTCTCCTTCATCATCGGATGCTATGAAATTACTCAGCGGTCTCCTCAGCAGCAGCCTCAGCCTCGGCAACAGCCTCGACGTCAACAGCCACGGGCTCCAGCTCGTCAACCTCTTCGAAGGTGAACTCATCTTCCACAGCCTGACGGATGGACAGGGAGATGCGCTTCTTCTCGGTATCAACGGACAGAACCTTCACGCGGACAACCTGGCCAACCTGGACAGCGTCCTCGACCTTGTTCACGCGGGTGGGAGCGCACTGGGAGATGTGCACCAGGCCGTCCAGGCCGGGCTGCAGCTCAACGAAAGCGCCGAAATCGGTGATGCGGACGACCTTGCCCTCAACGATCGCGCCTTCGGGGTACATCTCGGCAGCGTTGTCCCAGGGACGGGGCATCAGCTGCTTGTAGCCCAGCTGGATGCGCTTGCGCTCGCGGTCCAGGGACAGGATCTTGACGTCAACTTCCTGGTTGGGCTTGACGACCTCATTGGGATGAGAGATACGGCCCCAGGACAGGTCGGTGATGTGGATCAGGCCGTCCACGCCGCCCACGTCGACGAACGCGCCAAAGGCGGACAGACGACGGACGATACCGTGGATGATGATGCCCTCTTCCAGACGGCCCCAAGCTTCTTCTTCGCGAGCAGCGGTCTCCTCAGCGATGACCTGCTTGCGGGAAGCGACGATGCGCTTCTTCTGCTTGTCGACCTCGATGATCTTCAGCTTCATTTCCTTGCCGACGAAGTCAGCGATCTTCTCGACGTAGTGCTGAGCCAGCTGGGAAGCGGGCACGAAGGCGCGCACGCCCTCCACGTCACAGATCAGGCCGCCCTTGACGGCTTCCTTGCCAGTGCCGACAACGTACTCGCCGTTCTCGTGCTTGGCCAGCAGGGCCTCCCAGGCCTTGCGGTTAACGATGTTGCGCTGGGACAGAACCACGTTGCCCTCGCCGTCGTTGACCTTGACGATCTCAGCCTCGATCTCGTCGTCGAGCTTGACGTCTTCCTGGGTCAGGTCGGCGCGCTTGATGATGCCGTCGGCCTTGTAGCCGATGTTGACGCAGACTTCGTCCTCGGTGATCTGCACAACCTTACCGGTGACGGTCTGGCCGGCGCGGATGCGGGTCAGGCTCGCCACGACGGCATCCATGGTAAACTCGGTGTTCTGCATGTCGGTCATTTGGGTTACAACCTCCTTAAGTGAACCGTCAGGGGTTGAAGCCCCGGCGGTAATTCCAATGAATTCGGAATTAATATTTGCAAAGGCAGGCGGGATCTCCGCCGCGCGCTCTACCAGAATCGTCCGCGGACACAGTGCTTTGCAGGCCGCGTACAGCTTTTGTGTGTTTGCGCTCTCTCTGCCGCCCACGACGATCATCGCATCTGCCCGGGATGCCAGCTCACGGGCTTCCCTTTGACGAGTGGCCGTGGCGTTGCAGATGGTGTTATGCTCATGCAACTCCCCTACCCGCGTGCGCAGCGTCTGAACGATGGTCTCCCACCGATCCGGCGGAAAAGTCGTCTGGGCCGCGGCAACAGCCCTGGGCATCTGGGGCAGCTGTGCAGCTTCCTCCGGCGTAGCAACAACATAGACGCTGCCTTTCGCCCAACCGCAGGTGCCCTTCACTTCGGGATGCTCCCGCTCGCCCACCATGATAACGGGCGTGCCGTCCGCCGTGCCATCAGCAACGATGCGGTGCAGCTTGTCCACAAAGGGACAGGTCAGGTCAAGCACAGTACAGCCGCGAGCCGTCAGGTCAGCCAGCACATCCGGCGAAACGCCGTGGCTGCGGATCAGCACCTGCCGGCCATTGGCCTCATCAGGCGAAGAGATCGCGGGAACGCCATGTTCACGAAGCATTTCCACCACCGTGGGGTTATGGATCAGCGCGCCGAGGGTACAGGAGGGCACGTCAGTATCAGCAACCTTCATGGCTGCTTCGACCGCACGGCGTACACCCATGCAGAATCCCGCGTGTTGAGCGACCTCAAGTGGCATGAACAGCTTCCTTTCGCAAACTTGCTGTTAGACTCATATTCGATGCAAAATGCGCAATTCCTTCTTGTTCACGCAATTTTTTCAAAAAATTTTTCCATGCACAAACAGACCCCCGTAAACTCCATACGGCGGCCTGTTTGAACTTATCACGCATCCGGGCGTGCAGCATCCAGAGCAGCGTAGGCTTCACTGATGCGGCCCAGCAGCATACCACAAGTTTCGGTGTTGATGCCCATTTCCCGCAGGTCATCCATCATGATGGGCTTGCCCACATACACATGCAGCGTGCGGAACAAACCCAGCTTGCCAGCGATATACACCGGCACCAGCGGCACCTTTGAGCGCAGAGCGATCATCGCCACGCCACTCTCCAGCTCGGTCATCAGGCCTTTGTGATGCCTGGTGCCCTCCGGGAAAATGCCCAGCACATGCCCTTCGCGGGTGACGCGCATGCAGGCGCGCATGGCCTCCATGTCGGTGTTGTGGCGATCCACCGGGATGGCCTTGATCTGGTTGGCAAACCAGGCAAAAGGAGGGAACTTCCACAGCTCTTTCTTGCCGATGAAGCGGATCTGATACTTCGGGATCGCCGCAGCCATCATGAAGGGGTCAAGCATGGTGGTGTGGTTCGCCATCAGGATGAAGGGCGCCTCCATGCTGCGGACGTCCTCTGCCCCGTGGAACTTCACGGGAAGAATTGTCTTGAACAGCACCCGTACAACGGGCAGCACAATGGAGTAGACCCAGGAAGGCTTGTCCTTCTTTTCAGCCGGCTTGGCGAGATTCTTATCCTGCTTCTTCAGTTCACTCATGGGTCTTTTCCTCCACGATTCTGAGGATGTGCTCGACCACCTGGTCGAAGTTCATTTCGGTGGAATCAACGATCACCGCATCCTCCGTGGGACGCAGCGGATCGACTTCACGATTCATGTCCTGCTCGTCGCGGGCGCGGAGGTCACGCAGCACGTCCTCGAAGGGAGTCGTGTCACCCTTGTTCACCATCTCCAGCCAGCGGCGGCGGGCACGCTCCTCCGCAGAGGCGGTCAGGAAGATTTTCACAGGGGCATTGGGCAGCACGCGGACGCAGATGTCACGGCCATCCACCAGCATGGGGGTCACTGCCGCCAATTTCTGCTGAATCGCCACCATCTCCCGACGAACGCCAGCATACTTGCCCACAGTGGACGCAGCCATCGACACCTCCGGCGTGCGGATGAAGTCCGTCAGATCCTCCCCGTCCACGATGGTACGCTGACCTGTTGCGGAATGAGCAACGGACACGTCGATCTTCTGCGTGTGCGCAGTAACCGCAGCTTCATCCTGAAGATCAACACCCGCACGAATGGCAGAAAGGCCAACCGCGCGGTACATCGCGCCGGTATCCAGATGCAGGATGCCCAGGCGATCTGCAACCGCCTTGGCAATGGAGGACTTACCCGCACCAACGGGGCCGTCCATAGCGATATTCAAAATCATCGTTTTATCTCCTCTGATGTGTTATACGGCTCGGTGGCCCATTCCCACGCACACCTCGTTGAGGTGCACAAGGCCGACAGTGAAGAACAGCGCCACCGCCACATGACCATCCACCCTGGCCACGCCAATCTTTCCGCCGACGTTCAATCCCATGGCCTTGTCAGTGATCTGGGTGACCGCATCATGGGCTGCGCCTGCAACAGCGCCTTCCTCATGAGCCTTCTCACCGATAATGCCTTCCCGTCTGGCGATCACCACTGCACGCTCAATAATCTTCATCACTGAGGTCACGAAGTCCCCGCCAAAGTCTGACGCGGCAGACTTGATCCCCTGTGCGGACAGGCGATTCTTCTGGTTGGATTCATCCTCTCGGCTGGTAGTCATGGCCAATGTGATAGCAGCGCGGGCCACATCGCGGCTGTCTGGAAGCTTGTCTGTCATGGGGATACGCTCCTTCCCCCGTGAGAGGGCATTCTTATGAATCATTATACATGATTGTCTGCAGGGTTTCAAGCAGTTTTTCTCATCCATCATGAGGATTCCTACATAAGCCAGCCGCAAAGGGCAGCGCTGAGCAGGTAGGCAGCCAGGGATACCGTCATCACATGGGGCAGCTTGTTGACTCCCGCTGCGCCAAGGTAGACGGTCATGGTATAAAAAATCGTTTCGCTGGACCCCATGAGCACGGAAGCGATCCTCCCTGCCCGGCTGTCTACGCCGCAGACCTCATAGATTGATTCCAGCGCTGCCAGGCTCCCTGAGCCGGTCAGCGGCCGCAGCAGCAGCATCGGGGCGACCTCCTCAGGCAGATGCATCACTTCAGTGACCGGCGAAATCAGTCGGCTGAACAAATGAGACAGCCCCGAAGCATTCACCAGCGACAGCATCAGCATCATCCCACATAGCGCAGGAAGCAATGCAACGGCGCTGTGCATCCCCTTTTCCGCACCTCGCAGAAACGCACCGTATACATCAGCGCCCGTCAGCAAACCCCGCAGCACAATCAGCCCGACAAGACCTACGATGGCCGCACCTGTCAATCCGTTCATGCCCATTCCCTCCAGAAGAAGCGATCTTCATCAGCAACGCGGCGATCACCGTCGATACGCCGCTGACAATCAGCGTCATTCCCCACACGTCCGCCGGATCATATGCCCCCGCCGCCTGCCTGAGCGTTATCACAGTCGTTGGGATCAGCTGCAGGCTGGCATTGTCCAGCGTCAGCAGCATCGCCAATGCCTTCATGCCGGGTTCCCCCAATGCTGCGAGACGCTTTGCCGCCTCAATGCCCGCAGGTGTTGCCGCGTTTCCCAGCCCGAGCAAATTGGCGGACAGGTTCATGGACATGGCATCCCACGCAGCATCATCTGCCAAATTCGGGAATAGCGGTTTAAGCACCTTGCGGAAAACACAGCTCAGTCTCCCCACATCCCCCGTTTCACATAGTATTTCCATCAGTCCACTCCACAGCGTCATCGTTGCAAGCAAGGTCATAATCAGCTTTACCGCCTGCTCGCCGCTTGCCAGCAATGCACTGGAAGCAAGCCCGCCCTGGCCTGTCACCAGGGCCATTGCAGTCGATGCAAGGATCAGAACAGTCCATATTTTCCCCATCTTCTTCACCTCTTCATCACATCATCCCCACACCTTTTTCGAAATGTGATTTAACCGCTTCCATTCGTTATGCTTTCAAGAAAAATACATGTATCAAATCATAATATTTTCCTTGACAAGTTATGGCGAATCAGGTAGAATAGTGGCAGTGATGGTTTGCTTTGGCAGGCCTTCACTCCAAGCTGCTGTTTCAGCGAATCATCAGGAGGCTTATATGGCAATGAAATCTACCGGCGTTGTTCGACAGCTCGATACCCTCGGCCGCATTGTGCTCCCCATTGAGCTGCGCAGAACGATGGATATCGGCGTAAAGGATATGGTGGAGATCTTCGTGGAAGACGATCGCATCATCCTCAAGAAATATCACCCCGCCTGCATCTTCTGCGGCGACGCCCGTGACGTAAGCCCCTACAAGGGCAAGCTGGTCTGTAAGGCCTGCAAAGCGGAACTGGCCGAAAACAAGGATTGATTCTTCCCCACGTTTATTTGGGCGGACGTTTTTTGCGTCCGCTTTTTTCTATGCGCATGTCGCTTCGAACATGCCGATCCGAATTTTTCGCGCATGATTGCATCAAACGCATTGTTGCGGTATAATAAGTTGATTTGATTCTAATTGTAAGGTGGTCATCACATGTGCAAAACGTATACGCAGGAATTCCGCATTGCTTCCTACCAAGCGGACGTCTCTGCCCGCATCAAGCCCAGTGCGATCCTGGAGATCATGCAGGAGATGGCCGGCGCGCATGCCGAAATGTTGGATGTAGGCCGCTCCCGTCTTCTGCCGATGAACCTGGCCTGGGTGCTGACCCGTGTAGAGGTTCGCATGGACCGCTATCCTGTTTCCGGCGAGGCCATCACGGTCGAAACCTTCCCCATGCCCAACCGGCGGGTGTTCTTCCCCCGTTACTTTGTCTTCCGGGATGCGCAGGGAAATCAAATCGGCTGCGCAGGCAGCATTTGGGTCGTTCTGGACATCCATACCCGCAAGATGGCCAATGCCGCTGAAATTGCTCCCCTCCTGCCGGACAACAGCGACCTGACTGCTCCCATGGGCATGCCCGCCACCGTCGAGGAAATCCCCGGCGAGGAGCAGGAATCCTTCCGCAGCCCCGTTTATACCGATCTGGACATGAACGGTCATGTCAACAATACCCGCTATCTGGACTGGTGCTGCAACGAGCTGGGCATTGATACCATGCGCAGCGCTACCATGAAGCAGTTCGCGGTCAACTTCAACCAGGAGATCCTGCCCGGCCAGGAAGTGCGCACGGCGCTCCGCCGAGAGGGAGATCGTTTCTCCTTCTCCGGCTTTGAGGGCGACAAGCGCCACTTCGACGTGGGCGGCGTGCTCACTGAATAAACCGCACCCAATTCACAGAAGGAGGCCTATGTCATGCGCGTGGTTGGCGTGATCGCCGAATACAACCCCTTCCACCTGGGTCACGCCCATCATCTGGCGGAAGCCCGCCGTCTGGCCAAGGCTGACGCAGTGGTCGTGGTGATGTCCTCCGTGTTCACTCAGCGGGGCGAAGCAGCCATTTGCTCCCCTGCCGAGCGGGCCCGCATGGCGCTTTCTGCCGGTGCGGACGCTGTGTTTGCACTGCCGGCCGCATGGTCTGTCCGTGATGCAGAACATTTCGCCCTTGGTGGGGTCAGCATTCTGGCGGGCCTTGGCTGCGCTGCGATTTCCTTTGGTACGGAAGTCAATGAGCTCCCCCGTCTTCAGCAGGCAGCCCGCGTGCTTGAAACGACTGATGCTGCATTCTCTGCGGACGTACAATCCCGCATGGCAGAGGGCATCCCCTATCCCGCAGCGATTTCAGCCGCGATGGAAGCAGCGTTCCCCGGCTGCGGCGCTTTGCTGGAATCCCCCAACAGCACCCTTGCGGTGTGCTATCTGCGAGCCCTTCTGCGCCTTGGGAGCCCTATGGAAGTCATACCTGTCCAGCGCATCGGCGGATATCACACCTCCCATCTTGGGGAGACGCTGCCCTCCGCTACAGCACTGCGCGGCGCGATCCTGCGGGGCGACTGGAGCAAGGTCAAGTCCGCCATGCCGGAGGAAGCCTACGCTATCCTGCAGGAGGCAGCGGCTCAGGGGCGCATCCATCGTCCTGAGGCCCTCGATGCTGCGTTGCTGTACAGGCTGCGCACCATGTCTCCCGTTGATTTTGCGGCACTGCCGGATGTATCTGAGGGCGTTGAACACCGCCTTGCCGCCGCCGCACAAACCGCCCTTTCGCGGGAGGAGCTGCTGCAGACGGCCAAGACGCGGCGATACCCATATGCGCGCTTGTCCCGCCTTGCAACCCACGCACTGCTGGGCATGACGGACGATATCCTCCGTTCCGAGGCGCTTCCTCAGGCCGCGTGGCTGCTGGGCTTCCGCAAGGAATCGCGGGATCTGTTTGTCCACTTCAAGGAGCGCGCTGCGCTTCCCATCATTGGCAAAGCAGCAGACTTTGATCGCAGCAAGCCCTGGTTTGCAGCCGAAACGCTTGCCTACGATATCTGGGCGCTGGGCGCGGGTCTGCCTGCCGGACTGGCGCTGACCCAGGGCGTGAACGTCACATAAGCACACAAAAGGAGCTGTCCGCACAGGACAGCCCCTTTTCCTTTATAGCTCCTTTGCCATCACAACAACGTGATAGTGCTCCGTGTCATAACCCAGGCCGTTTTCTTCAAAGCCGCAAAGATGCCAGAAATGCTCGCTTTGCGGATTGCCCTCAATGCGCCCCAGCCGCACTTCCGTCACGCCCTCACCCTTCAGCATTGCCAGCACATCACTGACCAGCCGTCTGCCAAGGCCGCTCCCCTGCCGCGCACTGTCCAGGATGAACCACCCGATGAAGGCCATGTCCGGCTTAGGATGATGACTGATCAGATCCATCATCGCGACCAGCCGCTCCCCGCTGAACCAGCCAAAGAAATGCTTGTCGGCCATCGTCCGCCGGGGCGGAAGGGCAATCAGGTCAGCCGCCAGGTTTTCCGGCGTCGGGTCGGGCCGCATGTACTCATAGAACAGCGGATTGCTCTGTGCCACCAGCAGCATTTCGGGGATATCCGCTGCCGTCAGCTCGCGCACTGAGAGTTCGCCATTCAATTTGTACAGCGGCAGCCGGATGCGCTCCACTTCAATTCCCAGCACGCCATACTGCGCCTGTTTTACCGCTGGATAGTACTTTTCCATATCGCGCGGATCAGCAGAAACGACGTTTTCCTCCGTGTAGCCGCATTGGGTCAGCGGAAGCGCAGCATACAAGTCGGCGAATGTTGCAAAGGAATGCAGAGACATGACCCGCACAAGCACCGTCCGCTCGTCCTCCGTGCAGGTGAAGGTGATCGTGTCGCCTACCGAAATCAGGCGGCGTTTTTCGTCCAGAAGCCGCAGCTCGTAGCGCTTGCGGCCATCGGCGATCATGCCGAACGGCCCCGGCCGCAGAGACATCTCGTGGTGCATGGCTCACAGCTCCTTTCGCCAGATATAGACTTCAACGCTCTTGTTGAAGTCCTTCACTGCTCTTTCTCCCGGTGCTGGCTGCGCTGGGTGTCAAACCCCTGGGGATACCGTGCGTGCAGCTTGTCCAGGTTGCCCTGGCAAATGCTCTCCAGCGTTACGCCCAGGCCCGTGGCGGCTTCCGCCAGATACCAGGCCACGTCTCCCAACTCCTTGATGAGCTTGGCGCGGTTCAGGTCATGCCCCTGGAAGAGGTGCTTCTTGAGCAGGTCGATTGCCTCGCCGCTCTCACCGCACAGCCCCATCAGGGCGTTCACCAACACTTCATTCTCGTTCAGGCCCGGATTAAGGAGCTTCATGGCTTCTGTCTGGTACTCGTTGATATTCATGGTTTTCCTCCTGATAGCAAAAGCGGGACGTGACTTTGCGGACACGTCCCGGAAATATTACGCCTCGATCGCCTTCGTCAGGGGCTCGAAGTTGATGCCCTCGCAGTCCTTGAGGACGTTGTACAGGCCGGTCAGCATGGTCTTCACGCCGCCGGGCACGTCGCTTTCCACATTCAGCGGCAGCACCGGGTCATGCACGGATAGCCGCAGCAGGAACCAGCCGTTGTCCAAGCCGACGGTCTGCGTCTGCGGATCCTCCAGGTCGAAGGAGATACGCACGCCCTCGCGGTTATCCGGCGCAATATGCCAGGATTCAGCAGCATTGGCGTAGTCCAGCACCTTCTGAATGGCGAGCTTGCCCGCCTCACGGAAGTCCTCCGCAGTGATGTTCAGGCGGATTTCCCTGCTCTCCACAGGCTCCTGCAGGTCAGCGATCAGGCTGCCCAGGTTCTTGCCCTCCTGCTTGAGCTTCATCGCGCGGACGATCAGCACGGTCACCAGGTACATGCCGTCATCCAGGAAGTAGTTCTCCTTCAGCGCCGCATGGCCGCTGGTCTCGATGGCCAGAGGACAGGAAATCCCCTCGGCATTCAGGCGAATGGCCTCGTCGATGACGTTGCGGTAGCCGCGCTTATAGCGGTAATGCTCTCCGCCCCAGTCGTTGATGAACTTCTTCAGACCTGCGGAGGTCACGGAGTCAGTCACGATGGTCTGGCCGGGCTTCTCATCCAGCAGGATGGCGGAAATCAGTGCAATCAGGCGGTTGCGGTTGATCTCGCTGCCGTCAGCGTCCACGACAGCCGCGCGGTCACAATCAGTATCGAAGATGACGCCCAGGTCAGCGCCGGCCTTCTTCACCGCCTCGGAAATGGAGGCCATAGCCTGCGCATTCTCGGGGTTCGGAACGTGGTTGGGGAACATGCCGTCGGGCTCCAGGAACTGGCTGCCCTCGATCCAGGCTCCCAGCTCCTCCATCAGCTCGGCGTAGAAGCCGCCCGCGCCGTTTCCGGCGTCCACGACCACATGCAGGCCCAGCAGGGGCTTCTGAACGTCGGTATTCAGGCCCTTGCGGATGCGGTTGGCCAGCAGCTCCTTGTAGGTGGGCAGGAAGGGCTTCTCCGTGATGGTGCCCGCCATGGCCATCTCCTCGGGCTCATAGGCAGAGGCCATTTCGATCAGCTGTGCCACCTGCTTACCATCCAGACCGCCTTCTTCCACAAAGAACTTCAGGCCGTTCTTGTCATAGGGGTGATGGCTGGCAGTGATCATCACGGAGGCGTCCGGCTGGAAACCAGGGGTGATGATGGACATATACATTGCCGGTGTGGAGCACATGCCGAAGGACATGGCGTTCGCACCGGCCTTGGCGACGCCCTCAGCAGCCGCCTGCAGCAGCGCCGGACCGGAAATACGGCTGTCACGGCCCAACGCGATGGTCACCTGGGCGATGGGCTTCTTCTTCTTTTCCGCCACAAAACGGGCAAAGGCCATGCCCAGACACATCGCCACATGGGGCGTCAGCGTTGCATTCTCGCCCACAGCCGTGCCGCGCACGTCGGAACCGCTCTTGAGTTTCATCCAATCCATAAACAGAACCTCCCAATCTATCAAACACGCAAACAGTTACAGACTCTGATCGTTGGCCGCTTCCTCATAGGCCCCGCGAAGCAGGTGGTACAGCGGCGCGAGGGTTTTGAAGTCTTCTCGGACGATATCCAGGATCTCCCTTGTGCCGATCTTGTTCATATCGGGGTGCGCCTTTCCGACATATACTTCACGGGAGCAGTACCAGCCCTTCATGCCCAAAGGCACCTCGGGAGGAACCTCCATGCGCTTCCAGGTCTGATTCCAGACGGTGAAATCGTTCTCCGTCAGGCGGCAGCCGTCGATGACCTTCGCGAACTTCTTGGGGTTTGCAGCCATCTGGCGGCGGAAGGCGTCCATCATCGGACGATTCTCGCCCCAGGTGCCCATGCCCCATCCCAGGGTGGTCGGGCCCAGCTCGAAGAAGAAGTTCACGCTTCCCTCCCTCGGCTCTGCAGCCCGACGGAAGCACAGCCACAGGTGGTCACGGAAAGGCGACTTATCCTTGGAGAACCTCGTGTCCCGGTGGATACGCGCCAGGCACTTATAGGGGCGGATCTCCATCAGCGGGTCGATCTGCTGCATGGCAGGCGTGAGCTCTTCGATGAAGGCATGAAAAACGGCTTTCACGTCCTTTTCATAACGCGCCTTGTGTTCGGCAAAATATGCCTTGTCGTTGTGAAAACGGATATCGAGGAAAAATTGCATCGTCTCTTCCGGAAAACCGGTGAACATAACGCACCTCGCTTTTGCAGGGCAGACTCGCCCCACTATGATCTCAATATATATTATACCTCCATCGGAATGCGAAAGCAAGGGGGAACATCCGCGTTTTACCGGATTTGCTGCACGAAAAAAGCGCGGAGATATTACACTCCGCGCCGGGATGATTCAATTAGTCATGCACCTTGTCTGCGATCTCCTGCTGGAGCTTGGCGATCATGTCTTCCACGCTCATCACGCCGAAGTTGCCGCCCTTGCGGTCGCGCAGGGCAACCACCTTGTCCTCGACTTCCTTGTCTCCCAGGACGATCATGTAGGGCACCTTCTCCATCTGGGCCTCGCGGATCTTGAAGCCGATCTTCTCATTACGGGTATCGACTTCCACGCGCATGCCCTCGGCTTCCAGCTTCGCCTTGAGCTCATAAGCCCAATCATCGCTGCGCTCGGTGATGGTGAGGATACGCACCTGCTCGGGCGCCATCCACAGAGGCAGCGCGCCGGCGTAGCGCTCGATCAGGTAAGCCAGCGTACGCTCGTAGCAGCCAAGGCTGGTACGGTGGATGATGTAAGGCGTCTTCTTCTTGCCGTCGGAGTCGGTGTATTCCATGCCGAACTTCTGGGCCAGGAGCATATCGATCTGGATGGTGACGATGGTGTCTTCCTTACCGAAGACGTTCTTGTACTGGATGTCCAGCTTGGGGCCGTAGAAGGCGGCCTCGTCGATGCCGATCTCGTACTCAACGCCCAGGTTGTCCAGGATCTCACCCATCACGCGCTGGGCTTCCTCCCACTGCTCCGCCGTACCCTCATACTTGATGCCGGCGCGGGCAGGATCCCACTGGCTGAAGCGGAAGGAGCAGTTCTCCAGCATGCCGACGGTGCCCAGCATGTGCTTGGCCAGCTCCAGACAGCCGCGGAATTCCTCCTCCAGCTGATCGGGACGCAGCACCAGATGACCCTCGGAGATCGTGAACTGACGCACGCGGATCAGGCCGTGCATTTCGCCGGAGTCCTCGTTGCGGAACAGCGTGGAGGTCTCGCCCAGACGCATGGGCAGGTCACGGTAGGAGCGGGCGCGGTTCAGGTACACCTGATACTGGAAGGGGCAGGTCATGGGACGCAGGGCGAAGCATTCCTTCGTCTCGTCGTTGGGATCGCCCATGACGAACATGCCGTCCAGGTAGTGATCCCAGTGGCCGGAGATCTT
>JBGUSK010000017.1:0-4149 GCA_045132495.1 Christensenellales bacterium | reverse complement strand
ATGAATACCTTGGCATTGATCTGTCGATCGCTTCCATGCAGGTGCTTCCGGCCCTGACGGCAATGGCCAGCGATCGGGCGATCTGAATGACTTGAATGACTTGACAAGGAGGAATTGCATATGGGTATTTTTGACGCGATCGGCAGCTTGGTGAAGGGTCAGTTCATCGACGTGATCGAGTGGACAGACAACTCCAGCAACACCATGGTCTATAAGTATGACATGGGCGGCAAGGAGATCATGATGGGCGCGCAGCTTACCGTGCGGGAAAGCCAGGTGGCCATCTTCGTCAATGAGGGAGAGCTGGCGGATGTCTATGGTCCCGGACGCTACGAGCTGTCCACCTCCAACATGCCCATTATGACCAAGCTCCAGTCCTGGAAGTTTGGCTTCAACAGCCCCTTCAAGGCGGATGTGTACTTTGTCAACACCAAGCAGTTCCTTGACCGCAAGTGGGGCACCGCCAATCCCGTGATGATGCGCGACGCTGAGTTCGGCATGATCCGCATCCGTGCCTTTGGCGTGTATGCCTTCAAGGTGGCTGATCCTGTGGTGTTCCTGCGTGAGGTCTTCGGCACCAAGAAGATCACCACTGCGGAGGATATCGAGGGCCAGATCAAGCGGACGCTGGTGTCCGGCCTGAGTGACGCGATTGCGGAGAGTAAGATCCCTGCGCTGGATCTGGCGGCGAATTACGATGAGCTGTCCAACTACGCCCTGCAGGCCATCAACCCCAAGATCTTGCCCCTGGGCGTCACCCTGACCTCCTTCGTCATCGAGAACATCTCCCTGCCTGAGGAAGTCGAGAAGTCCATGGACAAGCGTACCTCCATGGGCGTGCTGGGCGATATGAACAAGTACACCCAGTACCAGGCAGCCGAGGCGATCCGCGATGCGGCCAGCAATCCCGGCGGCGGCATGGGTGCGGGGATGGGCATGGGCGCAGGCGTAGCCATGGGCCAAATGTTTGCCAATGCCTTCAATCAGCAGCCGCAGCAGCAGGCTGCTCCTTCCGCTCCTGCTGCGAAGGGCGCCTTCTGCCCCGAGTGCGGCAATCCCGTTGCAGCGGGCGCGAAGTTCTGCTCCAACTGCGGCGCGAAGCAGCAGAGTGTGACTGCTGCATGTCCCGGCTGCGGTCAGCCCACCACCCCCGGCGCCAAGTTCTGCTCCAATTGTGGACAGAAGCTGTAAATTAATACATCAGGAGATTGATCATGTACGTATTTGTCAAGGCCAACCAGCAGCAGCTCGCAGTTTGCTTGAAACCGCGGGCCTGATGGTGATGTCATAAAGAACGTACACCGGCCAGGAGCCTTGCGGCTTCTGGCTTTTTTGTATTCCGGGGAGGTGAGGGAAGTGCCGGAACAGCAAGAAGTCCCCCAGCAGCAGAAGGGGGGCTGGCAACAAACCTTGAAAGGAATGAATGAAATGAATCTGATTGATCCCAATGGCCTTGCGAACTACAACGCCGGGATTGAAGTCGGGCGGCTGCATCGTGGCCTTGGCCTGATTGAATTTGCCCGAACGAAGGAAATTCTGCTGGAGGAACTTCCGCCTGCTCCGGCTGTCATCTACGACATCGGCGGCGCATACGGGGAGTATGCCTACTGGCTGGCGGAGATAGGCTACGAGGTGCATCTGTTTGATCTGGCGGAAGAACATATCCGCCTGGCGAAGGACAGGGCGGAAAGTATGCCTGCGTCGCTGAGAGCTGCAGAAATTGCGGATGCGCGCAGCATCCCTCGATCCGACGCATCAGCAGACGCTATCCTTCTCTTTGGGCCGCTGTATCATCTCGTGGAGGCTCATGATCGCCGCAAGTGTCTGGAAGAGTGCCGCCGTCTGCTGAAGCCTGGCGGGAAACTGTTCACAGCGAATATCACTTGCTTTTCTACTGCGCTGAATTACACATACCTGTACGACCGCAAGCCCGTGCTGGATGACGATGCGTACTACTATATGGTCGAATCCACAGTGAAAACAGGCCTGCATACCGGCAAAGAAATTGGCTTGGTATACTTCCACCGCCCGGAAGAATTACGAAAAGAGGTTGCTGAAGCAGGCTTTGAAGATATAGAACTTCGGGGAGTGATCGGTCCGGGTTGGATTGTGCGAAATGTAGACGAGGTCTGGCCGGATCCAGTCAAACGGGAAGCCATCATGCGTATCGTCCGCCTGCTGGAACGAGAGGAAAGCCTGATGGGCTTCTCAACCCACTTCATCAGCATTTCAACAAGGCCATGAAAAAAGGCTGGTGCAGTTGAACTGCATCAGCCTGAATCATGCTTATTGGGGATTGCTGAAGAACCCGGCGTCCGTTTGCACGGATTCATAATGCATGGGCGCATCCTCCCGTGCACTCTGCCGGATGACGAAGGGAGCGCTGGGCTGCACGAAATTATCTGCCATGGACAAGCGACCCACGGATACCTCGTAGGCGGTCTTGTTGAGCACCGTGCCGTCTGCCAGCTGCTTCTGATACGCGCGGGATTGGAAACGGCCCAGCAGCGTGACCTTGTCGCCAACCTTCAGGTGGCTGGCGAAGCGGGCGGTGCGGCCCCAGGTGATGCAAGGAATGTAGTCGCTCTTGCCGTAGGCGCGGTTAACGGCCAGCATCAGATCGGCGATTTCCCTGCCAAAAGGCGTGGTACGGTAGCTCGGCGGCTTGCACAGTGCGCCGGTCAGTTGAACCTGATTGGGGTTTTCCTCGGTGTCGGGGTCGAGAAGACGCTGGGCAAAGCCAGTGATCAGCAGCCTTCCGGCGCCCTCAATCACCTTGTTGTAGCTGCGAAGCTGGCCCTCGAAGCATAGCGGAGAGCCAACATCCAGTTTGACGCCCTCCATCAGCCGCTCGGAGATGGTGACGGGCAGCAGATCCTCCGCGCCCGACAGACGCGGCACACTCAGGGTAGCATAGTAGAATTTCTCCCCGAAGACCTCGTGGCCGTATTCAGGGGTGTCGGTCAGAATGCCAGACAAATGCAGGTAGTTCCCGGTTTCTTCCATAGCGATCGCTCCTTTGTGACGTCAGGTTTCAGCGGCGGGATGCTGCTTACCCTGCACGTCGATGGTTGTGTTTCCTGTCAGCAGGATGTCCTTCGCAGGGATCATATCGAAGCCCTGCTCCTGATAGTGCTTGAGAATGGCGGGCAGCGCCTCCACAATGTATTCCGAGTCATTGTGGAAGAGGATGATATCCCCCGGCTGCACATTGTTTGTTGCGCGCTTGACGAGATCCTCCACACCGCGGTTTTTCCAGTCCAGCGAGTCGATCGACCACTGCACGCACTCGTATCCTTCGTCCCGCACAACGGTCACGACCTTGCTGTTGTAATCCCCATACGGCGGACGGAACAGCGTGGGACGCATGCCGGTAAGCGCCTCGATCTTGTCCGAGCAGGAATCCATCTCCTGGCGGATCTTGCTGTCGGAAATCTGGGTGAAATGGGCGTGGGAATCCGAATGATTGCCGATCTCATGCCCCCGTGCGGCAATCTCCTTCACCAGCTCCGGGTATTTATCCACCCAGATGCCGACGAGGAAAAAGGTTGCCTTGGCGTTGTATTCATCCAGCAGATCGAGGATTTTGAGGGTCTTGTCGCCGCCCCAGGACGCGTCGAAGGTCACGGAGATCACCTTGTCCTCCCGCTCAACGGAATATACAGGTAGGACCTTTTTCGTCGCAACGACGGCAGTTGCGTCCTCTTGCAAGGGGCCGAGGTACAGCGCGCAGAGCAGCGCCAGTGCAGCGCCCAGGCACAGTACCCGCATATGTGCAGGATTGCTTGCAAACAAATGCTTGCGGGGGCGGGGCTGTGTTTTTTCCGGCCAATCGAATTGCGGCTTGGCACGGGGGGTGAGGGTCGAGGGCCTGATCATCATCTGCCACCATCCTCTCATAATGTATGCGCATGCAGCTGCAATATGCCGCATTTCTGCGCATCCGCCAAAGGTAGCAGCCTTTCGACAGGCTCTCCTGCGGCAAAGTGGATGGTCAAGTATATGTGAGGCCCTTCAATGATAAAACGCTTGAGGGAAGGAATTTCTTTCATCCTGAGAGAAGATTTACAATGCTTTAACATTTATGGCTGCATATCCATCTTCCAAGCCTATTAT
Organism: Christensenellales bacterium; assembly: GCA_045132495.1. Lineage (GTDB taxonomy): Bacteria > Bacillota > Clostridia > Christensenellales > Aristaeellaceae > UBA11524. The sequence goes on along the minus strand of JBGUSK010000017.1, from coordinate 33 downwards.
AACGGTGGAATATGACGATATCATGAACGCCCG
>JBGUSK010000016.1:0-23536 GCA_045132495.1 Christensenellales bacterium | reverse complement strand
GCTCATGTCGAACCCTCACAACCTCTGCCAGTTCTTCCACCTTCGTGTATCTTCTTGCCATGCTAAAACCTCCTGTCGTAGTTCTATTCTACAACAGGAGGTCTCTTTTTTCTATTGTCCGCTATCCGGGAAACTGTCCAGCGTGCTCCTTCGCCTTTTCATATATGTTATTTCCCCGCCAGCCTTGCATAGGTTTTGCTGGGGGTGCAGTCATAAAACACGCGCTGAACATCAGGGCATTCCTGCATGACCTGGCTGGTCACGCGCTCCAGCAGATCGCTGGGGATGCGGGCGGGCATGCCGCTGCCGCCTTCGGAGGCTTGGACGGCACGCAGAACCACCATTAACCCGCCGCCGGGCAGGGGAGAGACCGCCAGCGCCGCAAAGTACTGCCACAGCCTGCGGTGCAGCCCGGCTGCCTCAATTTCCTGGCGGAAGATGGCATCAGCCCTGCGCAGGACATCCAGCCGTTCCGCGTTGACGCTGGCCATGATCCGGGATGCCAGTCCGCTGCCCGGGAAGGGCTGACGGCTTGTCATGGCGGGAGGCAGGCCCAATGATTCGCCCACATGACGGATCTCGTCCTTGAACAGTTCCTTCACCGGCTCAACCACCTTTGTGGCGGTGGGGAGGGCTGCATTGTCCTCGGGAGACGGGGTGTCGGCATAATTGGTGCCGCGTAGAATCAACTTCACACCTGGTAGTGCCTCTGCTTCCCGGCGCAGGATATCCCGCAGCAGGCTGCGAATAATGCGTTCCTTTTCGCCGGGATCCGTTACACCCTTGAGGGCCAGCAGGAATTCAGCCCGTGCATCCACCCGACGGACGTTCAGACCTACCTGGTTCTGGTAGGCCTCCATGACTTCTTCTACCTCGCCTTCGCGCAGAAGGCCGGTGTCCACAAAGATGCAGTGCAGCTGATGCCCCAGCGCCAGATTGCCCAGCAAAGCGCTGACGCCGCTGTCTACGCCGCCGGAAAGGGCGCACAGCGCATCGCCGCCTTCTGCAGCAGCAAGGATGGATTCCTTGGCCTGCTCGATGAAGGCACGCTCCGTCCACCACTGGGTACAGCCACATTTCTCCCGGCAGAAGTTCAGCAGCAGCCGGATAGTGGCCGGGTCATTGCGCTCCAGGGGAAAGGACAGGCCATACACGTCACGCTGACGCACGCGGAGACCTACCACTGCCTGATCTGCGGTGGCGCAAACATTGCCCTGATCCTCGCCGAACGTCATGCCGCGGCAGACGGGCAGATAGCGTTCACCGTCCTCCACGCCATCGAACAGGGAATCCTGCGGGTCAAAGGTAACGGTGATAATCCCGCTTTCGGCCTCGGCATCCAGGGTTCCGCCAAGGGTTTTGCAAAGCGTCAGAGCAGCGTCGCCAAGGCAGAGCATGGGCAGGCCCATTTGCAGGAAATCTATCATTTGCGGAATATTTGCCGCCTGTCCTGCACAGCCTCTGGCCAGGATCACGCCCCGGGGATTCGCCCGGAGCACCTCATCAGCGCTGACCTCAGCGGGCATGATGCGGCAATAGATGCTTTCTGCCCGCAGTCGCCGGGCCAGGGCATGGCACACGCCATCGTCCAGGTTGATCAAAATCACATAATCCTGCATAAATTCACCCTCGTTCGGAGAATGGTTGCATCAATTGACTGCTGAAATATCAGCATTTGTACCTAATCTATATTATATTCGCCGCGGAGGGGGGAAATCCTGCTTTTGCGAACGGAAGGCTTATTCGCGGAAGTCGAAGAGTTGCCTTGGCGTGATTTCGAGGACTTCACAGAGCTTGAAGATCACGTCGAAGGATACGCCCACGTTGCCCAACTCAATGGCACTGATGTGGCTTCGGTCAATGTCGACCAGTTCTGCCAGTTTGAGCTGCGTCAGACGCTTTTTCTTGCGGTAGTAAACGACGTTCAGGCCGAATTGCTCATAGTATTTTTTGTATTCCAGCTTCATGCAATCACCTCGCCTTATTGTAGGCGGAGGTATTGGAAATTATAAACCTTGTGAGAATAGCATAATGTTGTTGACACAGGTTATTTGATGTGGTACAATGTGCGAAAATGGCTTGCAACGGCAGAATGTATTGCATGATCACAAGAAAGACTACTGAAAGGGATGAGTGATTCGGTGAAGAAACTGTTGAGTATCCTGATTGTTCTTATCTTGGCCCAAGGCGTAATATGCTCGAGTGGCGCAGAAACAAGCTGTGTTTACTGCGGAGATACGGGCGCATTTTTGTGTCCCGAATCTGGAAAGAATAATTTCGAGATCGACTGTTTGAATTGCAGTTGGACGGGAAGTTACAGATATACATGTCGGAACTGCAATGGAACAGGGCGTCCTTTCTGTCTGCGCTGCATGGGAAGCGGAGAAGTTACATGCACCAAGTGCAGAGGAAGTGGTGTGACTAAGTGTACAAACTGTAATGGAACAGGCGAAACAGGGATCGACCCGTGCCTGATTTGTTGGATGAAAGGGACCAAATCTTGCCCCCTAAAAGAACCTTGTTCAAATTGCAGTGAAGAAAAATGCAGGACATGCAAAGGTGCGCGATATATACAGGGGTATTCCTGCGGGGATAGCGCAACAAGCGCCAATCATCAGGTTGTATGCAAGACTTGCAGAAGTACTGATCATCGCTATGTGTGCCCGTTTTGTTCCGGGACGGAATGTGAAGCCTTTGTCTACAATAAGGTCATGAGAGAACCCGAAAGCTATGTAGGAAAAACCTTCTCTGTGACCGGTACGGTTATGAGCATTCACCAATCAGGATCAAGGGTTTGTACGATCTCGCTGCGGAGCCAAGAGGGTGAGTTCTATCGGTATTACGATATACAGTATATCATGCAGGAAACGAGCCTTCGCCTTTTGCAAGGCGATCAAGTGACGATGTATGGTCCCATGATTTCGTATACAACAGACAATGTTCCTTTGATGAACGCATATTATGCTGAATTGCTTGAGTAACGGCCATGCCCCTCCCTCCATCCCGGAGAGAGGGGCACTTTGTGCGTCCGTCGCAAAACTTTCAAAAATTCCGCAGAAAATTTCAAAAAAGGTGTTTCATTTTCCTCGAAATATGTTATCATCATATCAGGCGAAAGCCGAACATAAAAATACGAAACAAAAAAACTTTTCAGGAGGTATTTCAATATGAAGTGGGTTTGCAGCGTTTGCGGTTATGTGCATGAGGGTCCCGAGGCTCCGGAGAAGTGCCCGGTTTGCAAGGTGCCTGCGAGCAAGTTCGTCCTGCAGGGCGGTGAGAAGACCTGGGCGGCCGAGCATGTGGTCGGCGTTGCCAAGGGCGCTCCCCAGGAGATCATCGATGGCCTGCGCGCCAATGTCGAGGGCGAGTGCTCCGAGGTCGGCATGTACCTGGCCATGGCCCGTGTTGCCCATCGCGAGGGCTACCCCGAGATCGGCCTGTACTGGGAGAAGGCTGCCTTTGAAGAGGCCGAGCACGCTGCCAAGTTCGCCGAGCTGTTGGGCGAAGTCCTGACCGACTCCACCAAGAAGAACCTCGAAATGCGCGTGGACGCCGAAAACGGCGCGACCTCCGGCAAGTTCGAGCTGGCCAAGCTGGCCAAGAGCCTGAACCTGGACGCCATCCACGACACCGTGCTTGAGATGGCCCGCGACGAAGCCCGCCATGGCAAGGCGTTCGAAGGCCTGCTGAAGCGCTACTTCGGCAAGTAATTCAACCCAAATGGGAGGGTAAACCACCCAATTTAGCAGGTCAGTCCCGCAAGGGGCTGGCCTCTTTTCATGTCTCGGTGTCTTTTTGGTGTCTTTTTCTCTGGTCAAGAGGCTGAAAAAACAGTGCGGTGTCTTCGATTTTGGTGTCTTTCGTATTGAATTATAAGTGTAGCGATTTTTTCTGTCAATCAGCTTTCATTTACAAAATATCAAGAGGATCGAGTATCAGCACGATTACGGCGACGGGAAACGCATTCCCAACCGCAGCACGAACAAGCCCACACCTCCCGCGCAATTTTCGCAACGCCGCCGCAACAACTGCGTGCGGCGTTTGCTTTACAACGCGAATTTCGCTCTGCGAAGTCCTCATTTTCAAGAGTAGAGCAATGAAAAGGGCGAATTAGGTCTTCCGCTGCTATTTGCGCCCCTCGTTACACGATCTGCTTCCCGCCGTAAGCCCTATCGTCCTCCCCGTAAGGATGCGCAGTCCGCAATAGCGGCCTAAGAGGTAGGCAGTTTCCGTGTTTGTTCCGGCAAAGTATTCGTCCATGACGGCACATTCGTCTCTGGTAAAGGCGATGATGTCCAGCCTTTCGTCCACTTTCGCTTTCGGCATGTGAATCTTCGTGTCTTTGTTCACGCACATCTTGTTGTATGCCTGTTGGGACATGTAATCGCGGGAGTAAGCTTGCCCGAAGATCAGATAGAACATTTTGAGGAAGGATTCCACATACCGATAGGCGTAGCCCTTTTCACGGTACAGGTAGGCAAGATAATCCTGCACCTCGGCCACGGAAATCTCTTCGACGCAACGATCCCCGAACTTATCCCGAAGGTAGTTGTTCCAGAGCGAATTCTGTTTGAGGATCGTGTTGTAGGCTCTATCGGTGCGGCCCTTTTCGCAGTATTCAAGGAACACTTCTTTTACAGTTTTAGGCTCTGCAATCGGAATGCCGTCAATTGGTTCCTTGGCTTTTGCAGCCTTGATGGCGGCGCGGCGTGCATCAACAGCTTGCTTCTTTGTCAGGTAGGGCACGCCGTAAGCATCCTTCGTGCGGCGTTGAGCTATCACTTCGCCATCCACTGTTATCTTGAATCGGTACGCCCAGTTGCCGCTTGGCAGGGGATAAACGCCCGTGTCGTACTTCTTTTTCTTCGCAGTTGCCATGATTTCTCCGCTCCTTCAAAATTGTCTTTTCAGACACTTTCGAAGAAACCGGCACTGCATGTTTTCGCCACCTGACACCCCGAAACCAAGTGTTCGTACCCCAGCGGGGCGTAGAAATCGCAGTGATTCGACCCGTAGGGACGAAGAACGGAGATTTCCAGCCGCGCTAATGGCCCGCGACGAGGCCCGTCACGGCAAGGCTTTCGAAGGCCTGCTGAAGCGCTACTTCAACAAGTGAGAAATCCAGCAAAATCAAGGGTTTTCAAGGGAACTACTCTGAAAAGGGTGGTTCCCTTTTTTGTATTCTTTCTACTTTTCACTGCTGATTTGACCAGTTTAGGCGCTATTTTCCTCCTTTCTCTATGTCATTTCTATGTCGCGCCAAAACCACTATGTCATCCTATGTCATGAACTTTGAAGAATGCTTTTCTGTCAGGCTTGTGACCACTCAAATGCGTTGAAAGCTTATCTTTGATTTTAGACATAGAGATGGGATGCTGCGCATCTGTCTCTCTTCTGAGAATGTCCATTAGTTGGACAATTTTCAGCTTGTGTTCAGCATTTGCCATTAAGCAAGCGTTCTACCAACCATATTGTTGGGAAAGCGCATGGTGACAGATTCAACTTTACCATCATGCTGGAAGCTTTACAACAAGCAATAAATTGATGGTTGCATTTTCAGACGTATTGTGTCATAATATGATAACTTTGATGGAATTATCCAAGCGGGGGGTATGCTGCACGCCGCGCCGCTTGAGGATGGGGTGGAAATAATGAATATCCTGATCGACCAGCTGGGATATACCCGGGAAATGAAGAAGACCGCTGTCTTGCGCGGTAAGCTGTCGAACGTAATGCAGGTGATCAATGAGGCTGGGCAGATTGTTCTGACTGTGCCGGTGGATCCTCAGCGCACGGAGATCTGGGGCGATGCGGTTGCCGTGGTGGACTTCACCGCTCTGAACGAGCCGGGAACCTATACCCTGCGCTGCGGCGAAGAGGAATCCTATGCATTCCAGGTGGGGGAGACGCCCTATCAGGCATGTCTGAAGGCACTGGTGGATATGTTCTATTATCAGCGCTGCGGCGGCGATCTGGATGAACGGGCAGGGGTGTTTGCCCATCCGGCCTGCCATACAGCTCTGGCCCGGGTGTATGGGACAGAGGAGTACATGGAGGTCAGTGGCGGATGGCACGACGCGGGCGACTTTGGCCGATATATCGTGCCTGCAGCCAAGGCGGCGGCAGATCTGCTGCTGGCATGGCAGTGGAATCCTCGGGCCTTCGTGAAACCCGGCCTGACGCCTATTCTGGAGGAAACCCGCTGGGAGCTGGAATGGATGCTCAAGATGCAGCGGGCGGACGGTGGCGTTTACCATAAGGTCAGCTGTGCGAAATTCTGTGGGATGATCATGCCTCACGATGAAGCGGAAGAGCTGATCATCAGCCCGGTGTCCACCACTGCAACGGGGGATTTCGCAGCTTGCATGGCCATGGCGAGCCGCTTCTATGCCCCGGTGGACACTGCGTTTGCCAACCGTATGCTGGAGGCGGCCAGGCTCGCCTGGGATTTCCTGGCGCAGTCGGAACCCATCCTGTTTCGCAATCCCGAGGGGATTTCGACCGGCGGATATGGTGATGGCCGCGACGCGGATGAACGTCTCTGGGCCCATGTGGAGCTGGCGCTGACAACGGGGGAGGAAAAATACCTCGCGGCAGCCCGGGATGCGCTGCTGGCCTGGGAACGTCATCATGCGCCGCTGGGCTGGGGCGACGTGAGCGGCTATGCAGCGGTGGAGGGCCTGGCGCTGCCGGGCGAGCTGGGACAGCTCTGCCGTCAGTGGGTGCTGGATGCGGCAGAGGAGGCGTTTGCCCGGATCAACGCATATGGCATCACCATGACGGAGCACCTGCCCTGGGGCAGCAACATGAATATCGCCAACGATGGCATGCTCTTTTATCAGGCGTGGCTGCTGACGGGGGAGAACAAGTATCATCAGGCGGCGGAGCAGCAGCTGCACTACCTGCTTGGCGTGAATCCGGTGGGATACTGCTATGTGTCCTGCTTCGGATCCCAGCCGATGCTGCACCCGCATCACAGGCCCAGCGTAGCGCTGGGGGTGTGTCAGCCGGGCATGCTGTCCGGCGGTGCGTGCAGCGGTCTGGCAGACGCCTGTGCCCGGGAGCACCTGCAGGGCCAGCCGGCGGGCAAGTGCTTCGTTGACATGCATGAAAGCTACTCCACCAACGAGATCTGCGTCTATTGGAATTCGCCCATGGTGGCGCTGCTGGCTGGGTTGACCCGCTGAAGGGAGGAAACGCCTTTGATGCTGCATACCCCGCGGCTGATGCTGCGTCCGGCGGACAGAAGCCTGCTCAGTTCGACCCATGCCTATGCCGGTGATCTGGAGAACACCCGGTTCATGATGTTCCTGCCCTATGCGGATGAAGCGGAGACCGCAGCATTCCTGGAAGATGCAGAGGCGGAATGGCACAAGGAAGCGCCGGAGCGTTACGAGTTCGCCTTCTTCCTGGAGGACGCCCACATTGGCGGCATTACCCTTTACATGCAGGAGGATCGCACCGAAGCGGAACTGGGCTGGGTGCTGAATAAGGCTTATTGGCGGCGCGGCTACGTTACCGAGGCGGCGCTGGCGGTGATGGATTTCGCCCGCAGCATCGGCGTCAGGCGTATCTTTGCCTGCTGCGACAGTGAGAATGTGGCTTCCTATCGCACGATGCTGAAGCTGGGCATGACGCTTGTCAAGGACGACGGTGTGCGAACCAACCGCTCGATGGGAGAGGAAAAGCGGGTCGAATGGACCTGTGAAGCATTCCTATCGGGGGACTGATTCGCTTTTATTTGACAATCTTCCCCATCTATGTTAAAATGTATCCAAAGAAAACCGGGCGGGGAGTGTTTCCCTCTTGGCATAAGAAAGGATGTTGCATCTATGGGCAAGTTTGTCGTGCGTGAGGTGCCCTCCGGCATCAAGTTTGACCTGAAGGCCACCAATGGCGAAGTCATTGCCACCTCCGAAGTGTACAAGACCAAGGCGTCCTGCCTGAATGGCGTGAAGTCTGTGGCCAAGAATGCCCCTGTGGCGAATGTCGAGGATCAGACCGTTGAGAACTGGCAGAAGGCCCAGTGCCCCAAGTTCGAGATGTACGTTGACAAGGCTGGCGAGTACCGTTTCCGCCTGAAGGCCACCAATGGCCAGGTCATCGCTGTGTCTGAGGGCTATGTGGCCAAGAACAGCTGCGAGAACGGCATTGAATCCGTGAAGAAGAATGCGGTGGACGCCCCCATCGTCGAAGAATAAGACTTGTAAAATCATGGAGCATTCCGCAGGGAATGCTCCTTTTCTGTTGCCATGCATCCGCCCTTGTGGTACAATCAAACCGGATGAAAATGCGTCCCCCACGCTTTGAAAAGGGAGGATCATGATGAAAAGGCTGATTGTGCTGCTGGTGATTCTGCTGGCATTCGCCCTGCCTGCTTTGGCAGAGGGGCCCGAGGTGGTTATCAATGAGGTCATGGCCTCTAACGGTATGTATGAAAACGAGCACAGCTACGACTGGATCGAGCTCCACAACCGGGGCGAGAAGGCTGTTGACCTCAGCGGCTGGATGCTCTCCGATGGCAAGAAGAACCTGGCTAAGTTTGTCTTTCCAAAAGGTGCGAAGCTCAAAGCCGGCGGCTATGTGACCATCTGGTGCACGGGGGAGGATGATATCGCGCCCGGTACGAAATCGCCCTATTCTGCATCCTTCTCCCTCAAGGCGGAGGGTGAAACGCTGTATCTCACCAACGCTGGCGGCGAGCGCGTGCAGACACTGGAATATCCTCAGCAGTATGGCAATGTCAGTTGGGGCCTGCCTGCCGGTTTCAACGGTGACCCTGCCGAGGCGGACTATGGCTATCTTGTGAACGCTACCCGTGCCAAGAAAAACGACGCTGCCGTCTATCCTTCCCGCACGGAGACTCCGGCGATCATCACTGCCGGCGGCTTCTATGCGGATGGTGTGATCGTGTTTGTGCAATGTCCTGAGGGGGCGATCCTCCGCTATACTACCGACGGCGAAACGCCTGATGCGAAATCTGCTGCTTACCCCGTTGACGGTCTCAAAATCAGCAAGACCACGGCGCTGCGAGTGCGGGCATTCCGGGAAAATGAAGTGCCCAGTGTTACTGTCAGTGCTACCTATATTGTCGAGGACGAGCAGCTTACGCCCATCGTCTGCCTGACGACGGATGACAAATACCTGTTCAACAAAAAGACCGGCGCGCTGGTTCGCGGCAGCGGCGATACGCCCAACTACGAGAAGGAATGGGAATACCCCGTCAATATTGAATATTTCAACGGGGAGGGTGTGTGCGAGATCAACCAGATGGGCACCTTCACAGCTTCTGGCCACAGTGCGCGGCAGAACGCCCAGAAGTCCATCGCCCTTTATGCCCGCAAGGCCTATGGTGAGGCGACCTTTGCCTTCAATCCCTTCCCGACACGGGATTACACGGCGTATCAGTCCCTGCTGCTGCGCGGCGCGAACAGCGATTTCTCCGCGACCCGACTGAGGGATATCGTGGCCTCCACTCTTGCGGAGGGGCAGGGGATCCTCTATCAGGATCATGTGATCATCCAGGTGTACATCAACGGTGAATATTGGGGCCACTACAATTTGCGGGAGAAGATCAACAAATACTTCGTGGCGGCCTACGAGGGCGTGACCGACGAGGCCGAAATTGACCAGATCGACATCCTGGCCCGCACCGGCACCGATCGCTTCACCCAGCACGGCGACAACGAGGACTGGCTGGAACTGGCGGATTTCTGCAAGAAGAATGATCTGAACATCCCGGAGAACCTGGCCTTTGTCGAGGAACGCCTCGATATCGACAACATGTTCACCCATGCGGCCTATCAGATCATCCTGGGCAATGTGGACTTTACCAATGTGCGCGTGTACCGTGTGCCGGGCGGCAAGTGGAGGTACATCCTCTTCGATGTGGAGGCCTGCTGGCGCGGGCTGGAAAAGACGCCGCTGGAGTATTACATCAAGCCTGTGTCGGGGAAGATACAGGGCTTCCGTCATGAACCGCTGAATGCGCTGCTCGCTGTGCCGGAGTACAAGGATAAGTTCCTGCGGCGCATCGCAGAGCTGCTGGACACGGTCTTTGTGTGGGAGAACGTAGAGAACCAGTTCGACGAGGTGATAGCCCAGCTGGAGCCGATCCTGCCGCGGCACATCGACCGCTGGAAAAACATGAAGCTCAAAAACTGGCAGACCAACATCGGTGCAACGAAGTACTATGCCCGGGTGCGCCCGAAGAAGATTCCTGAGCTGCTGCAGAAGGCCATGAAGCTGACCGACGCCGAAGTCGAAACCTATTTCGGGGCGGTGCTTGAGAAGCTGGAAGTGACCAACGCCAAGCCGGAAAACTGACAAAGCTGTTTTCATACGCCGTGCATCCCTGTGATGCACGGCGTTTTTGTGTGCCGGGCGATGCTTTTCCGGTGGTTCCACCTTTACAATCCATCCGAAAAGCTGTATAATAAGATGATTTAGTATGCCCAAACTGGGCAAAGAGCCCTCGGCGGAGCAAAAAAACGGGTCGAAGACCCTGGGAGGATTCACCATGGCCAAGACGATCTCCATCATCAATCAGAAGGGCGGCGTGGGCAAGACGACCACGGCGGTGAACCTCTCTGCCCTCATGGCGGACATGGGTCAACGGGTGCTCCTCGTCGACCTTGATCCTCAGGGCAACGCCACCTCCGGCATCGGCATGGCGGTGGAGGATCAGTCCATGTACGAGGTGCTGATGGGGCGCGTTCAGATGAAGGAACTGGTGGAAAAGACCGACTTCAAGAACCTCTCCATCGCGGGCAGCGACATCCGCCTGGCGGACGCGGAGCTCCAGCTCGTCAACGTGGACAAGCGCGAACTCCGTCTAAAGACGGCCCTGGGCGCAGTGGCGAAGGACTTTGACTTCATCATTATCGACTGTCCGCCGAGTCTGTCCCTCCTGACGGTCAACGCCCTGACGGCTTCCGACAGCGTGATCATTCCCATTCAGTGCGAGTACTACGCATTGGAGGGCGTGGCGAGCCTTGTCCAGACCATCCAGCGGGTGAAGAAAACCTACAACCCCCGCCTGGACATTGAGGGCGTGCTGCTGACGATGCTGGACGGCCGTACCAATCTGGGCCTGCAGGTGGTGGATGAGGTCAAAAAGCACTTCAAGAAGCAGGTGTACGGCACGGTCATCCCGCGCACCGTGCGCCTGGGTGAAGCGCCCTCCCACGGCGAGCCCATCCACATTTATGACAAGCGTTCCACCGGTACTACCGCCTATGCAGCCCTGGCCCAGGAGGTCCTCAAGCGCAACGGCGTGAAGGTGGATAAGAACTGGAAGCTTTGATTCTTACACAGGATTTGATATAGAGGGAGTCATCATCATGCCTAAAAAGACGCGCGGACTTGCCCGGGGCCTCGACGCCCTGCTGCCTGAACTGGATACCACAGCCCCCGGTGCGGGCCAGGAGATCGCCATTGGCGACATCGACCCCAATCCCGACCAGCCCCGCCATATCTTCTCTGAGGAGAGCATCGCCCAGCTGGCCCAGTCCATCAAGGATCAGGGTGTGTTGATGCCCATTCTTGTCACCCCGGTGAAGGGCGGACGTTATCGCATCGTTGCCGGTGAACGCCGCTGGCGTGCGGCCCGCGAGGCAGGCCTGAACGCCGTGCCCTGCATCGTCCGCGAGATGGACGTTGTCACCCAGATGGAGATCGCGCTGATCGAGAACATCCAGCGCGAAGACCTGAACCCCATCGAAACTGCGATGGGTATCCAGAGCCTGATGAAGCAGTGCGGCTATACCCAGGAGACTGTGGCCCAGCGCCTCTCAAAGAGCCGTCCCGCCGTGGCGAACCTGCTGCGTCTGCTGACGCTCCCTGAGGACGTGATCGACATGGTGCGCCGGGGCGTGCTGTCCGCTGGACATGCCCGTGTGCTGGCTGGCCTGGATTCCGAAGATGTGAAGGTCAGCCTGGCCAACCGCTGTATCGAGGAGGACTGGAGCGTCCGTCAGCTGGAGAATGCCGCTGCGCTCCTCAAGCAGAACAGTGCGAAGCTCCCTAAGCAGGAGAAGCCCCTGCATGTCCTTCCCGCCGAGCTGACCGAGCTGGAAACCCTCTGCCGCGAGACCTTCGGCATGCGCGCGACCCTCACCGGCACGAGCAAGAAGGGCAAGATCGTGCTGCAGTATTATTCCCAGGACGAGCTGGAGCGCCTCAACGAGGTGCTGCAGCAGCTGAACAACATGTAAGGAGGCATGCATCATGGCCAATCTCCCGCCTCTCCCCGAGCTGCCCCGCTGGGACGGCCCGCTGTCCCATCCCTTCTATTCCAACGTCGTCAAGCGCGTGCTGGACTTTATCCTCGCGCTGATCATGCTCATCCCTGCCAGCCTGGTGATGATCCCCCTGGCTATCTGGGTGAAGCTGGACAGCCCCGGCCCCGTCTTCTACCGGGCGGTGCGCGGAGGCTACAAGAACCAGCCCTTCTACATTATGAAATTCCGCACCATGGTGGTGGATGCCGACAAGACTGGCGGCTGCACGGCCAAGGACGATCCCCGCGTGACCAAGTCCGGCAAGATCATGCGCCGTCTGAAGCTGGATGAGCTACCCCAGCTACTCAACATCATCAAGGGCGACATGAGCTTTGTCGGCCCGCGTCCGGAGCTGCTGCTGTACACCAACGCCTACACCGAGGAGCAGCAGTGCATCATGTGGGTGCGCCCCGGCATCACCGACCGCTCCTCTATCGTGTATATTGCGCAGGACGAGATCGTCGGTACGGAGAATCCCGTGGAGAATTACGAGAAGTACATCCTGCCGGAGAAGAACCGCCTGCGCGTGGAGTACGCGAAGAATCAGTCTTTCAAGCTGGATATGCAGCTCTTCTTCGAGACCATCGGCGGCGTGTTCGGCAAAGCGAAGAAGATGGCCCAGGAAAAGGGGAAGAAATCCGTATGACCTACACTGAAAAGACCCATGCGGCCTTTGCCGGTCAGCCCATTGACACCGCAGATGCGCGGGTGCTGGCCTGGCTGATCCGCCGTCATGGCCTGGAAATGACCCATATCTCCCGCGGCAGCCACATCGGCGCGATCTTTTCCCTCGCGGAAATTATGGCGACCCTTTATACCGGTGTGCTGAATGTGAATCCTGCAGAGCCCAAGATGGAAGGCCGGGACCGGCTGATCCTCTCCAAGGGCCATGCGGGCGCGGCGATCTATGCGGCGCTGGCGGAGCGCGGCTTCTTCGACGTGGAGGAGCTGAGTACCCACTATGCCAACGGCAGCCGTCTGTCCGGCCATGTGAGCCATAAGGGCGTCCCGGGTGTGGAGTTTTCCACCGGTTCCCTGGGCCACGGCCTGGCGGTCGCTGCGGGCACGGCCCTGGGCGGCAAGAAGGATAATGCCGACTGGCGCGTCTTCTGCGTCATGGGCGACGGCGAGTGCGACGAGGGCTCCGTCTGGGAGGCCGCGCTGCAGGCGCATCAGTACCGGCTGGACAACCTGATTGCCGTTGTCGATCACAACCGGATGCAGTCTCTCGACTTCTGCGAGAACACCATCGCCCTGGAGCCCTTCACGGATAAGTGGGCGTCCTTCGGCTGGAATGTGATGCAGGTCGACGGACACGACGTGGAGGCGCTGCGTACTGCATTTGAGCAGGCCAAGCAGAATCGCGGCACCGGCAAGCCCACGGTCATCATTGCAGAGACCACCAAGGGCAAGGGCGTGTCCTTCATGGAGAACGACATCCTGTGGCACTACCGCACGCCCCAGGGTGAGGAATACGAGGCAGCACTCAAGGAACTGGAGGCGCAGAGGCCATGAGAGACGCATTCACCCGTGCGCTGATGCGCGAAGCCGCCAAGGATCCCAAGCTGACGCTGGTGACCGGCGACCTGGGCTTCGGCGTTTTGAAGCCCTTCTGGGAGACCTATCCCGACCAGTTTGTCAACGCGGGCATTGCCGAACAGGGCATGACTGGCCTGGCGGCTGGCCTTGCCATGACAGGCCGCACTGTGCTGACCTATTCCATCGGCAATTTCCCGACTCTGCGCTGTATCGAGCAGATCCGCAACGACTGTGCTTACCACAACGCCAATGTGAAGGTGGTTTGCGTCGGCGGCGGCTTCGTGTACGGCAGCCTGGGTATGTCCCATCACGCCACGGAGGATATGGCGATCCTTCGCGCCCTGCCCGGCGTGACGGTATTCACCCCCGGTGATCCCCATGAGGTGGAGGCCATCGTGCCTGTGATGCTGAATACCCCCGGCACCTGCTATCTGCGGCTGGGCCGCGGCGGCGAACCCTATCTGCATGAAGGCCCCATCGAGAACTATACCGCCCCTAAGGCGCTGACCCTGCGCGAAGGCAAGGACGTGGCTCTGCTGTCGGCAGGCGGCATCCTGACCCAGACGGTGGGCGCGGCCAAGCTCCTCAGCGAGCAGGGCGTGTCTGCCGAGGTGGTAAGCTTCCCCTGCCTCAAGCCCATCGACCGGGATAAGCTCATCGAGCTCAGCCAGCGCTTCAAGCACATCGTCACGGTGGAGGAGCATTCCATCGTGGGCGGCTTCGGCAGCGCGGTGTGCGAGGTCATCGCCGAGGAGGGTGCGAATTGCCGCGTCCACCGCATCGGTATGGAGGATGTGTACTCCACCATCGTGGGCACGCAGCAGTATCTGCGCGGCGAATACAGGATGGACGAGAAGGCCATCTGCGAGCGGACGCTGGCCTGGCTGAATCGGTAAGGGGATATCTATTATGAAGAAACTCATCGCGCTCTTGTTGATTCTGTGCTTCCTTCCGCTGTACGGTTTCGCAGAAATGGACGAGGACGGCGATGTGGTCGTGACGCTGGACGGGGCGGAGTTCTTCTTCACGCCGATCGTGGGGTATTGCGTCACCCGGGAAAGCAGTGCATCGGTGTTCAGCCGTGCGGGTTTCAGCCAGCGGGAGCTGCTGCCCTGGATGGTGGAAAACGACGTGTATGCGCTGCTTCTTGACGAAACTGGGTCGATGGAAGTACTGGTCGTTGTTTCTCCCTCTGCCAAGACGGACTTCGATGAGATGAACGAGTTCGGCGAACGGCTGATGTGCGAAGACCTGACGTATTTCTACACTGACCAGGGGTATGAGGTGTCCTCGGCGGAGATATACCTTGCGCCGGAGGGGCACAAATTCGTGAGGATTGCTGCATCATATGTGGCGCCCGACGGCAGCGTGACCCATATGGTGGAGTATTTCACTTGTCAGGCCGGCTATGGGGTATCTGTGGCCCTTTTTCCCTACGGCGGAGAGGCAACGGAAGCACAGCTCCTGAGCTGCGAGGAAATCGCAGACTCTCTGTGGATAAAAGCGACAGAATGACGAGAACGAAAGAAGGGACAAATCGTGGAAGAAAAGAAGCTATCCCTCCCGGAGATCCACGCTGAGCTGATCGAGCAGCTGCGGGACGTGATCGCCGTGTGCGAGCGTCATGGCATTGAGTATAACCTGATGTGCGGTACGCTCCTGGGCGCGGTGCGCCACAAGGGCTTCATCCCGTGGGATGACGACGTTGATCTGCTGATGACCCGCGCAAATTTCGAAAAGTTCCGCGTGGTGTATCCCAAGGAGTGCGACCGGCGCTTCGAGCTGACCTACCTGGACACCTGGACGCCCCGCGTCATGAACCGCGATCCGGAGAAGGCAGCGGCGTTTACGGATTTCTTTATCCTTGATCCTGTGCCGGAAGCGGGCATCAAGCGCAAGCTGTGGTTCCTGCGGCTGCATATGCTGCAGGGCATGATGAAGAAGAAGGTCGATTACAGCCGCTTCAGCTGGAAGAACAAGATTCTGCTGTTCGGTACGCACATCATGGGTCTGCCCTTCTCAACCCAGTGGAAGGCGAAGATGTACGATAAGTGGTCCACCTCTGTGAAGGAGGGCAACGATCTGTGCATGTCCAACGGTGCGTTTGAGCTGATGATGCACATCTGGCATCCGGAGCAGTTTGAGGAGAAGATCAAGGTACCCTTTGAAAGCCTGGAGTGCCTGATCCCTGCCAAGTGGGATGAGGTGCTGACGATTCTCTTCGGTGCGGATTATATGACCCCGCCGCCTGAATCCGAGCGTGTCGCCAAACACCTGGACATCTAACAAGGGACGGGACAAAAAAGGGTCAAGGGTCTGTGACCCTTGCGCGGGTGCAGGGGCGGCGTTAGCCCCTGCCCGTCGGAGACCTCCGCGCCGCAGCGCGAAGTAGCCCCACGCGCCTTTCGCTGATCCACCGGATCAGCCGAAACAGCTCGCCCAGCCGCACGGAAACCGCTCGCCCACGCCCGCACCTGCCGCAAAGGAGCCGGGCAATCCCATCTGCTCATCCCCATATACGAAAGGATTTCCTACATATATATGGATATGATATTCTGCCCGCTGTACTCCGGGTCGAGCGGCAATGCCCTCTTCGTGCAGTACGGCGGGACACGTCTGCTGATCGATGCGGGCAAGTCCGGCAAAATGATCGCCGAGGCCCTCGACATGATCGGCGTTGACCCGAAAACCCTGGACGGCGTGCTCGTCACCCATGAGCACTCTGACCACATCGCTGGCGTAGGCGTGCTGGCCAGAAAGTACAAGCTGCCTGTCTACGCCACCACCGCCACCTGGGAAGCAATGGATGAGAAGGTCGGTAAGATGCCCGAGGGCTGCCGCCGCACCTTTGATACCTTCTCGGATTTCTACCTGGGAGACATCGGCGTGGTGCCCTTCTCCATTCCCCATGATGCAGCGGACCCGGTGGGGTATCGCCTGTGGGGCGGCAATGTGAGCATTTCCACGGCGACGGATCTGGGTTTTTTCCCCCGAACCGTGCGCGATGCGGTGGCTGGTTCGTCGCTGGTGCTGCTGGAGAGCAACCATGACCCGGATATGCTCCGCATGAACGATCACTACACGCTGCGGCTGAAGCAGCGCATCCTGTCCAACCACGGGCACCTGTCGAATGACGCCTGCGCCGATGCGCTCCTCCAGCTGGTGGATGCGGGCACGCAGCACGTCATCCTCGGCCACCTGAGCGGGGAGAACAACACCCCCGCCCTGGCCCGTCGGGTCAATGAGGAACGGATGCAGCGCGAGGGCGTACGCCTGGGTGTTGACCTCTTCCTGGATGTGGCCCGCCGCGATCAGGTGGGCAGTGTCTACACGCTGGAGGCGGGCGTATGAGCAAAACACGCCGTGTGCTCCTGATGATGCTGGTGTTGGCACTGCTGATGCATCCGCTGGATATTCTGCTGGCTGCAATGCTGCCGGATGTGTCGGTTGATCCGGCACCCCAGTGCATCGCTGGGATGCTGGTGAGCACCCTTTTGCTGGGTGTGCCCGCGTGGCTGCTTCGCCCGTGGACGAGCGCCCGGCTGACGAAGACGAAAGCGGTCTGGCCGGGGCTGATGATGGCTGCAGCAGCGGCTGTGCTGAGCCGGGCTGCTCTGACGCCGGTGGATGCAGCATGGCAGAACTGGCTGAGCCTTTCGCCTGATGCAATGCCTGTGCCCGGCAGCGTCCCCGTGGCGATGCTGTATATCGCGGCGCTGGCAGTGATCCCGGCGATCATGGAGGAAGCTTTTTTCCGCGGTGCGGTGCTGACTGGGCTGCTGGATGGCAGCCGCCGTGTGACGGCTGTTCTGCTGACGGCGGGACTCTTTGCCCTCATGCACGGGAATGCCGCCAATCTCCCCAGCCTGCTGGCGGTGTCGCTGCTCCTGACGCTGCTGATGCTCCGTACGGGGCATATCGCAGTCCCGATGGCGGCACACCTTGTTTATAACCTGACCGCGCTGAACTGGATCGCGATCCCTGTGTGGGGGAGCCTCCTGTGCGGAGCGGTGCTGCTCGCACTGTCAGCGTATATCTGCGTACGGCAGCCGAAGGTGGCGCATCCCCCGATGAAATGGGCGGATGGCCTGATCGCCGCAGCGTCGGTCGCTGTACTTGCGATTTTGTATTTTATCTGATACCGGAGGGATACCATGATACTCCTTTCCCTGCAGGGCGTCCAGAAGAGCTTCGGCACCAATGAGGTGCTGCGGGACGCCTCCCTTGTCCTCCAGGACGGCCAGCGAATGGGTCTGGTGGGCGTGAATGGCTGCGGCAAGTCCACGCTGATGAAGATCATCGCCGGTGTGGAAATGTCTGACGGCGGAACGATCACCATGCAGAAGGGTCTCCGCCTTGGTTACCTTGCCCAGCAAGGCGAGGTGGGCGAGGGCCGCACGGTACTGGAGGAATTGGAATCCGTTTTTGAACCGGTGGTGGAAATGGAAAGGCAGCTCCGCCGGATGGAGGAGCAGATGGCGGAATGCGGCGACGATATGGTGCGCCTCAGCCGCCTGGGCAGCCAGTACGACGCGCTGACGCTGGAGTTTGAGCGCCGCAACGGCTACGGCTGGCGCTCCACTGTGCAGGGCGTGCTGGCAGGCCTGGGTTTCCGTAAGGAGCAGCAGAATCAGCTGGCAAGCCTCCTTTCCGGCGGCGAGCGAACCCGCCTGTGCCTGGGTCGCATGCTGCTGACCGAGCCCGACCTGCTCCTCCTGGACGAGCCTACCAACCACCTTGACCTCAAGTCCATCGCCTGGCTGGAGGAATATCTGCGCACCTACAAGGGCGCAGTGCTGCTCATCAGCCATGACCGCTACTTCATGGACCACGTCTGCGACCGCATGTGCGAGCTGCTGCTGGGCGTGACCGAATGCTATGACGGCAATTATACATCCTATATGGCCCAGCGAACGGAGCGCTTCGAGATCCGCATGAAAGCCTACGAGCTTCAGCAAAAGGAAATCGCCCGCCAGGAGGCCATCATCGCCAGATATCGCCAGTTCAACCGGGAAAAGTCCATCAAGCTGGCGGAAAGCCGTGAGAAGCGTCTGGAAAAGATCGAGCGCCTGGAAAAGCCCCAGGATGAAAGCGCTATCCGCTTCCGCTTTGAAACCCGCCGCCGCACTGGCGACGATGTGCTGATGATCGACGAATTGTCCAAGGGCTTTGATGGCCGGACGCTGTTTGAAGGCGTGAAGATGCACGTCCGGGCAGGTGACCGCATCGCCATCATCGGCGACAACGGCGTGGGCAAATCGACGCTGTTCAAGTGCATCGTGGGCGAGCAGAAGCCGGACGCGGGTACCATCCGTTTCGGCGCGGGCGTGGATCTGGGCTACTACGACCAGCATCAGGCGCATCTGCATGAGGAAAAGACTGTGCTGGACGAGGTCTGGGACGACTTCTTCCGCCTGGATCAGACCGAGGTGCGCGGCGCGCTGGGTCTCTTCCTCTTTACCGGGGATGAGGTGCTTATGCCCATCAACACCCTCTCCGGCGGCGAAAAAGGCCGCGTTGCCCTGACGAAGCTGATGCTTCGCAAGGACAACGTCCTCCTCTTGGACGAGCCCACCAACCACCTCGACATGGATTCCCGAGAGGTGCTGGAGGATGCGCTGGAGAATTTCCCGGGCACGATCCTCGCCATCAGCCATGACCGCTACTTCATCAACCGCTTTGCGGACAAGGTTTGTGTGCTGGAAACCACCGGCGTGAAGGAGTATCTGGGCAACTACGATGACTATTTTGAGAAGATCAACCGCGAGCAGGCCCCTGACAGTGAATATGCTGGCATGACCCGTACTGCGATGGAAAAGGAGAAGCGCAAGTCCCGCGAGGAGGAGAAGCGGATCAAGGAACGCAAGCTGGCTCTGCAAAACGCGGAGAAGGCCATCGCGGCTGCCGAGGATGAAGCTGCGGAGATCGAAGCCCGACTTGCTGATCCGGAAACATATGCCGACCCGGAGAAGGCCGCGGCGCTTGCCAAGGCTTATCAGCAGAAGAAGGATGAAATCGACCGGCTTTATGCGGAGTGGGAAGCCCTGGAAACAGAATAACATAAAAGCAGCTGTCCTGTGTGGACAGCTGCTTTTGCGTGCGCATATCAGGGGAGGTACAGCAGGAAATAGGCGCGGTGAAAGAGCATCAGCGCTTCGCATTGTGTGGTGCGCAGCTTGTTGCGGGCGGCTTTATGAGAAAGGGGAATTCTGTTCAGCTTGTCCAGCTCGGCGGGTTTCAGCTTGAGCTGAAGAACTGGATCCTGAAGGCGGGTCACGTTGTAGGTTTGGGCAAAGGGCTTCTTCTGCTCGGAAACAAAAGCGTATTGTGATGGGTAGTGTTTTAGGAATCCGTATATATCGCCCTCCAGGGCACGGGGGAGGGAATCGAGGAGGTACACGGTGCCCTCCTGGTGGAACTCGCCAGCCTGGAGGTAAATAGCGACATAATGACCGCCCTTGCCGCTGCGAAAAGGCCCATCCATATCCTCCGTGCCGACACTGGCGGCACAAAGCGCGATCCGGGCGTCGGGGTATCCGCGGCGGCAAAGCTCGGCGGCCAATTCAACCAGCCAGCTCCAGTTGTCTTCAATATACATATCCCGGATAATCAACGGGTGAGCGTCCCGGTTGGATGGATAGCGGGCCAGAATGTAGGCGGGTTCAACGCTTTGACGGGCGGCGTCGATGTAATCGATGCTGGTGACCTGGCGGAGCATGCTGCGGAGCAGAACAGCATCCTTGCGGGGATTGCGCAGATATTCGGGCATCTTCGTGAGTTCGATGCCGGCTTCCTCGTCGGAGGGGTTATAGCTGAAGGTTTTTCGCAGCTCCATCAGAAGACGGGGAGCGTCAGTCTCGGAGGAGCCAAGCAGGGCCATGAACGCGTTGGTCACAGATGCGGGCTTGCAGCCTGCAATGTGGAAAAGCATTCCTTTATAGTAGTACTCTCTGCCGGCGACCCTGGAATCACGCTGGCTGAGGATATCAAGGTTGGCGAGCCGTTCAGCTCCGCTTTCGCACAGGGAAGAAACGGGCAGAAGCATAATGATCAGCAGAAACACGAACAAACGGCGCATTGAACGTCCTCCCTTTGTACACCGATTGTGATATAATTCGTCAAAAAAGCACAATGTCCTGCTTGGGCGTGGAAATCTAAAAATTCAGGAGACATGCACACGTGTGTGGGCGTGTCGCAAAAGGAGATGATGGTCGGATAATGAGACACAAGGAAGGATACACCCATAAACGTGTGCATAAAATATGACGCAAACACAGGAAAATCAAGGGGTTGAACAAAGAATGTTAACAAAACAGAGAACGGATGACAAAGGAAAGCGTTTACATTCTGAAATATAGATACGCCGGAGGACGTGTATATACGCAAATGATGGAAAAGGCCGGAAACAGCGTGTTTTGAGGGTCTAAGGGGCAAAAAAACTTGAAAATTTTTAAAAAAAGATGCGAAAAACCTCTTGATTTATTCGGAGAGATACTGTATAATGTGTCTGTTGTCTGTTTAGGGATGAAGTGGTAAGTTGCCGCCAGGCCAGGCGGGTAATTATCATGGACCAGCCCGTCAATCGGGCGACGGACTTGCGGCGCGGCGGGTCTTGCACCTGCAGTGAGAACCGTGACGGCGTCAGCGAGACGAAATAGGAGGTAAATCAATGGCCATCCAGAAAATCCGCATCAAGCTCAAGAGCTATGAGCACACCCTGATCGACCAGTCCGCTGAGCGGATCGTCGAGGCTGCCAAGCGCACTGGCGCCCGCGTGTCGGGCCCGATCCCGCTCCCCACTGAGAAGGAGATCGTGACCATCCTGCGCGCTACCCACAAGTACAAGGACAGCCGCGAGCAGTTCGAGCGTCGCACCCACAAGCGACTGATCGACATCATCAACGCGAGCCCCAAGACCGTGGACGCCATGTCGAAGCTCGAACTTCCTGCTGGTGTCGAAATCGAAATGAAGCTGTAAGGCAGGAGGAACGAAACAATGAAGAAAGCGATCGTGGGTAAGAAGATCGGCATGACGCAGATCTTCACCGAAGATGGCCGTCTTGTTCCGGTCACCGTGATCGAGGCTGGCCCCTGCACCGTCGTGCAGACCAAGACCGTTGAGACTGATGGCTACACTGCCGTCCAGGTGGGCTTCGGCGAGATGACCGAGAAGCGCGCCGAGAAGCTCCACACCAAGGCTGAGCTGGGCCACTACAAGAAGGCTGGCGTCGAGGCCAAGCGCGTCCTGCGCGAGTTCCGCTTCGATGACTGCTCCGGCTACAAGGTTGGCGACGTGATCACCGTCGAGCAGTTCGCTGCTGGCGACAAGATCGACGTGACCGGCACCTCCAAGGGCCACGGCTACACCGGCGCCATCCAGCGCTGGAACCAGCACACCGGCCCCATGGCGCACGGCTCCAAGTATCACCGTGGCGTGGGTTCCCTGTCCGCTAACTCTGATCCTTCCCGTGTTTTCAAGAACAAGCACATGGCTGGCCACTACGGCGTCGACCGCGTGACTGTTCAGAACCTGGAAGTTGTCTCTGTGGATGTGGAGCGCAACCTGCTGCTGGTCAAGGGTGCTGTGCCCGGCGCCAACAAGGGTCTGCTGATCATCCGCGACACCGTCAAGTGATGCCGCGAGGAGGAAAGTAACAATGGCTAAGACTGCTCTTTACAATATGGAAGGCGCGGCCATTGGCGAGGTTGAACTGAGCGACGCGATTTTCGCTTCCTCTATCAACGAGGCCGCCATGCATCTGGTCGTCCGTTCCTACCTGGCCGCTCAGCGCCAGGGCACCCAGAGTGCCAAGACCCGCACCGAGGTCCGCGGCGGTGGTCGTAAGATCTACCGTCAGAAGGGCACCGGCAATGCTCGTCACCATGGCAACCGTGCTCCCCAGTTCACCCACGGCGGCGTCGTGTTCGCTCCCAAGCCCCGCGATTACTACATCGCGGTGCCCAAGAAGGTTCGCCGCCTGGCCTTTAAGTCCGCGATGACCTCCAAGCTGAACGCTGGCGAGATCGTCGTTGTGGACGAGATCAACCTGGCCGAAGGCAAGACCAAGCTGATGGCGAAGGTTCTGAAGAACCTGAACGCCGAGAAGAAGGCTCTGGTCGTTCTGCCCGAGCGCGAGGAGAACGTGGTCCGCGCCACTGCCAACCTGGCTGAGGCTGCCACCACCTACGTTAACACCCTGAACGTCTACGATATCCTGAACGCCAACAAGCTGATCCTGACCAAGGCTGCGCTGGCGCTGGTTGAGGAGGTGTACGCATAATGAAGAATCCCCACGACATCATCCGCCGTCCGGTTCTGACCGAGAAGGCGTACACCTGCATCGCTGACAAGCGTTACATCTTCGAGGTCGACGTGCATGCCACCAAGACCGAGATCAAGCAGGCCGTTGAGGCTGTCTTCGCTGAGGACGGCGTCAAGGTCGAGAAGGTCAACACCCTGCGCACTCTGGGCAAGATCAAGCGCCAGGGCCGCACTGCTGGCCGCACCCCCGAAGTCAAGAAGGCCTACGTCACGCTGAAGAAGGACTCTAAGCCCATCAAGTTCTTCGAAGGCATGGCCGAGTAAGCAAGGGAGGACAAGAAAATGGCTATTCGTCTTTACAAGCCGACTTCGCCCGCCCGGCGCTTCATGTCGGTTCTGACCTACGAGGAAATCACCAAGAAGGCTCCTGAGAAGAGCCTGGTCGAGGTTCTGA
>JBGUSK010000015.1:0-2282 GCA_045132495.1 Christensenellales bacterium | reverse complement strand
CCTGGTGGAGAAGGAAGTTTCCATCATGGGCAAGGCTCTGGCCAACCCCGAGCGTCCCTTCGTCGCCATCCTGGGCGGCGCCAAGGTTTCCGACAAGCTGAACGTCATCAACAACCTGCTGGAGAAGGTCGACACCCTGATTATCGGCGGCGGCATGGCCTACACCTTCCTGGCTGCTCAGGGCAACACCGTCGGCAAGTCCCTGGTGGACAACGAGAAGCTGGAGTACTGCAAGGAGATGATGGCCAAGGCAGAGGCCAAGGGCGTCAAGCTGCTGCTGCCCGTGGACACCGCCATCGCTGCTTCCTTCCCCAACCCCATCGACGCCGAGATCCCCGTCGAGTATGTTGACTGCACCGCCATCCCCGCTGACATGATGGGTCTGGACATCGGCCCCAAGGCTGCCGCTGAGTTCGCTGCCGCTGCCAAGGCCGCCAAGACCGTCGTCTGGAACGGCCCCATGGGCGTGTTCGAGAACCCCACCCTGGCCAAGGGCACCATCGCAGTTGCTCAGGCTCTGGCTGACTCCGAGGCCGTGACCATCGTCGGCGGCGGTGACTCCGCTGCTGCCTGCGAGCAGCTGGGCTTTGCAGACAAGATCACCCACATCTCCACCGGCGGCGGCGCCTCCCTGGAGTTCCTGGAGGGTCTTGAGCTGCCCGGCATCGCCTGCCTGCAGGACAAGTAAGAAATGTGACCGCTGATTCAATCGGCTTCTGCGGACAGCGGGCCTTTTGTCCCAGCTGTGCAGACCGCTCCTGACAATTGAATCGTTGGTCACAAAGACAGCATTTGCTGTCGATTCGGAAGAGGGGAGAGGTTCGCACCTCAGATGCGCTGACCACGCATCATCATTCCGAATATCTGCCCCTAGCACCTTCGCCATGCCGGGGACTTTCCCCGGCATGGCATAACTATGTACACTACATCACTTTTCTGATGTCAAGATAGAGTAAGGAGAATCCCAACCATGAACAGAAAGTACCGTAAGACCGTCATTGCCGGTAACTGGAAGATGAACAAGACCCCCACTGAGACCAAGGAGTTCATGACTGCCTTCAAGGCTATGATGCCCAAGGGCCGCTGGTGCGATGTGGCCCTGTGCGTCCCCGCCGTCTGCATCCCCGCTGCCGTCCGCGCCATGCGCGAGACCCGCGTGGGCATCGGCGCTGAGAACTGCAACGCCAAGGCCTCCGGCGCCTACACCGGCGAGATTTCCACCGCTATGCTGGTTGACGCCGGCTGCAAGTACGTCATCATCGGCCACTCCGAGCGCCGTGAGATGTACGGTGAGACTGACGCCGATGTCAATGCCAAGGTTCACGCTGCCCTGGAGGCTGGCCTGATCCCCATCGTCTGCTGCGGCGAGACCCCGGAGCAGCGCGAGAACGGCATCACCGTCGAGCATATCGCCATGCAGATCAAGCTGGCTCTGAAGGGCGTGCCCGAGGACAAGATCCGCAAGGTCATCATCGCCTACGAGCCCATCTGGGCCATCGGCACCGGCCTGACCGCCACCCCCGAACAGGCTGAGGAGGTCTGCGAGCAGATCCGTACCGTGGTCCGCAAGCTGTACTCTTCCAAGAATGCCCGCGCCATCTCCATCCTGTACGGCGGCTCCATGAACGAGAAGAACGCCTACGAGCTGCTGGCTCAGCCCGACATCGACGGCGGCCTGATCGGCGGCGCTTCCCTGGTGCCCGAGAAGTTCGTCAAGATCATCGAGGCAGCCAACCAGCCCACCGTGTAAGTTCGACCATAAAAAGGCCTGCCGCTTGCGGCAGGTCCTTTTTGTGATGAATTCGGAATTTGAGATTAGGGATGAGGGATTAGGAATGAGGATTGAACAAAATCCCTCATTTCTCATTCCTAATTCCTCATCATAACCTGGAGGAAATATTATGAAAGAAATCTTTTTGCTCAAGCTGGGCGAGATCGTCCTGAAGGGCTCCAACAAGCGTCAGTTTGAAGCCAAGCTGCGCAGCAATGTCCGCCGCCGTCTGAAGCACTTCGGCGAGTTTGACGTGTATCTGATGCAGTCCACCATCTACGTCGAGCCCATGAACGACGAGGCCGATGTGGACGGCGCCTGGGATGCCTGCAAGCACATCTTCGGCATCGTCAACATCTGCCGCTGCCGGGCCTGTGAGAAGAACCTGGATGCCATCTTCAACACCATCGAGGAGTACCTGGGCGACGATCTGGATGCCGCCAAGTCCTTCAAGGTGGAGTCCCGCCGGGCGGACAAGCAGTTCCCCCTGACCTCCATCCAGCTCAGCCAG
>JBGUSK010000014.1:0-35016 GCA_045132495.1 Christensenellales bacterium | reverse complement strand
CTGACGGAAAAGGCGTACGAGGGTATCGCTGACAAGCGTTACATCTTCGAAGTGGCGATCAACGCCAACAAGATCGAGATCAAGCAGGCGATCGAAACCGTCTTCGCTGAGGACGGCGTGAAGGTCGAGAAGGTCAACACCCTGCGCACTCTGGGCAAGATCAAGCGCCAGGGCCGCACTGCTGGCCGCACGCCGGAAATCAAGAAGGCCTATGTTACTCTGAAGAAGGACTCCAAGCCGATCAAGTTCTTCGAGGGCATGGCTCAGTAAAGCAGGGAGGACAGAAAAATGGCTATTCGCGTTTACAAGCCGACTTCGCCCGCCCGGCGCTTTATGTCGGTTCTGACCTACGAGGAAATCACCAAGAAGGCTCCTGAGAAGAGCCTGGTCGAGGTTCTGAAGAAGAACGCCGGCCGCAACAAGCAGGGCAAGATCACCGTTCGTCATCAGGGCGGCGGCAACAAGATCAAGTACCGCATCATCGACTTCAAGCGCAACAAGCTGGAGATCCCCGCTAAGGTTGCCGCTATCGAGTACGATCCCAACCGCAGCGCCTTCATCGCACTACTGTTCTACGCTGACGGCGAGAAGCGCTACATCCTGGCTCCCCAGGGCCTGAAGGTTGGCGACACCGTCGTCTCCTCCGAGAATGCTGACATCAAGCCCGGCAACGCGCTGCCGATGGCCAACATTCCCGTTGGTACCCTGATCCACAACCTGGAGCTCAAGCCCGGCCGCGGCGGCCAGCTGGTTCGTTCCGCCGGCATGAGCGCTCAGCTGATGGCTAAGGAAAACGGCTACGCTACTGTGCGTCTGCCCTCCGGCGAGATGCGCAAGCTGCCCCTGAACGCCAAGGCTACCATCGGTACTGTGGGTAACTCCGATCATGAGAATGTGCGTCTGGGCAAGGCTGGCCGCGTCCGCCACATGGGCATCCGTCCCACCGTCCGCGGCGTCGTCATGAACCCCTGCGACCACCCGCACGGCGGCGGCGAGGGCAAGAGCCCCGTCGGTATGCCTGCTCCTGTGACTCCGTGGGGCAAGCCCGCTCTGGGCCTGAAGACCCGCAAGCACAAGAAGTACTCCAACAAGATGATCGTCAAGCGCGCCAGCAAGAAGTAAGCGCGTATCCTGCAGGAAGGAGGCAGCTAAATGAGCCGCTCTATTAAGAAGGGCCCCTATGTTGAGGCCGCGCTGATGAAGCGCATCGTTGAAATGAACAACGCCAACAAGAAGAACGTTGTGAAGACCTGGTCCCGCTCTTCCACGATCTTCCCGGATTTCGTCGGCCATACCATCGCCGTGCATGACGGCCGCAAGCATGTGCCGGTCTACGTGACCGAGGACATGGTCGGTCACAAGCTGGGCGAGTTCGCCCCCACCCGTACCTTCAAGGGTCACGCGGGTGACAAGGCTTCCGGCCGCAAGTAAGAAGAGAGGAGTGAAACGAAATGGCTACTCGTGAAAAGCAGAAGGCCGCGTTCCGCAAGGAAAACGCTGACCGTCGCCCCAAGGCCCACGCCAAGTACGTTCGCATCTCCTCCCGCAAGGTGAAGATCGTGATCGATCTGATCCGCGGCAAGAATGTGGACGAAGCAGCGGCGATCCTGATGTACACCCCCAAGGCCGCTTCCCCCGTCGTGCTGAAGGTGCTCAACAGCGCCATCGCCAACGCGGTGAACAACCTGGAGATGGATCGTAAGGACCTGTACGTCGCCGAAGTGTACGCCAACCCCGGCCCCACGCTGAAGCGCTACGTTGCCCGCAGCCGCGGCAGCGCGTCCCCCATGCTCAAGCGCACCAGCCACATCAGCGTGGTGCTGGACCAGAAGAAGGCGTAAGGAGGTTTACTCATGGGTCAGAAAGTCAATCCCCACGGCGCACGCGTGGGCGTGGTCTTCGGCTGGAGCGGCCGCTGGTACGCTGGCAAGAAGGATTTTGCCAACTACCTGGTCGAGGATAACAAGCTCCGCAAGATGCTGAAGGACAAGTACTTCGCCGCCGGCGTGAGCAAGATCGATATCGAGCGTACCGCTCAGACCGTTACCATCAACATCTTCACCAGCAAGCCCGGTATGATCATCGGCCCCAAGGGCGCGACCATCGAGCAGCTGAAGAAGGACGTCACCGCTTTCCTCGGCCGTGCCGCTCAGATCAACGTTCTGGAGATCAAGCAGCCCGACGCCGACGCTCAGCTGGTGGCTGAGAACATTGCCGCGCAGCTGGAGAAGCGCATCTCCTTCCGCCGCGCGCTGAAGCAGGCGCAGGGCCGCGCGATGAAGCTGCCCGGCGTCAAGGGCATCAAGACCAGCGTTTCCGGCCGTCTGGGCGGCGCTGACATCGCCCGCACCGAGCACTACCACGAGGGTTCCATCCCGCTGCAGACCCTGCGTGCTAACATCGACTACGGCTTTGCCGAGGCGAAGACCACCTTCGGCCGCCTGGGTGTGAAGGTCTGGATTTACAAGGGCCAGATCCTGCCCAAGGCCAAGAAGGCTCCCGCCGCGAAGGAGGTCAAGTAACCATGCTGATGCCTAAGAGAGTCAAGCGCCGCAAGCAGTTCCGCGGCCGCATGAAGGGTGCTGCCCACCGCGGCAACTTCCTGGCTTACGGCGAGTTCGGTCTGCAGGCCACCGAGCCCTGCTGGGTCACCTCCCAGCAGATCGAGGCTGCTCGTATCGCCCTGACCCGCTACACCAAGCGTGGCGGCCAGGTCTGGATCAAGATCTTCCCCGATAAGCCCGTGACTGAGAAGCCCGCTGAGACCCGAATGGGTTCCGGCAAGGGTTCCCCCGAGTACTGGGTTGCTGTTGTGAAGCCCGGCCGCGTCCTGTTTGAGGTCGCCGGCGTGCCGGAAGAGATCGCCCGCGAGGCTCTGCGTCTGGCTGCTCACAAGCTGCCCCTGAAGACCAAGTTCATCAAGCGCGCTGAGAAGCCCGCGAACGAAGAGGCTGGTGAAGAGTAATGAAGGCGAACGAATTTGTTTCCATGAGCAATGAGCAGCTGACTGCGACCGTTGCTGAGCTGAAGAAGGAGCTCTTCACCCTTCGCTTCCAGCTCGCTACCGGCCAGCTGCAGAACACCATGCAGATTACTGCGGTGAAGCGCGACATCGCTCGTGCGCTGACCGTGCTGCGCCAGAAGGAACAGGCGTAAGTGAGAGTGGAAGGAGGCAGCTGCTGCCATGTCTGAAATCAACAACAATGTGGAGCGCGGTCTGCGTAAGACCCGTATCGGCGTGGTCGTGTCCGACAAGATGGACAAGACCTGCGTCATTCAGATCAAGACCCGCGTTCGTCATCCGCTGTATGGCAAGATCATGAATAAGACTTCCAAGCTGAAGGTTCATGACGAGAACAATGAGTGTGGCGTTGGCGACACCATCAAGGTGATGGAGACCCGTCCGCTTTCCAAGGACAAGCGCTGGCGCCTGGTCGAGATCATCGAGAAGGCTAAGTAATCCGCGCGTTAAGGAGGAAATACTATGATTCAGCCGCAAACCCGGCTTAAGGTTGCCGACAACTCCGGCGCCAAGGAAATCATGTGCATCCGCGTGCTGGGCGGTTCTTTCCGTCGCGACGGTTCCATCGGTGACATCATCGTGGCCAGCGTCAAGACCGCTACCCCCGGCGGCACCGTGAAGAAGGGCGACGTCGTGAAGGCGGTTATCGTCCGCATGCGCAAGAATAAGCGCCGCCCCGATGGCTCTTACATCAAGTTTGATGACAACGCCGCCGTTATCATCAACGATGCCAAGATGCCCAAGGGCACCCGTATCTTTGGACCCGTTGCCCGCGAGCTGCGTGAGAAGGACTTCATGAAGATCGTCTCCCTGGCTCCCGAAGTTCTGTAAGAGGAGGCGGAAGAGATGCACGTTCGTAAGAATGATCTGGTGATGGTTATCACCGGCAAGGATAAGGGCACGAAGGGCAAGATCGCCGCTGCGTTCCCCAAGACCGGCAAGGTCATCGTTGAGGGCGTGAACATGGTGACCCGTCACCAGAAGGCCCGCAACGCCATGCAGCCCGGCGGCATCGTGAAGAAGGAAGCTCCTATCGACGCTTCCAACGTGATGCTGATCTGCGAAAAGTGCGGCAAGCCCGTCCGCGTGGCTCACAAGGTTACCGTGACCACCGAGAATGGCAAGAATGTCCGCAAGATGGTCCGCACCTGCAAGAAGTGCGGCGCCGAAATCTGAGAAGGAGGAAAAGTCTGATGGCTACCCGTATGAAGGAAAAGTACCTGGCCGAGGCTGTTCCTGCTCTTCAGCAGAAGTTCGGCTACAAGAATGTGATGGAGATCCCCAAGCTGGAGAAGATCGTCATCAACATGGGTCTGGGCGACCTGAAGGACAACACCAAGGCCTTCGAGCTGGCGATCAATGAGCTGACCGCCATCGCTGGTCAGAAGCCCATGATCACCAAGGCCAAGAAGTCCATCGCTAACTTCAAGCTCCGTGAGGGCCAGAACGTTGGCGCCAAGGTCACCCTGCGCGGCGCTCGTATGGAAGAGTTCATGGACAAGCTGGTCAATATCGCTCTGCCCCGCGTTCGCGACTTCCGCGGCGTGTCTGCGACCTCTTTCGATGGCCGCGGCAACTACGCCCTGGGCATCCGTGAGCAGCTGCTGTTCCCCGAAATCGAGTACGACAAGGTCGAGAACATCCGCGGCATGGAGATGATCTTCGTCACCACCGCGAAGACCGACGAGGAGTGCAAGGAGCTGCTGCGTCTGATGGGCATGCCCTTCACCCAGGCGTAATAAGGAGGAGAGCAACAATGGCAAAGACGAGTATGAAGATCAAGCAGGCGAGGACGCCTAAGTTCTCCACCCGCGCTTACACCCGCTGCCGTCTGTGCGGCCGTCCCCACTCTGTCCTGCGCAAGTACGGCGTGTGCCGTGTCTGCTTCCGTGAGCTCGCTTACAAGGGCGAGATCCCGGGCGTGCGCAAGGCCAGCTGGTAATCGGGGAGACAAACGGAAGGAGGTACCATCATGGTTGTGAATGATCCCATCGCCGATATGCTCACCCGAATCCGCAACGCGCAGATCGCCAAGCACGATTCTGTGACGCTGCCTGCCAGCAACACCAAGAAGGCCATCGCCAAGATTCTTCTGGCGGAAGGCTATGTGAAGTCTGTCGATTTCATCGACGACGGCCTGCAGGGCGAGATCAAGGTGACTCTGAAGTATATCAATGGCAAGACCCCCGTGATCGCGGGTCTGAAGCGCATCAGCAAGCCCGGTCTGCGCGTGTACGCGCGCTGCGAGGAGCTGCCCAAGGTTCTGGGCGGCCTGGGCATTGCGATCATCAGCACCAGCAAGGGTCTGATGACTGACAAGGAAGCCCGCAAGAACGCCATCGGCGGCGAAGTGCTGGCTTACATCTGGTAATAGACCGACACGCTTAATGGAGGTGTGATATCATGTCTCGTATCGGAAGACTTCCGATCACTGTTCCCGCGGGCGTGACGGTCACTGTGGATAGCGACAACCTGGTCACTGTCAAGGGCCCCAAGGGCACCCTGTCCCAGCAGGTCAATCCCGCTATCACCGTCAACCAGGAGGGCAACATCATTACCCTCACCCGCCCCTCTGACGCTGCTCCCCACCGTGCGATGCACGGCCTGTACCGCACCCTGGTCAACAACATGGTGGTCGGCGTTTCCGCTGGCTTCCAGAAGACCCTGGAGCTGGTCGGTACCGGCTACCGCGCTGAGTGCAAGGACGGCAAGAATCTGGTCATTAAGATCGGCTTCAGCCACGACGTTGTTCGTGTGGCCCCCGAAAACGTGACCTACGAGACCCCCAACCAGAACACCATCGTGGTGAAGGGTATCGACAAGCAGGTCGTTGGCGCCCTGGCTGCTGACATTCGCTCCATCCGTAAGCCCGAACCCTACCATGGCAAGGGCATCAAGTACATTGATGAGCATGTCCGCCGCAAGGAAGGCAAGACCGGTAAGAAGTAAGAAAGGGAGTGACTGCAAATGTTCAAGAAGCGTGACCGTGCGGAACTGCGTGAGATTCGTCATGCCCGCGTCCGCAAGAAGATCAGCGGCACCCCTGAAATGCCGCGTCTGTCCGTCTACCGCAGCCTGAAGCACATCCAGGTCCAGCTGATCGACGATGTCGCCGGCAAGACCCTGTGTGCCGCCTCCACCATGGAGAAGGGCATCCAGGAGCAGCTGAACGAGCTGGACAAGAAGGGCGCTGCCAAGCTGGTGGGCAAGCTCATCGCAGAGCGTGCCATCGCCGCTGGCTACAAGACCGTCGTCTTCGACCGTGGCGGCTATGTGTACACTGGCCGTGTGGCCGAAGTGGCCAATGGCGCCCGTGAAGCGGGTCTGGAATTCTAAGAAGGAGGTAGCAACGGAAATGCAACGCTACGAACAGGCAAGCGAATTCAAGGATCGCCTGGTTGCTGTCAACCGCGTCTCCAAGACCGTTAAGGGCGGCCGCAACATGCGGTTCTCCGCGCTGGTCGTTGTGGGTGACGAGAATGGCCGCGTCGGCGCCGGTATGGGCAAGGCTGCGGAAATTCCCGAGGCCATCCGCAAGGCGAACGAAGACGCCAAGAAGCACCTGGTGAATGTGCCCCTGAACGGCACCACCATCCCCCATGATTCTGTGGGCTACTTCTCCACCGCCAAGGCGGTGCTGCTGCCCGCTCCCGAAGGTACCGGCGTGATCGCCGGCGGCGCTGCCCGTGCGGTGCTGGAGCTGGCTGGCGTGAAGGACATCCGTACCAAGTCCTTCGGCACCAACAACCCCATCAACATGGTCAAGGCTACCATCGAGGCCCTCAAGCAGCTGCGCAGCGCTGAGGAAGTCGCCAAGATGCGCGGCAAGACCGTGGAAGAGATCCTGGGCTAAGGAGGTAGAGAGAAATGCTGAAGGTTACTCTGATCAAGTCTCCCATCGCCTCTCTGCCCAAGCACAAGGCGACTGTCGCTGCTCTGGGCCTGCGCAAGGTTGGCCAGACTGTGACCAAGCCCGACAACGCCGCTATCCGCGGCCAGATCTTCGCTGTGAAGCACATGGTGAAGGTTGAAGAAGTCAACGAATAATAAGGAGGAAACCCCGAATGAAACTGCACGAGCTGCATCCCGCCGAGGGTTCCACCACCGCTGCCAAGCGTCTTGGCCGCGGCGTTGGCTCCGGTCTGGGTAAGACTGCTGGTAAGGGTCACAAGGGTGCCAAGGCTCGCTCCGGCGGCGGCAAGCGCCCCGGCTTCGAGGGCGGCCAGATGCCCCTGTACCGTCGTGTGCCCAAGAAGGGCTTCACCAACATCTTTGGCACTGATTACGAGTGCATCAATGTCGAGGCTCTGGAAGTCTTCGAGGACGGCGCTGTCGTCACCGAGGAGATCCTGATCGACTGCGGCATGATCCACGCATCCAAGGATGGCCTGAAGGTTCTGGGCAATGGCGAACTGACCAAGAAGCTGACCGTGAAGGCTGCTAAGTTCACCGCTTCTGCGAAGGAGAAGATCGAAGCCGTTGGCGGCACCTGCGAGGTGATCTGACATGCTTGATTACATTCGCAAGCTGTGGAAGATCGAAGACCTGCGCAAAAAGATCCTTTATACCTTCGGAATGCTGATCCTGTTCCGTCTGGTGGGTTGTATCCCCGCTCCGGGTATCGACCTGAGCCGACTGGGCATGGGCGGCAATGACCTGCCTCTGCTTGATATCATGAATATGATGACCGGCGGCGCGATGTCCCAGATGACCATCATGGCCATGGGTATCTCCCCCTACATCAACTCTTCGATTATCATGCAGCTCCTGTGCATCGCGCTTCCTGTTCTGGAGCGCATGCAGCAGGAAGAGGGTGGCCGCGAGAAGATCAACCGGATCTCCCGCTACCTGACCATCGTCCTGGCTGTGATTCAGGCTATTGGTCTGTCCAATGGTCTGGGCTACGCCAAGGACGGCCTGTGGAACAACATCCTCATCGGCGTCTCCATGGCTGGCGGTACTGCCCTGGCTATGTGGATCGGTGAGCGTATTACCGACAAGGGCATCGGCAACGGTATTTCCCTGCTGATCTTCGCCGGTATTGTGTCCAACCTGTTCAATGGCATTGTCAGCGGCTTCCGCACGGCTGATACCGTGACCGCCTTCCTGGGCGCGTTCGCGATCCTGGCCCTGCTGGTTATCCTGACTGCTGTTGTTACCTTCATCGACCTGGGCGAGCGCCGCATCCCGCTGCAGATCGCCAAGCAGGTCAAGGGCCGTCGCGTGTACGGTGGCCAGAACACCCACATGACCCTGAAGGTCATTGCTGTGGGCGTTATGCCGCTGATCTTCGCGTACAGCTTCCTGTCCTTCCCTGGCACTATCGGCCAGCTGGTTGCCCCCCACAGCGGTTTCACCGCCTGGTGCAACGAACACCTGGTCAATGGCGCCTGGCTGCATCTGATCCTGTCCGCGCTGCTGATTTTCGCTTTCACCTTCTTCTACTCCAGCATCTCCTTTGATGCCAAGAAGCAGGCTGAGCAGCTGCAGCAGCAGGGTGCGACCATCCCCGGCCGCCGTGGCAAGGACATTGCGTCCTACCTGCAGCGCACCACCAACCGCCTCAACCTGTTTGCGGCGCTGTTCCTGGCTGTGCTGGCTGCGATCCCCACGCTGATGCTCAGGGGTCTGACTCTGCAGGTGCCCTTCGCTGCTTCCTCCATGCTGATCGCTGTGTCCGTCTCACTGGAGACCATGCGCACGATCAAGGGTGAGATGGCGATCCGCGGCATCCAGAGCGACAAGGACAACGGTTTCATGTAATCAAAAGTGCCATGCACCGTCGTAAGTCCGCTTCTTCGGTGCATGGCGTTTTTTGAAGAATCGCCCATGCGATTCATACATGAGCAATGAAGTGCATAAGCTAACAAGAGCGACGATTTTCAGGAAGGAACATTATCATGAATGTGATCTTTCTTGGCCCTCCCGGTGCCGGTAAGGGCACCCAGGCGCAGCGCATCTGCGACGCGCTGAATATTCCTCAGATATCTACCGGTGACATTCTCCGCCGTGCCATGAAGGAGGAAACTCCCACGGGCCTGAAGGCGAAGCAGTATGTCGAGGCCGGCAAGCTGGTGCCCGACGAGGTCATTATTGACATCGTCCGTGAGCGCCTGGCGATGGATGACTGCCAGAACGGCTACATCCTTGACGGCTTCCCCCGCACAGTTCCCCAGGCTGAGGCTCTGGATACCATCGCCAAGATCGACGTTGTGGTCGATCTGGATGTGGCGGACGAAGAGCTCATCAACCGCCTGAGCGGCCGTCGCGTGTGCCTTGCTTGCGGTGCAACCTATCATGTGTCTCACCTGAATGGTGAGACCAAGTGCGCCAAGTGCGGCGAGGAACTCATCCAGCGCAAGGACGACAGCGCTGAAACCGTCCTCGCTCGCCTGAATGTGTACCATGAGCAGACTGCTCCCCTGGTGGATTACTACCAGAAGAAGGGCAACCTCAAGGTTATCGACGGCGCGCAGGATATGGACACGATCTTCGAGTCCATCCTGACTGTCGTGAAGGGCTGATAGCGATGATCAGTTTGAAAAATTCTGACCAGATCGCCAAGATGCGAGTTGCGGGCGCCCTGCTGTACGAGGTGCATCAGAAGGTTCGTGCGGAAATCAAACCCGGTGTGACCACCTGGGATCTTGATGCTTACGCCGAGTCCCTCATCCGCAAAGCAGGAGCGATCCCGTCCTTCAAGGGATATCAGGGCTATCCGGCCACCCTTTGCACATCTGTGGATGATGCGGTGGTGCATGGCATCCCCAACAGGAAGCAGGTGCTCAAAGAGGGCCAGATCATTTCCGTGGACTGCGGATTGATCCTGGATGGCTGGCAGTCGGACAGTGCGTTCACCGCTGGGGTGGGGGAAATCTCCGCCGAGGCGCAGCGCCTGATCGACATCACCGAGGAATGCTTCTGGCGCGCTGCCCGTCAGTGCGTTGCGGGTAACCGCCTGGGCGATGTGGGCCATGCATGCCAGGAGTATGCAGAGGCCAACGGCTGCGGCGTTATCCGTGACCTGACCGGCCACGGCATTGGCCGCGAGATGCACGAGGATCCGCCGGTGTACAACTACGGCGTTCCCGGCAAGGGTCTGCGCATGCGCAAGGGCATGACCATCGCGGTGGAGCCGATGATCTCCGCCGGCGACTGGCGCGTCACTTGTGACCCCGATCAATGGTGCTACCGCACCCGTGACCGGAGCCTGTGCAGCCACTATGAGCACACCCTCGCCATCAACGAGGAAGGTCTGCCCGAGATCCTGACTCTCCCGGGCTTCAAATGGGAGGATCAGTGATGGATAGGCTGACGATGATCCCCGGCCGGGTGGTGCTTTCCACGCAGGGCCGCGATGAAGGACGGTATTTTATCGTCCTTGAGGTGATCGACGAGCAGTTTGTGCTCATGGCTGACGGCCTGACGCGCAAGATTGCCCATCCGAAGAAGAAGAAGGTCAAGCATCTTCGCCCCAAGCCCATCCTGGTGAATGTGGACGGCAATACGCTGCCCAACAAACACCTGCAGGACAGCGACCTGCGCAGGGCGCTGCAGGAAAACGGCTTGGAAATCAGCAATCCGTCCACCACGGTGGATGACGACAAGTAAGGAGGACTGAAAATGTCCAAGAGCGATGTCATCGAAATGGAAGGCAAGGTCATTGAAGCCCTTCCGAACGCTATGTTCAAGGTTGAGCTGCCCAATGGCTATCAGGTTACCGCTGTCATCTCCGGCAAGATGCGTATGAACTTCATCCGCATCTACGAGGGCGACAAGGTCACCATCGAGCTGAGCCCCTACGACCTCACCCGTGGCCGTATCACCTGGCGCAGCAAGTCTTAAGAAAATCACGGTGCGCGGAACAAATTGTCATGGATTTCCCCTTGACGGTTTGGCACATCTGGTGTATAATAATTGTTGGACTGTTCCCAGTCCCAACGTATGAAGAATCCGGGGTGGCATCCGCCGCACCCGCTCAGACTCTACAACAGGAGGTAACAGAGCATGAAGGTTCGTCCGTCCGTGAAGCCCATCTGCGAGAAGTGCAAGATCATCCGCCGCAAGGGCAAGGTCATGGTGATCTGCGAGAATCCCAAGCACAAGCAGAAGCAGGGCTAATCCCGATACCCGCATTGCGGGTCAGGGAGCCTGGTTGCTTCCGCGTGTTTGTATTCACGTGAGTCAAAAGAGTGGCGCTATGCCACTTTTTTGCGTTTTGGGGAATGGTTGACATTGG
Organism: Christensenellales bacterium; assembly: GCA_045132495.1. Taxonomy (GTDB): domain Bacteria; phylum Bacillota; class Clostridia; order Christensenellales; family Aristaeellaceae; genus UBA11524. The sequence goes on along the minus strand of JBGUSK010000014.1, from coordinate 23,755 downwards.
TTTCCTCCCGTGTTATGATGGGGTAAAAGGAGGAATAAACGATGCAGCCGATCCGCATTTACGACATGCCGCCCTGCAGGATGGTGGCGTCCTCGGTGGGGATGTTTGGCGAGCCTGCGTTGGAGGTGTTCAACGCCTGGATGGAATCCCAGCCCCGCAGCCTGTTTCCACGGGATTTCCTGACCTGGGATGACAGCGATCCGGCGCATCCGGGATTTTGCTGGTATTTCATGCATGCGGACGGCATGGCGCTGCCCGAAGGTGCGGAGGTCGTGGAGTTTCCCGGCGGCATGTATGCTGTGGCGACGGGCATCGACCAGCAGACCGACAAGAAGGCCATGGATGCAGAGGTTGCCGTTTTCCCGGAGGACAGCGGGCTCATGATCGACCCTGCCCGTCGGGAGCTGGGGAATATCATTACTTCCGCCGCAGTACAGGCCGTCTTGGGCTATGAGCAGATGGATTACTACTATCCTGTTCGCCCGGTGAAGTAAAAAAGGCAGACACAGTTGTGTCTGTCTTTTTGGTGTCAGGATTTTGCTACGCCCAGGATGAAATTCGCCGCTTCCTCTGGGCCGCCGCAGCTGCGGAAGCTCTCGCGGATCTTCGCGGCGGCCTTGCGGTATTTATCGTCTGCGATGATGGCAGCTACCGAGGCAAGGATAGCGTCCGCCGTGGGTTCGGGGAGCAGCAGGCCAGCGCCCAGCTCCGCCGTGCGGTTGGCCACACCCTTCTGCTCCGCAGTTTGCGGGAAAAGCACCATCGGTACGCCGCAGTACAGGGCTTCGTTGACGCTATTCATGCCGCAATGGGTGAGGAATGCGTCGCAGTCTGCCAGCACTGCCATCTGATCGACCCGTTGTGCTGCGGTCACATGAGGCGGCAGCTCACCAAGGCAAGCAGGATCGACCTGTTCGCCAACGGAGAGGATCAGCTCGTATTTGTCCGCGAGCGCGGCGATGCAGGTGCGGTACAGGACAGGCATGTCGTTGTTGACTGTGCCCATGGAGATATACACGCGGGGTTTGTCAGTCTGACGGGGCAGGGGAGTTTTCTCGGAGACGCTGGGGCCGATGAAAACATACCGGTCGGAGAAGCTGTCAGCGCTGGGCTGGAAGAACTTCGATGTGTAGACGATGGTGTTGGTAGTGTTGTCGTTCTGCACCACATCCAGAATAGACTTGATCTGGTAGCCTGCCTTCTGCAGACGCTTGAGCTGCCGGTTGATCTTCGGAAGGCTGAGAAGCAACTTGAACAGGTCGACAAGGCCCTGCTGCATCACCTGGGCAGATTCCTTATTGAAGGCGAAGGTCGTCGTGGAGGACACGAAGGGCACCTCCAGCTTGATGGCAAGGAGCTTGCCCCACAGGGCCATCGAGTCCGCGACGATCACATCCGGTTGGAAGGCGCGCAGCTCCGCCAGCATGGCCTCGTCCAGAGCGAGGGTCGTGTCGGCAAGGATCTTCGTGGCGAAGGCAGTGTCGGTGGCGATACGTTTCCCGTCGGCGGGGGAGAGCTGCATCTCTGCGCAGTAGGCGTCCACAGGGATGAAGGCAGCGCCAGTGGCCTCGATGCGCTCCCGGTACATCTCAAAGGAGTAATAGTTGACGGCATGACCAGCCTCCGTCAGGCGGCGGACAACAGCCAGTGTGGGGTTGGTGTGACCCGCAGCGGGGATGCAGAACCAGGCGATCTTCATGGTCAATCGACCTCCCTTTGGTCAAAGATAGCACGATGCATTTCAGTCAGCGCACTTTTCGGGGGGATGGCAATACCGCGTTCGACGTCGCCAAAGAGGATCAACGTGTCGCCGGGGTGGATATCGAAGATATCGCGGGCTTCTTTGGGGATGACGAATTGTCCCTTTTCGCCGACCTTGACGGCCCAGGCGAATTTTCCGGGGGGATGCTGTTCCATATATGTGCCTCCTTATGAAGAAGTTATACAAATCATACTTATCATACTTGTTGAACGCAAATTTGTCAAGAAGTCGGGGATGAAAAAAGTTATGCGTCTGAAATGTCGACGAATGGCAATCAAAAAAGGCAGACGCGCTGTCTGCCTTGATGTTACTTTCCGGTGAGCTTCTCCAGTGCGGAGAGGGCAGCGGCCTGTTCGGCCTGCTTCTTAGTCTTGCCGGAGCCGCGGGCCAGCTCCACGCCGTAGCGGTAGACCGCGGCCTCGAAGGTGCGGTCATGGGGCGGGCCGTCCTGGGCGAGAATGGCATAGGTTGGGGCGTCGCCGCCGTCCTTTTGCAGGTGCTCCTGGAGCGCACCCTTGGAATCCTGCATGGGGCGATGCACATCCTCCGGGCGGGGCCAGTGGCGCTGGATGATGCCGCGGGCTGCGTCCAATCCGCCGTCCAGATAGGCGGCAGCGAGAATGGCCTCCATGGCGTCGCAAAGGACGGAGGGCTTATTCCGGCCGCCGGTGAGAGCCTCGCCCTTGTCCATGATGAGGGCGTCGCCCACATGGAGGCTGCGTGCGACTTGGGAGAGCGCAGCCTCGCAGACCAGCAGAGCGCGCAGGTGTGTCAGCTGCCCCTCGCGGTCTTTGGGATGGCTGGCGTAGAGAATATCGGACATGAGGTACTGCAGAACCGCGTCGCCCAGAAACTCCAGGCGCTGGTTGTCCTCGCCGCCCATGGAGGGGTGGGTGAGGGCACGTTTTAACAGCGCCGGATCCTTGAACTGGTAGCCCAGCGTGTTCATCAGATTGTGCATGATGTGCCTTTCTCCAGCGAAGGCTGGCGTTGGCTGCATCCATGCGCAAAAGGGCACGGGGGAGTCCTCTTGCGCATGAAAACAGGTGGGGGAAGGCCCTCTCCGGCATGCCGGAGAGGGCTGCTGCTTGCTTACTGATGGGCCTCGATGTACTTGACCACGTCGCCCACGGTCTTCAGATTCATGATCTGATCGTCCTCGATAATGATGCCGTAGTTATCCTCCAGGTCCATGATCATGACCATGACGTTGGCGGAGTCGGCCTTCAGGTCCTCAACCAGTCGGCTGTTTTCGGTGATGGCAGCTTCGTCTACCTTCAGCTGCTTGGCGATCATCTTCTTGACGGTTTCAAAAACCATGTTTGTGTCCTCCTTATAATGAATGATGAATATATCGCAATCCCGGAGCGGGTTATGCGTCTGTCTGGGGAGCGAGGGCTTCGACGCCCTTTTCGATGATTTCGACGACCTTGCCGTCGATCATCTTGATCAGCTGGCCGATGGCGCAGGAGAAGGCGTGGGCATTGGAGGAGCCGTGGGCCTTGACCACCGCGCCCTGGACGCCCAGCAGGGGAGCTCCGCCGACCTCGGTGTAGTCCATCAGCTTCTTCACGCGCTTAAAGGCGGGCTTGCCAATCAGGCCGGCGATCTTGCCGCGGGTATCGGCCATCATCTCGCTCTTGATGATCTTCATCAGCGCCATGGCAACGCCCTCGGTGTTCTTGAGGATGAGGTTGCCGGCAAAGCCGTCGGCGACCAGCACGTCGGCCACATCGGCCATCACGTCGCGGGCTTCCACGTTGCCGGTGAAGTTGTAGGGGGCCTTCTCCATCAGGGGGTAGGTCTCCTTGACCAGCGCGTTGCCCTTTTCGGCCTCAGCGCCGATGTTGACCAGGCCCACGCGGGGGATGTCCATCCCCATCACACCCTGCATGTAGGCGGTGCCCATCATGCCGAACTGGATGAGGTACTCCGGCTTGCAGTCCACGTTCGCGCCGCAGTCGATGAGCAGCACATAGCCCTTGCCGTTGGGGAGCATCGGGGCCAATGCAGGGCGCTCGATGCCGGGAATGCGGCCCAGGCGGAACATGCCGCCCGCCAGCACCGCGCCGGTGGAGCCTGCGGACACAAAGCCGTCCACCTCCTTGTCCCGCAGGGCCAGCATGCCCTTGACGGTGGCGGAGTTCACCTTGCGGCGCACGCCCATCACGGGGGATTCATCGTTGGTGATGACCTCCGGCGCATCCAGCAGGGTGATGCGGGCGCGCACATCGTCACAGTTCACCAGATACTTCTCGATCTCCGGGATCACACCTGCCAAAACGACCTCGATCTCAGGATAACGGCGCAGGGCCTCAATGGCGCCTTCAACGGGCGCCTGGGGAGCGAAGTCGCCGCCCATCGCGTCGACAAAAATCTTCATAAGAACGCCTCCGGTTCCTTGGTATCAGTTTATTTTACCATAACGAAGGGGCGATTTGCAAGGGTTTCGGGTGGATATGCGGAGATTTGGGAAAGAAAAATCCTTTGAGCATCAAAAAAGTCCGGGGATTTTTCCCCGGACAGGTGGTTAGTTGTTGTTCTCCGGCTGTGCGGACAGACCGTTCAGGCGGAGCAGGTCGTCGTACATCTTCTCGTACAGCCGCAGGATCTGCTGGTTGGTGGCCTCACGGGCGCGTACCACCTCGGCGACGGCTTCAGCTTTCGCTTTCCCCATGATGTTGCCGGGGGCGCCGCAGTCACCGCTGTCGCCATCGCCCATCTGAACCAGGGATTCAAATGCCGTTGTGATGTATCCAGTCTGGTTGATAATGTTGTTGATGCGCATCAGGATATCCGCAACGGTCATTTCACCGAAAATGCTGGTGTTGCTCATATGTGTTTCCTCCGTTTTTATATCCGGCGGACACGTCAGGCATATTTTGTTTTCATCCACGAAGCGTGCCCTGCCGTGCTTTACAAGACCCTTCGCCCGTTTGGGCCAGGTCGGTTCGTACACGTTACCCGCTTCATCGACAACTTCAATGTTTTTGTTCATGGGTGTCATCCCCTGTTGTCAACTTGAACGCTGTTTTTTGTGATGGGTGCCGTCCCCGGTTCAAAAGCATGATAGCACGGACAAGGTGCATCTGTCAAGGTACAAGAAAAGCGTCCCGGTGATCCGGAACGCTGATGGAGATGTGAATTATACGCGGGGCCGGACGCTCAGGCCGATGCCCAGCGCGCCCTCGCCGGTGTGGCAGGAGACGCCCATAGACAGGTCGTCGTACAGGATGGGCATGCCGGGGAAGGCGGCTTCGATCTGCTTGAGCCACTTGGCGGTGGTGGCCTCGTCGGCGCTGCCGGCGGCCATCAGGAAAACGTCGCCGCGGGAATGGGCCTCCTGGAAGCGGATGGCAAGATCGCTGCGGATGGACTCCAGCATGGTTTCGCAGGCCTTGTTCATGCCGCGGGCCTTCTTATAGCTCTCCAGCTTGCCGGTGGACAGGTGGAGGATAGGCTTAATGTTGAGCATGGTGCCCACAGCAGCTGCGGTGGAGGAAATGCGTCCGCCCTTTTTAAGGTACTCCAGGGTCTCCACCGCGAGGTAGATGACCACATCATTCTTTGCGGCTTCCAGGGCAGCCTTGCATTCGGCAGCGGAATAGCCCTTTTCAACCAGCTCGATCGCATCCAGAATGCTGCGGTGCAAAGGAGTTCCGACGCGGCCATTGTCCACCACAAAGACGCGCCCCGCATAGGGCTCCTCTTCCGCCAGGGCAGTGGCCGTCTGGCAGGAGTTGGACAATCCGCTGGAAATGGGCATGTACAGCAGGGCGTCATATTCCGAAAGCAGCTTATCCCACAATTCCATCACCGCGGCGGGGGCGGGCTGGGAGGTGCCGATATGCGCACCGGCGCGTTGGTAGCCGAAGAACTGCTGCCGGGTAATACTAACGCCTTCGAAATAATCCTGCCCGTCAATGTCAAAGGGCATGGGCAGCACATGAATGCCAAGCATGGCAGCTTCAGCGGGAGAAATGCTGGAATGGCTGTCGGTAACGATGGCGGTTTTCTTCATCGCGGCTGACCTCCGGGCATAAGTATTCATTGTTATTTTACCATGCGGAACGCACGAATGCAAGTCAACTGCCGTTGATAATTGGCGGAATTGGGGGCAATTGGCTCCAGAAAGGTCCCGTTTTATCAGATGTAGCTTTCATCTTTGCAGAAGACTGGCACAAAGTCGGTGGAGGCGCTTTCGGGTTCCTGCAGGAAGCCGGGGAGCGCCAACGAGATCATGTGATCCCGGACGCGGCGGTATTCGCGCTCGGTGATGGGGCGATCCAGGCCCTTGATATCCACGCCGTTCATGGGAATATACTGGCGCATCAGGCTGACGGGCGTGCCGGGCAGGTGCTCTGCGACCCAGTCCAGCAGTGCGATGGACTCGCTGGTCAGGCCGGGGAGGATCAGGTGACGGATGAGGGTGCCGCGGGTCATGATGCCGTCCGCATCGTACACGGGCGTGCCGGTCTGACGCACCATCTCAGTGATGGCGGCGGAGGCATGCGCGAAGTAGTCCGGGGCTTTGGCGCACAGGCGGCCCATGGCCTCCGAGCGGTGCTTGAGGTCAGGGAGATACACGTCGATTACGCCGTCCAGTAGGCGGAGGGTATCCACCGTCTCGTAACCGGAGGTGTTCCAAACCAGCGGCACCGGCGGATGGTAGAGTTCCAGCGCAGCGAGAATCTCCTGTACATAGGGCGTGGCGGTGATGAAGGAAATGGTATGCATGCCTGCATCCACCAGACGGCGCATGGAATCTGCCAGCTCAGCAGGGGTGAAGGGCCGTCCGGCGTTGCGGTGGCTGATGTCGCCGTTCTGGCAGTAGGCGCAGCGCAGCGTACAGCCGCTGAAGAAGATCGCGCCAGTGCCGTTCTTGCCGGAGATCGGCGGCTCCTCCCACAGATGGGGCTGAATGCGGGCGATCAGCATGGTTTCCGGCAGCTGACAGAAACCGTGGCCGGCTTCGGGGGTGCGAAGCGCGCCGCAGCGGCGGGGACAGAGGGTGCAGAGCATGGGTGTGGCCTCCTTGGGGATTCTTCAATGGTAATGGTAGCACGTTTTTACGGCGGTGGCAACCCCTCTGTCCGTGTGTAAAAAATCTTCGCAAACGCTTGAAAATGCTTGTATTTACGGCGAAAGTGTGGTATACTCTACTCTGTGTGAATTAACTGCTGTCCGCAAGGATGGCGCTTGAATGGATATCGGGCTTCGGCCTGATGAGAAAGAAGGGTTCGACGGTAAAGAGTGGGCATCGCCTGACGGCACGAGCAAACAGCGCAAGGTTGGCATGGGGCTTCGGCCTGACCGGTTCGGTCGCCTTCCGGGAAGCTGGGTTATTCGTGTTGCCCGGCAATGTTGTCCGCTCTTTTCCTATGCCATGAATTGCCAGATTCTGGGAACGTGACCCTTGGGAGGGGAGGAGAAAAAATGGCGAAATCTGAACTGACTGCCGTGGTGGAGACCAAGTGTCAGCGGCTGGCTGACGAGCTCGGCTACGAACTGGTGGATGTGGCGCTTGATAAGGAGGACTCCGGCAAGTATCTGCGCATCTACATCGACAAGCCGGAGGGCGTCGACCTGAACGACTGCGAAAAGTACCACCGGGCGATTCAGCCCCAGCTGGAAAGCTATGATTACGACTTCCTGGAGATCTCCAGCCCCGGCATTGACCGTCCGCTGAAGAAGGACAAGGACTTCGAGCGCGCGATGGGCATGGAGGTGGAGCTGAGGCTCTTCAAGGCCATCGACGGCCAGAAGGAGTTTTCCGGCGAGCTCGTGGGGTACGACAAGGAAAACGTCGTGCTGCTGATCGCAGGCGAGGAGAAGTCCTTCGCCCGCAAGGCTGCTTCCCTGATCAAGCCCGTCGTCGACATGGACGGCATTCAGGACGTCGATATGGGCGACGCCGACGAGGATATGAACGTCGGCGACGAAATCGAGATCGGCGAAGAATAAGTCAAAACAACAAAACATATAAAGGTGAATATCATGAGAACGAAGAAATCTGCAGCTGCCGCCAAGCCTCAGACCAGCGAACTGGTGGAAGCCATCAAGATGCTGGCCAGCGAGAAGTCCATCAGTGAGGAGATGCTCTTCTCCACCGTGGAGGACGCGCTGAAGAAGGCCTACCAGAAGAACCTGCCCAACGGCGTGCTGGTGCCCTCTCCCAACAACATCACTGCTACCATCGACCGCATGACCGGCGAGGTGCACGTCTACACCCGCCGCCTGATCGTGGAGGAGATCGAAACGCCCACCGCCGATCAGATCACCCTGGAGGAAGCCCGCAAGATCAAGGACACCTACCAGATGGGCGACATCGTCGAGACCGACGTCACTCCCCGCGGCTTCCTGCGCGTGGCAGCCCAGACCGCCAAGGGCGTCATCGTGCAGCGCCTGCGCGAAGCCGAGCGCGGCCGTGTGTACGATGAGTACATCGACAAGGAGAACGAGATCCTCACCGCCATTGTCCGCCGTGTGGATACCAAGGGCAACGCCTTCGTCGACCTGATGGGCCGCACCGAGGGCATCCTGGAGGCCGCCGAGATGATCCCCGGCGAGACCCTGCAGGAAGAGGATCACGTGAAGGTCTACGTGCTGGAAGTCCAGCGCGCCATGGCCACCGGCACCCGCGGCCCGCAGGTTCGTGTCAGCCGCATCCACCCCAACCTGGTCAAGCGCCTGTTTGAGATGGAAGTGCCTGAGATCGCCGCTGGCGACGTGACCATCAAGGCCATCGCCCGCGAGGCCGGCAGCCGCACCAAGATGGCTGTCCACTCCAATGAAATCCAGATCGATCCCGTGGGCTCCTGCGTGGGCCAGCGCGGCAGCCGCGTTGATCGCGTGGTGAACGAGCTCAAGGGCGAGAAGATCGACATCATCAAGTGGTCCGACGATCCGGCGGAGTTCATCGCCAACGCCCTGAATCCCGCCAATGTCCGTGCGGTGTACACCGAGGCGAGCGGCGCACGCTCCTGCATCGTGGTGGTGCCGGACAACCAGCTGAGCCTGGCCATCGGCAAGGAAGGTCAGAATGCCCGCCTGGCGGCCAAGCTTACCGGCTGGAAGATCGACATCAAGTCCCAGAGCCAGTATCTGGAGCAGATGGCCGAGGCCGGCATGGTCGAGGAAGCCCCTGTGATGGACAACTTCGAGGACTTCGGCGGCGAATCCTTCACCGGCATTGACCTGCCTGTGGACGAGGACGACACCCTGTAAGAAGCGGAGGTGCGATCCCGATGAAGCCGAAGAAAATCCCCCTGCGGATGTGCGTGGGCTGCCGGGAAAGCAAGCCCAAGCGGGAACTCATCCGCGTGGTACGCGCGCCGGACGGTACGCTGTCGATGGATCCCATCGGCAAGAAGCCTGGCCGCGGCGCCTATGTCTGCCGTCAGGAGAGCTGCCTGACAAGGGCGATCAAGCAGAAGCAGCTGGAGCGTCAGCTGGAGGTGCGGATGACCGAGGAGGTCGCTGCAGCCCTGCAGTACGAGCTGGCTCACCTGCCTGCCCCTGAACCGGAGGCGGACTGATCGTGACAGAGCAACAGGAAAACAAGCTGCGCGGGCTTATGGGCCTGTGCGTGAGAGCGAGGCAGGCAGTGTTCGGCGAGGATGGCTGCATGAAGACCATCCGCGGCGGAAACTGCGGGGTGCTGCTGCTGGACAGCGGCGCTTCGACAGCCACGCGAGATAAATACCGGGGCGTGTGCGCAAACGCAAATACCCCGATGGTGGAGCTCCCCCAGGGGCTGCTCCACGAGGCCACCGGCAAGCCCGGCATGGCCATGGCGATCCTCAAGGGAGGCTTCGCCAACCAGATTCAACAGATGATGAAACCTACGGATTCCGTAAATCATAGCGGGGGTGCAAGCGTCGAATGACGAAAGTGAAACTGAAGGATGCCACCAGAGAGCTCCTGGCGGACGCCACCAAGGTCAAGGAAGAGGCGTCCCGTGCACGCAAGGGTGCGGAGAATCTGCTCCAGTCCCTGCGTGCCCTTGAAAACGGCTTTGTGAAAGCCAACGAAGAAAAGGACGCCGAGATGAAGCGTGCCGAGGCTGAGAAGCAGCGCGCTGACCATTCCAAGGCGTATGTCATGCTGGACGCTGATGAGCGTGCGGCCATTGAAGCTGCCGAGAAGGAAGCTGCCCGCGCCAAGGCGGAGGCAGCTCGTCAGGCCGAGGCAGCCCGTCAGGCCGAGAAGGCCGCTGCCGAGAAGGCTGCTGCTGAGAAGGCCGCCGCTGAGAAGGCCGCTGCCGAGAAGGCCGCCGCTGAGAAGGCTGCTGCCGAAAAGGCTGCCGCTGAGAAGGCTGCTGCTGAGAAGACCAAGGCAGAGCAGCCCAAGAAGCCTGCCATCGGCCAGATCATCAGCCGTCCCGGTCAGGCTGTGCCCCAGAAGCCTGTGGGCCTGGCGCCCAACGTGATCCGTCCGCCCCGTCCCCAGCAGCCCCGTCCTGCACAGCCTGCGCAGGGCCAGCAGCAGGGCCGTCCGGCGAATGGCACGTTCCAGCCCCGTCCCCAGCAGCCCGGTCAGGGCCGTCCCGCCAACGGTACCTTCCAGCCCCGTCCTCAGCAGGCGGGTCAGGGTGGCTTCAAGCCCCGTCCACAGGGTCAGGGCTTCCAGGGCCGTCCCGCCAATGGTACGTTCCAGCCCCGTCCACAGGGTGCGCCTGGTCAGGGTGGCTTCCAGCCCCGTCCTCAGGGTCAGGGCTTCCAGGGCCGTCCCCAGGGTGGCCCCGGCGGCTTCCAGGGGCGTCCTCAGGGTGGCCCCGGCGGCTTCAACCGTCCCCAGGGCGCGCCCGGTCAGGGCCGTCCGATGGGCGGCGGCATGGGCCGTCCCAAGCCCGCTGCGCCTGAGATGGCTCCCGCTATGGGCAAGGAGCGCGTCTCCAACTACGATCCCAACAAGAAGAACTACGTCCGCCAGCACGATCCGGAGCATGTGGCGCGCAACCGCAAGCAGCTCTCCCGTGACGCGGGCTACAGCGGATATGACGATGATGTGATTCGCGGTGGCAAGAAGTCCCGCCAGAAGAAGCCCTCTGCGCAGCAGATGATGGCCCCCATCAAGATCGAGACCGCCTACATGTCCGGCGATACGATCATCGTGCGCGACCTGTGCGAGAAGATCGGCAAGACCTCCGGCGAGATCATCAAGAAGCTGTTCCTGCTGGGCAACATGGCGACCATCAACTCCGAGATCGACTTCGACACCGCGTCCCTCGTGTGCGCAGACTTCGAGATCACCCTGGAGAAGAAGGCTGAGCAGACCGCTGAGGATCAGCTGATCGCCGAGGACTTCGAGGATACCGACGAGAACCTGATGTCCCGTCCTCCCGTTGTCACGATCATGGGTCACGTCGACCACGGCAAGACCTCCCTGCTGGACTACATCCGCAAGAGCCGCGTCACTGCTGGCGAGGCCGGCGGCATCACCCAGCATATCGGCGCCTACACCGTCAAGGTGGACGGCGAGCGTCAGATCACCTTCCTGGATACCCCCGGTCACGAGGCCTTCACTGCCATGCGTGCCCGCGGCACTCAGGCTACTGATATCGCCGTTCTGGTCGTGGCGGCGGACGACTCCGTCATGCCCCAGACCGTCGAGTCCATCAACCACGCCAAGGCTGCTGAAGTGCCCATGATCGTGGCCGTGACCAAGATGGATAAGCCTACAGCCAACCCTGAGCGTGTCAAGCAGGATCTGACCAACTACGGCGTGGTCTGCGAAGACTGGGGCGGCGAGACCATCGTGGTGCCCGTTTCCGCCCACACCGGCGAGGGCATCGACGAGCTGTTGGAGATGATCCTCCTGCAGGCCGAAACCATGGAGCTGCGCGCCAATCCCAATCGTCTGGGCCGTGGCGTCATCGTCGAGGCGAAGCTGGACAAGGCCCGTGGCCCCCTGGCCACCGTGCTGCTGCAGAATGGTACCCTGCACGTGGGCGACAACATCGTCGCCGGTATGGCCTCCGGCCGCGTGCGTGCGCTGATCAATGACAAGGGCGAGAAGGTCAAGGAAGCCGGCCCCTCCATGCCGGTTGAGATCATGGGCTTCGACGAGGTGCCCTCCGCTGGTGACGAGATGATCGCCGTTGGTGACGACCATCTGTCTCGCCAGGTCGCCGAGGAGCGCAAGGCCAAGCTGAAGGCTTCCCGCGAGGCCTCCATGGCCAAGATGTCCATGGAGAACCTGTTCTCCAACCTGGAGGCTGGCAAGCAGACCACCCTGAACCTGATCATCAAGGCAGACGTGCAGGGCTCCGTCGAAGCCGTTAAGCAGGCCATGGAGAAGCTCTCCAACGACGAGGTGCGCGTCCGCGTGCTGCATAGCGCTGCCGGCGCCGTCACCAAGGACGACGTCAACCTGGCCAGCGCCTTCAATGCCATCATCATCGGCTTCAACATCCGGCCTGACGCCTCCGCCCGCGAGACTGCTGAGCGCGAGAAGGTCGATGTGCGCCTGTACACGGTCATCTACAAGGCCATCGAGGATATGGAGCTGGCCATGAAGGGCCTGCTTGCCCCCGAGTTCAAGGAGGTCATCCTGGGCCACGCCGAGGTGCGTGCGGTCATGAAGATCACCGGCGCTGGCATCATCGCCGGCTCTTACGTTACCGACGGCAAGATGCAGCGCAATGCTCAGGTTCGCCTGCTGCGCGACAACGTGGTCGTGCACGAGGGTAAGCTGAGCAGCCTGAAGCACTACAAGGAAGACGTCAAGGAGATGAAGGAAGGCTTCGAGTGCGGTATGTCCCTCGAGGGCCACAACGACATCAAGGAAGGCGACATCATCGAGTGCTTCATCATGGAGGAAATCCCACGGTAAGGGGCGCTGCCCCTTACATCCCCGCTCAAGGGGAAATTTCCCCTTGAGAATCCTCTGTCCTGGAGCGCTGCCCCAAACCCTGGCAGGGCGCTGCCCTGCACCCGCAAGGGCTCTGCCCTTGACCCGCGAAGGGCCGGTCGGCCCTCTCGACACCCGTTTCGCGATGAGGTTGTGCGCCTTTGGTTGTGGCTGCGCGCGCGTGGGGGGTGGGGGAACGGGTGAAGTGAATAAGCAATAAGGCAGGGGGAGGGCCACGATAACCGTGCCTTCCCCTTGATTGTTCTTTCATAAGGAGTTTTCATGAGCTATAACCGTATTGACCGTATTTCCGAGGAGGTTCGCCGTGAGGTGGATCGCATCATCCGTGAGGATCTGAACGATCCGCGCATCAGCGGCACTTTCTCCGTTACCCATGCCGACGTGACCCGTGATCTGCGCCATGCGAAGATTTATGTGTCCGTGCTGGAGGATGACAAGCGCGAGGGCATGATGGCTGCGCTGAAAAAGGCGGCCGGCTTTATCCGTCGCGAGCTGGGCCAGAACATCATCATCCGTTACAGCCCCGAGCTGACCTTTGTCAGTGACGAGAACATCGCCTACGGCGTGCACATTGCCAAGGTGCTGGCGGATGCACAGAAGACGGAGGGTGCTTATGACGAGGAAACCGAGACCCCTTGATGGCGTGATGAATGCCATCCGCATGGCGCGTAGCATCGCACTGGTGTGTCACATCAGTCCGGATGGCGATACCGTGGGCAGTGCGCTGGCGCTGCGTCTGGGTTTGATGGAACTGGGCAAAACCGTGACCATTTACTGTCAGGACAAGATCCCGGATGTGCTCTGCTTCCTGCCGGGAGCAGAGGAATTCCGCCTGCCCGAGGAAATGACGGAGGAAGTCGATCTGCTGCTGTGCGTGGATGTTTCCGATGAGAAGCGCATGGGCCGCTGCAAGGCCCTTAAGCGGATGGCACATCATACCGCCCTCATTGACCACCATCCCACCAATACCCGCTTTTGTGAGGTGAGCATGGTGGATGGCGCGGCTCCAGCCAACTGTCTGATCATCAATGAGCTGCTGTGGCGCCTGGACTGCACCATCACGCCGGATGTGGCGCTGTGCCTGGCTGTTGGTCTGAGCACCGACACGGGCAACCTGACCTACAAGAGCACCACGCCCGAGGCCTATCGGGTGATGGGCGATCTTCTGGAAACCGGGGCTCCCATCGGCGAAGCGCACCGGCATATTTACCGCGAGCGTCCGCCGCGCCAGCTGGCGCTGCTTGCCAAGGCGCTGGAGAGCCTGCAGTTCCACGATGAGGGCCGCATCACTTCCATCCGTCTGACGAAGCAGGATTTTGATAACTGCGGCGCGCTGCCGGAGGACGCGGAGATCATCGTCAACTACGGCCTGGACGTGCAAGGCGTGCGCATGTGCGTCTTTGCCCGGGAACAGGCGGACGGCAGCACGAAGCTGAGCCTGCGCGCGGTTGCACCCTATGATATCACCGGTGTTGCGCAGTCCTTTGGCGGCGGTGGACATGCCCAGGCAGCCGGAGCCGCCGTGCAGCTGACGCTGGATGAAGCCATCGCACAGGTGGTGGCCCGCATGCAGGAAGAACTGGAGCGTAATGCATGAACGGATTCCTGAACATCCTCAAACCCCCGGGAATGACCTCTGCTGCCGTCGTTGCGGTGGTCAAGCGTTTGACGGGGGAGAAGCGCGTCGGCCATGCCGGTACGCTGGATCCGGAAGCGGCGGGCGTACTCCCCATCATGATCGGGCGGGCGGCGCGGCTCTTCGATTACCTTGTGGATAAGGAAAAGGCCTATGTGGCGGAGGCTGCCTTCGGGTTTGCCACCGACACCCAGGACGCTACCGGCGTGGTGATCGAATACGGCGAGGATTACCCCAGCTATGAGATGGTTTGTGCGGCGGCGAAGCAGCTGGAGGGCGATATTTTCCAGCGACCCAGCATGTACAGCGCCATCAAGCAGGACGGTGTGGCGATGTACGAGCGTGCCCGCCGGGGGGAAACGGTTGAAGTCCCCTTGCGGCAGGTGCATGTGGAATCCATCACAATGCACGGCGAAACGCCGAACCATGGCGTGCTGATGACCGTCAAGTGCGGCCGCGGCACCTATATCCGCTCCATCTGCGACGATCTGGGCAAGTTCACTGGCTGCCCGGCGCATATGCGCTTCCTGCTGCGCAGCCAAAGCGGTGTGTTCACCCTGGATACTGCTATGACGGTGGAGGAAGCCACGGCATTCCGCGATGCGGGGACGCTCGCTGAGCACCTGCTGCCACTGGATTGGCCGATTCAGCACATTCGGCGCATTGATGTGCCGTCGTACATGCAAAAGCAGGTCATCAACGGCGTGCGGCTGCCCATCGAGAAGGTATACCATGCCAAAGATGTGGCGGAGCGCGGCATTGTGCGCATTTACCTGAACAATGAATTCTGGGGCATGGCCGAGCGTCAGGGCGATATGCTGGTGTGGAAGTGCCAGCTGCCACCGGAAACGCCTGCCCAGCAGGAAGGAGGCAGCCGATGAAGATCCTGCGTGACCCCAAACGGCTGAATCCCTGCGTGCTGGTGCTGGGCATGTTTGACGGCGTGCATCGTGGGCATCAGGCGCTGCTCATGCGTGGCGGCGAGCTGGCGCAGGAAATGGATTTTCCGCTGAGTGTGCTGTCCTTCGAGCCCCATCCGCTGCGGGTGCTGGCTCCGGAGAAGTGTCCTGCGATGCTCAATACCCTGCCGGAGAAAGCCCGCATCATGCAGTCCTTCGGCGTGGACAATTTGTGCATCACTACGTTTGACCGCGCAAGAGCCGACCAGTCCCCCGAGGACTTTATGGCGGAGATGGTCGAGAATTACGCGCCGGTGGTGGTGGTCTGCGGCTTCAACTATACCTTCGGCAGGGGCGGTAAGGGGAATGGCAAGACGCTGCGGGCCTTCGGCAAGACTCACGGCTTCCGCACGGTCATTGTGCCGGAGGTGATCGTGGAGGGCGAAACAGTATCGTCTACCCGCATTCGCAAGGTGCTTGCTGAGGGCGATATTCCCATGGTCAACCGGCTGCTGGGCACGGGCTACACCCTGTCCGGCAAGGTTGAAAATGGCAAGCAGCTGGGCCGCACGATGGGATTCCCCACGGCAAATGTGCGGATTCCCAAGCACAAAGCGCTTCCTGCCTTTGGCGTATACGACTGCTGGCTTGAAACGACGGACGGCGCGTACCATCCGGCGGTGGTGAATGTTGGGCGTCACCCGACGCTGCCGGAGGGCCATGTGACCGTGGAGGCCCATGTGCTCACGGAGGAAGAGCTTGATCTGTATGGCCAGCATGTACGGCTGAGCTTCATGCGCTTCCAAAGGGCGGAAACCCGCTTTGAAAGCAAGGAGGACTTGCAGACGCAAATCGCTAAAGATGTGGAAGAAGCCCGCACTTACTTCGCGAAAATGGTATAAAGGTAAAAAACCCGCCGTGTCATAGGACATGGCGGGTTTTTGCGTTATTTGGACTGCCTGCGGTGGTCAATGAGCCAGCATACTGCATAGGCCAGGACCAAGTCCAGTGCCAGGCCAGACAGGCTCAGGTGGAAGTCGGGAGAGGAAACTTTGTCCAGGTAAAGGGTGAAAAAATGTGTGGGAAAGCCTATGAAGAAGGTCCCGCCGTCAAAAAACGGCAGGTTGATCAGCGCAAGCAGAGCGCTCAAGGAAGCGATGAGCAAAACAGCATTGCGCAGGATGGCCCAGCGGAAGCACTTCTCCATGGTTGACCTCCTCAATCTTCGGGTCGGACGACATGTTCTGCCGCCCAGGCGTTGTAATAGGTGCGGTAGAAGTCCCGATAGCTGTCGAAATCAAGGTTACAGCCGTGCCCCAGCAGTTCCATGCGCACGCCAAACAAGATGACGACGACGTGCATGTCGTTGAGGCCGTTGCGCAGGTAGAATTGTTTGCGGCGCTGCTTTTCGCCGGTGGGATCATCGCGGTCGGCGGCCTCAATTTCTACGAAGACTCCATGGCCTTCGTACTTGGTCAGCAGGGCCTGCAGCATCGCAGAGCCTACGCCCTTGTCGCGACGAGTCTCATGCACGGCGAGGTAGTCCAGCAGGATCATGCCGTCACCGTTGATGGTGGCGGCCAGGCCGGCAAAATGGCCATCCTGCTCGGCGAGCCATACATCGGTGCGGCCCTCCTTGTGCATTCGGCGGATGATCTGGAAGGGCTTGCGCTCATAGCGGGGAAAAGCCTGCCGGTAGAGCAATCGGATGCGCAGCCAATCCATCAGTGTGGACGGTGCGCGGAGTGTCAGGTGCATGGATCAGCCCTCCTCGGGGAGCATGTCGGCGGAGCGGACGGGCCGATCCAGCCGGGATTCCGCATATTTCCGCAGTAGCTGAAATGGCGCGGTGCAGTCGGGCGAGTCCACCCAGAAGGCGCTGCCCTGGGTGAGCATGGTGCGCATCCACCTGGCTTGCGCAGCGGACACTGGAGTGTGCGACTGCAGGTGGCAGTCCCGGCAGGTGAGGCCGCCTTCTGTGTGGTCAAACCAGGTGGCCTCGGTCTCTGCCAGGCGTTTTCCGCAGCGAACGCAGTGCATGAGGCGCGGCTTGAAGCCTTCGCTGGCAGATAAGTGCAGGAGGAATCCAGCGACGAGGGGGCGCCAGGGCTGGTCGGAGAAGGTCAGGCGGGACAGGGTGTGCAGCAGCAGCATGAACAGCTCCTGGGCGGGCACACCGGGCTGGATGAAGCTCTCCGCCACACCCAGCAGATAGGTGCCTACGGCGAGGCGGTCAAAATCCTGGCGGAGGGGATAGAAGGTTTCGATCAGGTTGGCGGAGATGACGGTGAGATGCGCGCCCTTCTGGTATAGCTCGAAGTCCCCCAGCGCGAACATTTCGCTGGCGTTGAGGATGGGCGACCGGGGCTTACGGCATCCGCGGGCGAGGGCCTCGATGCGCCCCTGGGTCGGGCTGAACAGGGTCAGCATGCGGTCGTTGTCGCGGTAGTTTGCGTACCGCAGCACGATGGCGGTGCGTTCGGTCTGGCGCATTTATGCCTTCACCTCCTGGCATGAAAAAAGGTCGCACACCGAAGTGTACGACCCTATTATACAGGATTGTTGGGGGGATGACAACCCCTCCTTGACGGGCGACCAATGGTCGCCCCTGCGGCCCTCTCAGCCAGCTCCACAGCCCGCGCGATGAGCGCGCGGAAAGGTAACGATGGCACAGTGCCCTACTTGCACGCGATAGGTCTATGCAGGAGCAGTCAACTCCATCGCGTGTTGGGTGCAGCGTCACGCTGCTTACAGGCGGCACTCCAGCTTGGCCAGCTCGTCCACGACGTAGTTGTAGACGAAATCGACGGCTTCGTCGATGGGCTTGATCTCCTTCATGGACTTGTCGCGGGCGGAGATCTCGATGGTGCCGTTCTTGAGGCCCTTGGGGCTGACGATCACGCGGACGGGCACGCCGAACAGGTCAGCGTCGGCGAACATGACGCCGGCGGATACGGGACGGTCATCCCAGATCACTTCGATGCCCTTGGCGGTCAGCTCGTCGTAGATCTTCTGGGACATGGAGGCGACTTCCTCGTTGTCGGCGCGCATGGAGCACAGGTGTACCTGCCAGGGTGCGATGGAGATGGGCCAGATGGGGCCGTAATCATCGCGATGCGCTTCGCAGACGGAGGCGGCCAGACGGCCTACGCCGATACCGTAGCAGCCCATGATGGGGTGCTGCAGGCTGCCGTCCTGCGCCACATAGGTCATGTCCATGCTCTCGGTGTACTTGGTGCCCAGCTGGAAGATGTTGCCCACCTCGATGCCACGGGAAGTGTAGACGCTGGGCTTGCCGCACACGGGGCAGATGCCGCCGTCGTAAGCCTTGGCCACGTCCACATATTCCACATTACCTACGTCGCGAGCGATGTTCAGGCCGGTCATGTGGTGATCAGCCTCGTTCGCGCCGCAGACCAGGTTCTCAATGCCCTTCAGGCTGGCATCGAACACCACGCGGACGTCCTTGCTGATGCCCACCGGGCCGATAAAGCCCGCGCACAAGGGGGACTCGGCAGTCAGCTCAGCGGCGTGGATCTCGGCCTTGAGGTAGTTGCGCAGCTTGGT
This sequence comes from Christensenellales bacterium, assembly GCA_045132495.1. Taxonomy (GTDB): domain Bacteria; phylum Bacillota; class Clostridia; order Christensenellales; family Aristaeellaceae; genus UBA11524. Next base: position 5,016 of record JBGUSK010000014.1, on the reverse strand, counting down.
TTCATTGATGTCCAGGTCGCCACGCAGGAAGGCTACGACCAGCTTATCGGTCAGGTTCTCCTGATAGACCACGGCCTTGCAGGTGCGGTCGGCGCGGACGTTCAGGAAGGCGCACAGGTCTTCGATGGACTTGACGTCGGGGGTGGCCACCTTGGTCAGCTCGGCGATCTCACCCGCTTCGTTATTCACGATGCAGGGAGCAGCTTCCATGTTGGCGCGGTAATCGCAGTCGTGGCACAGGACGATGGTGTCCTCGCCCACGGGAGTGAGCAGCATGTACTCATGGGAGACCTTGCCGCCCATCATGCCGCTATCGGAGGCGACGGCCACCACTTCGCCCACGCCCGCGCGGAAGAAGATGCGGTTGTAAGCGTCGTAGCAGATCTGGTAGTAGCGCTCCAGGTCCTCCTGGGAGGTGTGGAAGGAGTAGGCGTCCTTCATGGTGAACTCGCGCACGCGGATCAGGCCGCCGCGGCAGCGGGGCTCATCGCGGAACTTGGTCTGGATCTGGTAGATCATGAAGGGATACTGGGTGTAGGAATCCGCCACGTCGCGCACGAAATGCACGGAGGCCTCCTCATGGGTCATGCCCAGCACCATGTCCTGCTCGCCGCGATCCTTGAAGCGAAGGAGCTCGGAGCCGATGGCGTCATAGCGGCCGGACTCACGCCAGATGGAGGCGGGCATGGCGACGGGGAAGAGCAGCTCCTGGCCGTCGATGCGGTTCATCTCCTCGCGGATGATCTTTTCGATCTTGGAGGTGATGCGCTTGGTCACGGGGAAGAGGGTGTAGATGCCGTTGCCTACGGGCTTGATGTAGCCGCCGCGCATCATCAGCGCCTGGGACGCGATCTGGCAATCGGCGGGCGTTTCCTTGTAGCGCTTGGAGACGAGGTTCTTGAGCTTCATGGGATGTCCTCCTTTGTTCTTCGGGACGAAAAAACGCTTCGTCCCCCTTGTTGCAGGGGCGAAGCGTGAACTTCGCGGTACCACCTTGCTTCAGCGCACAGGAGTGCGCCCTCGCGTGCCCGGTAACGGGGGCTGCCGGCAGGATTTCATCTGGCGTTTGTCAGCGGGTTCTCCTGCGGACTCGGGAGACGGGAGCGGTTCATCAGCCGAACGCCTGCCTCGCACCAATGGCAGACTCTCTGGGGGTTCGACGGACGGGGCTTTCTCCTTCAGCGTCATTTCTTATTATAGCACGCTTGCGGCGTGGATGCAAGGGGGAGAAGTTGTCTCTTTTCGTTTTCTTGTTGCGTTTGGGGAGGGGAGAACCGGAGAAAAACTTGCGTGGAACAGGAATATGTGCTATCCTCTATGCTGAGAGTATTTTGGCAAAGGAGGCCAGTGCCGTGCAGGTGATTGCCCGTATTCGCAATGCGTTTCCGACGAAGTTTGGCCTGCCGCGCCAGTCGGGCCTTGTGCCGGAGCTTGTGTCCACCATCGTGTTTGAACCGGAATACCGCGTGCCTGAGGCGCTGCGGGGCATTGAGAGCTATTCCCACCTGTGGCTGATCTGGGAGTTCCACCAGGCGGTGCGCGACGGGGACAGTCAGGCTTGGAAGCCTACGGTACGTCCGCCGCGTTTGGGCGGAAACACCCGGATGGGCGTGTTCGCCACGAGATCCCCCTTCCGGCCGAATCCACTGGGCTTGACGGTGGTGAAACTGCTGGCGGTAGAGGATTCTCCCGAGGGCAAGGTGCTCGTCGTGTCCGGCGCAGACATGATGGACGGCACGCCGATCTATGACATCAAGCCCTACCTGCCCTATGTGGACAGCGTGCCGGATGCGGTGGGCGGCTTTACAGAAGGCACGGCGGATTACCATCTGGACGTTGATTTCCCCGAAGATTTATTGGGAAGCGTCCCCAAAAAATTGCAGGAGACGCTCATGGGTGTTTTGGCTCAGGATCCCCGGCCGGCCTACCAGCATGACGAAGATCGCGTCTATGGTCTGCCTTTTGGCGGCATGGACGTCAAGTTCACGGTGAAGGACGGCGTTTTGACTGTCATCGACATTTTGAAGGCGTGAAGTACAGATGAGCATTATTGAGACGCTGGTTGAGAAGTTCCCTGTCCGTAAGAGTGGCAAGCAGAAGGAAGCCTTCCGCGATTGGTTCATCGGTTGGGCTCGCGAGCAAGGCTATACAGCCCAAGTTACTACGCCTCGGGGGATTTTTCATTCAACCAATGTGGTCGTGGGCGACCCGGAGACCGCGGAGGTCACCTTTACCGCCCATTATGATACGCCTGCGGTGATGCCCCTGCCGAATTTCATCACGCCCTGCAATGTGCTGGTGTACATCCTGTATCAGCTGCTGTTGGTGCCGATCCTGCTAATTCCCGGTGCGCTGACCGGTGCGCTGACTGGTCATGTGCTGCGCGTGGTGACGGATAATGCTGTCCTGGCCAGCGAATTCGGCGGCCTGGCGGGCTTCCTTATGGTGTATGTGACCCTCGGCGTCATGATGTTTGGCCCTGCCAACAAGAACAACGTCAATGACAACACCTCCGGCGTGGCTGCCGTGATGGAGCTCATGGCCCGTATTCCGGCGGAGCAGCGCGGGAAGGCCGCCTTCATCCTCTTCGATAACGAGGAGAAGGGCATGCTGGGCAGCAGCGCCTATGCGTCCAGCCACAAGGACGTCAAGAAGAACAAGCTCATCATCAACATGGACTGCGTGGGAGACGGCGAAAACGTGCTCTTCTTCGCCAACAAGAAGACCCGTTCTTTGGAGGCCTTCCCAAAGCTGGAGGCTGCCATGCAGGGGGCTTCGGGCCGCAACTACATCATGAACAAGATGGAAAAGTGCGTCTATCCTTCCGACCAGAGCCAGTTCAAGCATGGCATTGCAGTGTGCGCCTGCAACAAGATGCCCGTCGTCGGCTACTACTGCGACAAGATCCACACGAAGAAGGACACCATTTGTGAGCAGGTCAACCTGGATTTCCTGGCTGAGGGCCTGAACGCCTTTGTGTCCCAGCTGTGATTCCTTTGGAGGATTTCATGACCATTTGTGAACAGATTACCGAGCTTTTTCCGGTGCGGAAAAGCGCTGCACAGAAGAAGGCCTTCCGCCAGTGGCTGATGGCCGAAATTGCTGAAATGGGCTATTCCGCCCGTGTTGAGCAGAATGACAAGGGCCGCCAGCAGAACGTCATCGTCGGCGATCCGGAGCATGCAGAAGTTACCTTCACTGCCCATTACGACACGCCCTCGACGATCCTCCTGCCGGATCTGCAGATCCCTCGGAATTACCCGGTCTATCTGCTTTGGCAACTCCTCATCATCGGCGGGATGCTGCTGATTTCCTTCTTCGTCGGCGCTGGGGTGGGTTTGGCGACCCAAAGCGGCGACCTGATGATCCTCGGCTTCTTTGGGGTCTTTTTGGTGCTGATGCTGCTCCAGCTGAACGGTTTTGCCAACAAGAATAATGTCAATGACAACACCTCTGGTGTGGCGGCGCTGCTGGAAACCATGGCGCGCATCCCTGAGGAAGACCGGGCCAAGACTGCCTTCATCTTCTTTGATAACATGGAGAAGGGCCGCAAGGGCTCCAAGGCCTATGCCCGCGATCATCTGGAGATGCAGCACACCCGCTTCGTCGTGAATGCAGACAGCGTGGGTGTGGGGGATGTGTTCGTCGTGTCGGCACCCTCGCTGGCGGTGCAGCTGCCTCAGTATGCCAAGCTGGAAAAGGCGTTGGCGGCATGTCCTGAACGGGAAGTGCGCTTTTATTCCAGCGTGACGACCCGCGGCAACAGCGATTTCCGTTCCTTCAAGTGCGGTGTGGGGATCACGGCCTACAGGCAACTTGGTGGCGTCGGGCTGTATCTGGGCGACCTGCATACCGCACGGGATACCCAGGCGGATCAGGGCAATATCGAGCGCCTGGCAGATGCGTTTGCGGCCCTTGCACGGCAGCTGTGAGAACTCCCAAAAGCGGGAGCTTTGGGGAGGTTCGCCAAAGATTGAAAAATGTACAAATTTCTACATTTTGCTTGTGGTAAGTGCCGAAAATTCGTGAAAGCTGCTGAAAGGTATTGACGAACTGGGAATTTCCATTTATCATTTACACATGTTAACAAACTCTTGAGAGGAGGGGCTCACTGTGGTTATCGATCGCAACGAAACCGTGGCCCCGCTGTTCTGGTATCTCTACACCCCGCTGACGGCGTCCCGCCGGGATGACAATCACGCGGCAGGTGGTTTCAACGTGGCGCTGTACCCGGATCATACGCTGGTGTTCTGCAAGTTCAACGGGCTGAATGAGCTCGTGGAGCGCTGCACCTTCCAGCTCCCGGCAGAGGTCACGGGCAGATATATGATGATCCTTGACAGCCAGTCCTGGTGGATGGGCAAGCTTCCCCGGGAAATTCAGACGGATGGCCGCCCTTCCTGCGTGAGCATGTTCGGCTTTACCCGTCAGCATCCCCTGTTCTCCTGCCAGGATATCGATACCCTGGTGCTCGCGTCCTTCAACAGCCAGCGCGGCATGTACGCCCGTCGGCTGCGGGGCATGCTGGAATGCATGGCCGAGATGCTCTACGATTACGGCATTGAGCTGGGCGTTGACTGCTTCTCCTGGGATTGGCAGTACATTTCGCCCCTGGAACAGATGCAGGCTACACCTGTTCAGGCAGCGCAGGGCAACTGGGGCGCTCAGAGCGCTCAGTACTACAGCGCTCAGCAGTTCCCGCAGGACGGCGCCAGCTACTACGAGAATCAGGAGCGCATCGCTCAGTAACGTCACTTCACGGCAGCTTTTTCTACCACGAGCATTTCGTGATGGCGGAGCTGCCGTTTTCAATGTCAATAAGAAAAGGGAGGCTATTCCGATGAATGAAAAGTATCAGCAGTGGCTCAATTGCCCTGGCATGAACGAGGAGCTGCTCAGCCAGCTCAAGGGTATGAGCGAGGAGCAGATCTCCGACAGCTTCTACCGGGAGCTGGCCTTCGGCACCGGCGGCCTGCGCGGCGTGCTGGGTGCAGGCACCAACCGCATGAATCTGTA
>JBGUSK010000013.1:0-24716 GCA_045132495.1 Christensenellales bacterium | reverse complement strand
GGGGCCGTCGGGAGCAGACACGACCAGGATAGCGCCGTCCATCTGGGCAGCACCGGTGATCATGTTCTTCACGTAGTCAGCGTGGCCGGGGCAGTCCACGTGTGCGTAGTGACGAGTCGCGGTCTCGTACTCAACGTGGGCAGTGTTGATCGTGATGCCGCGGGCCTTCTCTTCGGGGGCCTTGTCGATGTCGGCGTAGTTCATCGCCTTCGCAGAGCCCTTCTGAGCCAGCGTCATGCAGATGGCGGCGGTCAGAGTGGTCTTGCCGTGGTCAACGTGACCGATGGTGCCGATGTTAACGTGGGGCTTTTTGCGCTCGTAGCGTTCCTTAGCCATGGGAAATTCCCTCCTAATTTCTCAATCGCGCTGCCGGGCGGGAGTTCCGCACCGGTCAGCTGCAAGTGTTGTGTTTATATTGAAGCGATTACTTCTTCGCGCGGGCGCCGATAACCTTCTCAGCGACGTTCTTCGGCACTTCCTCGTAGTGGTCGAACTGCATGGTGAACATGCCGCGGCCCTGGGTACGGGAGCGCAGGTCGGTGGTGTAGCCGAACATCTCGGACAGGGGCACGTACGCATGGATGATCTGATCCTGCGCGCGGGCTTCCATGCCGTCCACACGGCCACGACGGGAGGACACGTTGCCCATCACGTCGCCCATGTACTGCTCGGGCACGATGATCTCGACCTTCATCACAGGCTCCATCAGCACGGGATCAGCCTTCTCCAGAGCGGCCTTGAAAGCCATGGAGCCAGCGATCTCGTAGGCGGTGGCGGAGGAGTCGACGTCATGGTAGGAGCCGTCAACGACAGCAGCCTTGAAGTCGACCAGCTCGAAGCCTTCGTAGCCGGACTTGGCAGCGCCCTGAATACCGGTATCGATGGGAGCGATGAATTCCTTGGGAATCACGCCGCCGACGATACGGGATTCGAAGCTGTAGCCCTCGCCGGGCTCGGTAGGCTCGATCTCGATCCAGCAGTGGCCGTACTGACCGTGACCGCCGGTCTGACGGACGAAGCGGCCCTCGGCCTTGACAGCCTTGCGGATGGTGGCCTTGTAGGTAACCTGGGGCTTACCAATGTTCGCCTCGACCTTGAACTCGCGCAGCAGACGATCAACGATGATGTCCAGGTGCAGCTCGCCCATGCCGGCGATAATGGTCTGACCGGTTTCCTGGTTGGTATAGGTGCGGAAGGTGGGATCTTCCTCAGCCAGACGCAGCAGAGCCATGGTCATCTTGTCCTGGCCAGCCTTGGTCTTGGGCTCGATGGCGACCTCGATAACGGGATCGGGGAACACCATGGATTCGAGGATGATCTGGTGCTTTTCGTCACACAGGGTGTCGCCGGTGGTGGTGTCCTTCAGACCCACAGCGCCGCCGATTTCGCCGGTGTAGACCATATCCACCTCTTCGCGGTGGTTGGCGTGCATCATCATGATGCGGCCCATACGCTCGCGCTTCTGCTTGGTGGAGTTCATGACATAGGAGCCAGCCGCCAGGGTACCGGAGTACACGCGGAAGAAGGCCAGCTTGCCGACGAAGGGGTCGACCATGATCTTGAACGCCAGCGCGGAGAAGGGCTCGTCATCGGAGGGCTTGCGCTCCAGGACGACTTCCTCGTCGTCGGGATCGGTGCCCTTGATGGCCTCGATGTCCAGGGGGCTGGGCATGTAGTAGACAACATTGTCCAGCAGGGGCTGCACGCCCTTGTTGCGGTAAGAAGTGCCGCAGCAAACGGGGTTCATGGTGCAGTTGATGGTGGCCTTGCGGATGGCCGCACGGATTTCCTCGACGGTGATCTCCTCGCCCTCGAAGAACTTCTCCATCAGCTCATCGTCGGTCTCGGCGACCTTCTCGACCATCTCGTCGTGGTACTGCTGCGCCAGCTCGAGCAGATCCTCGGGAATCTCTTCCTCGCGGACGTCCTTGCCCTCGTTGTCGTAGTAGACCTCGGCCTTCATGGTGACCAGGTCGATGATGCCGCGGAAGGTGTCTTCCTTGCCGATGGGCAGCTGGATCGGCACAGCGTTGGCGTGCAGGCGATCCTTCATCATGTCAACGACGCGGAAGAAGTCAGCGCCGGTGATGTCCATCTTGTTGACGTAGGCCATACGGGGAACCTTGTAGGTCTCGGCCTGCTTCCACACGGTCTCGGACTGGGGCTCAACGCCGCCCTTGGCGCAGAAGACGGACACAGCTCCGTCCAGCACGCGCAGGGAACGCTCAACCTCAACGGTGAAGTCCACGTGACCGGGGGTGTCAATGATGTTGATGCGGTAGGTCTTGTCCTTGTTGTTGGGATCGGTGGGATCGTGCCACACACAAGTGGTAGCCGCGGAAGTGATGGTGATACCGCGCTCCTGCTCCTGGACCATCCAGTCCATGGTAGCGGAGCCTTCGTGGGTCTCACCAATACGGTGGGTCTTGCCAGTGTAGAACAGGATGCGCTCGGTGGTCGTGGTCTTACCGGCGTCGATATGAGCCATGATACCGATGTTGCGCAGCCGCTCAAGCGGATGACTGCGAGGCATAAGTTTTGCTCCTTTCAGCTATAGCTGTTACAGACGGCACAGAATCAATCGTGCCTGCCGTGATAATCTCAAACAATACGTTTGTACGTTTCGTTTGTATCTTACCAGCGGTAGTGAGCGAAAGCCTTGTTGGCCTCGGCCATACGGTGCATTTCTTCCTTACGCTTCACTGCGGCGCCAGTGTTGTTCATGGCGTCCAGCAGCTCGCCGGCAACGCGCTCGGCCATGGTCTTCTCGCCGCGCTTGCGGGAGAAGTCAACCAGCCAGCGCAGGGCCAGGGTCTGACGGCGCTCGGGACGGATCTCGATCGGGACCTGGTAGGTTGCGCCGCCCACACGACGGGCCTTAACCTCCAGGGAGGGAGCCACGTTGGCCAGAGCAGCGTTGAACACTTCCAGAGCGTCCTTGCCGGTCTTTTCCTTCACCATCTCGAAGGCGTCATAGCACACGTTCTGAGCAACGCCGCGCTTGCCGTCGAGCATGATCTGATTGATGAACTTGGTCACAACCGTGGTCCCGTATACGGGATCCGGCAGAACCTCGCGCTTGGGTACAAAACCGCGACGGGGCATAGTCAATACCTCCTGAAAATCGTCTGAATCTTGTCGTTTTGCAATCTGTCACGAAGCAAGGCACATGGCCCTGCCTGAACAGGTTGCACATGTGGATTGCGGTGGGCTCGATGGCCCTTTAGCATCCCCGGTTGGGTGACCTCTCCCCTGCTGCGGCAAGTCAGCATCAAGCCGCGCCGACCCGTTCAGGCCGGTCAAACGCCATGCACTGAGCAAACGCACCGTTCTTCCAGTTCCAAAGGAAGGGGCTTGTCTGCGCGTCATGTTGTGCGTCAGTCAAGGGCTGCGAGGGATGCTCATGTAGGCTCTTGGGTAAGCGTTTCTTCCGTTTATCAAGGTCAAGCCTTTAATAAACGGGTCGAAGACCCTTACTTCTTCGGGCGCTTGGCGCCGTACTTGGAACGAGCCTGCATACGCTTGGCCACACCGGCAGTATCCAGCGCGCCGCGGATGATGTGGTAACGGACGCCGGGCAGGTCGCGAACGCGGCCGCCGCGGATCAGCACAACGCTATGCTCCTGCAGGTTGTGGCCGATACCGGGGATGTAGCAAGTACCTTCGATACCGTTGGTCAGACGGATACGGGCGATCTTACGCAGAGCAGAGTTGGGCTTCTTGGGCGTCGTGGTCTTGACGCTCAGGCAAACGCCGCGCTTCTGAGGGCAGCTCTGCAGAATGGGCGCGGTAGACTTGTTGATAGCCTTCTCGCGGCCCTTGCGAACCAGCTGATTGATCGTGGGCATGAGAGCACCTCCAAATTTATATCCAAAAGATTCCGCAACCCTCGGAAACTATTTGGCATAGTAATGGGGAAACTTATTTGAGCACCGCTGCGGCAGCACAGCCGATATTCAGGCCGCAAACCTTGCCCAGTTCCTTGTTCGACTCCATCTTGTGAACCGGAACGTTCACCTCTGCGCAGGCGCGGGTGATCTTCTGGTACAGGAACGTGTCGATGTCACTGGCAACGAACACGCACACAGCCTCACCGGCGGCCAGCGCACGAAGCACCGCCTTGGTACCGACTGCTTTCCTGGCTGCGGACTTGAGCATCTCCATTGCACTGTCCCTCCTGTCATGGCTTTTTGTGCGTTTGCGGATTGGCGCACCTCAAAAGGGCAGCTTTCTCCGTGCAAGCGCTCAACTCGTTTAGTGTATCATTTTTCAGCTCCGCTGTCAACAGGTTTTCAAAGAATTTTTGTGCATTTATCGGACTTTTTCCAACTTTTCGCCTTTTGTCATGAAAGCTCTTTCGTGCACACAGATTGTAGTGTATCCATTTGCACATTCCTTTGTACTTTTTTATATTTTGCGTCATTTCATAATTTTTTCTTCCAAGGAGGCTCTCCCATGCGACATATCCGTTTGCTGATTCCCCTGCTGATGCTGCTCATGGTGAGCGGCTGCCGCGGCACTGCGCCAAAGGATTTCGTTGCCGAAGTCCTCCCCTCACCTTCCGCTGAACCGCCCATTTTAAACGTTCACATCGTCGATTCCAGCGCAGTTGTCAGCATGGATATCGAAACCTACGTCGCCGGTGTGGTCGCAGGTGAAATGCCAAACGACTGGCCGCTCGAAGCACTCAAGGCTCAGGCGATCCTCGCGCGGACGTTCGTGCTGAAGTTCATCACAGAGAAGGACAGCCGCTACCCTGGCGCAGATATTTCCACCGACATCGCCGAAGCCCAAGCCTACAACGCCGACGCCGTCAACGAGCGCGTCCTGCGCGCGGTGCGGGAAACCACTGGGCTGATCCTGCTGACAGAGGACAAGAAACTTCCTTATACATGGTTCCACAGCCATTCCGGCGGCATGACCGAGACTGCCATCGCCGGCATCGACTGGAACGCTGACGAGCCCTCCTACACAAAGGTTACCCCCGGGTTGGAGTCAGCCTATGCGCCCAGCAACACCCGCGAATGGACGGCAGCCTTCACGGTTGACGAGTTCATCGCCGCCTGCCGCAAGGCCGGAGCGGACGTATCCAGCTGCAAGTCGGTTCAGGTCGGCCAAAAAGGAAAAAGCGGCCGCGCCGTTACCCTGTTGGTGGACGGCACGACCGTGAACGCAGCCCGGCTGCGCATTTCTTTGGGGAGCACCAAAATGCGTTCCACATTTCTGACCAACCTTGACCTGGAAGACGGTAAGATCCGCATGAGCGGCCTCGGTTACGGGCATGGCGTAGGCATGCCCCAGTGGGGCGCATACGCGCTGGCGAAGTCTGGAATGTCCGGCGAAGAAATTTCGCTTCATTATTATAATGGACTGCGAGTAGCAAAAATTTGGTGACTCACTTCTGCTTCCGGCGGAAGATCATATAGGAATACATCGTGGGCGCGATAATCATCGCCGCGAAGGCCGCCACCATCACCCATAGGAACGCGCCGCCGATCAGGCCGCAGAGCATGATCACCAGGCCGCACGCCACCCAGATGGGACCCGCAAAGCGGTGAGTACGGTTCCAGTTGTCCTCGTCCGCCAGCGTCCAGGGCAGCTTGATGCCCAGCGTGTAGCTATGCTTGCACTTGGGCAGCCAGTTGCCGATGATCACCATCAGCAGGCCGATCAGCAGCGGCATAATGATCTGCACATTCATGTCCATCTCCAGGGCGGTGCAGTACACCAGCGCGTTCAGCACGACAGAAAGCACCGGGATGATCCACAGCACCAGGCTGAACACCTTGCCCTCCAGGTTTTCGGCCTTGGGGTCCATTTTGAGGCTGCCCAGGGAGCACAGCCACTGGAACGCCACCAGGATCAGCGGCAGACCGAACACGCCGAAAACCTTGCTGCTCCAGCCATCCACCTCACCGGCGGCGTTGAAGTGGGTCGGGAACTGCTCGGGCAGCTTGTTCCACAGGATCACGCCCGCCAACACGGGCAGCAGAATGATGATCGTGGTGACGATGAGGGTCTTGCGGTACTTCTTCAACATATTATTTATCTCCTTTCAAGCCGTTCACCCAGAGCATGACGTCCTCCAACACAGAGGTGTTCAGGGTATAGATGATGAATTTGCCCTCCCGCTGATCGCGGATAAGGTCTGCGTCCTTGAGGACGGACAGGTGGCGCGAGATCGCCGCCGCTGTAATGTCGAAACGGTCGCTGATCTCCCCGGCGGATTTACTGCCGCCGCGCAGCATCTGCAATATTTCCCGACGCGTGGGGTCGGACAGCGCCTTGAGGGTCTCCTGTAATGACATAGGCTGCTCCTTTCTCGCCGGCTCCGGATGCCGGCAGCACTTACGTTTAACATTTAACATAAGTGTTAATCAAATGATAGCAGAAAACCGGGCTGCTGTCAACCCGGTTTTCAAACTTTTTTGAACAAATCAATATTTCACGTCCGAGACGATCTTCTCGGCGATCCAAGTCGTTCCATCAGTGGTCAGATGCACCAGGTCGGGCACAGTGTAGGCATAGGGCACGCCCGCCTTGCCGCTGGTGATCCACTTCCAGCCAGCCGTCTTGCGATGGTTGTTGGTGATGACCATGAACAGCGGAGACACCGCCGCCTGATACTCCGGCAGCAGCTCCTCAATGCCATGATGAGGGTACTTGAGCATGTCCGCGTCCAGCGCGTCACCATGCAGCTCCACCATTTTCTTCTGACCGTTCAGCTCCAGATCGGCAGTCAGGAGCATCGTGCGTTCCCCGAAGGTGACCTTCATTTGGGCCGAGCAGTCGTTCATTTCCGTGGACTTGCCCTCCAGTTTCCACACCTCAATGGTCGCGCCGCCCACGGTGAAGGTATCGCCATCCGCGTAGGTCTTGATGGGGATGCCCGCCTTCTTCGCTGCGCTGACAGCAAGCTTCATGTGATTGTTGTAATCCTCCGGGAAACAGATCCACAATTCGCCGACCTCGATCTCCTCGATCACATCCCGGAAGCCGCCGATATGATCCTCATGGGGATGGGTATTGTACACCCGGTCAATGCGGGTGATGCCCAGCTGCTTGCACATGTTGATGATGCGCTTGGAAAAGGCCTTCTTGCAGGAGTCCACCAGGATGGTCTCGCCGCCGCATCGCAGGAGCACCGCGTCCGTATCAAGCATCTGGGGGAAGACGACCTCCAGCAGCTCCGCATCATCAGCGAAAGCGAAGTCCGCATATACCTCCGGGGCATTGACGCGATCCACCAGCACCGGCGCGGCTTCCTCCGCATAAGCGGGAACAGCCATCACTACAAGCAGCAGAAATGCAAGGATACGTTTGACCATCAAGGGGCTCCTTTCAGCAAAAAGCGCCTTTCGGCGCAGTTTCTTCATCTTAAATATATACCGGAAAGCAGCACGCAAAGTTTTTCATATTAAATATACAAAACACCTTGACAATTGCACAAAGGTATGATATCATTTAAAATTGCATCAGTATCTTTGTGTATTGCTGCCAGTTTTCCTATGCCCTTGTATTTTACACGTTTTCCATGGAAAATGCAAGAGGAAATTGCAGTTGTTACACTTTCCCAATAAAATGGGGCTGAAGCGGACATTGTGTATGCTGGCATCCTGCCAGTGCAGCGTGTCAGGTCTCCGCCTGACCGACGATGTAGAGAGGTGATAGCTTTTTATGGCGCGTGAGATTCAAATGGGTAAGCTCCGCAAGCGCGAGAGCTTCTCGCGTATCCAGGAAGTTCTGGACATGCCCGACCTGATCGAGGTTCAGAAGAACTCCTATCAGCGCTTTCTCGATACGGACCTGAGGGAAGTCCTGGCGGACGCCTCGCCCATCACCGATTATAACGGCACCCTGGAGCTGACCTTTACGGACTACTTCCTGGGCGAGCCGAAGAATTCCATGGAACGCTGCCGTGAGCGCGACATGACCTATGCCGCTCCGCTGAACGTCCATGTGCAGCTGTATAACAGCGAGACCTCCGAAATCAAGGAAACCGACGTGTACATGGGCGACTTCCCGCTGATGACCGAGAACGGTACGTTCATCATCAACGGCGCCGAGCGCGTCATCGTTTCCCAGCTGGTGCGCTCCCCCGGCTGCTACTTCTCCCGCGCGCTGGACAAGGCTGGCGTGCCGCTCTACTCCGCCCAGATCATCCCCAACCGCGGCGCCTGGCTGGAGTACGAGACCGACTCCAACAACATCATCTGGGTTCGCCTCGACCGTGCCCGCAAGCTGTGCCTGACCGTGCTGCTGCGTGCCTTGGGCTACGAGAGCGACGCGGAAATCATTGAGCTGCTGGGCGATGACAAGCGCCTGACCGCTACCCTCTCCCGCGACAACACCCTGGATGAGGCTGCCAAGGGCCACGGCACCACCCGCCGCCCCCGCGAGCAGGCCCTGCTGGAGATCTACAAGAAGCAGAAGCCCGGCGAGCCCGAGAGCGTCGAGTCTGCCACCAACCTCTTCAACTCCCTGTTCTTCGATCCCAAGCGCTATGACGTGATGCGCGTTGGCCGCTACAAGTTCAACAAGAAGCTGTCCATCGCCACCCGTATCGCCCGTCAGATCGCTGCGGAGGACGTCATCGATCCCCGTACTGGCGAGATCATGGTGTCCGTCGGTGAGATCATCGACCTGGAGACCGCCCGCCGCATCCAGAACGCCGGCGTGAACAGCGTCTCCGTCAACTGCGAAGGCGAAATCCGCAAGGTCGTGGGCAACAACTTCGTTGACGCGAAGGAGTACCTGCCCTTCGATCCCAAGGAGGCCGGCATCCTCGAGATGGTCCACCTGCCCACCCTGAAGCGCATCATCGAGTCCACCGACGAGGATCAGCTCAAGCAGGTCATCTCCGACAACGTCCAGTACCTGGTGCCCAAGCACATCCTGGACGATGATATCGTGGCCTCCATCAGCTACATTCTGGGCCTGCCCTACGGCATCGGCACCACCGATGATATCGACCATCTGGGCAACCGCCGCCTCCGCTCCGTGGGCGAGCTGCTGCAGAACCAGATCCGCATCGGCCTGAGCCGCCTGGAGCGCACCGTCAAGGAGCGCATGAGCGTGCAGGACACCCTCGAAGTGTCCCCTGGCGACCTGATCAACATCCGTCCTGTGACTGCTGCGGTCAAGGAGTTCTTCGGCTCCTCCCAGCTGTCCCAGTTCATGGATCAGTGTAACCCCCTGGCTGAGCTGACCCACAAGCGCCGCCTGTCCGCCCTGGGCCCTGGCGGTCTGAACCGCGATCGCGCCTCCTTCGAGGTCCGCGACGTGCACTACTCCCACTATTCCCGCATCTGTCCCATCGAGACGCCCGAAGGTCCCAACATCGGTCTGATCGGCTCTCTGGCGACCTATGCGCGCATCAATGAATACGGCTTTGTCGAAGCTCCCTACCGCAAGGTGGACAAGGAGAACTGCCGCGTCACTGACGAGGTGCTCTACATGACCGCCGACGAGGAGGACTTCTACAAGGTCGCCACCGCCACCGAGCCTCTGGACGAGAACAACGTCTTTGTCAACGAGCTGATCACCGTTCGTGACAAGACCGAATATGTGCAGGTTCCCGGCTCCCAGGTGGACTTCATCGACGTTTCTCCCCGTCAGGTGGTTTCTGTCGCGACCGGCATGATCCCCTTCCTGGAGAACGACGACGCGACCCGCGCCCTGATGGGCTCCAACATGCAGCGTCAGGCTGTGCCGCTGCTGGTGCCCGAAGCGCCCCTGGTCGGTACCGGCCTGGAGTACAAGGCTGGTCAGGACTCCGGCGTTGTCATCCTCGCCCGTGAGGACGGCATTGTCGAGAAGGTCGCCGGCGACGAGATCGTCATCCGTGACGAGTATAACGAGCGTCATCGCTACAAGCTGATCAAGTTCGCCCGTACCAACCAGTCCAACTGCGCCAACCAGCGCCCCGTCGTGGTCGCCGGTCAGAAGGTGCAGAAGGGCGATCTGCTGGCTGACGGTCCCGCCACTGAGAAGGGCGAGATCGCGCTGGGCCGCAACGCCCTCATCGGCTTCATGACCTGGGAAGGCTACAACTACGAGGACGCCGTCCTGCTGTCTGAGAAGCTGGTCAAGGAAGATATCTACACCTCCATCCACATGGAGGAGTTCGAGTGCGAGAGCCGCATCACCAAGCTGGGCCCGGAGGAGATCACCCGTGATATCCCCAACATCAGCGACGATGCAGTGAAGGATCTGGACGAGAACGGCATCATCCGCATCGGTGCGGAGGTCAAGGCCGGCGACATCCTGGTCGGCAAGGTCACCCCCAAGGGCGAGACCGAGCTGACCGCTGAGGAGCGCCTGCTGCGCGCCATCTTCGGTGAGAAGGCCCGCGAAGTCCGCGACACCTCCCTGCGCGTTCCCCATGGCGAGTGGGGCGTGGTTGTGGACGTGAAGATCTTCACCCGCGAGAACAAGGACGAAATGGCCCCCGGCGTGAACGAGATGGTCCGCGTCTACATCGCCCAGAAGCGTAAGATTTCTGTGGGCGACAAGATGGCAGGCCGTCACGGCAACAAGGGCGTTGTGTCCCGCGTGCTCCGCGAGGAGGACATGCCCTTCCTGCCCGACGGCACTCCCCTGCAGATCGTGCTGAACCCCCTGGGCGTTCCCTCCCGTATGAACATCGGTCAGGTGCTGGAAGTGCATCTGGGCCTGGCCTGCCGCGCCCTGGGTCTGCACATCGCCACCCCCGTCTTCG
This sequence comes from Christensenellales bacterium, assembly GCA_045132495.1. GTDB lineage: Bacteria > Bacillota > Clostridia > Christensenellales > Aristaeellaceae > UBA11524. Next base: position 13,996 of record JBGUSK010000013.1, on the reverse strand, counting down.
ACGGTGCCACCTATCCGGAGATCCGCGAATATCTCCAGCGTGCCTGCGACACCATGGCGGCTCCCTACGATGAGACCGACTGGCACATGACGGACAACCACTTCCACAACGGCGCTCCCCTGCGTCTCAACCTCTCCGAGGAAGACCAGAAGCTGTTCCTGGATGGCAAGCTCCGCCTGCGCGACGGCCGCACCGGCAACCTCTTCGAGAATCCCGTTACCGTCGGCGTGATGTACTACCTGAAGCTGCATCACCTGGTTGACGACAAGATGCACGCCCGTTCCGTCGGCCCCTACTCCCTGGTCACCCAGCAGCCTCTGGGCGGCAAGGCGCAGTTCGGCGGCCAGCGCTTCGGCGAGATGGAAGTCTGGGCGCTGGAAGCTTACGGCGCCGCCAACACCCTGCAGGAGATCCTGACCGTCAAGTCCGACGATACCGTCGGCCGCGTCAAAACCTACGAGGCCATCATCAAGGGCGAGAACATCCCCGCCCCCGGCGTGCCCGAGTCCTTCAAGGTGCTGATCAAAGAACTGCAGGCCCTGTGCCTTGACATCAAGGTGCTGGACGCCGAGCGCAACGTCATCGAGATCCCCGAGCTGGATCCCGAAGATATGGCCTCCGGCGATACCCGCCCGATGCGCGAGGAAGAGCCCGAGCAAACCGCCCAGTCCCTCGAGGATGTGGAGACCCTGCTCTCTGCGGACGATGAGGACATGGACGCCGACTTCGGCGACATGGACTTCACCATCGACGGCGACGACGGCATGGACGATATGTCCATCGACGCCCTTGGCGAGCTGGAGCTGGATGATCCCCTGAGCGATCCCCTGGACGATTTTGAGTAAGCGGTAAGCGCTTTTGCATATGGGTGCAGCAAGACGCATGTCCTCTGCTGCACCCGCCAGAATCCTCTGGCACAGGGCCCCTGCGGCCCCCGACAGTGAAGGGAGTGTGTACCCTTTTGTTTGAACTGACGAATCTTGATGCGATTCAGATCGGCATGGCCTCTCCTGAGCAGATCCGCGAATGGAGCCACGGTGAGGTCACCAAGCCGGAGACCATCAATTACCGTACGCTGAAGCCGGAACGTGACGGCCTGTACTGCGAGCGTATTTTCGGACCCACCAAGGACTGGGAGTGCAACTGCGGCCAGTACAAGCGTATCAAATATAAGGACAAGGAAAAGATCTGCAACAAGTGCGGCGTGCAGGTCACCCGTGCCAAGGTCCGCCGCGAGCGCATGGGCCACATCGAGCTGGCCGCGCCCGTGAGCCACATCTGGTACTACAAGGGCATCCCCAGCCGCATGGGCATGCTGCTGGAGCTCTCTCCCCGCATCCTGGACAAGGTGCTCTACTTCGCCAACTTCATCGTCCTGGATCCCGGCAACGAGGCCGTGACCGGCGTGCACCTGCATGACCTGATCAACGATGACAAGTACCGCGAGATCCAGGCCAAGAAGCGTCAGGGCGAGGACATCGGCTCCTTCCGCGCCATGATCGGCGCCGAGGCTGTGCAGACCATGCTGCGCGAGCTGGATCTGGACGCTCTGTCCGCCCAGTTGAAGGCTGAGATCGAGGCCCTGACCCTCAAGGAGCAGAACCGCGACACCGAAGGCCAGAAGCGCGCCCGCGCCATCAAGCGCCTGGAGGTCGTCGAGTCCTTCCGCGCCAGCGGCAACAAGCCCGAGTGGATGGTGCTGACTGTGCTGCCCGTCATTCCTCCGGATCTGCGCCCCATGGTGCAGCTGGACGGCGGCCGTTTCGCCACCTCCGACCTGAATGACCTGTACCGCCGCGTCATCAACCGCAACAACCGCTTGAAGCGCCTGCTGGAGCTGGGCGCGCCTGACATCATCGTCCGCAACGAGAAGCGCATGCTGCAGGAATCTGTTGACGCGCTGATCGACAACGGCCGTCGCGGCCGTCCCGTCACCGGCCCCGGTGGTCGTGCGCTGAAGAGCCTGAGCCACCTGCTGTCCGGTAAGCAGGGCCGTTTCCGTCAGAACCTGCTGGGCAAGCGCGTTGACTATTCCGGCCGTTCCGTTATCGTCGTCGGCCCCGAACTCAAGCTGCACCAGTGCGGCCTGCCCAAGGAGATGGCGCTGGAGCTGTTCAAGCCCTTCGTCATGCAGCAGCTGCAGGAGCGCAAGCTGGCTCACAACGTCAAGTCCGCCAAGCGCGCGGTGGAAAAGATGAAGACCGAGGTCTGGGACATCCTGGAAGAGGTCATCAAGGACCATCCCGTGCTGCTGAACCGTGCTCCCACGCTGCACCGTCTGGGCATCCAGGCCTTCGAGCCCATCCTGGTGGATGGCAAGGCTGTGAAGCTGCATCCCCTGGCCTGTACCGCCTTCAACGCCGACTTCGACGGCGACCAGATGGCTGTGCACGTTCCGCTGTCCATGGAAGCCCAGGCTGAAGCCCGCTTCCTGATGCTGGGCCACAACAACATCCTGAAGCCTCAGGACGGCAAGCCCGTCATGTCCCCCTCTCAGGACATGGTCATCGGCTGCTACTACCTGACCATCGAGAATCCCAACGGCAAGGGCGCGGGCCGCGTGTTCCGCGATCCCGAAGAGGCCCATATGGCCTACGCCCTGGGTCAGATCACCCTGCAGAGCCCCATCAAGGTTCGCATTGAGCGCGAGTTCAACGGCGAAAAGGGCTCCAAGATCATCGACTGCACCCTGGGCCGCCTGATCTTCAACGACGCTCTGCCCCAGAACCTCGGCTTCAAGAAGCGCGAGTGCCTGGACGATATGTTCGAGCTGGAGGTCAACCAGCTGTGCGGCAAGAAGCAGCTGGGCAACATCGTCGACATGTGCTTCCGCTCCCAGGGCGAGCACAAGTGTGCTCTGGTGCTGGACGCCATCAAGGCGCTGGGCTACAAGTACTCTACCGTCGGCGCGCTGACCGTTTCCGTTGCGGACATCAAGATCCCCCCGGAGAAGGAGCAGATGCTGGCTGAGACCGACGAGAAGGTCGCCCAGGTCAACGAGCTGTACCAGGAGGGTCTGCTGAGCGAGGACGAGCGCTACATGCGCGTTATCGACCTGTGGAACAGCTGCACCCACGCCCTGCGTGACCGTATTCTGCCCAACCTGGATCCCTTCAACCCCATCCGCATGTTCACCGACTCCGGCGCCCGTGGTTCTTCCGCCCAGGTGTCCCAGCTGGCTGGTATGCGCGGCCTGATGGCTTCTCCCACTGGTAAGACCGTGGAGCTGCCCATTCGCGCGAACTTCCGCGAGGGTCTGAACGTGCTTGAGTTCTTCCTGTCCTCTCACGGCTCCCGTAAGGCTCTGTCCGATACGGCCATGAAGACCGCTGACTCTGGCTACCTGACCCGCCGTCTGGTGGATATCTCCCAGGAAGTCATCGTCCGCGAGGAGGACTGCTTCGCTGCCCGCGGCTCTCAGGTGCGCGGCGTGCAGGTGACTGCGCTGATGAGCGGCAAGCAGACCATTGAGGATCTGGAGGATCGTCTGCGCGGCCGTACCGCCGCCGAGGATATCGTTGATCCCGCGACCGGCGAGGTCATCGTGCACCTCAACGAGCCCATCGACTTCTACAAGGCCAAGGCCATTGTTGGCGCTGGCATCAAGAAGGCTTACGTCCGCTCCGTGCTGACCTGCCGCACTGAGAACGGCGTCTGCGCCCGCTGCTACGGCCAGAACATGGCTCACGGCGGCAAGGTGGACGTGGGCGAGGCCGTCGGCATCATCGCCGCTCAGGCCATCGGCGAGCCCGGTACTCAGCTGACCATGCGTACCTTCCATACCGGCGGTATCGCTTCGGGCGAAGATATCACCCAGGGTCTGCCCCGCGTCGAAGAGCTCTTCGAGGCCCGCAAGCCCAAGCGTGAGGCTGTCCTGTCCGACATCGGCGGCAAGGTTTCCTTCCAGCAGGTCAAGGGCAAGAACGAGCTGATCGTCACCGCTGAGGATCCCACCTTCGAGAAGCACGACTACCTGGCCACCCTCATCCTCCCCTGCGTGGAGGACGGCGCCCATGTCGAAGCTGGCGATGTGCTGTACAAGACCTTCGTGGCGCCCGGCGCGTCCAAGACCGTCACCGTCAAGGCTGAGAACGCTGGCACCGTGGCGATCAACCGCACCGAGACCCGCTGCGAGCTGACCCTCACCCCCGATGAAGAGGGCGTCGTCGCTCAGACCTATGTCAGCCAGATCGGCAACCTGTGCGTTTCCGACGGCGCGATTGTGGGCCAGGGTGATGTGCTGGTAAAGGACATCCTCGTCCCGTCCAGCCAGAAGAACATCAACATCAAGAGCGATCTCCACGGCAAGGTCAGCGTCATCAAGACCGAGACCGATCTGATCGTCACCGTCGATTCCGTCGATCCCGTGTATGAGCAGAAGTCCTACTCCATCACCTACGGCAGCCGCCTGAAGGTGCAGGAGGGCGACGTCATCAACGCCGGCGACGTGCTGATCGAAGGCTCCATCAATCCCCACGACCTGCTGCGCATCCTGGGCCCGAAGGCTGTTCAGGACTACCTGCTCAAGGAAGTTCTGTCCGTCTACCGCCTCCAGGGCGTTGCCGTGGCCGACAAGCACATCGAGATCATCGTCCGCCAGATGCTCCGCAAGGTTCGCGTCGAGGACAACGGCGATACCGATCTGCTGCCCGGCTCCCTGGTCGACCTCAGCCGCCTGGAGGAGGCCAACCAGAAGGCCCTGATGGAGGGCAAGCGTCCCGCGTTCGTCAAGCGCGTGCTGCTGGGCATCACCAAGGCTTCTCTGGCCACCGACTCCTTCCTGTCCGCCGCGTCCTTCCAGGAGACCAACCGTGTCCTGACCGAGGCCGCCATCAAGGGCAAGATCGATCCGCTGATCGGCCTGAAGGAGAACGTCATCCTGGGCAAGCTGATCCCCGCCGGTACCGGCATGCGCCGCTACAAGGGCATCGAGATCCGCGAGAATTATGGTTTCTAAGCCGTAAGGCATTTACGGGAGCTTCCGGCTGGAGGCTCCCGCTTTCCGTTATTCGAGGTGCACCATGGATATCACGCGCATCAACACCTATGACGATCCCCGTTTTTCCGCAGAGGCACTGCGCCAGCATGGCTGCTATCTTGTGGACGGCGATCCCTGTGAGCTGCTGATCACGGCAGCGGATACCGCCCGTATCACCTGTGCAGACAAGGCAGCCCTGCCCACGCTGATCGAGGAATTCCGTTTTCACGCGCCCCATATCACCCGCTTTGTGGATGAACAAGGAGCGCTGGTGCGCGCCTTCCCGCCTCGGCACCTGCTGACCCTCGCCATCACTGACATACAGCCCTCCCAATTCTATGTGGATGAAGAAAAACTCGCCGCTGTGCGCAGCTTTATTCGTCAACCTGAGGATATCATCATCCAGGTGCTGCCCCATGCAGGGAGATATATTGCACTGGATGGTCATACCCGGCTGTATCTGGCTGTGCTGGAAGGCTGGACGCATGTCCATGCAGTCACAGAGAAAACGGATGATTACATTTTTGTCTTTGCTGCTCAGGCACAGAAACGCAGTGTCCACACGCCCGCTGACATGGCGCTCATCCCTCACGCGGAATACGAGGTCAAGTGGAACCGTTTCTGCGACAAGTTTTTCAGCAATCAACAGTGAGGTGTATCCCATGCTCCACCTGATCGAACCCTGCGAAGCCTACCTTGCCTCCTACACTGAGGCCTACGACGAGTACACCACCTTCCCCCGCCGCGCCGGGAACCCCTTCAGCGATCCCCGTGCCTGCAACCTGCTGGAGAAGTTCGAACGCTACCGTAAGGCCATCGACCTGCCAGAGGGCTATGTAGGCGCTTCCACCTATTGGCTGGTGGACGATGAGCAGCAGCGCTTTCTGGGGCAGATCGACATCCGCCACGAGCTGACGGAGCGCCTGCTGCGCTACGGCGGACACATCGGATATGCCGTCCGTCTGGGCGAGTGGAACAAGGGGTATGGCACGCTGATGCTCTCCCTGGCGCTTCCCCTCGCGAAGAAAATCGGCATCACCCGCTGCCTCATCACCTGCGACGATGACAACCCTGGCTCCGCCCGCGTGATGGAGAAGAACGGCTTCGTCCTGGGAGACAAGGTAGACAATGTCATCGACGGATGTCCGATCATCACCCGTCGCTACTGGAAGACACTGTAACGAAAGAAGGCGTTTCCCATGAATCTAATCCTCATCGGCATGCCTGGGTGCGGCAAATCTACCGTCGGCGTGGTGCTGGCCAAGGCCCTTGCCCTGGATTTTATCGACTCTGATCTGGTCATCCAGAGAGAAATGAACGCTAAGCTCTCCACGCTCATCGACGAATACGGAGACGAGGGCTTCCGCCAGATCGAAAACCGCATCAACGCCGCCCTTGCCGCAGAGGACTGCGTCATCGCCACCGGCGGCAGCGTTGTCTACGGCGAGGAGGCCATGCGCCACCTCAAGGAGATCGGCACCGTCATCTACCTCAAGCTCAGCTGCGAAGCCATTGAGGACCGCCTGGGCGATCTCCATGCCCGGGGCGTGACCATCAAGCCCGGCTGGACGCTGCGCGACCTGTACAACGAGCGCGTGCCGCTGTACGAGAAGTGGGCAGACATCACGGTGGACTGCGAGGAACTGCGGCTGCGCGAGGTGGTTGCCTATATCCGGGAGCGCGTGGAGCGATGATCCGCCTGGAAGAACTGGATGACCGCAGCCGCAGCGATGTACTGCACATCGACCGTAGCGATATCAGCGAGGATTGGGTGGATTCCATTCCTCACATCCTTGACTTGCACCAATACGGCCTTGACCATGGCTGCATCGGCCGCACCTATGCCATCTACGCTGGCGATGCCTGCATTGGGGTTATTCTCATGGGCGAGGGTATTCCCTGGCCCTGCGACCCACAGGAGGTGGCTGGCATGGCCTTCTACCGAATCATGGGCTTTATCGTGGATAAAGCCTGGCGCAGTCAAGGCATCGGCGGGCAGGTGCTGGAAATGGTTATTGAGCGTATCTTTTCAGAGTTTGGGCCGCGTCCCATCGTGCTGGGCGTACAGGTCGAAAACACAGAAGCTGCCCGCTTTTACACGCGCCACGGCTTCACCCCTGTTGACGCGATGGACGAGGATGACCGCTTCTACATCCGTTATCCGCAATAACCGCATATGAAAAGACCGCCGGATTTCCGACGGTCTTTCGCTTACCCCTTGAATGCCAGCCCGTACTTGCCGTCCCGCTCATAGTCCGGCAGAGCGCCTACATAGTCGTTCATCACCTTGTCCAGCACTGCGTCCCTGCCCTCCTGGGTCTTCATCTGCTCCCACCCGATCAAGGTACTCAGCATTGAAGCAAAGTCGCCAACCCCGCCTGCATACTCGCTGCGCAGGAGGATTTGTCCGCCTCCGTCATGCCACAAAAGCAGCCGCCATTCCCTTTGCAGCAGCATGACCTTCAGCCTTGCGCCGGGAAGCTTCCGCAGCGCTGTACGTACCTTCTCTTCCAGGAGCGCCTTGGAAAGCGTCGCCCCCAGAATGGTGGTGACGCGGTTATCATCCTTTTCATGAAAGCCAGCAAAGGGCCGCAGCACAGGCAGAGAGTTTGATCGCTCGTCAGAGACAAAGTCCACCTGCAGGGAATAGCTGTATCTGCCCTCGGGGATCGTGATCGTATCCTGAAAACGCTTGTTCGCAAAAAAACTGCCGTGGATTCGGATCACATGCGGGCCTTCGTCCACATTCATGATGATGCGCTTGCCATTTTTGAGCTTCGCCAGATTCTTCCCGTTCACCTCGACCCTCAGTGTCATGGCACAGCATTCAATCCGGCTCGGACGGCTGATGATGATCTCCCGCATGCTCGTTTCCTCCCCCTGTTCTGTTTTCAGTTTATCACATGTTTTTCGGAGAATCAACCGAATTTTGCCGATTTAACCGTTTTTTGTGCGAACACGCATTCTTTCCCTTGCCATCATCCACAAAATGTGGTATAATAAGGTGTTGTAGTATACACATTTTCTGTCCATCTTTCTCCGATGGACTTGATCCTCCGTGAAAAGGGGTTTTATACATGGCAAAGCAATACGATGCCGGTCAACTGACGGTGCTGGAGGGCCTGGAGGCCGTTCGCATGCGCCCCGGCATGTACATTGGCACCACGTCCAGCCGCGGTCTGCACCACCTGCTGTGGGAGATCGTGGACAATGCCATCGACGAAGCCAGCAACGGCCACGCCAATGAAGTGCGCGTGACCCTGCACACCGACGGCTCGGCCTCCGTGTACGATAACGGCCGCGGCATGCCCGTGGACGAGCATCCCACCATGCACGTTTCCGGCGTGGAGGTCATTTTCACCAAGCTGCATGCCGGCGGCAAGTTCAACAACGATAACTACGCCTATTCCGGCGGTCTGCATGGTGTGGGCGCTGCGGTGGTGAACGCCCTGTCCAAATGGGTGACGGTGGACGTCTTCCGCGATTTCACCCACCATTTCATCCGCTTCACCTCCACCACCGAGGGGGATCGCTGCCTGGCGGGCATCCCAGAGGCGCCCCTTACCAAGGTGGGCAACACCCGCAAGAAGGGCTCCCTCATCCGCTTCATGCCCGACGACGCCATTTTTGAGGACGTGAAGTTCAACGGTGACACCGTCTCCCGCCGCCTGCAGGAGCTGGCTTACCTCAACCGCGGCCTCAAGATCATCTTCGTGGATGAGCGCGTCAAGGGCGACAACAAGGAGAAGGTCTTCCAGTATGACGGCGGTATCATTGACTACGTCAAGTACCTCAATGACGGCAAGAACGCCATGCACGAGGAGCCCATCTACCTGGAGGGCCAGAAGGACAGCGTCATCTGCCGCGTGGCCATTCAGTACACCGACGGCTATACGGAGAGCATGTTCTCCTATGTCAACAACATCCCCACCGGCGAGGGCGGCAGCCACGAAACCGGCTTCAAAGCGGCTTTCACCAAGATGTTCAACGACTATGCCCGCCGCATCGGCGCACTGAAGGAGAAGGATAACAACCTCTCCGGCGAGGACTTCCGCGAGGGCCTCTCCTGTGTGCTGACCACCATGGTCAAGAACCCCCAGTTTGAGGGCCAGACCAAGGGCCGCCTGGGCAACAGTGAAGTCCGCCCCGCGGTGGAAGGCATCATCACCCAGCAGCTGACCGACTGGCTGGAGAATCTGAAAAATCAGGACATCGCCCAGGCCATCGTCGCCAAGGCCATCAAGGCCGCCCAGGTGCGCGAGGCCGCCCGCAAGACCCGCGACAACGCCCGTAAGGCCAATCAGCTGGACGCTGCGCCCCTGGTGGGCAAGCTGTCCGCCTGCCGCGGCAAGAAGGCCGAAGACAACGAGCTGTTCATCGTGGAGGGCGACTCCGCAGGCGGCAGCGCCAAGCAGGGCCGCGACAGCCGCTACCAGGCCATCCTTCCCCTGCGCGGCAAGCCCCTCAACGCCGAGAAAAAGCGCCTTGACCAGGTGCTCTCCAACGAGGAATTCCGCAGCCTCATCACCGCACTGGGCACGTCTATCGACGAGAGCTTCAACCTGAATAACCTCAAGTACCACAAGGTCATCATCCTCTCCGATGCCGACCAGGACGGCGCGCACATTCGCGCGATCCTGCTGACCTTCTTCTTCCGCTACATGAAGGAGCTGGTCACGAACGGCCACGTCTACATCGGCATGCCCCCGCTGTACAAGGTTCAAAAAGGCTCCAAGGTCATGTATGCCTACGACGACAAGGAGCTGGCAAAGTGCATCAAGGAGGCCGGCAAGGGCTACACCCTGCAGCGCTACAAGGGCCTTGGCGAGATGAACCCCGAGCAGCTCTGGGCAACCACCATGGATCCCGAGCAACGCAAGCTCATGCAGGTCACCATCGAGGACGCCGCCCTGGCTGACCGCCGCATCACCATCCTCATGGGTGATAAGGTCGAACCCCGCCGCGACTATATCACCGAGCACGCGGACTTCAACAAGCCCGACAATTTTGACGCACCCATCAATCAGCAGGAAGGAGGCGAGCGTTAAGTGGCACGCAAGAAGACAAGCGACAACCGCCCCATCCCCAAGGACGACCCCTCCCGCATCTTGCAGACTTCCGTTGAGGACGTGATGCACCAGTCGATGATCCCCTATGCGGAGCACGTCATCCTGGAACGCGCCCTTCCCCGCGTGGAGGACGGTCTGAAGCCCGTTCAGCGCCGCATCCTCTACACCATGATGGAGCTGGGCACCACCCCGGACAAGCCCCACCGCAAGTGCGCCCGTATCGTGGGCGACTGTCTGGGTAAGTACCACCCCCACGGCGACTCCTCCGTGTATGACTCCATGGTCCGCATGGCCCAGGATTTCTCCATGCGCGCCACCAAGGTGGACGGCCATGGCAACTTCGGCTCCATCGACGGCGACAGCGCCGCCGCCATGCGATACACCGAGGCCCGTATGACGCCCCTGGCCATGCTGATGCTCCGGGACATCGAGAAGGACACCGTGCCTTTCCGGCTGAACTTCGACGACACGCTGAAAGAGCCCGACATGCTGCCCGCCCGCTTCCCCAATCTGCTGGTAAACGGCGCAACGGGCATCGCAGTCGGCCTGGCGACCAACATCCCGCCCCACAACTTGAAGGAGTCGGTCAACGCGGTCATCGCGCAGATCGAGAACCCGAAGATCACCCTGGATGAGCTGATGCAGATCATTCCCGGCCCGGACTTCCCTACCGGCGGCGTGCTGGTGAACAATGAGGAGATCCGCAAAGGCTATGAGACCGGTCGCAGCAAGCTCTCCGTCCGCGCCCGCGTGGAGATCGAGGACGGCGCTGCCGGCCGCAAGCTGATCGTCATCAATGAGATCCCCTACACGGTCAACAAGGCCAACATGCTGGAGAAGATCCTCAAGCTGAGCGAGGAAAAGAAAGCCCAGCTGGGCTGCATTTACGACATCCGCGACGAGTCCGACCGCAACGGCATGCGCGCCGTCATCGAGCTGAAGAAGGACACCGACGTCCAGAAGGTGCTGAACTACCTGTACAAATACAGCGATCTTCAGGTCACCTTCGGCGTGAACATGGTCGCCATCGCCGAGGGCAAGCCGGTGCAGATGGGCCTGAAAACCATGATCGGCCACTTCATCCGCCATCAGAAGGACGTCGTCACCCGCCGCACCCAGTACGAGCTGAAGCACGCCAAGGCCCGCGCACATATTTTGCAGGGTCTGATGATCGCGGTTGACAACCTGGACGAAGTCATCGCGCTGATCCGCTCCTCCAAGAACCCCAAGGAGGCCAAGGAGAAGCTGATGGCCCGCTTCGACCTGTCGGAGATCCAGGCCCAGGCCATCCTGGACATGCGCCTGCAGCGCCTGACCAACCTGGAGATCGTCGCGCTGCGCAAGGAATACGAGGACCTCCTCAAGCTCATCGACAAGCTGGAGGGCATTCTCGGCAGCGAAAAGAAGCTGCTGAACGTCATCAAGAAGGAGCTGCAGGAGATCGCCGACGAATACGCCGACGAGCGCCGCACCACCATCGAAGCCGCCGAGGAAGTTCCCGCCGAGGCCTTCAAGGAAGTCATCGCACCGGAGGAGGTCATCGTGGCCTACACCCGCGCAGGCTTCCTCAAGCGCATCCGCCCGGATGTGTACCGCAAGAATCCCCTGCCCACCCGCGAGGAGAACGAGCCGGATTCCGCCGAGTTCCTCTTCATGTCCCGCACGGACGAGACGCTGCTGATCTTCACCGACCACGGCAACTGCTACCCGCTGAGCGTCAACAACCTCAACGAATGCAAGCCCAAGGATCGCGGTCAGCTGCTCACCGGCGTGCTGGTCGGCCTGGAGGACGGCGAAAAGGCGCTGTGGATCGCCTGCCTGCGCATGGCGGACATCGGCCACATGCCGGACTTCCTCTTTGTCACCAAGCAGGGTATGGTCAAGCGTACCGCCGCTTCTGACTACGACGTCCGCAGCAAGAAATTCGCCGCCGTCAATCTCAAGAAGGGCGACGCGCTGCTGGCTGTGCTCCCCGCTGCCAGCCGGGACGACATCCTCATGCTCGCCCGCAGCGGCATGTGCATCCGCTTCGCGCTGGACACCGTGCCCACCCAGGGCCGCGTGAGCGCAGGCGTCAAGTGCATGCAGGTGGACGATGACGACGAGGTGATCTGGGTCGGTCAGATCGGCGAAACTGAGCAGATGGTGCTCTTCTCCGAGCGCGGCTACGCCAAACGTCTGCTCTCGGTGGACTTTGAAAAGCAAAACCGCAACGGCAAGGGCGTCAAGTCCTTCTACTTCAACAAGAACGGCTCCAACGGCAAATACATCGCGGGCGTTGTCAAGGTTGAAAAGCGCCCCTGTGACCTGCTCATCACCCAGCATCAATCTCCTGCGACCCGCATAAGCAAGGATTCCATCCTCCTGCAGGGTAAGACTGACCGCGGCAACCCCTGCGTGATGGCGATCCTGGACGATGTGGTCACCGGCGTAACAGCGGTGGATATTGACGACGCAGAATAACCCCGTTCCCCTTGTCATCACAGTAAAAACGTGTTATCATATTCCCCAGCGAAAGGTGGTATGGTAATGAACCGCAACGAGTTTTTCCAGGCGCTTCCGGTGACGAAGCTGGTGCTTCGCCTGACCAGCGCGACCCTGGAGATCTGCACGGATGATATCGAGGATATCCACGTCATGGTATCCGGCGGAAAGACCGATGTGGAGGCGCTGCGCATCGCCGCCACGGCGGACGCGCTCACGGTGGAACAGCCCGTCTCTGCACTGGCGAAGTCCACCACGAATGGCAGCTGGATGCAAATTGCCGTCCGCCTGCCCCGCACCTGGAAAGGCGCCATCGACGCCCGCACGATCACCGGCTGGATGAATATCCGCGCCGTGGCGGGCACGGATCTTTCGCTGGACACCGTCAGCGGCATGGTCATGGTGAGCGACGTGAGCTTCCTGACCTTCTCTGCCTGGGCTGTCACCGGCGATGTGAAGCTGAACCAGGCAGACACGGGCAAGTGCAGCCTGTTTTCCACCTCCGGCAGCCTGACCGTCATGCGGACTGCGCTGACTTCCGGCAGCGCCAGCACCGTCACAGGGCTGATCACGCTGGACCTGGTCGCTCCCTTTGCAGAGCTGACGCTGAACTCCGTCACCGGCGACATGTGCGTGGATGCGCCGATCACCGAATGCGACGCAGTGCTCCGCAGCGTGTCGGGACGCATCCGCACCAGCGGGGTATCCATCGTGGAGGGCGCGGCAAAGCTCCGGGCCGCCACTGTCTCCAGCGATCTGGATCTGACCTGTAATCTTGAAGCAATTGATACATATTAAGGAGGAATTTCCCATGGCACGACAGAATTTCGGCGGTTTCGGCGGCGGCGCGAACATGCAGCAGCTCATGCGCCAGGCCCAGAAGATGCAGCAGATGATGACTGAGGCCCAGGAGAAGCTGGACGCAGCGGAGTACGAGGCTACTTCCGGCGGCGGCATGGTCGCTGTCAAGGTCAGCGGCAAGCGCGAGCTGCTCTCCATCACCATTGACCCCCAGGTGGTCGATCCCGATGACGTGGAGATGCTGCAGGATCTGGTCATGGCGGCAGTGAACGAAGCGCTGCGCAAGGGCGAAGAGACCCGCGAAGCCACCATGAACAAGATGGCCCCCGGTATGGGCGGCATGGGCGGCCTGTTCTGATGGCCACCCAGATTGAACCCATCCAGCGGATGGTATCCGAGCTGGCACGGCTCCCCGGCATCGGGCAGAAGACCGCTCAGCGCCTGGCGTACCACATCGTCGGTCTCCCGCTGGAGGAGGTGCACGCCCTGGCGGCGGCGCTGTGGCAGGGACGCAAGGCCATCCGCTACTGTGAACGCTGCGGCAATTTTTCCGCAGCGGAGCTTTGCGGTGTATGCGCCGAGGAACGCCGCGCGAACGGCCAGATCTGTGTCGTCCGCGACCCCCGCGACGTTGCCGCGATGGAGCGCATGCACGACTACCACG
>JBGUSK010000012.1:0-36272 GCA_045132495.1 Christensenellales bacterium | reverse complement strand
AACTATCCTCATCTACAACAGGGCTCTTCTTTTCTTTGTCTACTGTTACGGGTACAGTCCAGTCCATAGGGCACCTCCTTTATTTGATAATATAGTTATACATCGTAAAATTGAAATGTCAAGAGAAAGATAAATTATGCGATTGAAATTTTTAGTGAGAAGTAAACAAATTCCGCTTTTGACTAAACATCTTTCTTGTGCTATAATGCACAAAGGAGGGATGGAAATGACGTTGGAGCAAAAAATTCTGATGGCCCTGGTCTATCGCAAGATGACCCAGACGGAACTGGCGAGCCTGCTGGGTATGTCGATTTCCAATTTCAACCAGAGGCTAAAACGCGGCTCCTTCAAGGTCGAGGAGCTTGAAAAATAGCCGAGGCCCTCGGCGCGAAGTTCAGCTATTCCTTTGACTTTGAAGATGGGACAAAAATTTGATTCAGGCCCGTACACGTTGGTGTGCGGGTTATTCTTGTGGGGCGGTGCAAGTCGCGCATTCTCCCTCAGTCTCCGCGCAGGCGCGGAGCCAGCTCCCTCCCGGAGGGAGCCTCTGTCCAGACTGCTAACAGCCTTCTCATAATGCCGCTTGCTGCGAAATGCAACAGGGACGACGACCAAAAGGCTCCCTCCGGGAGGGAGCTGTCAGCCGTTTGGCGGCTGACTGAGGGAGAACGCGGGAGAAGCATGAACGGCTATTTGCAAAGGAGCATTCCGTGCACAAAAAGAGGAGCCGTGCCAAAGCGCGGCCCCTCATCAATATGCACTTACTTCACCTGCACAACCCATCCCTCGGGCGCTTCGATCTCGCCCATCTGGATGCCGCGCAGGGTGTTGTAGAGCTTCGTCAGCACGGGGCCCATCTCTTCCTTGCCGGAGGGGAAAACGATCTCCCGGCCGTGGTCGTTGATGGAGCCGACGGGGCTGATGACCGCCGCGGTGCCGCACAGACCGCACTCAGCGAAGGTCTCCACCTCGGTGAAGGGCACTTCGCGGTGCTCCACTTCCATGCCCAGGTACTTCTCCGCCACTACCATGATGCTGCGGCGAGTGATGGAGGGCAGGATGGAGTCCGACTTCGGGGTCACGAGCTTGCCATCCTTGGTGATGAAGATGAAGTTTGCGCCGCCGGTTTCTTCCACCTTGGTGCGGGTGGCAGCGTCCAGGTACATGTTCTCCGCAAAGCCCTCGCGGTGGGCTTCCATGATGGGGTGCAGGGACATCGCGTAGTTCAGGCCCGCCTTGATGGAGCCGGTGCCATGGGGGGCTGCGCGGTCATAGTCGGAGACCTTCAGGTTGATGGGCTTCACGCCGCCCTTGAAGTAGGGGCCGACGGGGGTCACGAAAATGCGGAATTCAAACTCGGTGGCGGGCTTCACGCCGATGACCGGGTTGGTGCCGATCATGAACGGGCGCAGGTACAGCGCCGCACCAGTGCCGTAGGGCGGGACATAATCGGCGTTCGCGGCAACGACCATCTTCACGGCCTCGACGAACTTCTCCACCGGGAAGGGCGGCATCTCCAGGCGCTTGCAGGTGTCAGCCATGCGCTGGGCGTTCAGGTCGGGGCGGAAGGTGACGATGCGGCCGTCCTTTGTGTAGTAGGCCTTCAGACCCTCGAAGCAGGCCTGGCAGTACTGGAACACGCAGGCGCACTCGTTCAGCGTGATGTTTGCGTCAGTCTCAATGCCGCCCTCGTCCCACTGGCCGTCCTTATAGCGGCAGACGTAGCGGTAATCGGTCTGAATATATCCAAAGCCAAGGGTGGACCAGTCGATGTTCTTGCTCATATGAATAGCTCCTTTGGGAAGAATCGGTTTCATCTGATATTATAGGCTTCTTCGGAGGAGTTTTCAAGGCCGGGACTGTACTTCTGCTGGTTTTTCGCCCTCTGGCAGGGATTCGGCGGACTTTGGCGAATGTTGATATACAATCCTCATGAAGGGAAGCGTTATGGATATGAAAAAGATCACCGTGGCCATTGCGGGCCTTGGTTCCCGCGGCCTTGAGACCTATGCCCGCTGCCTGGAGCGCCACCCGGATCGTGTTGAGTTGGTTGCCATCGCGGATATCCGCCCGGATCGCGTGGCTGTGGCGGCGGAGCGCTACCACATCGCTCCGGAAATGTGTTTCGACAGCGTGGAGAGCATGCTCAAAGCCCCCAGGCTGGCGGATGTGATGTTCATCTGCACGCCGGATGATCTGCACTACCAGCCTGCCATCGACGCGCTCAACCGTGGCTATCACCTCCTGCTGGAGAAGCCCGCGGCCCGCTCTGTGGCCGAGTGCCGCCATATTGCTGAGCTGGCCCAGGAGAAGGGCCTGCATGTCATCGTCTGCCATGTGCTGCGATACACGGTGTTCTACCAGACCATCAAGCAGCTGCTGGACGAAGGTAAGGTCGGGCAGATCATGAACGTGGAGGGCATCGAGCGGGTGGCTTATTGGCATCAGGCGCACTCCTTCGTGCGGGGCAACTGGCATGTTGCGGCGGACACCACGCCGATGATCCTCGCCAAGTGCTGCCACGACATGGATATGCTGCTCTGGCTGACGGGCAAGAAGTGCCAGCGGGTGACCTCCTTTGGTCACCTGAGCCATTTCACTGCGGATAACGTCCCCGACGGCGCACCCGAACGGTGCTCCGAGGCTTGTCCCATTGCGGATAAGTGCGTCTACAATGCCGAGCGCTACTACCTGGATATGTTCCGCAAAAACGGCGACAGCTGGCCTGTCAACGTGGTCGCGCCCGAGCCCACGGAGGAGAAGATCCGCGCGGCGCTGGCTGCGGGTGTGAACGAGGCCGGCTGCGACTACGGCCGCTGTGTTTACCGCATGAACAACGACGTGGTGGATCACCAGGTGGTCAGCCTGCAGCTGGAGGACGATGTGACCGTCGCCTTCACCATGACAGCTTTCACGGCTACCGGCGGACGCGTGATGCGGATCTGCGGCACGGCGGGCGAGATCTTTGCGGATATGGAACGCAATATCATCCGGGTAATGGAGTTCGGCAAGGAGCCCGTCGAGATCGACGTGCGTAAGCTGACGGATGATTTCTCCGGCCATGGCGGCGGCGACGGCCGCATGGTCGCCGATTATCTCGACCTGCTGGAAGGCAAGCCCATGTCTCCCGCGCTCACTACCATCGCCCGCAGTGTGGAGAGCCACTACGTTGCCCTTGCAGCAGAGGAATCCCGGCTGAACGGCGGTCAGGTAGTCTTGATTGATAACTTTGCAAATGCTTGACAGCAGAGGAGGAACGCAATGCTGATCGATCAGGTTTCTGCGCTGGCGGACGCGCTGCAGGCAAATGTGGAGAAGGTCATCATCGGCAAGGCGCATGAGATCGAACTGGTGCTGACGGCGCTGCTCAGTGCTGGCCATGTGTTGCTCGAGGACGTGCCCGGCACTGGAAAGACCACCCTCGCCAAGGCGCTGGCGAAGTCTCTTCAGTGCGCATTTGCCCGCGTGCAGTTCACGCCGGATCTTCTCCCGGCAGATGTGACCGGCATGCGGGTGTACAGCCAGCACAGCGGGGAGTTCAGCTTTATCAAAGGCCCGGCATTCACCAACATCCTTCTGGCGGACGAGATCAACCGTGCGACGCCTCGCACCCAGTCTGCGCTGCTGGAATGCATGGAGGAAAGGCAGATCACCGAGGGCGGTGTGACCTACCCGCTGGAGGCGCCTTTCATGGTCATCGCCACCCAGAATCCCATCGAGACCCAGGGCACCTTCCCATTGCCTGAGGCGCAGCTGGATCGCTTCCTGATGAAGCTCTCCTTGGGCTATCCCAAGGGGGATGAGGCCGTGGCGCTGATGCAGCGATTCATTGCAGCCCAGCCGCTGGCGGAGCTGTCGCCGGTGGCGTCGGCGGAGGACGTGACTGCCGCGGCGGAAGCGTGCAAGTCCGTCCGGGTGGATGTGGACGTGATGAAGTACATGGCGGCCCTTGTGGAGGCCGCCCGTGACGCGGATAAGGTGCGCCTTGGCCCTTCGCCCCGTGCGCTGCTGGCCTTGATGCGCGCCTGCCAGGCCTGGGCTGCCATCCATGGACGGGAGTATGTCATCCCTGACGACGTGAAGACCCTGGCTGTGCCGGTGCTGGCCCACCGCATTGTGCTGCGGGGCGTGAATTATCAGACCAACCCGGAGCACTTCGTCACCGAGCTGCTGGGCAGGGTGGAGGCGCCGACTGAGGTGCTGAAATGAGCGTGATCGTCCTCCTCGTGGTGGTGGCTCTTGTGTACACCGCGATGGGGCTTCTGCTGACGAAATTCGGTTTGCGCGGACTGCAATGCACCCGCGCTTTTTCCCGTGTCGCAGTTTTCGAGGGGGACGAAGGCGAGATGATCGAGGTCGTCCGCAATGACCGGCCGATGCTCATCCCGTGGCTGCGGGTGGAGAGCCATATTTCCCCCCATTTGCAGCTGGGCCGGCAGGAAAACCTGGATGTATCCGGCTCGCGCTACTACTGCAGCCTGTTCACGATGCTGCCTTATCAGCAGGTCAAGCGCCGCCATCGGGTGAAATTCCTGCATCGGGGCGAGTATGATCTGGGCAATGCGTCCCTCACCGTGGGGGATGTGCTGGGGTTCTTCCAGCAAGGCCGCGAACAGCAGATGCATGTGCCGGTGGTGGTGTTTCCGCGTCTGCTGGAGGAACGCGAGCTGCCCCAGCCCCTGTCCCTGCTGCTGGGGGAAACGATCTCGAAGCGTCCTCTGCTGACGGATCCCTTCCTTGTCAGGGGCATTCGCGACTATGTGCCCGGCGACCCGGTGCGGGACATCCACTGGCCTGCCACTGCCCGCATGGGGAATACCCAGGTGCGCGTCTTTGATCACACCGCCCGGATGAAGCTGCTGGTCATCCTCAACGCCCAGCGCAAGGATGCACAGTGGGGCGACTTCCTGATGGAATATGAGGAGGGCGAGATCGAATACGGCATCTCCGTCGCAGCGACGATGTGCGTGCGTGCACTGCGCAGCGGATTATCCGCCGGATTTGCCGCCAACATGCCCTTTGGCGAGGAGAAGGATTCCGTCGTGCTGATGCCGGACGCCAATCCTGCCCGCGAGGAGGAGCTGCTCACCGCCTTCGCCCGGCTGACGGTGCGGCGTACGCTGGCGTTCCCGCTCTTCCTCGATACGCTGACGGACGTGACCGACATGGACGTGCTGGTGCTGAGCTGCTATGACTCGCCGGATGTGCAATCTGGTCTTGAGAAGCTGCGCCGCCAGGGCAACCAGGTGACGCTGCACATCCTTGAGCAAGGGGGCGGCATGCAGTGAAGCTGAACACGACGGACTTTGGCCGGAAGATGCAGCATCCGCTGCTGCTGGCCTTTGCGAGCGTCCCCGTGGCGCTCATCATCATCCTGAATTTCGCGCCGGATATGCTGCGGCGCATGTGGCTTTTCCCCGCGGTGTATGTGCTGCTGGGCTGGAGCTGCATCCTCATACCGGGAAAGAAACGTATCCTGGGCGGCGTTGCTGGTGCGGTGCTGCTGGCGGGCATGGCCATGGCGTTATTCGCCGGGGTGGGGCAGATCGCCCTGGCACTGCTGCCGCTGATGTATATCGTGCTGCTGGTGGTGACGCTGCCCATCGGCGGCTGGGAGCGCAATCAGGAACTGGCCGCCGGCTGGCATGTGGCGGCCATCGGAACCCATGTGGTGCTGCAGATGCTGGTGAACGGCTCCCGCCTGCTGGCAAACGGTGTGTACGATGCTGCGCAAAAGCCGCTGCTGGCAAGCTTTCTGTGCAGCGTGGTGCTGGTGCTGCTGGCCCTTAACCGTGCCAGCCTGGACAGCGCGGCTCAGTCCCGCCGACGGGTGCCGCTGCTCATGCGACGGCAGAATCTGCTCATCACCCTGGCGCTGCTGGTAGTGGGGATCGTCATCGCGGCGATCCCGGCGATTGGTTCTGTGCTGGCGAGTCTGTGGGAGAACGTCCTGCAGGGCGTCGCCTGGCTGGTGGGGCTGCTGTCGGCGCTGCTGCCCCAAAGCAGCGGCTCTGCCGGCGGATCGGCAATGCCAGCCGATATGGAGCTTGGCCTGGGTGAAGCCAATCCGCCCAGTGACCTTGCCGTCCTGCTGGAAAAGGTAATCGGCGTGGTCGCATTGATCGTTGTGGTGGTGGCAATGATCCTTGTCATCCGGGTGGCAGGTAAAAAGCTGGCAAAGCTTCTCAAGCAGCTCTGGGGCCGTTTGGGGCAGTACGGCGCTGCCGCCGGGGAGGACTATGAGGATGAAATCACCGATACCCGCGATGAATCCGACACCGAGCGCGAGGGGCTGCTGACCCGCCTGCGCCGTGATGTCCCGACGGAGGAAAAGGGACTCACACCTGTCCAGCAGGTGCGCAGCCGCTACCGCCACCTGAAACAGCGCCGCAAATGGGCAGCTGCCAGCACTGCCCGCGAGAACCTTCCGGAAACTGCTGCTGCCCTGTACGAACGCGCCCGCTACGGTGGGCAGGAGCTGTCGCCGGAGGAAGCCGAAAGCTTCCGGGCGGGCACGAAAAAACTGTAAGCTGTCAGGAGAAACTGTATGATCGAAACCCGCTTGCTCTCGTCACTGGAGAAGGTTTTCCTCGATGATGCACCCGCTGAAAACTTGTTGCGGCTGACCGCGCTGCAAAATGAAAAGATCTCCTTCCAGCTGGCCTTCCGGGATGCGGAGGAAGCCTGGCAGGAGGTCGGCATCGCGGTGGAAGCGCCCCGCGCGGCGAATGTCCGCATCCGACAGGTGCAGCATGTGCCGGTGCGCATGGCCAATTACCCGGATGGCGATGCCGACACGCTGCGGGGCGGTGCGCCGGGGCTGTATCCTGATCTTTTGACGGACGTGCAGCCCCATATGCTCAAACTCAGCCCCAACTGGACGACCCTGTGGGTGGATGTATCTGCGCCTGCTGCCGACATATATCCCGTCACGCTGCGGCTGACGGGGGAGAGCGGCGTCCTTGCAGAGCGCACGGTGCCGGTGAAAATCCTGTCGGCTGACTTGCCTCCGCAGAAGCTGCTGCTGACCCGCTGGTTCCACTGTGACGGCTTGGCGCAGTTCTATGGCGTGGAGGCCTTCAGTGAAGCGCACTGGACGCTGATCGAACGCTACCTTCGCAGCGCTGTCCACCATGGTGTGAACATGCTGCTCACCCCCATCCACACCCCGCCGCTGGATACTGGCGTGGGCCATGAGCGCCTGACCACCCAGCTGGTGGATGTATCCGTCGTGAACGGTGAATATCATTTCGGCATGGACAAGCTGCGCCGGTGGATCCGCCTGGCCGTTGCCTGCGGTATCCAACACTTTGAGATGGCCCATCTGTACACCCAGTGGGGCGCGCGCCACGCGCCGAAGATCATGGCCACGGTGGACGGTGAACTCCGCCGCATCTTCGGATGGGACACGCCTGCGGTGTGCGGAGAATACCGCGCGTTCCTGGCGGCGTACATTCCAGCGATCAGGCAGGTTCTGCGTGAGGAAGGCGTGGCGGACAATACCCGCTGGCACATTTCCGACGAGCCCTCGGAGCGCAACATGGACAGCTACCTCGCCGCCTGCCATCAGGTGAATGACCTGCTGGATGGCTGCGTCATCATGGATGCGCTGAGCAATTTTGATTTCTACCAGCAGGGTATCGTGGCGCATCCGGTGGTCGCCACCGATCATGTACAGCCCTTCATTGATGCACGCACGCCGGAGCTGTGGGTGTACTACTGCTGCGCCCAGTACAAAAAGATGGCGAATATGTTCATTGGCATGCCCTCCAGCCGCAGCAGGATCCTGGGATTCCAGCTGTTCCGGCATGAGGCGGCGGGCTTCCTGCACTGGGCATGGAATTTCTACAATTGCATGTACTCCTACTACCCGGTGGATCCCTATCAGACCACGGATGCAGACTGCGGTGTGCCGGCAGGAGACCCCTTCCAGGTATATCCCGGCGCAAACGGCGAGCCGCTGGAGTCCATCCGGCTGATGGTGTTCGACCATGCACTGGCGGATCTCCGGGCCTGTGAGCTGCTGGCGGACAGGAAGGGCCGCGAATATGTCAACGCCCTGCTGGATGAAGCCTTCGGAACACAGCTTCACTTCGACACCGTGGCGGCGGAGGAAACCCTGCTGGCCCTGCGCGAGCGCATCAACCGGGAAATCGTGGCATGACAAAAGGCTGACGTCCACTCAGGACGCCAGCCTTCTTTGTGCTTAATCAAACTTGAACAGGTTCAGCCCCACATCTTCGGAGAACGCGCGATCCACCTGTCCGTCGATGATCTCCACCGCCATCTCGCAGGTGGCGCTGACGATCGCCTCATTCAGATGACCGCCGAAGACTGCGCCCTTGTCATCCCCTGCGGACATATGCAGGTGAGCGTAGTATTCGCCGTTCATGGTGGATATGGTGCCGGTGAGGGACACGATCTCAAAGTCGCCGGTGAAGTGGTTGGCGTAGTATTTCTTTTCGCCGGTCTTGAACACGCCGACGGTGAAGTCGCCAACTGCCCCCAGAGCGCGGACGCTGGCCAGCTTGATGTCTTCCTTCAGCGCCATGACTTTGAGCTGGGTCAGAATTTCCTCGCCCCGGTCGATGCGCATGATGATGGTCCTGTCAAAGCGGCGGTAATCCATATGTTCGCCTCCTGAGCTTACAGCGCGCTCAGCACGCCTTCGACCTTCTTCAGCAGCTCGCGAACCTTGAGGTGCTGGGGGCACTTGCGCTCGCAGTAGCCGCAGTTCACGCAGGCATCGGGGGACACGCCGGGATCCTTCTCATTGTTCAGGTAGCCGTTCCAGGTGTTCTTCGCCAGGTCCTTCAGGCCGTAGACGTTCAGGTAGGTGTAGGCCTGGAAGATCTTCGGGATGTTGATGCCCTTGGGGCAGGGCTGGCAGTAGCCGCAGCCGGTGCAGTACAGCTCGGAGAACTTTTTGAGGTTCTCCAGGCTCTCGCCCACGCGGCGCCATTCTTCCTCGCTCATGGGGTTCTCCAGGGAGGCGACCACGGCGTTCTGTTCCACCATGTCGATGGTCTGCATGCCGGAGAGCGCGCAGCACACGCCGGGGTTGCCCAACACGAACTTGAATGCCAGCTCATAGGTGTTGACGGCCTCGGTGCCAAGCTTGGCGGCCAGCTCGGTGGGCGCAGCCAGACGGCCGCCGCCCACGGGGCCCATGACCACCACGCCCAGGCCCTTCTTGGCGGCGTACTGGATCATTTCTTCGTTGGCGCGGTCGAGCAGGTTGTACTGCAGCAGCACGCTTTCGAGGCCGACGCCGCCATGGAGGTCGGGCATCTGCCCGACTAGCGCGAGCGATTCCTCAGAATCGCCGTGCGTAGCTGCAGCCTGGGCTTCGCCCTGGATGCAGCCGTAATCGATGATGTGCTTCAAGGCCTCGGGGCTGTCATGGAAGGAGAAAGAGATGTGGCGGATGAGGCCTTCCTCCTTGAGCTTCTGCGCTTCGGCGATCAGGCCCATGGGCACGATCTTCTCATCGAAGGTCTTCTGGTTGATGCCCCAGAAATGATAGAAGTCCACATAGGGGGTGTCCAGCTTCTTCAGGCTGGTCTCCAGCGTCTTGCGGAAGTCGCCAGGCTCCTTCACCAGCTCCAGCGGGCACTTGGTGGAGATGTACACCTTGTCGCGGATGGGCTTGAGGGCCTTGCCGATGGCGATCTCGGAGTTGGAGTGGCAGTAGTACAGCGCGGTGTCGAAGTAGTTCACGCCCAGTTCGTAGGCGCGCATGAGCATCGCGTCAGTCTTCTCCTGATCGACCTCCCAGGAGCCGTCCTCCTTCTGGTTTTCGGGCAGGCGCATGCAGCCGAAGCCCAGGGTAGAAATATTTACGCCGGTGTTGCCAAAGGGGCGGTATTGCATCGTTTGTGTCCTCCTTGCGGGCGGATAGATTTGCCTGTCCGCCATTTGATTGTATCATACCATATTTCTGCAAAAACACAACCGGGAGGCATGGACGGCGATTTGTAAAAAAATACGCAGGAAAGCTTCCATGGCTTGATAGAAGGCGGATAATTTGCTACAATGTAAAAGTATGAATCAATCAGTGATGCGGGCAGGAAGCTGTGCCGCGATGGAATAAAGGGGAGAGCAAGGATGATGAAATGCTGCAAGTGGCTGCTGCTATGCCTGCTGATGCTGTGCTTTGCCATGTCGGCGGCACAGGCTGCCGGCGGCGTCACGCTGTGGGTCTCCGGGGACGGAAATCAGGGCGTGGATGCGATTGAGTGGTATCTGAACAAGAATGTGTACTATCTCTTCCTGCCCGGCAATGTGGATAGGGCGGGACTCAGGATCGGCTTTTCCGGCACGGAGCAGCTGAAGATCGGCGGAGAAACGGTGCAGAAGGGAGACTCCGCTTCCGTGCTGCCCGATGAAAAGACCGTGATCACCGACGCCCGGGGGAAGAAATACACCTTGCAGGTAATGCAGGGCTCAGCCAACCTTCCGGCGCTCTATATCACCACCGAATCCGGCACGCTGGACAAGATCCATGCCAAGAAGACAAACAAGGAAGCGGGCTCGCTGATCTTCGTTACTCCGGAGGGCGAAAAGGCCTACGACGGTGCGCTGACTCAAATCAAGATGCGCGGCAATTCCTCCACGACTTTCAAGAAGAAAAACTATCAGATCAAGCTGGAGGACGGCGCGAACCTGATGGGCATGGGCAAGAGTCGCACCTGGATCCTCACCGGCAATTCCCGCGACAAATCCCTCCTGCGCAATCAGATCACCCTGGATATGGCCATGCATTCCGGCCTTTCCTATACGCCGGAACACATTTCTGCCGAAGTATATATCAACAACCAGTACATGGGCCTCTACCTGTTCAGCGAGAAGGTGATGATCGACGATGACCGCGTGGCCATCACCGATCTGGAGGCCATGAACGAAAACCTCAACGGCAACGTGGAGGAGGCTGCCATGGTCGGCCCGAAGAAGGCGACCAAGGGCCAGTTCAAGGCGTATCAGCTGGCAAAGGATCCCGAGGACATCACCGGCGGTTACCTGATCGAGTTTGAGAGCTATCCCTCCCGCTTCAAGGAGGAGGCCAGTGCCTACCATACCACCCGCGCGATGACGTTGGTCATCAAAAGTCCGGAATATGCCTCTGTGGCGCAGATGGAATACATCTCCGCCTTTATGCAGGGCTTTGAGAATGCGATCTTCAGCAAAACCGGCGTCGATCCGGACAGCGGCAAGCACTATGCCGAGTTTGTGGACATGCAGTCCCTGGTAAATAAGTACATGATCGAGGAGATATCCAAGAATTACGACGGGAACAACAGCAGCATGTTTTTTTACAAGCCTGCTGATTCCCAGAGCCCCCTTGCCTTTGCGGGCCCTGTCTGGGACTATGACAGCGCCTATGGCAGCTATGCTCAGGAGCGGAATAAGCGCGTCCTGGAAGGCGATGGCTTCTGGATCAACAACGCCAGCGGAAAGTCCTACTGGTGGCCGGCGCTGTACAAGCAGGCGGATTTCAAGGCGGCGGTTAAGGAGCAGTATCGGCTGACCTTCAAGCCTGCGCTGGAGATATTGCTGGGCCTGCGGGAGGCGCCGACGAATGGATTGCGATCCCTGGATGATTACGCCAAATCCATCGAAGCCAGTGCGGCGATGAACCTTGTGCGCTGGCCTGCGCTGAAGAATCCCTCTACCGTGGCGAAGACCGGCCATACCTTTGAAATGAATATCGACTACCTCCGAAAATTCCTCCAGGAACGCTATGAGTTCCTCAACAAGGAATGGGCGGCGGAGTAAGCAAAGAAAAGCTGTGCAGTCCAGAATGCGGGCTGCACAGCACTTTTTATTTCAGAAAATCCTGGGCCTTTTCCATGAAGGTGCGGGCAATGGAAACCACGCCGTCGATCTGCTGGGCGGAATAGCCGTTGGCGATCACCGCAATGGAAAGCCCGGTATCCGGCTGGAAGTAGATGTTGGAGCTCAGCCCCTGCATCATGCCCTGATGACCATACCAGGTGCCGCCGGGCATGCCCTTGACGCGGGCCATGGCCAGGCCATACAGGCTCTCCGCCTTGACGGAGCTGCCTGGGATCAGGTGCTGATCCTGCATCATCAGCTGTACGGTTTCTTCCTTGAGGATGCGCACGCCGTCCAGTTCGCCGCCCCGCTGGAGCATGGAGATAATGCGGATCATGCCGTTAGCGCTGATGTACAGCCCGCCGGAGGTACGGTTGGTGTTGATGCGGGGATTGCAGGTGTCGTCGTACTCGCTGATCTCCTTCATGGCGACGGATATGCCCTTGGCGATTTTACCATTCTTGCCCAGCTGGGGCGCAATGTCAGATTGATCAGGCAGCAGCGCGCAGTGGTACGCCGCATTGATCCCCAGCGGCTTGAAGACGTTCTCCTGCATATAGGTGTTGACGCTCTGGCCGGAGAGAGCCTCAATCATCGCGCCGAAGAGACCGCCGTTGAGGTTGGAATAGGCGTATTCCGTGCCGGGACGCACCGTCTGGGAGAAATACTTGTTGTCAGTCTTGAGGGTTTCCCAGGTGGGGTGATAATACTGGGTCTGCACGAAGGAAGAGGTGTGGCTCATGACCTGACGGATGGTGATGTCATCCTGGGGGAAGGATGGGTTGACCACCGGATAGCCCACGATGTCCTTCACCGGGGTATCCAGGGGAATATCCTTCTCTTCCAGCAGCTTCATCAGGCCCACTGCGCTGACCAGCTTGGTCACCGATGCGATGCGGAAGCAGGAATCAAGCGTCACAGCCTCGCGTCTGCTGTTGGTCTTGTGGCCGTAATCGTAGCTGTAGAGGATCTCTCCATCCTTGGCGATGATCACCGCGCCGCCCACGACCTTCCGTGCCTTGAAGCGGTCGGAAACGAAAAGGTCCATCTGCTCTTCGGGCGTAAGGGTCGGTGTTGGGGTAGGGGCAGGCGCCGGGGTCGGAGTCGGGATGGGCGTAGGTTCTGGTGTAGCTGTCGGCGTTGGAATGGGGGTAGCCGTTACGGGGGGAACCACGGTCGGGAATTCCTCCGCGAAGGAAATGACCGGAAGGAACAGGAGCATCAGCAGGAAAGCAAGGATACGGCGCATTGCAGTCACCCTCATCATTGGATTTTCATACAATTTTCATTGTATCACCACATAAGGCCGAATGCAAGGCTGCGGGGAAGAATTTACAAGTTCTGCGGGTATACGCATTGTCCGCCCAGGAAGGTCTGCAATGTATTGATACGATGGATGTCCTGCGCCAGTACGTCAAAGGGACTCTTGTCCAGGATGGCGAAATCCGCCGCCATGCCGGGGGAGATGCGGCCCTTGAAGTCCTCCTCGAAGGAAGCATATGCGCCGCCAGCGGTGTAGATCTGCAGGGCCTCCTCGACGGACATGGCTTCCTCCGGGCGATAGGGCGGGAGAGAGCCGTCCAGGGGCTGGCGGGTCACGGCGCACTGCAGTCCCCGCATGGGATTGGGATTCTCCACCGGGCAGTCGGTGCCGTTTGATACAGTAAGGCCCATCTCCTTCATCGTCCGGAAGGCGTAGCTGGTGCTGGCCAGCTTTTCTCCGGCACGGGCATGGACGATGTGGCTGTCGTAGTCGATGAAGATCGTCTGCACATAGGAGTGCAGGCCCAGCTGTTTCATGCGTTCCAGCTGATCAGGCCGGGTGAGCTGCGCATGCACAACGCCGGAGCGATGATCTTCACGCGGATGTTTTGCAAAGGCATATTCATAGGCGTTGAGCACCCGATCAAGGATGCCGTCGCCAATGGCATGGATGGCGGCGGACATGCCGTGCTCATTGGCCAGGGCGATCATCTCGTTGAATTGCTCCTGGGTGAAGATGGCAATGCCCTTTTCCTCCGGCGCGTCGGCGTAGGAATCCGCCATATAGGCTGTCCGCGCACCGAGGGAGCCGTCGCCCAGCATTTTCAGCGGGCCGATCTTGAACATGTCACTGCCGGAGCCGGTGGTCAGGCCTGTATCCAGGAAGGCGCGCAGGCCCTCCGTATCGGTGAACTGACTTTGCTCGTACACGCGCACGGTCAGCTTGCCCTCTGCTTCCACCTCGCGGAAAGCCTCCAGGACTTCCTGCCAGGTGATATTCTCAAAGGCGCAGAAGTCGTCGGTCTGGCAGGAGGTCACGCCCACGCTGTTGAGGGCTTTGCAGGCCTGGCGGAGCATCCGCTTCAGGTCGTCCTTCGTGGGCTTGGGCAGCCGGGACTGCACCAGCACCATGGCTGTGTCGCGGAATACACCGGTGAGATGGCCCTCCGCATCCCGGTCGATCGCGCCGCCCTCGGGAACGGGGGTGTTTTCGTCAATGCCCAGCAATTCAAGCGCGCGGGTGTTGACCACCAGACAGTGGCCGCAGCAGCGGGTGATGCACACTGGATACGCAGTGGTGATCGCGTCCAGATCCTGCCGGACGGGAATATCGGTGGCGGGGGAGAAATAATCCTGATTCCAGCCGCGGCCCAGAAGCCAATCATCCCCCTGGAGATGGCGGGTTTCAGCAAAATCCTGCATGGCCTGCTGCAGTGCAGCCAGCGAGGTGGTCGCTGCGCCGGAAAGATCACACTGCTCCATGGTGTTGCCGTAGTTGAGCAGGTGCATGTGACTGTCGTTGAAGCCGGGGCACACAAAGCGGCCCTCCAGCGGGACAACGGTATCGCCCTCTGCATGCCGGGCGAGCATTTCTGCGTCTGTGCCTGTGGCGAGGAAGCGGCCGTCTTCCACGATGAAGGCTTCCGGCAGAGGCAGCGCGCCGGTAAAGACCTTGCCGCTGGTATAAATGGTTTTCATGCTGATTCCTCCGTTGATCAGTTTTTTTGTACGCCGAACACGCCGACTATGATGACGGCCGCTGCGATCAGCGACACGACGCTGACGGGTTCGCCGAGGAATACCACGCCCGCAAACACGGACAGCACCGTCGTCACATTGCAGAACGCGGTGGATTTGCCCACGGGCAGGATGGTCGCAGCGTAGTTAAGGCACAAGAATGCCAGAATGGACGAGAACAGCGACAGATAGAGCATCGCACCCATGAATGGGAGCTTTGCCGCCGGCGCGAGGAGCTGCGCTGCATTGCCCTTTGTTTCAATGACGGCCAGTGCGGTGAAGGCTGCCGCAGCCATGAGCATCATCACATAGGTTCTTTCCAGTGCGGAAAAGGTACCGGAGAGCCTGCGGCTGATGATGTTGAAGGCCGCGCCGCAGATGACCGCGCCGATCAGCAGCACCACGCCCCAGGGCTGCACGGTTCCGCCTGCGCTCTGCTGGAGCGTCATCACCACCACGCCCGCGATGGACAGGAGCGAGAACATGGCCTGCTTCCAGGAGGGCCTTTCTCCCATGAAAAGGAAGCCTGCAGCCAGCGCCATGATCGGAATGAGCGCGATGATCACTCCGGAGACGGTGGCGTTGGTCATGCTGATACCGTAGCTCTCGCACAGAAAGTAGGCGACCGGCTGGATCAAGCCCAGCGCGATCAGCGGCGCAAGGGGCTTCCCGTGAAGGCTGAAGCGCAGCCAACCCTGCTTCCTCCGCCGGTGAGACCACAGGGCGATCAGGTTGATCGCCGCAAATGCCAGCACAAAGCGGTACATGAGCATCACGAATGGCGAAGCTTCTGCCAGCGCAATGCGGGAGAACATGAAGCTGAAGCCGAATATGCTGTTGCCGGCCAGTGCGGCGAGGGTGGCCGGGAGGATGGATTTCTTCTGTGTTTCCATGTGGGGATTGCCGCGTCGGAGCGGCCCTTTCATGATTTTGTCGTTCTAAGCACTATTATACCGGAGGAAAGGGGCAAGTCAAGCAGGAGGACGGTTGTGTACAACGAAAAACCATGCTATAATGGAAAAAACAACGTTACAGGAGGATTCCACATGCTGACCATCAAACGAGACACCGTTGTATATGCCATGTCTGCGAATAACGCACCCGTCGCCCGTGCGGCGAGCGGCGACACCATCGTCTTTGAAACCATGGACTGCTTCGGCGGTCAGATCGTAAAGGAAACCGACCGCATGGGTACGCTGGACTGGTCCCGTATTAACCCTGCTACTGGCCCGGTGTTCATCGAAGGCGCGCAGCCCGGCGACACGCTGAAGGTGGAGATCCTCCGCATCGACCTTGCCCCGCAGGCTGCGACGGTGGAATCGCCTGGCAGCGGCATCACCGGTCTTGGCGCAGCGGAAGAAAAGACCAAGATCCTGCCCGTGGGTGATGGCAAGGTCGTCTTCAATGACAGGGTCGTGCTGCCGGAATGCGCCATGATCGGCGTGATCGGAACAGCGCCGGCGGGGGAGGCGGTCGATACCGGCACGCCTGACCTCCACGGCGGCAACATGGACTGCAAGCGCATCGGCGCGGGCGCGACGCTGTATCTGCCTGTCAACGTGGAGGGTGCGCTGCTGGCGATGGGCGACCTCCATGCGGTGATGGGGGACGGCGAGGTCTGCGTGTGCGGCGCAGAGATCGCAGGCGAGGTGACCGTCCGTGTGACGGTGGTCAAAGGCGCAAGTCTGCCGCTGCCCTTCCTGGTGACGAAGGCCGCCGCCATGGCGATCTATTCCGCAAAGGGCCTTGACGCCGCTGCCGAGGGCACGACGCTGCGGATGCGTTCCTTCCTGATCGACGCGGTAGGCATGAAGCCCCATGAAGCAGGCATGCTTCTCAGCCTCGCGGGCGATCTGCGCATCTGTCAGGCGGTCGATCCCAACAGGACCTGCCGGATGGAGCTGCCGCTGAGCATCCTTGAACAGCTGGGATACCAGTTCCCGTAAAAATGAAGCATCCCCGGAACCATGATGGTTCCGGGGACTTTTTGGTGTTTATTTGAGCTGCAGGAAGCCCTGCAGGTCGATGGAGCCGTCCTCGTGGCGGTTCACACCGTTGAAGGTGAGGGACACGAAGTCCTCCGCCGTGATCTGCTGACCGGCGGCGTTCACGGCATGCGCGCCGTCCCAGTAGTAGCAGGTGTCATTCTGGTAGGCGGACACGTCCTGCTTGCCCTTGGGCTTGAATTCGTCCGCTTCGGAAGAATCGCCGCCGTCGATGGTCGCGTCCTTGAAGGAAATCACGTCCTTTGCCTGATAGGCGGTGTCCTGCTCAATGTTGGTGTAGAAGGCCACGTTGTAGCGCAGGTTGTTGTAGCTGACGCAGTTCTCCACGATCACGTCCGGGCAGGAGTTGGAGTCGATGCCCTTCGACCGGTTGAAGAAGGCGTAGGAGTTCTCCAGCCTGTGTCCGCCGGGGATGTTGGAGCCGCCCAGCTTGAAGCCGTTGCCATTGCCGCCGATGGTGCCGTCCTCCAGAATGCCGTTGGCATAGGCGACGGAGTTGCGGATGGTGACCGCACCGATGGGGCCGGTCTCGATCTTGGCGTAGAGGTCGAAGCCGTCGTCGGCGTTGTTGTAGGCCACGCAGCCATCGAAGACATTGCCCTCGCCGCAGGTGAGCTTGGCGGCAAAGCCGTCCGCGTCCTCATAGCCGGCGTCGGCGTTGCCCCAGGAGGTACAGTTGAGGATCAGGTTGTGGCTGGGCCACTCGCTGACGGGATCGCTGCCGGCATAGCGGCTGATCTGGATGCCGGAGTTGCCGTTGTGGTAGGTGTGGATGTTGTCCAGGGTGTTGTAGTGACCGGATACCTGGAAGCCCTTTTGGCCGTTGGCAGCGCCAGTTACATCAAAACCGGCAAAGTACCAGTAGTCGCCGCCGTGGATGATGCCAGCCGTGAGGCCCTTAAAGTCCAGCACCGGACGGGACGCGGCGTTGGGATCGGCGATCATGCGGATGGGAGCATCTGCCGTGCCGTCAATGCCATGGGGGATGCGCAGCGCGGAAACGAAGTTGTACACGCCTTCGGCTAGCACGATGGTCTGCCCGGGCTTGACGTACTGCACGGCAGTGGCGAGGGTCAACGGGCTGTCAGCCGTGCCGCGACCGCTGGGGGTGCCGTTGGGGGAAACATGGATTTCGCTCAGCTTGGCATATACGTTGGTGTAGACGACCGTCGCTTCCGCGGACACGGCCTTGGTGGAGGCCAGTGCGCGGCCCTCGCCCAGATCCTGCGCCGCATCGGGGGTGAAGACCACCTCGATCAGCATCTCTCCGGTGTAGGGCAGGGTGAAGGCGTAGTCGTTGCGGATCTCCGCCTGGCAGGGAATGCCGGTGGCGACGCATTCCTGATCGCCTTCGCCCTCTGCGATGTAGATATCCGCTGTGCCAGCCACATTGGGCACCCAGGACAGGGTGTACACTTCGCTGTTGGAGGTGCCGCCGGAGACGATGGAAACGCTGGGCGCGATCTTCTCCACAGCGCGCTCTTCAGCCGCAGCATCGTCCGCAGGGTCGATCACGGTCAGCTGTACGTCAGAGAAGGTCGCCCGTGCGCGGCGGGCGGCAAAGAAGCCCACATACACGTTGTCGGGGTCCATCAGGGTCAGCGCAGCGGGGTCGTAGTCCTTGTACTGGCCGATCACCTTGCCGTCTTCCCCATAATAGGTGATGAAGTAGCCCGTGTTGTTGCGCTGGATTTCCAGGTCGAAATCCGTCAGCTCGGCGATGGTGAGGGAGGTTTTATCCAGTACTTCGCGGTTGGTGTTGTTGCCGATGATGTTGTAGTTGGTCACGCCCTCGATGGACTTCATGTAGGCGGACAGCTCCAGGGGATATGTCACGCCAATGATGGCGTCCTTCGTATCGGGGGTGCGGCCCAGCTTCGCCAGCACGCCCAGGCCCAGGCGCATGGAGTACTTCTGGCCGGAGGTGCTGACTCTGCCGTTCTCGTAGTAATACTCGATCTTGCTGGCCAGGGCCATGTACTGGTTGGTGAGGTGGCTGCCAGCGCCGTGGACGGGGATGCTGTCCGCCGCCATCAGGCCGAAGGCTTCCTGACCGTTTGAGTAATCCCAGTTGTCCACATGCACCTTGGCGCGCAGGGTGAAGTTTTTATCAGCGGGGATGGCGGTGTAGTAGAAGGCCACGCCGTCGTCCGCGTTGGGCTGGATCTTGCCCTTGCCGTTCTCGGAATATACGGTGACTTTGCCGTCCTCGTTGATGGAGCCAACATAGCCATTGTCCGCCTCATTGGTGGAGGGACCATATACGATGAAGCTCCATGCGCGCTGGGCCTCCTCGGTGGGGACGGCGGTGATTTCAGCGGACAGGGGGCCTTGTTCATTTCCGCGCAGTGCACGAACGGTGAAGGCGGCCTTCTCGCCGATGGTCAGGCCGGAGACGGTGAAATCTGTCTTGTCGGACGTACCGGCGGACGCGCCGTTCACGAAGACCTCATAGCCGGTGGCTTCCTGCACCTCCGACCACACCAGCGCCACGCTGCCGCCGCCCTTGCTGGTGACGCTGCTGATTGCGGGGGCAGTCAGGGGCAGCACGAAATTCTCGCTGATGCCGGGATCGGTCTTGCCTTCTTCGCCCTCGCGGTTCAGCGTGGCGGTGAAGGTGTACTTGCCGGAAGCCGGAAGCTCCAGCGCCAGAATGTGCTCATACTTTTCCGCGATGGAGCGGCGGCTGGCGACCACATTGCCCTGTGCATCCAGCGCGGAAACGATCACCTCGTCGCCGCCGTCATACTCGATGGAGGCATATACGGTGACCTCCATCGTGCCATCGCCCTTGTCCTCGGCGAAGAACACCATGGGGTAATCCACGGCGGCCCAGGCGCGGCGGCTGGCCTTGACGGTTTCCAGCTGAGCGGTGGTCACCTGCATCTTGAACAGATAGTTGCTGCCGTCCGGTACGCCCAGGTACCAGGTGCCTGCACTGGGAATCGCGATATCGGTGATGTACAGGGCGTTCTTGAATGAATCCACCTCGGTCTTGTACACGGCAACGGTCTCTGCGTTGTAGAGCGCGAACTGCCGCCCGTCGCCGCCGGAGACCCACCAGATGCGCAGGGTCGCTGCGCCGTCGGTGGTGAAGCGGACGGAGTTGATCATACCCTTGCCAGGCTGGGTCTTGCCGCCGAAGTTCAGGCGCTGGGTGGCGGTGTAGCCGTCATCGAATTCCTTGCTGCTGCCGTCGATCTTCGTCTTTTCGGAGTAATGGATGGTGAAATAGTCCTTCACCAGATCGGTGTCGCCGTCGGATTTCATGCCCTGTGCCATGGCGGCGAGGTCCGCAGTGGCGTCAAAGATGCGGTCCTCCGCAGCGCCGGATGCGGCCGGAGCGGATGCGGCGGCCTCAGTAACCTCCAGCTTGAAGAGGTAGTTGCTGCCATCCGGTACGCCGAGGTAGTAAGTGCCTGCTGCGTCGATGGTCATTTCGGAGATGTACAGGGAGTTCTTGACGGACTCCACGCCGGTTTTCACGAGTATTTCGCCTGCCTCATTGTACAGGGCGAACTGCCGTCCATCGCCGCCGGAGACCCACCAGAGCTTCACCGTTGCCGCGCCGTCTGTGGCAAAGCGGACGGCGTTGATCATGCCCTTGTCCGGGTTGGTCTTGCCGCCGAAATTCAGACGCTGGGTGGCGGTGTAGCCGTCGTCAAAGGTCTTGTTGGAGCCGTCAATCTTGTTTTTCGCGGAATACATCACGGTGAAGTATTCCTTGAAGGCCTCGCTGTCGCCGTCGGCCTTTTCGCCCTGGGCCATGGCGGGCAGGTCGAGGGTAGCATCCAGAACATGCGCGTCCTCCGCCAGTGCTGCACAGGGGAGCAGCAGGCAGGCGATCAGCACGGCAATCATCAGTGGGAACCAGTGCTTCTTCATGTTGCAAGCCTCCTAACATGGTTTTTATGAACGGTCATATGGAAACGCTTTCCCATCAGTCCTATCATAGCACAAAACACGAAGAAATGAAAGCGTTTTCATGAAATTCGTCCGCAGAAAGAACAATCGGGTGGACGGCTTGCCACCTGTCGCAGCCCATGCTATAATGAGCAGGACAATCATGCGAATGGAGGCTTCCATATGCGCTTTGTATACGGCAGACAGGACGCGCCCAGCCTGGAGCGTGCCCAGGAAAACTGTTATTTGCTCGGCAACGGCCTGGGTGGATATTCCTCCCTGTCGGCTGCCTTTTCGATGCCCCGGGCGGATCAGGGACTGCTGGTCGCTGCCCGTACAGCCCCCAATGACCGGATGACGCTCGTTGCCCGATTGCAGGAGACGCTGACCTGCGGCAAGATCAAGACATACCTCTCCACCCAGCAGTATGCGGATGATACGGCTTCCGAGAAAGGCTATCGCTGGCTGTCCTCGCTGACGGTGGAAGACACGCCCCGATGGAGCTACGACGTGTGGGGCGTCTGCGTGACGCGGGAGGTTGCCATGGCCTTCGAGCGCAATGCCGTGGCCGTGGTCTACACGATCGAAAACCGCACCGACGCAGACTGCACGCTGACCATACGACCCCTTGTGCTGGGCTTTGAGAAGGGCCATGCACCGCTGAAACCCTGGCCCGTCGCGATGACGGAGGGCTGCATTACCGCCGGTGAACAGGTGATCCGCCTGTATACCAACGGCGACGTTGCAGCGGAACAGCCCCGCTACGTCCTGCAGGCCTACGCTCACGACGCACCCGATGGCCGCCCGGAAAAGGGGCTTGCTGCAAGCTGCGGCCGCATCTGCATAAAGGCTGCGGCAGGGGAGAAGCAGACGCTGACGGTCGTGTTCTCCGACAAGGTGTGCGAGTTGGCCGCTGAGGAAATCATCGCAGCACAAAAGCAGCGCATGCAGGCCCTGCGCGCTCAGTCCGGACTGAAGGATTCCGCGGCGCTGCAGCTGGTTTGTGCGGCGGATGCATACATCGCCCAGCGTGCATCCACTGGCGGGAAAACGATCCTTGCGGGCTATCCCTTCTTCGGCGACTGGGGCCGTGACACCATGATCGCTTTGCCGGGCTGCTGCCTGAGCACCGGGCGCTATGAGGACGCCAAGAGCATCCTGCGCACCTTCCTGCAATATGAGCAGGATGGCCTGGTGCCCAACCTCTTCCCCGAGGGAACCTCCGAGCCCATGTACAACACCGTGGACGCGGCGCTGCTGCTGGTCAATACTATCTGGCTGTATGCGGAAAAGACCGGCGATTTGGCCTTTGTGCGCGAGGCCTGGCCGGTGATGGAATCCATTATCCGGAACTATCGTAAGGGCACCCGCCACGGCATCCACATGGATGAGGACGGTCTGATCTGCGCCGGACAGGGCCTTGATCAGGTGACCTGGATGGATGTGCGTGTGGGGGAGATTCTGCCTACGCCCCGCCACGGCAAGCCTGTGGAGATCAATGCCTACTGGTACAGCGCGCTGCGGGCCATGGACGCCTTTGCGGAAAAGCTCGGCCTTGACCGGGCGGATTACGCCGCGCTGGCGGACAAGGTGAAGGCTTCCTTTGGAGCGTTCTGGATGGCGGACAAACAGTGCCTGCGGGATGTGCTTTCGGGAACCTCTGCCGATGAGCAGATTCGCTGCAACCAGATCTGGGCCGTCACCCAGCCCTTCACCATGCTGACTCCTGAGCAGGAGCGTGCTGTGGTGGATGCAGTCTATGCACACCTGTACACCCCCTGCGGCCTGCGCACACTGTCGCCCGATGATCCTCAGTACCACGGCGTGTACGAGGGCGTGCAGAAGGAGCGCGACATGGCCTATCATCAGGGCACGACCTGGGTGTTCCCGCTGGGTGCGTACTACCTGGCGCACCTGAAGGTCTGCGGCGATGCGGCCGCTGTCCGCGATGCGCTCCTGCCCATGGAAGCCACATTGCGCGAGGGATGCATCGGTCAGCTGCCGGAAATCTATAACGGCGATGCACCTGCCTTCAGCCGGGGCTGCTTTGCCCAGGCCTGGAGCGTCGGCGAACTGCTGCGGGTCTACGAGGCCCTTGAAGCCATCGAAAAATAACCAAACAGAAAACGCTCCTGCAGATCATTCCGTCTGCAGGAGCGTTTGTGTTACCAGGGATATTCCTCGCCATCGTGGGTGACGAAGATGGGGCCGGTCTTGTCGCAGCGCTTGCGCTCAAACAGGAGCCGCAGCGTTTCGGCCTGCTCGTAGGAGCCGAAGGGTGCCTTCGCATTGCCCTCGTTGGTGCGCACCCAGCCGGGATGCACGCAGAGAATGTTCAGCTTCGGGTCGTCCCTGAACTTGTTGTGCAGCGTCTTGGTGGCCATGTTCAGGGCGGCCTTGGCCATGCCGTAGTCGATGTAATCGGTGCGGAAGCACTTGCCGATGCTGCCGGCCTCGGAGGAAATGTTGGCGATCAGCGCAGTGCCGGGGGCTTTCTGCAGCAGGGGCAGGAAGGCCTTGATGACGCGCAGCGGACCGACGGTGGCCACGTTGAAGGCGGGGCAGATGGTGTCCAGGTCGAAGTCCTCCAGCTGCTTGTTGATGTCGGGGGAGGTGGTGACGGCGTTGTTGATGATCAGGTCGAGGTGGGGGACGAGACGGGCGACCTCCTCTGCAGCGGCGCCCACGGACTCGGTGCTGCCGATGTCCATGGTGAGGACATGCAGCGTATTGGGATACTGCTGCTTGAGGCTTTCAAGGGCGTCGGAAGGGCGGCGGATGGTGGCGATGACCACATCGCCATTCTCAAGGTATCGGCGGACGAAGTTGAAGCCCAGCGCCATTTCGCGCCCGGTGCCGGTGATCAGAACATGCTGCATGCTGAGGCCTCCTTTATGCTGCTGTTGTGGTGCCAAGCTGTTTGCGGGTCTTGACGGTGGCGGCGTAGGCGCTGTTGCACAATCCAAGCACGGCGGAAACGATGAAAAGCGTCTCAATCCCCAGCGTTTCCCAGATCCAGCCGCCGCACAGGGCGATGAAGATGGTGATCACATGGTTGATGGATACGCCAGTGGATATGGTCGCCTTGACCTCCTCCGGGTTGTCGGCAAGGTCCTTGACATACACGTTGGAGGCCATCGAGGCCAGGGAAATCACCGCGTCCAGCACGTAATTCACGCAGCAGACGATGAAGGCAATCTCCTTGGGAAACATGTGGTGGGCAAAGCCGTAGAAGAAGCACACGATCACCAGGATGAGCGTGTCCGCCACCATCACGGTCTTGTAGCCCAGCTTATCAATGATGCGGCCCACGATGGGCGATGCGATGAAGCAGGCCACCGCAGAAATCGCAAACAGCAGGCTGATGGTGGCTGTATCTGCGCCGTAGAAGAGGATCAGCACATAGGGGCCGAAGGTCAGGAATACCTGCTTTCGTGCGCCGTAGAACATCTCCAGCATGTAATACTTGGTGTACTTTTTGTGGAAGTAAAAGCGCCGTTTGGTCGCGTCCGCCGCGCTCTGTCCCTTCAGGCGCATGGAGAACACCGCGCTCAGGCCGATCAAAGCCGTGGACAGGATGAAGAACAGCTGATAGGGCTGATCCTTCGTGACGATGGAAAACACCAGCACCACCGCCAGATAACCTGCCAGTGTGCCGATCTGGCTGGCGGCGCTCTGTACGCCCAGGGCAGCGCCGCCCTTGTCCGGTTTGGCGTAGCTCATGGTCAGGCTGCTCTTCATGCCCAGCTGGATGTGTTCGCCCAGGGAGTACATGCAGATCGCCAGGGTGACGAGCACCTTCTCCGGCGGGAGCGCCGCGTGCATGCCCATGCCGGCCAGCATGATGATCGCGCCGGCCTTGTACATCGTTTCAGCGGAGCACATGTAAAACACGGCCAGGATGAACACCAGCAAAATGCCAGGCAGCTCGCGGAAAAACTCGGTCACGCCGCGATCCATCTCGCCCATGTGGACGACCTCGGCCAGGTAGTTGTCCAGCACGCCCTTGTACAGGCCGTAGCCAAGGCCAGTGATCAGAATGGAAAGCAGCAGCGGCAGGAAGCTCGTTCCTGCGCGGAAGGTATCCTTGATGCGGTTCATGGGTGATCCTTTCGTCAATCAGTTGTAGTCGGCGGTCAGGGTGAGGCTCGTGCGCCTGCGCCAGGAGAAATACCGCAGCAGACAGAACAGCGCGCTGATGCCCCAGGTGACGCCCGCCGTCCACCAGATGCTCCAGTGGCCTGCGCCGGGGATGAGCACGATCAGCAGCGGCAGGCCAATGCGGCAGATGACCTCCACCACGCCGTTGATCAGCGCAAAGAGCGCATCGCCCACGCCGTTGAGGATGCCGCGGCTCATATAAATGATGGCCAGGAAAAGGAAGAACCAGCTGGTCAGGCGCATGGCCTGGGAGCCCAGCTCAATGACGACGGCTTCCTTGACAAACAGGCGCATCACCGGCTCGCTGAAGAGCTGGAAGAGCACCATCATCGCAGCGGTATAGATGGCAGAGAGGAACATGCCGTGTTTCAGGCCGTCACGGACACGTCCGATGTTCTTCGCGCCGTAATTCTGTCCGGCGAAGGTGGCAAGGGCTGCGCTGATGGAGCCATAGGGTTGGTGGAGTAGGCTTTCGATGCGGTTGGTGGCGGTGAAGGCGGCAACGATGTCCGTGTTATCAAAGGAATTGACAAATGTCTGCAGCGCGGTGGAGGACACGGCGATCAGCGACCACTGGAAGGCCATGGGCAGGCCGATTTTTACGGACTTGCCAATGATGGCTGGATCAGGCTGCAGGTCTTCGCGGCTGAGCTTGAAGTAGGGATTGCGCTTCAGTGCGTAGATCAGGCAGCCCACGCCGGATACCACCTGGGCGATGATCGTTGCCAGCGCTGCGCCGAAGACGCCCATATGAAAAACGCACACAAAGAGCAGATCCAGTACCAGATTCAAAAAGCAGGAGAAGATCAGGAAGTACAGCGGCGTGCGGGAATCGCCCAGCGCCCTGAGCATGGAGGAGGTGTAGTTGTACACCGCGATCAGCGGCACGCCGATACAGCTCATGCGCATGTACAGCGTGGCATCAGGCAGAATATCCGGATGAGTGCCCATCGTCCGCAGCACCGAGGGGGCTGCCAGATACGCCGCAACGCCCATGATCAGAGCAGTGACGAACATAATGTAGGCCGCGTTTGAAATGGCCCGTTTTGTCTGTGCTTCATCTCCGGAGCCATAGCACTGGGCCGCCACGACGCTGCAGCCGGAACCAATGCCGTTGCAGATGGAGAAAAACAGAAAGGTGACCGACCCGGTCGCGCCCACAGCAGCCAGCGCGTCTGAACCAAGGAATTGTCCGACGATCATTGAGTCACCCAGGTTATAGGCCTGCTGGAACAGGTTGCCGATCAGCATGGGAATGGCGAACTGGATCAGAAGCCGGGTGATATTGCCCCGGGTCATATCCACCGTCTGGTTGCTGCGCATAATGCCTCCATATGAGAATGCAGTTGGCGTCGGTCTGACGCCAACTGCATTATACACCTGTTTTGTGCAAAAGCAAGCAATATCCTTTGTTATCTATCGGGAAAGGGATCAGATGAGCTTGGTCGTCCACTGGTGGCAGTCCCACACTTCGTTCACCACATCCTGATAGAACTCCGGCTCGTGGCAGATGAGCAGGATGGAGCCCTTGTACTCCTTCAGCGCGCGCTTGAGCTCCTCCTTCGCATCCACATCGAGGTGGTTGGTAGGCTCGTCCAGCAGGAGGATGTTGCTGTCCCGGTTGATGAGCTTGCACAGGCGGACCTTGGCCTGCTCGCCGCCGGAAAGCACGCGCACCTGGCTCTCAATGTGCTTGGTGGTCAATCCGCATTTGGCCAGTGCCGCGCGGACTTCCGCCTGGTTGAGGCTGGGGAATTCGTTCCAGATCTCCTCAATGCAGGTGGTGGCGTTGTTGTAGTCGCCCTCCTGCT
Source organism: Christensenellales bacterium (assembly GCA_045132495.1). Taxonomy (GTDB): domain Bacteria; phylum Bacillota; class Clostridia; order Christensenellales; family Aristaeellaceae; genus UBA11524. Next base: position 9,556 of record JBGUSK010000012.1, on the reverse strand, counting down.
CGAAGTAGCCGATCTCCAGGTGATCGCCCAGCTCCACCTCGCCGGAGAGGGGTTGGGTCAGGCCGAGGATGCTTTTGAGCAGCGTGGTCTTGCCGATGCCGTTGGCGCCCACCAGCGCGATCTTCTGGCCGCGCTCCATGTTGAGGGTCAGCGGCTTGGACAGGGGAGAATCATAGCCGATGACCAGGTCGCGGGTCTGGAAGATGTACCGTCCCGGGGTGCGGCCCTGCTTGAAACGGAACTCCGGCTTGGGCTTCTCAGCGGTGAGTTCGATGCGCTCCATCTTGTCCAGCTTCTTCTGGCGGGACATGGCCATGTTGCGGGTGGCGACGCGGGCCTTGTTGCGGTTGACGAAGTCCTGCAAATCGCTGATCTCCTGCTGCTGGCGTTTGTAAGCGGCCTCCAGCTGGGCCTTTTGCACCTCGTAGACCTCCATGAACTTGTCGTAGTTACCCACATAACGGGTCAGCTTGCGGTTCTCCATGTGGTAAATGAGGTTGACTACGTCGTTGAGGAAGGGGATGTCGTGGCTGATCATGACGAAGGCGTTCTCGTATTCGGTCAGGTAGCGCTTGAGCCAGGCGATGTGCTCCTCGTCCAGGTAATTGGTAGGCTCGTCCAGCAGAAGGATGTCCGGCTTTTCCAGCAGAAGCTTGGCCAGGAGGACCTTGGTGCGCTGTCCGCCGGAGAGGTCGGAAACGTCGTGCTCCAGACCCAGGCTCATCAGGCCGAGGGCGCGGGCGACTTCCTCCACCTTGGTGTCAATGAGGTAGAAATCATGAGCGTCCAGTAACTCCTGAATTTCGGCCAGCTCGTCCATCCAGGCGGTCATCTGGTCTTCATCCGCCTTGCCCAGCTTGTCGCAAATCTCGTTCATTCGCACTTCCAGATCAAACAGCCACGCGAAGGCAGAGCGCAGCACATCCTGGATGGTCATGCCGGGCGTGAGTGCGGCGTGCTGATCGAGGTATCCCACACGTACCCGGGGGGACCACTCCACCTTGCCGTCATCGGGCTGAAGCTTGCCGGTGACGATGGACATAAAGGTGGATTTGCCTTCGCCGTTGGCGCCGACAAGACCGATGTGCTCACCCTTGAGCAGCCGGAAGGATACGTCCTCAAAGATGGCGCGGTCGCCAAATCCGTGGGAGAGATGCTCGACGGTCAGAATGCTCATGGTTGTCTCCTTTGCTGTGCAGTACCCGGCCATTATAGCACATCAGGGCCACGCGGGCAAGAAAAATCCTGCGCTCCGGTGGGGAACGCAGGCGGATGAATCATGCGGAGAGCTGTGAGGTCTGGGCTGCCTTTTTGTCCTTGAGGTACCAGGGCAGGTATGCCAGGACGTACATCAGCAGGATGACCACGACGATGATCGCCGTACGCAGGGCGAAGTTTGGCGGGAGGATGTCCAGCACGGAGGGCGCGGACTCGGGCCGGGCGAGGTAGAGGTAGTTTGCGCCGGGGATCATGGTGTTGACCGAGTAGGCGATCAGGGCCATGACGAGCAGCGCCGCCAGGGACCTGAAGGCGGACTTTACCGTCGGGCGCATCCCGTGGACGAAGATCATGTAGAAGATCGCCACATACCCCAGGGTGTGCTCCAGCCAGAACTGGTAGTAGCGGAAGCGGGTCGGGCCGGTGAAGGTCAGCACTGTGGGCGTCAGCAGCGCAAAGAGCGAGCCGGACAGCAGCCAGAAATACACGATGTCAAACAGGGTCTGCTTCTTGCCCACCAGCATGTAGCTGGAGAAGATCACCGACCAGCCGCATACGCCGATGGGCAGGTTCTCCAACGCGCCGGGCTGCAGCTGCGGACAGCCCACCAGCCGCCAGTAGTAGGACATGTCAGCGATGATGAGCATGAACGCCAGCACCCAGCGGAAGGTTTCCTCGTGCTTCGAGATGCGTATCCACGCCCGCTTGCGGAAAATGAAGAAAATCACGCCGATCATCACCAGGATGGGCGCGAAATGGGAGAAGGTGAAGATGGCAAACTCAGGCTCGGTGCCTGCGCCGAAGAAATAGGCGAAAAACTCTTTCATGCTTTGTCTCCTGTATGTAAGATATTGTCAGTATATCATAATGATCTCTGTTATGCAAGAAGGCATGAAAAAACCGCCAGAGCATGTCCGGCGGCAATTGCTGTTAGCGTTCCTCGCGGAAATAGGGCAGACCCAGGGAAGCCGGGGGCTGATCCTCGCGCTTCTTGCGGATGGAGGTGAACACCAGCACCGCAATGGTGAACAGGTAGGGCAGCATCTTCAGCAGGGGCTTGGCCGCCATGGTGACGGTGATGCCCTCGATGTTGGCGATGTAGCTGGAGCAGCTGAACAGGAAGCCGAAGATGGTGGAGCCAATGATGGTCATGTGGGGGCGCCACAGCGCGAAAATGACCAGCGCGATGGACAGCCAGCCGAAGATCTCCAGGCTCAGGTAGGCCTCCTGAGAGGCCATGTAGTCGATGATATAGTAGAAGCCGCCCAGGCCGGCGATGCCGCTGCCCACACAGGAGGCTGCGTACTTGTACTTGGTGACGTTGATACCCACTGCGTCCGCCGTGGAGGGATTCTCGCCCACGGAGCGCAGGTGCAGGCCGACCTTTGTGCGATAGAGAACCCAGGAGGCCGTCACGGCAATGATCACCGCCAGGAAGAACATCACGCCCAGGCATTGCATTGCGTCGGTGCGTTGGGCGAAGGGCCAGCGGTAGAGCATCTTGGGGCCGACCAGGTAGACGGTGGCGTCCAGCTTGCTCATGATGACCTTCATCAGGCCTGCGCCGAAGGTCGTCAGCGCCAGACCGGTCACGTTCTGATTGGCGCGCAGCGTGACGGTCAGGAAGGAGTAGATCAGGCCCATCAGCATCGCAGTGATCAGCGAGCCCAGAATACCCAGGGTCACGATCACAAAGCCGGGCAGGCCGGACTTGCCGATCAGATTCAGTACCAGGCAGCCGCCTGCGCCGCCCATGCACATCACGCCGGGAATACCCAGGTTCAGGTGACCGGCCTTTTCGGTGATGATCTCGCCCGTGGAGCCGTACATGAACGTGGCGCCGAAGGCCAGGGAGTCAATCAGGAAATTCAGCCAGATATTCATTTGAGGGCCTCCTTTCCGGTGCGGTTCTTGTGGGTGAAGACGATCTGATAATTGATGAAGAACTCACTGCCGATGATGAAGAAGAGGATGATGCCCACGATGACGTCCGGCAGGGCGCCGGAAACGTTGAAGTCCTGGGAAATCTGGGCTGCACCCTGGTTCAGCAGGGAAATCAGGCTGGAGGTGAGCAGCATCATCAGCGGATTGAACTTGGCCAGCCAGGAGACCATGATGGCTGTGAAGCCTTGTCCGCCGACGGATTCGGTGGTGATGGACTGATCCAGACCCGCGCCGATCAGGTAGCCCGCCAGGCCGCAGAGCAGGCCGCTCACCAGCATCGTGCGGATGATGACCTTGGACACGTTCATGCCGGAATACTGAGCCGTGCGGACGCTCTCGCCCACGACGGAGATCTCGTAGCCGTGCTTGCTGTGGCGCAGGTATACATACAGAAGCGCCGTCAGTGCCAGCACGATGAGGATGATCAGCAGGTAATCATGGCCGAAGGAGGGCAGCTTGCCGTACTTCAGCTTGCCCAGGGAGGAAGAGCCGCTGGGCACCCACACCACCAGGAAGTAGCTGACCACATAGGTCGCCACATAGTTCATCATCAGGGTGAAGAGGGTCTCGTTGGTGTTCCACTTGGCCTTGAAGATGGCGGGGATCACGGCCCACACCATGCCGCAGATCAGCGCCGCGGCGAACATCATCACCAGCAGCGCCCACTCCGGCACCTTTCCGCCGAAGTAGAACGCAACAGCGATCGCGCCCCAGACGCCCATCAGGGTCTGACCCTCCGCGCCGGTGTTCCAGAAGCGCATGCGGAAGGCCGGCGTTACTGCCAGGGAGATGCACTGCAGCACTGCAGCATTCTTGAAAAACTTCCACATTTTGCGCTTGCTGCCGAAGGAACCCTTGATAAAGCAGTAGTAGAAATCCTCGAGGGTCTTCTTGCCCTCGCGCAGGCGGTCGCTGAGCAGATAGGCTACCAGACCGCAGACCGCCAGGCCCAGCACGATGGCTGCGAGGCGGATGAGCCATGCCTTCCACTGGGGGATCGTTGCCCGCTTGGTCAGGTGGAATAGCGGCTCATGCACGGCATTGTTCTTGTGCTGGCTCATTGTGCAGCCTCCTTTTCCGCAGCGTCGGTGCGGGTCATCATCAGGCCGATTTCTTCCTTGGTGGCGGTGCGGGCGTCTACGATGCCGGTCACCGCGCCGGAGTTGATGACCAGTATGCGGTCGCACAGCTCCAGCAGCACGTCCAGATCCTCGCCAACGAAGATGACGGCCACGCCGCTTTCCTTCTGCTTGTTCAGCAGGTTGTAGATGGTGTAGGAGGAGTTGATGTCCAACCCGCGCACGGGGTAGGCGGCCATGAGCACCTTGGGCGCGAAAGCGATCTCGCGGCCAAGCAGCACCTTCTGCACGTTGCCGCCGGAGAGACGGCGCACGGGGGTGTTCACGCCGGGAGTGTTGACCTCCAGCTCCTGGATGATCTCCTCTGCCAGCTTGCGGGGCTGCTTGCGGTCCACAAAGCCCGCATGGCCCTTGCGGTAGGAACGCAGCATCATGTTGTCGGTGATGCCCATGCTGCCCACCAGGCCCATGCCCAGACGATCCTCCGGAACGAAGGAGAGGCGGATGCCCAGCTCGCGGATCTCCAGCGGGGTGCGGCCGCGCAGGTCGATGACCTCGTCTTCATTGAAAAGAACCTCGCCGCTGCCAACCAGACGTCGGATGACGGCATTGCTCATGCCATGGAAGGACACTGGCTTGCCGTTCCAGGTGTGGAAGGCATTCTGGGAGGCCAGCTGTTTGACCTTCTTGAGCGTCTTGTGATAGAAGGTAACGGGGCGGCCCTTCTTGGGGTTGATGAAGACGATCTCGCCGCTGGCAATTGGCTGCATGCCTGCAATGGCTTCCAGCAGCTCGCGCTGGCCGCTGCCTGCGATGCCGGCAATGCCCAGGATCTCGCCGCTGTTTGCGGTGAAGGACACATCCTTGACTACAGGCAGACCCTCGCTGTTCAGGCAGTTCAGGTTCTTGACCTGCAGGCGGGCTTCCGGATTGACGGGCTCGGTGCGGTCAATGTTCAGGCTGACCTTCTTGCCCACCATCATCTCGGTGAGGCTGCTTTCCGTTGCTTCGCTGGTCTGCACGGTGGCGATATGTTCGCCCTTGCGCAGGATAGCCACCCGGTCGGAAACCTCCAGCACCTCGTGGAGCTTATGTGTGATGATGATGATGGACTTGCCGTCCGCCTTCATGCTCTTGAGCACGGTGAAGAGCCGCTCGATCTCCTGGGGAGTGAGCACGGCGGTGGGCTCGTCCAGAATGAGGATATCCGCGCCGCGGTAGAGCACCTTGATGATCTCCACCGTCTGCTTTTCCGACACAGACATCTCGTAGATCTTCTTCTGGGGGTCTATATGGAATCCGTACTTCTCCGCGATCTGGGAAACACGGTTATTGACGTTTTTCAGGTTGTACTTGCCATCCTCCTGGATGCCAAGCACGATGTTTTCGGCAGCGGTGAACAGATCCACGAGCTTGAAATGCTGGTGGATCATGCCGATCTTGAGGTCGAAGGCGTCCTTGGGGGAGCGGATGACGGCTTCCTTGCCGTCCTTGTAGATCTTGCCCTCATCGGGGTAATAGATGCCGGCGAGCATATTCATCAGCGTGGTTTTGCCGCAGCCGTTCTCACCCAGCACGGCCAGGATCTCACCCTGATACACGTCAAGGTCAACATTGTGGTTGGCGACGACACTGCCAAAACGCTTGGTAATGCCGCGCATGCTCAGAGCAATCTTCTTTTCCACGGTATACCCTCCGTCAGATTGAAAAATAGCCTGGGCCGCCCCAAGACGGAGCGACCCAAGCTTGGGTTCAGAAAAGTTGGTCAGCAGAGAGCCGAAGATCAGCTGCCAAAGGCAGTGTTCAGCAGTTCGATGCCGTCGATCTGAACATCAAAGTAGGGAGCAGAACGGTACTCGGACTCATGGAAGTAACCCTCGGAGACGACCTCGGTATCCTTCTCGTAGGCAGCGTCGGTATCGACGTCAGCCATGTAGGAATCCAGCTTGGCGCCGCCCACGGTGATGAAGTTGTCAGCGGCGGTGTCGAACACCTTCACGGTGCCGTTCTCCAGCGCAGCCTTCACCTCAGCCAGCTTGGCCACAGTGCCCTCGGCAGCGGCGGTCTCGTTCACATCGGTCAGCACGACAGAGCCGGTAGCGATGGTGCCGGTCCAGTCAACTGCGATGGCCTCGCCAGCGGCGACCTGCTTCACGATGTACTGGAAGTAGGGAGCCCAATTGATGCGGGAAGAAACGATAAAGGTGTTGGGGCAGGACTCGATGGTGGAGCCGTTGTAGGACACGTTGGGGATGTTGGCGTTCTCGCAGGCAGTGGGAGCGCCCATGGAATCAGCGTGCTGGGAGATCAGGTCGCAGCCGATGCCGATCAGGGCCTCAGCGGCGGTCTTCTCTTCGATTTCGTTGTACCAGTCGCCAGTGAACTGCACCTTCATGATGACATCGGGGCAGACGGACTTGGCACCCAGGTAGAAGGAGGTGTAGCCAGAGATGACCTCAGCGTAGGTGAAAGCGCCGACATAGCCCATCATGGGGACTTCGCCCTTGAGCTGGCCAGCGGCCTTGAGCTCGTTCAGCTTCAGACCGGCGGCAACGCCAGCCAGGTAACGGCCCTCGTAGATGGCGGCGAAGGCGTTGTGGAAGTTATCCAGACCGGAGGTGTGGGCCATGGTGCCGGTGGCGTGGCAGAACTGCACGTCGGGGCACTCCTTGGCGGCCTCCAGCAGGAAGCTCTCGTGGCCGAAGGAGTTGGCGAAGATGACGTTGCAGCCTTCGTCGACCAGATCCATGGCGGCCTCGTAACAGTCATTGGATTCGGGAACGCCACGCTTCAGGATGACTTGATCCTCAGTAAGCCCCAAAGCTTCCATCGCCTCGTAGACGCCGTTGATGAAGTTCAGGTCGTAGGTGGAATGCTCGTCGTGCAGCAGGATGACGCCCAGCTTCACGCCTTCGACTTCCGCAACAGCGGTAAAGGCGGTCAGGCACAGCGCCAGAGCCAGGACCAGGGCAAAGAGCTTCTTCATGGTGATTGTCCTCCTCTGATTCGTTGGTGTAGAATGAGTTTCGGGACGTTTCCTGAAAAACGAACATTCAACAGGAAACACGCCAATATTGTACACAAAACGAATGATAAAATCAAGCGTTTTTCAGAAAAAATCCGGCTGTTCTTACTTATTTTCAGATTTGGGAAAAGAAGCCGTGTTCAGTGTAGAACAGGGGTGGGGAACCAGCGTTGGGGTTTCAACGGACGGGAAAGTCAAAGCAGGTATCGGGAAAGGGCTCGTGATTGAGGGTGAAGTGCCACCACTCGGTGCTCAGGGGGCGGAAGCCGCGGGCAAGCATCGCCTCCCGCAGGAGCATCCGGTTGGCGTGCTGGGTGGGGGTGACGGTCGGGCAATCAGGGTGGGAAAGCTCGCCGAAAAAGTCGAAGGGGCCGCCCATATCCAGCAGGCTGCCGGTATGCTCGTCCATCAGCGTCAAGTCAATGGTGCTGCCCCGGCTGTGACCGGAGCGGCGGGCGATAAAGCCCTTATCAAACAGATCCTGTTTGTCCACGTCCGGGTAGAAGATGGGCTTCGTCCGTTCATCCGCGAGATCCTCCGCCCAACGGGCAAAGTGATCCACCGCCCGCTGGGGTCGGTATCCGTCGTAAAGCACGAGACGGTAACCCTTGGCACGCAGATCGCTGCTGACCAGAGCGAGGGCGGCGGCGGCCTCCTTCGTCAGTATAACGATGGGAGCTTCGTAGCCGTCGATGCGCTCGCCAACAAAATTATAGGTGGAATAATAGCGGACGTCCAGCAGCACGTCGGGAATGACTTCGCTGACAGAAACGAACGCTTCAGGCCGTTGCTGAACGTTCATGCGTGCCTCCTGAGAGATGGTTCTTTTCTTTATATTATATCGCTGAGTCCCTCTGTGCGCAAGGGGCGGGCTTGACAAAGCGGCCATCTTGGCGGATACTGTCGTTATCAAGGATGCTTCATGAGGGAGGGAGAACAAAATGGGAATCAGGCGGATGGCTGTCTTTCTGGCGGCGCTGCTGCTGTGGCTGGTGTGCGCAGAGGCTGAAGAGACGGTCAGCGATGTCGTATTACAGGGAGAGCGGCGGATCGTCTATGGGTATTCCGAGCTGGGACGGGAGCTTGAATGCCGCGTCATTGGCGATGAGGCCGCGGCGAAGTCGTTGCTGCTCATATTCGGCGTGCATGGCTTCGAGGATGATTTCCCTCATGACGCCCAGATCCTTCGCATGATTGCAGAAGAGGTGATCGGGCATTACATCGTCCGCCCGGAGAAGCTGCAGGGTATGTGCCTGTATATTGTGCCCAGCGCCAATCCCGATGGCTTGCAGGAGGGGACGACCCAGAACGGCTTTGGCCGCTGCAATGCCCGGGGACTGGACATCAACCGGGATTTCCCTGTTGGCTGGAGAAAACGGACGGAAAGCCGCAACAGAACCGGTGATGCACCCTTTTCTACCGCCGAAGCCCGGGCGATCCGCGACCTTGCGGAGCGTGTGCAGCCGACCTGGGGTGTTGATGTGCATGGCTGGATCAACGCATCCTACGGCGATGGACGCATGGCGCGGATCTTTGCAAAGCCCTTCGGATTTTCGGTCAAGCAGCCGGTGTCAGGCGGCATGCTTTGCAGCTGGATGAATGAAGTGATGGAGGAAGCCATCATGCTGGAACTACCCTACGCGCCCAACACGGGGCGATATGTGCAGGATAACAGCCAGCGGCTGATCGAGGGGATAGACCGGTGGCTGGAAGTGGCCAATGCGGAGGAAAAACATTGATGAAAGACGATCCTTGCTGTGCATGACATCCTGGGGAGGCGGCGCTGCAGGGTCCGTGAAGCTGTTCCTTCCGGAGAAATTGCAGCCCGATACACGAGTACGCTGATCATGCGGCGGAAAGTGGGTTGCAAAAGTCGAAAAGGATAGTATAATGATGTGGAATGATCTTTTTTGAATGAGTGTGCAAAGGCGGCAGATGCAGCGGCTTCAGCTGGAGGAAAGACAAAATGCGGATGAATAGCGGACAGCAATACTGTTTTGCATGCATGGAGGAGCTGATCGGAGACGGTCAGCAGGTGTGCCCCCGCTGCGGACATGATAATCATCACCGCAGCAACGGCGCGGGGATGCTGGGAAACCATGTTCTGCATAACCAGTATTTGACAGGCAGGTGTCTTGGCCGCGGTGGATTCGGCGTGACCTATATCGGCCGTGATCTGATTCTGGATCATGTTGTGGCGATCAAGGAGTATCTTCCCGGAGATACGACGATCCGCATGGACAATACAGCGAACGTCCAGCCGCTGAGCACGGGATTTGCCGAGGACTTC
>JBGUSK010000011.1:0-22807 GCA_045132495.1 Christensenellales bacterium | reverse complement strand
GAGCCCTTCTGAGCCAGCGTCATGCAGATGGCGGCGGTCAGAGTGGTCTTGCCGTGGTCAACGTGACCGATGGTGCCGATGTTAACGTGGGGCTTTTTGCGCTCGTAGCGTTCCTTAGCCATGGGTATCTCCTCCTTATTATTCCAGCGCAGCTGAGTTTTGCTGCACCCTCGTAAAACTGCGGAGTCGCCGTTGAGATCAGCATCAGCACCTTTGGGCACGTCACCTTTTCTCCCCGGATTCCGCTGCTTTCCGGTTGGTTGATGCGGTGTTGGAGCGGGCGATGGGAATCGAACCCACAAGGCCAGCTTGGGAAGCTGGAGTTTTGCCACTAAACTACGCCCGCACGTCCCGCATCAAGCCTGACCAGACTTGTAGACCCTATTATTATAGCCAAATCAGACCATTCCGTCAAGGGGTTGTTCTTTTTTTGTATCGGAAAACCCACGGAATTTTTGCGATGGCAGCGCTGATCGTCCGGCTCTCTCATTCTATGCGCAGCAAATGCAGTTTATTCCATTGTCTGAACATAAAACAGGCTGACGCAGAAATTCCGCAGCAGCCTGTTTGGGATACCTTTTTTCACAGCTGACCGCGGATGCCCGCAGCCAGGCAGCGCTCAATGTGCGCCTCCTGCTCCTTCAGCGGCACGTCGGGATCAGCGGTGATTCCCTTCCCCACCCGGAAGAGCCTGGCCTGTGTGTCAATGTAGACGGGCACCATTTTGATACTCTTGCCCGTCGCGCGCTGATACATGGTAACCAGATTCAGCCAGCCCATCTGCAGGTATTCAGCATGGGAGTCATGGCCGTCGGGCAGTTCGGGGAAGATGACGATATGCTTGCCCTCCCTGAGCGCCTTAAGAGATTTACGCATGGTGGTCATGATGCGGGCGTCCCGGCAGACGGCGATGGTCGGCGCACTGCGCAGCACCTTGGGCACGATGGCTTTGGCAATATAGGGAATGGTCGCGCTGTAGAAGGGCGCAAGCTTGCTTTCCGGCCTCCACCACCAGTCGTGACGGATGTAATCCACGATCATCTTCTCATCCATCATCCCCTCGTTGCACCAGATGGCTACATGCTCTCTCAGGGGGAAGGTGATGGACATGAACATCGGGCCCACTGCGCCCAGGTGATTCGCCAGGAAGATGACCGGCTCCTCCCCCACCGGCTCGGCAAAGACCGCCTTTTTCACCGGCAGGAAGGGATAAGCCACACGGCTGAGAAAATTGAACAGCTTGCCCATGGATGATGCTCCTTTAGTGATCAGTCAGCGAATATTTTAGCATACAAAGGCGCTGCTTTCAAGCAAAGTCGACCAATTTCAACCTTTGTTGAGGTTCATATCCAGTCCCGTACAGGCATACATATCCACCAGCAAGGAAAGGTGGGGAATGTGATGAAGAAACGCCGTGTGGGAAAGGTCGTCGCGGCGATGTGCTGCATCGGTCTGCTTGCGCTGACAGCGACGGTGCTGCCGCGTCTGATGACAAAAGCTGCAGATATCCCCAGCCTGAGCGCAAAGGAACGGGTACTGCTGCGCATCTGGGTTGTGAACGCCCCCGGCGGCTCGCAAGCCTGGCTGAAGGGGCAGCTGAAGCAGTTCGAGAAGCAGCACTCCGGCGTATCGACCTGGCTGCGGACGGTATCCGCAGAAGCCTTGACAGAGCCTGACGCGATCCTGCCGGACGTCGTGCTGTACATGCCCGGCGATGTCACCCGCCCGGACAACCTGTTCCTGCCCCTGTCCGGAGAAATGACGGCCCGTGAAAGCGGCCTGCTGCGGGAAGAGCTGCTGCGCTGCGGACGCTGGCGCGGCGAGCAATACGGCCTGCCGCTATGCTGGGGCGCATGGGTGATGGCCATCGACAGTGCCCTGGAACCGGGCAGCGCCGTCACGCCCGCGCCCACCACGCTGCTGGGGAAGCCCGCCGCGACCTCCGCTGCCTCTGCCACCCCCGAGCCCGGTTATCCTCTTGATGCGGCGGCGAAGGCGAATTGCGCCCTCCAATCTCCGGGCGGTGCGGCGCTGTTCACCCTGACGCTGCTGATGGAGGATTACCCGCCCCTGCCTGAGGACTTCAGCACGCTGGACTCAGCCGGGGTGTATGCCGCCTTTCAGAAGCGACAGTGCGCCACGGCCATGCTCACCACAGGGCAGGCGACCGCCTTTTCTTCACTGACCAGCAGCGGCAGCGGGTTTCCGTTCCGCATTATGACAGCAGAGGAGGTCATCACCGATCAGGTCTGGCTGGCCGGCGTCACGGCGGACGCACCGAAGGAAGCTGCGCTGCTGCTGTCTCACCTGGCCTCCGCCGATGCTCAGAAGGCGCTCTCCGTCCAGGGGCTGCAAACCGTCCGCAGCGACCTGACGCTCTACACCGCCGGTATGTCCGCCCGGGTGGAGCAGGCCGCCCACCGTTCCCTTTCGGCGATCAGCGCCTTTGCAGACAGGGAGGCAGTCCGGTCCGCAGCATGGCAGGTCTTTCAGGGACGCATGACCCTCTCCGAGGCACTGCTGCCGCTGATGTGACGTGCATAAAGCCAGCATCCGCCGGATACATTAAGGGCAAATCGACCGGGCAAAAACGGGTGTATCCACCCCGCCCACGAAGGAGCAGATCACATGACACAGCCCAATCTGAAACCCCGTCATGCCGGGCGCGCCGGATGGCAGGAAGCCGAAACCGCCCGCCTGTTCACCGCCGTGAAGGAAGCCAACGCCGTCGGCGCACCACTGCGCAGCGTGTTTGAATCCCTGAGCGATGATCTTGGCCGCAAGCCCAACAGCATCCGCAATTACTATTACGCATGCCTGCGCCAGCAGCCCGACGCTGCCCAGCGCACCCCCGCCTTCCGGCCCTTCACCCCGGAGGAAACCCACGAGCTGCTCCGTCAGGTGCTGATGGCAAGAGGCCGGGGCATGAGCGTGCGCGCCTGCGTGATGAGCCTTGCCGGCGGCAGTCACAGCCAGATGCTGCGGTATCAGAACAAATACCGCACCATCCTCAAGACCCGTCCGGAGCTGATCGCTCAGGTCTGCGAGGAACTGAAGCAGGAGGGGCTTCCCTGCCCGGATGTGCAGCCCTCACCGATTGTCAAGCTGGATCGGGCAGACGCCGCCTTCTGCGACCCGGAGGACGCTGCTGCCGCCCGCCTCATGGCCCAGCCCTGCGTCCACCACATGCTGGAGGGGCTGAAGGAGCTCCTTCGCCGGGCTGCCAAGGCTGAAGCCATCCAGACCCCCGACGAAGCTCTCATGGCCAAATGCGCCGACCTGCAGCGCATGGTGGATCGTCAGCAGGTGAACTTCGACCTGCAGCGCATCGCCTGGGAGAAGGACTTCGACGACTGCGCGACCCATTTGCGCGCGGTGATGGACGCGCTGCGGGAATACATCGCCCGTGACGGGGACAGCGAGCAGCTGGCAGACGCCCTGACTGCGATTCAGAACGCCGAGGGCTTCCTGGACAGGCAGAAGCAGATGATGCAGTAGAATCCGGCTCCCACCACGGGAGCCTTTTATTTTCCCCCTACCCAAATTCGCTGAAATGCGCTATACTAAAGGAAGCAACGACACAAAGGAGGTCCTCCCCCTATGAATATCGGCATCCGACTCCACGACACCGCCGGTACAAACCTTGCCGAGCACCTGGCCGCCGCCAAGGCTCAGGGCTTCACCTGCGTCCACCTGGCGCTGGGCAAGCTGATCCCCGGCTTCAAGATGAGCGACGCCCCTGCCCTGCTCACCGATGAGCTTGCCGAGATGGTCAAGGCTGAACTTGACAAGAACGGCCAGACCTGCGTGCTGCTGGGCTGCTATCTGAATCTGTGTTCTCCCGATCTGGAGGCGCACGCGAAGACCGTCGAGATCTACAAGGCGCACCTGCGCTTCGCCAAGAAGATCGGCGCCACCCTGGTCGGCACCGAGACCGGCGCGCCCAACACCACCTACTCCACCTGCCCCGAGTGCTACACCGAGGAGGCCCTGCAGCTCTTCATCGACCGCGTGACCCCCGTGGTGCGCTACGCCGAGGAGGTCGGGCAGCTCTTTGCCATTGAGCCGGTCATCCGCCACATCGTCTCCACCCCCGAGCGCTGCGAACGGGTGCTCAAGGCCGTCAATTCTCCCAATTTGAAGGTTATCCTGGATGCGGTGAACCTCCTCTCCGAGGACAACTGCGCCGACGCGAAGGCCATCATCGCCGACGGCATCGCCCGCCTGGGCAAGGATGTGTCCCTGCTGCACATGAAGGATTTCACCCCCTATGCCAGCGAAAAGGGCCAGCACCTCAAGGCCACCGTGGATAACACCGATGTGTTCTCCAACGTGGTAAGCTGCGCCTGCGGTCTGGGCGATATGGACTACGCCCCCCTGTGTGCCCTGGCGAAGGAACGCAGCATCCCCATGACGCTGGAGAACACCAACCCCAGCAACGCCGTGGCCGCCCGCGAGCATCTGGAAAAGATCGGAGCGAGCCTGTAATGTCCATGGATCTGCAAAGGCTCACCAGCCTGCTGCGCCAGTGCATCCAGCGGTACGACATGATCCAGCCCGGGGACAGCATCGCCGTCGGACTTTCCGGCGGCAAGGACAGTCTGTGCCTCCTGATGGGCATGGCGGCGCTGCGGCGGTTCTACCCCGTGCCCTTCAAGCTGCATGCCATCCACGTGGACGTGGGCGCCGGCATGAAGCCGGAGGACATCCAGCGCATGGCGGATTTCTGCGAAGCACAGGGCGTGCCCTTCCATCACGTGCAGACGCAGATCTATCAGATCGTCTTTGAGGAGCGGAAGGAAAAGAACCCCTGTGCCCTGTGTGCGAAGATGCGCAAGGGTGCGCTGAATCAGACGGCCCTGGACCTGGGCTGCACGAAAATCGCCTACGCCCACCACAAGGATGACTTCATCGAAACCAGCGTGATGAACCTGTTCCTGGAAGGGCGCTACGACTGCTTCCCGCCGGTGACGCAGCTGGACAAGACCGGCTTACAGGTGCTTCGTCCGATGCTGTATGTAGATGAACGGGATGTGATCGGCTTCACCCGCAAGTATGCGCTGCCGGTGGTGGCAAACCCCTGCCCCGCCGACGGCAGGACCCGCCGCGAGGACGTGAAGCAGTTCATCCGGGAAAGCCGCAAGCAGTTTCCGAATATCCGGGAGAGCCTGTTCAGCGCAGTGGAGCGGCTGTTTGAGGAGGAGTGCCATGGCTGACCTTATCCTCCGCCCCATGACCGCCGCCGAGCTGTCTGCACTGACAGCCCTGTTCGACTACAACGACGTGCCTGCGATGATTGCCGAAAACACCCGGCTGATCGAGTCCGGTGCGTTCAGCATCTACCTGCTGTTTGAGAGCGAAGAGCTGATCGGCGAGCTCCACGTCACCTGGCACAGTGATGATCCCCTTGCCGCCGTCCAAGGGAAGCGGGCGTACCTGTCTGCCTTCCGCATCAGAGAGGATCGGCAGGGTCTGGGCTTCGGACAGTTCCTGCTGCGCGGGGTGATCGCTGCCATTGAAGAACGTGGCTATCATGAGATCACCATCGGCGTGGAGGACGACAACCTCCGCGCGAAGCACCTGTATCAGAAATTCGGATTCACAGAGTTTGTGGAGCGCAGGAGCGAATCATACCAGGGCGACTGCTACGAATACGACCTGCTCTTGCGCAGAAGCTGACCCACCGCCGGGCACTGTGCACAAATCCGCCCTGTTCCCCTTGCAATCCGTCCTGTCCGTGCTATAATATAGGGGAATACCTACGAAAGGATGTTCGTTTATGCGCTGCAGCTGCAAGGAATGCGGTATCTACATGGTTCAGGCGGACGCACCCCATCTGGGCTGCGTGTGCCCCGAGTGCTTCTACCGGTGCACCGACTGTCTGGGTACCAACACCGTCGTCAGTCGGGAAAGCATCAGGGCGCTGGCCTTCGATCCCCGCTTCCAGCCGGAAAATCTGGCGGCCAACTTCGTCAGGAAGGACGAAGACGACGATGCATACTGATCCCGGCCGCAGGGTCATCCTCCACTGCGACTGCAATAATTTTTACGCCTCGGTGGAGCTGCTGAAATACCCGGAGCTCCGGGACAAGCCGGTGGCCGTCGCAGGCGACCCAGAGGGACGACACGGCATCATCCTGGCGAAAAACATGGCCGCCAAGCGTTATGGCGTCCAGACGGCGGAAACCGTTTGGCAGGCCCGGCGTAAATGCCCCGGCCTGATCCTGCTGCCGCCCCATCACGATGAGTACGAGGCGATGTCCCAGCGGGTGAATGAGATCTATTGCAGCGTGACCGACCAGGTGGAGCCCTTCTCCGTGGACGAAAGCTGGCTGGATGTGACCGGATCGCAACGGCTCTTCGGAGATGGCAAAACCATTGCGGATGCGCTGCGCCGCCGGGTGCGCGAGGAGCTGGGCATCACCATCAGCGTGGGCGTGAGCGATAATAAGTCCTGGGCGAAGCTGGGCAGCGATTACAAAAAGCCCGACGCAACCACCGTCATCACGAGGGAAAACGTAACGAATCTGCTCTATCCCCTGCCGATCCAGGATATGCTCTTTGTGGGGCATGCCGCGGCGGATGTGCTGCGCCGCCATGGGGTGACGACCATTGGCATGCTGGCCGCTGCCCCGGTGGAAAGCCTCGTCAGGTGGCTGGGCAAGCAGGGCGAGATCCTGCACGCCATGGCAAATGGTCTGGATGACGCCCCCGTACGCCGCTGGGGAGAGGGCGAAGCAGTCAAATCCGTGGGCAACGGGATGACCTTTCCCCACGATCTGGTCGGTGAGGAAGCCTGGCGGGCCGGCCTTATGCCCCTGTGCGACAGCGTGGGCAGCAGGCTCCGCGCTCACCATCTCAAATGCCGCACCGTCACCGTGCAGATCAAGGATCCCCAATTGAAGGTCATCTCCCGGCAGAAAACCCTGCCCATGCCCACCAGCCTGACGAAGGTGATCTTTCATGAGGCCTTGGCGATTCTCCATCAGAGCTGGCGCAGGGACGCGCCCATCCGCCTGCTGACAGTGACGGCTTCGACCCTGTGCAGCGAGGACGAGGCGGAGACCGCCCAGCTGTCCTTCTTTGACGTGGTGAAGCCGGATGATCCCCGTCAGCTGCGCATTGAGCAAGCTGTGGACGGCGTCAGGCGGCGGTTCGGGAAAGGCGCGATATCCCCTGGCACCCCAAAGGTCGAATGATTTCGGCCTTTTTTATTGCAAAATACGTCAAAATCGTCCATTTTGCAGGAAATGCCGTCGAAAACTGCAAAAGAACTTGTCAAATGCAGCGAAATCATGTATAATGTTGAAGGTTGGTGACAACGCTTATTCCGCGTACCATCCAGTCGGATGGTTTCACCTATATAGAGTAGGAACCTGTTCCTGAAGATACGAGGAGGAAGACCCCATGCCCACCAAGTCCTTTGACAAGGAGTCTATCAAGGCTTCGATTATCGGCAAGCTCCAGCGCTATAATGGCCGTACCATCGCCGAGGCCTCCAACGCGCAGATCTACCGCGCCCTGGCTTCCACCGTCCGCGACCAGATCATGCAGAAGTGGATGATCTCCCGTGAGGAGCGCAAGAGCCACAACAACAAGCGTCTCTATTATCTGTCCGTGGAATTCCTCATGGGCCGCAGCCTGTACACCAATATCCTGAACCTGGTGTCCACCAACGAATACAAGGCCGCCATCGACGAGCTGGGCATCGATATCGACGCCGTGCTCAAGGAAGAGCCCGAACCCGCGCTGGGCAACGGCGGTCTGGGCCGTCTGGCTGCCTGCTTCATGGATTCCCTGGCTTCCCTGGATCTGCCCGCGATGGGCTGCTCCATCCGCTATGAATACGGCCTGTTCCGCCAGAAGATCGTCGATGGCCAGCAGGTTGAGCTGCCCGACTACTGGCTTGGTAACGGCAACGTGTGGGAAATGCCCGTCATGGAGGACGCCTGCGAGGTGCACTTCAACGGTCATGTGGAAATGACCGAGGAGAATGGCCGCCTGACCTTCAAGCACGTGGGCTACAACACCGTTGAGGCTGTTCCCTACGATATGCCCCTGGTCGGTTACGACACCTCCACCGTGAACAGCCTACGCCTGTGGAGCGCCCGCTCCCCCAAGCGCATGGATCTGGGCTCCTTCGGCCGCGGCCAGTACGTCCAGGCCACCGAGGAGAAGGAGCTGGCTGAGGCCATTTCCAACATCCTCTACCCCGAAGACAATCATTATGAAGGCAAGATGCTCCGCCTGAAGCAGCAGTACTTCTTCACCTCTGCGACATTGCAGTACATGATCAAGGACTTCAAGAAGCTCAACGGCAACAACTGGCACCTGCTGCCCGAAAAGGTGGTCGTGCACGTCAACGACACCCATCCGGGTCTGGCCATCCCCGAGCTGATGCGTCTGCTGATCGACGAAGAGGGCCTGGGCTGGGACGAGGCGCAGGCCATCGTTTCCAAGACCATCGCCTACACCAACCACACCATCATGGCTGAGGCCCTGGAAAAGTGGCCTGAGGGCATGGTCAAGACCCTGCTGCCCCGGATCTACCAGATCCTGGTGGAGATGAACCGCCGCCTCTGCGCCCGTCTGTGGAATCACTTCCCCGGTCAGGCCGAGCGCGTGGGCAAGATGGCCATTATCTCCTACGGCTACATCCACATGGCGAACCTCTGCGTAGCCATGACCTACAACACCAACGGCGTGTCTCAGCTGCATGGCGACATCCTCAAGGCCGAGACCTTCAATGACTTCTATCAGGTCATGCCTGAGAAGTTCAGCGCGATCACCAACGGCATCACCCATCGCCGCTGGCTGATGGCCTGCAACCCCGAGCTGACGAGCCTGATCAACGAGGCAATCGGCACCGATTGGGTGAAGGGCACCGAGAAGCTGGAGCTGCTCAAGCCCTTCGCGGACGACGCGGCCTTCCGCGAGCAGTTCGCCAAGGTCAAGCGCCACAACAAGGAGCGCCTGGCCAAGTTTCTCAAGGAGCATCAGGGCACTGTGGTCGACCCGGACTTCATGTTCGACGCCCAGTCCAAGCGCCTGCACGAGTACAAGCGTCAGATGCTCAACGCCCTGCACTGCCTGGTGCTGTATAACCGCATCGTAAATGACGCAAACTTCACTATGCAGCCCCGCACCTTCATCTTCGGCTCCAAGGCTGCGCCCGGCTACAACCGCGCCAAGCAGATCATCCGCTTCATCAACGCCCTGTCCAAGCTGATCGCTGCCCATCCCCGTGCCAGCAAGATGCTGCAGGTGGTGTTCCTGGAGAACTACGACGTGTCCAGCGCTCAGATCCTCATCCCCGCGACCGAGGTTTCCGAGCAGCTGTCCACCGCCTCCAAGGAGGCCAGCGGCACCGGCAACATGAAGTACATGATGAACGGCGCTGTCACCATCGGCACCATGGACGGCGCGAACGTCGAGATCTCCCAGCAGGTCGGCATGGACAACATCTACATCTTCGGCATGCGCTCTGACACCGTGCTGGATATGTACCGCGAGCGCACCTACAACCCCATGTCCATCTTCGAGACCAACGCGGAGCTCCGCCTGGCCCTGACCCAGATGATCGACGGCACCGTAATGCCCGAGGCTCCCGGCGCCCTGCAGGACCTGTACCACAGCCTGCTGATCGGCGATTACGGCTCTATGGGCGATCCCTACTTCGTCCTGAAGGACTTCGGCTCCTACTCCATGGCCCAGCGCCGCATCGACGCGGACTACGCCGACAAGGACAAGTGGAACCGCATGGCTGTTATCAACACCGCCATGTCCGGCGTGTTCTCCTCTGACCGCACCATCCGCGAGTACAACGACACCATCTGGCACCTGGATCCCCTGGAGTCTTCGACTCCTTCTTCTCGCGATTGAGTTGACTGCTTCGGCAAAGACCTGCCGCGTGGGGATTGAGGTTTTGCCCAATGTCGTCTTACCGCGCTCGCTATCGCGCGAACAATAACGTTTCCTATCGCCCGGACATCGCATTCCCTTGTCCGGGCGATTTCCGCAACGTTTCTGAAAACGTTACCAGTCTCACTCTCTAAATTCCTAATTCCGAATTCCGAATTTCTCTTAGACAGGACTGATTTCGATGATGCTCCACAATTCCCACGAGGCATTCTATCGCCAGCCCATGGGCCCCGCCCCTGCCGGCAGCACGGTGACCATCCGCTTCCAGTGCGACGAGGCTACCGCTGTCATCCTGCGCACCTGGCAGGACGAAGAGCTTTGCTACGCCATGATCAACACCGGCGATAACGTGTGGGAGACCGCCGTCCAGTTGCCGGACAGCCCCGGCCTGTACTGGTATCGCTTTATCGTATACCGCAAGGACGGCCGCACCCTGATTTATGGCAACCAGCCCGACCAAATGGGCGGCGAGGGCTGCGCATATTCCGGCGGCGAGCCCGAATCCTTCCAGATCACCGTGTATGACAAGGATTTTGTCACACCCGCCTATTTCCACGGCGCAAACATTTACCAGATCTTCCCTGACCGATTCTTCCGCGCGAAAACTGCGGCCAAGGATGACCGCACGGACCGCTACGTCCACGAAAATTGGGACGAGGAGATGGTCTCCGTGGGCGATCTGAAGGCAGGCAAGTATCAGGAGCTGGACTTCTACGGCGGAAACCTCAACGGCGTGCGCGCGAAGCTCCCCTACCTCAAGGAGCTGGGCGTTGACATCATCTACCTCAACCCAATCTTCCGCGCCCGCTCCAACCACCGCTACGACACCGGCGATTATTCGAAGATCGACCCCCTGCTCGGCACGGAAGAAGAGTTCCAGATCCTGTGCGAGGAGGCCCGTACCTACGGCATGCGCGTACTGCTGGACGGCGTGTTCTCCCACACGGGCGAAGACAGCATCTACTTCAACCACTTCGGCCATTACCCGACCCTGGGCGCTTATCAGGGCGATTCCTCCCCCTATTACGACTGGTACACCTTCAAGAAATTCCCGGAGGATTACCGCGCCTGGTGGGGCATCCTGAGCCTCCCCGAGCTGCGTAAGGATCATCCGGAGTATCAGAAGTTCATGTTCAATGAAGAGGACGGCATCGTGCCCCGGTGGATCCGTAAGGGTGCCTGCGGCTGGCGTCTGGATGTGGCGGATGAGCTGCCGCTGGACTTCCTGCGCAAGCTGCGCATCGCCGCCCATAAGGCCGATCCGGAAGCTGTGGTGCTGGGCGAAGTGTGGGAAGACGCCTCCAACAAGGTGGCCTACGGCGAGATGCGCTGCTACTGCACTGGCGACACCCTCGACTCCGTCATGAACTACCCCCTGCGCACCGCACTGATCGACTTCGCCACCGGCAAGATCAACGCGTGGGACTTCGTTCGTCTGGTGAAGCATCAGGCGGAGGTGTATCCGGCAGCATTCCGCTATTCGCTGATGAACCTGGTTGGCAGCCATGACCGTCCCCGTGCGCTGAACATGCTGGTGGACCGCGGCTGCATGGATATGCCCAAGGCGGATCAGCAGTGGGTGCGCCTGTCGGTGGACGAGTACGAGCTGGCGGTGAAGCGCTACAAGATGTGCGTGGATCTGCTGTGCGCGCTGCCCGGCTGCCCCACCATCTACTATGGCGACGAGGCCGGCCTGTGCGGCTGCCACGATCCCTGGAACCGCCGTCCCTTCCCCTGGGGCAAGGAGGACGCCAGCTTGCAGCAGTACGTCAGCAACAAGCTGACCCACCGCCGTGAGAGCGATGTGCTCAAGTATGGCCTGTGCGACATTGAAGCGCTGGACGAGGACACCATCACCATTGCCCGCTACATGGACGGCGGCGTGGACGCGCTGGGTCAGCCCACCAAGTGCACGGAACGCGAGGTTATCACCGTTTGCCGCAATTAATGGACTTCATTCCCATTCAACGCCGCTCTCCCAACCGGAGGGCGGCGTTTTGCCGACTGGAAGCAATTTCCGTGGCACATTCTGTTTCATAATCCTACAAATTGGGTATATTAACAACAACAGGCTCGCACCTTGTCGATTCCTTGACAAAGCTGGCGCTCCTGTGTTAATATGAGAGTTGGTGATTTTCACCGATTCAAAGAGCATCGAGGTATGTACCAATGCTGGAATTGAAGCATATTTCCTTCTCCGTGCCGGGTGAAACGGCGGAAAAGGAGATCATTCGAGATATTTCGCTGACCGTTCCCAAGGGGAAATTCGTGGTCATCACGGGCCCCAACGGCGGCGGCAAGTCCACCCTGGCCAAGCTGATCGCGGGCATCGAGAAGCCCACCAACGGCGAGATCTGGCTGGACGGCGTCAACATGACCGACAAGACCATCACCGAGCGTGCCCATATGGGCGTGAGCTACGCCTTCCAGCAGCCGGTGAAGTTCAAGGGCATCTGCGTGATCGACCTGCTGCGCATCGCCAGCGGGAAGAAGCTCTCCGTGGGCGACGCCTGCGCTTATCTGAGCGAGGTCGGCCTGTGCGCCCGCGACTACATCAACCGCGAGGTGAACGGCAGCCTTTCCGGCGGCGAGCTCAAGCGCATTGAGATCGCCACTGTCCTGGCCCGCGGCACGGTGCTGTCCGTGTTTGACGAGCCGGAAGCCGGCATCGACCTGTGGAGCTTCAAGAGCCTGATTGAGGTCTTCGAGCGCATGCGCAGCGCCAACTCCGAACGCACGATCGTCGTCATCAGCCACCAGGAGCGCATCCTCAACATCGCTGACGAGATCATCGTGCTGGGCGGCGGCCGCATCATGGCCCACGGCAGCAAGGAAGAGATCCTCCCCACCCTGCTGGGCACCTCCTCCGCGGTATCCGCCTGCGGTCAGCTCACGAAGGGAGGCGAGCAGTAATGGACGCGATTCAGAAGCGAATCCTCATGGAGGTCGCGGGCCTCGAGTCCACGCCCCACGGCGCCTACAACATCCGCGCCAACGGCGAAACCTCTGCCCGCAGCACCACCGCCAACATCGATATCGTCTCCAAGGAAGACGGCTCCGGCATCGATATCTACATCAAGCCGAACACCGTCAACGAGAGCATGCACATCCCGGTCATCCTGTCCGAAAGCGGATTGAAAGAGGTCGTATACAACGACTTCCACATCGGCGAGAACTGTGACGTGGTGATCGTCGCGGGCTGCGGCATCCATAACTGCGGCGACCAGGATTCCGAGCATGATGGCATCCACCGCTTCTTCGTGGGTGAGGGCGCAAAGGTCAAGTACGTCGAGAAGCACTACGGCGAGGGCGAGGGCAAAGGCAAGCGCATCCTCAACCCCGTGACCGAGGTGACCATGGCCGCCAATTCCTCCATGGAGATGGAGATGGTTCAAATTAAGGGCGTGGACAACACTGACCGCGTCACCCGCGCCGACCTGGCAGAGGGTGCGAGCCTTGTCGTCCGTGAGCGCCTGATGACCCACGGCGACCAGGTGGCCATCAGCTCCTACTTCGTCAACCTCAACGGCGAAGGCGCCTCCACCGACGTGGTGAGCCGCTCCGTCGCCCGGGACAACAGCTATCAGAAGTTTGACAGCAAGATCACCGGCAACGCGAACTGCACCGGTCACACCGAGTGCGACGCCATCATCATGGATCAGGCGAAGATCCTGGCCATCCCCCAGCTGGAGGCGAACCACATCGACTCCGCGCTGATCCACGAGGCCGCCATCGGCAAGATCGCCGGCGAACAGATCATCAAGCTGATGACCCTGGGCCTGACCGAAGCCGAAGCCGAAGAACAAATCATCAACGGATTCCTGAAATAAGCACAGGAAGGCGGAGCCAAAAAGGGTGTCGAGAGGGCCTGTGGCCCTTCGCGGGTCCAGGGCAGCGCCCTGGCCGTCGGAGACCGGAGCCCGGCTGGCATCCCCGCGCCGCAGCGCAAATATGCTGCACGCGCCTTTCGCGGAATCTCCGATTCCGCCGAAACAGCTCACGTACCTCCAAGGAATCCACAAAAGTCCACACGATAAAAGCAGCGCCGATCACTCGACGCTGCTCTTTTTGTCCCCTCATTCGCCGCCCATCTGTGCGTAAATGGTCTTAAAGGAATCCTTCACCTTCAGCTTGACGGTGAACAGACCGCAGTAGGGGCCGTTCTGCTTCCAGCCGTAGCTGCCGGGGCGGTCATTGCAGTCCACGAGGCCCCAAATGGCCACGCTGGTCAGCGGATCATTCTCGCCCTCGTTTACCGCGCAGAACACCTCAAACATATCGCCGTAGAAGGCCGCGTGCTGGGGATTCTTATCCTCTTCGTAGTTGCGCAGAGCCATCTCTGTCAGCTGCACCTCCACGCCGAGCGCCGCGTACTCCTTGATGCTCTTGCGCACCAGATTCACGTCGTTCTGGGAGAAGCAGCCCTGCTGCTTGCCGTAGCCGCCGATGTAGCCCTGCATGCCCATGCCGTCCACCAGGATGCGGTTCTCGCCGTTCTCATCCTTGGCGTAGGAGTTGATGCTCCGCAGCAGCTGCTTGATGCCCGAGCGCTTTCCGTCATAAATGGCGTTGTAATCGTTGTAGAACAGCTTGATGTCCGCGCCCAGAGCGTCTACCACATCCCTGGCATAGAGGAAGGACAGCTCGACATAGTCCTCGCCCACATACTCGTAGAAGGGATTGGGCTGACCGTTGCGCATCGTGCGGACATGGCGCAGGTCGTTCAGCGCGTATTCACTGGAGCCGTCGCCCACAGCCTCATTCACCACATCCCAGCAGTACACCACACCGGGGAATTTCTCCTCGAAGTGGGTGACAACCTGCTCAATATAGGACTTCAGACGAGCCTTCATCGTTTCTTTGTCAACGACAGGCTTCTTCGCGTCGTAGCCCTCGTGGAAGAACCACTTCGTCATGTAAGCGTCCCACACCAGCACGTGGCCGCGCACCTTCAGGCCGTTGTCCGCAGCAAACTTCACCATCTTGTCCGCCGTGGCGAAGTTCATGCGGGGCATGCCGTCCACAGCAGCCTTGGAAGCCTTCTGATCCAGCAGGGAGTAGGCCTTCAGCTCGTTGGTGGGGGTGATGGTATCAAAGTGGTGGGCCAGCAGCTTTCGGTAGTTGAAGTTGCCCAAGTCAGACGCACCCATGGGCGCGCCGATGGTGAAGCCGTACTTGGCGGTCAGCTCCTTCAGGGGCTGATAGTCCAGTGCAGTGCGTTCCTCCTCCGCGAGGACCAGTGCCGATGCAGCGCAAAGCATCACCGCCAGCACGAGGGACAGAATCTTCTTCATGTCGAAGCTCCTTTCAGTTGTATACATGTATTTGTACCCATTGTAGCACATGCCACACCAGCATTCCACGCAAAAAGAGGCGCGTTATACGCAGATATTGCACAACGCACCTCCATCGTTTACTTGGCGAAGCGGATCACATTCCAGCTCGCGGCGGGCAGAACGATGCAGCCATCCTCCAGCGCCACGGGCACCTGCACGGGCTTGACCTCATCGGGATTCTCCTCGGTGTTGACAGCCTTCATATCGTCATGATGCAACACGGTGTGGAACTCAGGCTTCATCTCGCCAAAGGCACGCATGTCCAGCTGGAGCTTCACGGGCTCCTCCAGATCGCGGTTGACAGCAAAGATGGTAACATTGCCCTCATCATCCATGGTGGCAGCAGCATCGACCACGGGCACGTCGGAGAAGTGCTTGGTGTCGTGCTTGTCGGTGGTGATGATGGGCCGCAGGGACTTGCCACGGCCGTACATGGAAGCATCCATCATGGGGTAGAAGATGGTCTGTGCCCAGGCGCCGCCCTTCTCGCGGGTCATGATGGGAGCGATAACGTTCACCAGCTGGGCCAGGCAGCCGATCTTCACGCGATCTGCGTTGTGCAGCATGGTGATGAGCATCAGGCCGACCAGCAGGGCGTCCTCGAAGTTGTAGACGTCCTCCAGCAGGTGGAGCGCAGTGCCCCAGGGCTCGTTCTTGTACAGCTGCTGATCCTGATTGTTGGAATGATACCAGACATTCCACTCGTCCAGGGAAAGGTGCACCTTCTTCTTGGAATGCTTCTTGCCCTTGACGGTATCGCAGATGCAGGCGACGGTCTTAATGAAGTCGTCCAGATCCAGGGAAGAAGCCAGGAAATCCGGCGTGTCGTTGTGAGGATTGCCATAGTAGCGATGCAGGGAAACGTAATCCACGTTATCGTAGCACTCGTTGAGCATCTCGTACTCCCAGGAGCCGAAGGTGGGCATACCGGACCCGGAGGAACCGCAGGCCACGGTCTCGATGGAATCATCCACCCACTTCATGACCTTGGCAGCCTCGTTGGCGATGCGGCCGTACTCATAGGCAGTCTTCGCGCCGGTCTGCCAGGGGCCGTCCATCTCGTTGCCCAGGCACCAGAGCTTGATATCAAGAGGATCCTTCGCGCCATTCTTGATGCGCAGGTCGGACCAGTAGGTGCCAGACTTGTGGTTGCAGTATTCCACCACGTTCTGGGCGTCCAGGATGCCGCGAGTGCCCAGGTTAATGGCATACATGACCTCGGTGTTGGCCTTCTTGGCCCAATCACAGAATTCATGCAGACCGAAGGCGTTAGGCTCGGTGGTCTTCCAGGCCAGGTCAAGGCGGCGGGGACGCTCGCTCTTGGGGCCGATGGAATCCTCCCAGCGGAAGCCGGAAACGAAGTTGCCGCCGGGGTAGCGCACCACGGGCACGTTCAGCTTGCGGACGAGCTCCAGCACGTCCTTGCGCAGACCCTGCTCATCGGCCTCGGGATGTCCGGGCTCGTAGATGCCGGTGTACACCGCGCGGCCCAGATGCTCGATGAAGGAGCCGTACAGGCGCTTGTCGACGTCAGAGATGACATAGTCTTTGTCCAGAATCAGCTTTGCATTTTTCATGGGGTATCCTCCGTTGTGCCGGGGCATGCCCGGATAATGAGATCAGCGGATCATGATATTTCCATTATACCATACCGCCGTGAAATGGCAAGCCGATCAGGCAGAAAAAGGCCGCAGAAAATACCCCCGCAGGCAGGAAAGCGGCTTTCCCTTCGCGAATCAATATACGAAGTTTCCGTTTCCCCAACATACACAAGGAGGATTCCTTTATGATCGCACGTACGCCCCCGATGGGCTGGAATTCCTGGAATACCTTTGGCTGGCGCATCAATGACGCGCTCATCCGCGAAATGGCGGACTTTATGGTGAACGAAGGCTACAAGGACGCGGGCTATGAGTATCTGGTCATTGACGACTGCTGGAGCCTTCGTCAGCGTGGCGCGGACGGCCGCATCGTCCCCGACCCGGAGAAGTTCCCCCATGGTATGAAGGCTGTGGCGGATTATGTCCACAGCAAGGGCCTGAAGTTCGGCATGTACTCCTGTGCCGGTGCGCGCACCTGCGCGGGCTATCCCGGCAGCTACGACCATGAGTTTGTGGACGCCCAAACCTTCGCCGACTGGGGCGTGGACTACCTCAAGTATGACTACTGCAACTTCCCCTCCTCCGGCGATTGCAAGGCCCGTTACCTCACCATGTCCATGGCGCTCAAGGCCACCGGCCGTGAGATCCTCTTCTCCGCCTGCAACTGGGGCCAGCAGGAGCCCGGTCAGTGGATGCGGCAGATCGGCGCCCATATGTACCGCTCCACCGGCGACATCATGGACAATTACATTTCCTTCACCAACATCGTCAAATCCCAGCTGGACAAGCTGTGCATGTCCGGCAGCTATTGCTTCAACGATATGGACATGCTGACCGTCGGCATGTGCGGCAACGGCAATGTAGGCCTGGGCAAGGTGTGCACCTACGAGGAATACCGGCTTCAGTTCACCCTGTGGTGCCTGTGCGGCGTGCCGCTGATGATGGGCGCTGACCTGCGTTCCCTGGCGCCGGAATACAAGGAGCTCATGCAGAACAAGGCGCTCCTGCGCATCAATCAGGACGAGGAATGCCGCGCGCCCTATGTCGTCCGTCGGGACAGCGTGTGCGTCAGCAACCCCAACCCCGGCCCCGGTCAGGATCCCTGGCTGCACATTCCGGACACCGCATTCATTCTCCTGCGCCACCTGTCCGACAATGAGTTCGCCCTCTTCTACGCCAACCTGGCGGATCAGGGCGCAGAGGTGCACGGCGAATTCGTGGACATGGGTCTGCCCGTGACCTCCGGTGTGGCGCTGGACATGACCGATGTTTTCACCGGCGAGCACATCGGCAAGGTGACGGATTTCTTCAATCCCCACATCGAAGGCCACGACTGCAAGCTGTATCTGTGCAAGCTGGTGAAGGCGGATGCCTGACCTTTGTCTGCACTGCGGCGCGCCCCTCTCCCATGACGAGGTTGGCCTGACGAAGAAGCTCATCAACCGGGGCACGACGGACTATCTGTGTTACGGCTGCATGGCGCGGCACTTCTATGTATCGGTGGATGTGCTGAAACAGAAGGTTGAGGAATTCCGGGCGATGGGATGCACGCTATTTGAGCCCAACGGACGATAGCACGCTGCCGTAGGGGCGACCATTGGTCGCCCGACCCTCACAATTGAATGACATGCAAAAAGGACGCTGTTCCGGGCATTGGAGCAGCGCCCTTTCCTTATTTGGTTGTGCTTAAGTGGGAGTCGGGTCTTGCCCTTTGGGGGCTGTGTGTGCTGTTTCTCGAATCCGTTGGATTCTCGAAAGGCGCGTATTTCATTGGCCTGCGGGCTGAAGCAGGGGCGTTTGCCCCTGTACCCCACCAGGGCCTCCGCGGCCCTGGACCCCGTAAGGGCCTTAGGCCCTTAACCCTTTTACTCCGCCCGTGTTACTTGACCGTTACCGCCATGGCCACCAGCTTCTGGCTACGCTTCAGGAACTCCGTGATTTCCTCCGCTTCCAGGGGCTTGGCAGACATCCGCGCCAGATCGTAGAGCTGCTGGCACAACATCTGCGTCATCTCATCCTCCGGGTCACGCTCAGCCAAAGCCTGCACTGTCGCATTCCGACGATTCAGCACCAGCGTATACCGATCCGGCAGCATGAAATTCTGCCCATACATGCGGTACATTTCCTTCATGCGGCGCATCTGCTCATCCTCGGTGACGATGGCCGGCAGCTCTGCATCCGCCAGCGCAGACAGCTCCACAGGCATTTCCGCCTGACCGACCGCCTTGCGGAACATTTCCGCCAGCTTGGCCTGATCCAACGCCGCGCCCTCGTCGGATTCCTCTGTCAATCCGGAGACGTCTGCGTCCACTCGCGCGAACTGTACCGCCTCTTCCCCGCCGGAATATTCCATAAAGGACTGGAAGTTGCCGTCGATCAGGTGTTCCATGACCGCCACGTCGATGCCACGCCCCGTGTACATCGCCACGCTCGCCGCCTGACGCTTGGGGTCGTTGGTGTAGTAAATCTTCTTCTCAGCCTTGTCGCCGTTGCGCTCCTGATATTCCGCGATGGTCACGTACTTGTCGTCGGTCAGCTTGAGCAGCAGCGCCTTCTTCACCGCCTCGAAGAACTTGGCGTCCTTCATGCAGCCGAACTTGACAAAGGGGCTGATGTCGTCCCAGTACTTCTCGTAGGTCTCACGCTCGGTGTTGAACAGGCCCACCAGCTTATCCGCCACCTTCTTAGTGATGTGGGCAGAGAGCTTCTTGACCGTGCCGTCATTCTGCAGGAAGGAACGGCTGACGTTCAGCGGCAGGTCGGGACAATCGATCACGCCCTTGAGCAGCATCAGGAACTCAGGGATGACCTCCTTGACGTTATCCGCCACGAACACCTGCCCGGAGAAGAGCTTCACCTGACCCTCGTTCGCGCCGAACTCATTCTTCAGCTTGGGGAAGTACAGGATGCCCTTGAGGTTGAAGGGGTAATCCACGTTCAGGTGCACCCAGAACAGCGGATCCTCGTAGCCGAACATCTTATGATAGAAGTCGATGTACTCCTGCTCCTCGCAGTCGGAGGGCTTCTTCAGCCACAGGGGCGCGGTCTCATTGATAAGGCTGGGCTTGGGTTCCACCATGACCTTGTGCTTCTTAGGCGTACCGTCCTCATTGGTTTCACCTTCGACCGCTTCCTCCCGCTCGAAGGGCTTGGCGTTGGCGTCGAAGATGTACACGGGGTAGGCCATATAGCCGCAGTAACGAGCCAGAACCTCCCGCACGCGGTACATTTCGAGGAATTCCTTCGCATCCTCGCTGATGTGCAGGATGATATCCGTGCCATGGGCAACGCGCTCGCCCGCACCCAGCTCGAAGGACATACCATCCTCAGAGACCCAGTGCACAGCCTCCGCGCCTTCCGTGGAGGACAGGGTGACGATCTCGACCTTGTCGCTCACCATGAACACAGAGTAGAAGCCCAGGCCGAAGTGACCAATAATGTCTCCCTTTTTCTCGTCGCCCTCGAAGTTCTTCATGAACTCCGTTGCGCCGGAGAAGGCCACCTGGTTGATATAACGGCGGACTTCATCGGCAGTCATGCCGATGCCGGTATCGGAGATGGTGATGGTCTTTTCTTCCTTATTGACGGTGACGAGGACCTGCATGTCCTCCTCCGTGCCGAACTTCATGCGCTGCTTGGTGATCGCGTCGCAGGCGTTGGACACGACCTCGCGCAGAAAGATATCCTGATCAGAGTACAGCCAGCGCTTGATTACGGGCATGATATTCTGCGCATCAATAGATACGGAACCTTTTTCCATGTTGATAGCCATAAGATAAGTACCTCCTGATGGTAATGGTAACAAATTGCTATGATCGTGTGACCACAGATGGTATTGTACCACCAGTTTCCCCAAATTGCAAGAGAAAATTAGCACTCACCGAGCAAGAGTGCTAACAAAACATCTTGTCCTTCCCTTCTGCGCCCATTCATGCTATAATAATTTGATGAAATAACCCGGCGGGCGGGAACAAAATCTGCCTCCGGTTCGTCTATTCAGTAGAAGACCCATGCGAAAGCGAGGGAAGCAAATGACCGACGAATTCACCCTGCGTCGCGCGAAGAAGGGCGACGCGCAGGCCTTCGAGCAGCTCGTCACCCCCCACGAGCAGATGCTCTGGCGCGTCTGCTGGCACTATACCCACCATCAGGAGGACGCCGCCGACTGTCTGCAGGAAACTATGCTCAAGGCTTGGCGGGCCATCAAAACCTACCGGGGTGAGTGCAGCCTGTCAAGCTGGCTGTATCGCATCGCATCGACGGTATGCCTTGATTTCCTGCGCAAGCAGAAGCGCCTCCCCGAAACTGAGTCCGCCGACGAAATGGCTGAGGATGGCTTCACCCCCGTGGATGATGCCCCTACCCCTGACGAAGCCGTCATCAAGGCAGAATCCACCGAGAACATTCGCGCCGCCATCGACTCCCTGCCCGGGGACATGCGCACGGTGATCATTCTCTACGCCCTGCAGGGGCTTGGATACGAGGAGATCGCCTCTGCCATGCAGACCAGCGTGGGCACGGTGAAGAGCCGCCTCAACCGAGCACGGCAAAAGATCGCAAAATTTCTTGCTGATGGGAACAATCCCTCATATCAAGCGTCAATCAATGTGAAAGGAGGACGATAAAAATGTACGAGCATGACGAAAACGAAGTCCTCCGTGACGCGCTGTCCGGGCTGAACGAGGAGGTTCCCCCCATGCCGGAAAACCTCCACGCCGCCTGGATGCAGAAGGTGGAGGAAGATATGGAAGACAAACGCATCGAAAAGACCCGTACCCGGAAGTCCATTACCCGCTGGCTGAGCGTTGCAGCAGCCATGGTCTTCATCGTCGGCGGCACACTGCTGACGAGAGATAACCTGAAGCCGGAAGCCATGGCCTATCAGTCCGCC
This sequence comes from Christensenellales bacterium, assembly GCA_045132495.1. Classification (GTDB taxonomy): domain Bacteria; phylum Bacillota; class Clostridia; order Christensenellales; family Aristaeellaceae; genus UBA11524. The sequence goes on along the minus strand of JBGUSK010000011.1, from coordinate 1,058 downwards.
AACGTGGAAAATGGCAGTTTGAAGCGCTCCCTGGCGGATTCCAACATGCTTTATGGCGCCTACACCGACGAGGCTGTAGAAGAGGAATACGCCATGGATGCCGGCGCGATGTTCACCATGGCCCGGGGAGCCAATACCGCAACGACTGCCGCCGAAGCTCCCGCCCCCACGGAGAAGAAGATCATCCGCACGGCCAGCATGACCATCGCCACCCAGGGCTATGAAGCCGCACTAACCGCCCTCAAAGCCTCCTGTGAAGGTCAGGGCGGTTGGATCGAGTCCTCGTCGGAGAACACCAACAGCTATTCCGGATTGCGCACGGCCTACCTGACGCTGCGCGTGCCCCAGGATGCGCTGGACTCCTACCTTGCCGGAACCGAGGGGCTGGGCCGCATCACCTCCCGCAGCGAATCCGCCCAGGACGTGACTGCCTCCTATCAGGACACCCAAACCCGGCTGAATACCCAGCTCGCCCTGATGGAACGGCTGCAGGCACTCATCACCGAATCCGGCGACCTCTCCGACCTGCTCGCTCTGGAAAGCCAGATTGCCGACACCCAGTATCAGATCGATTCCCTCCAGTCCGCTCTCAACCGCACGGACAGGCAGGTCACCTACTCCACCGTCAGCATCACGCTGCGGGAGGAAAAGACCGCCGAGCTGACTGACGCCAGCATTTCCTTCGGGGAGCGAATCTCCTCCGCCATCCGCGTGGGGCTGGAGAGCCTCGTGAATTTCCTGGGCGACATGGTGGTGTTCCTCGTGGCAGCGCTGCCCTTCATCGTGATCGTGGCGGTGGTAGCCATCGTCGTCATGATCATTCGCAAAAGGAGGAAATAAGTTGAAAAAGCTGTTTGTTCTGATTCTGACTCTTGCATTGTTCCTTCCCTGCTTTGCCCAGGCGGAGCTCGTTTCTGTGACGGATGGCGCAACCATCACCGTCACCGGCAGCGCCTCTGTGACCCTCAAAGCCGATTACGCCCGCATTTCCGTGGGCGTTTCCACCATTGACAAGACCGTTGACGCCGCTACCCAGCAGAACAACACCACCATCCACG
>JBGUSK010000010.1:0-10568 GCA_045132495.1 Christensenellales bacterium | reverse complement strand
TCCGCCTTACTTCGTTTTTTATCTCTTCACTGTAGTGCTTCTGTCCTTTTTTCCCTGACATAATCTTACCCCCTGACGTAGTTCTATTATCCTACATCAGGGGGCTTTTTGTCTATTGTCCGTTTTTACTGGTTCGGTTCAAATCTTGCGAGGTTCCGGGGATTTTTTGTATTGGGGGATGGGGCGGAGAAATGTATGAGGTACATGGTGGGCGTACATTCCGATACGCTCTACCGCATGGATACCACAACTGATGATAGCGAGAAATGTGCTATCGGGTGATCAGATTGCAGCTTGCCAAGTAGTAACCAGCTCAACAATGGTGCAAATGGATTCTCTGTATCTGTATCTTTATCTTGATACCCTGTGTCTCCTCTTAGCAAGAATCAATAATCCTTAGGTTTACCGCAGGAAACACACTTTTTGCCGAAGAAGCCCTTCAGCTCGCCGCCGCAGTGCTGGCAACGGCCGGATGCACGGAATTGCGCGCGGCGCTCGTTAGCCTGGCGTTCCGCTTTCGCCTTGCGATCGGCTTCAGCCTGAGCTACAGCGGCTTTGCGGGCGGCTTCAGCCTGAGCTTCGGCAGCTTTGCGGGCAGCTTCAGCGGCAAGCTGCGCCTGCCTGGCCTGCTCGTCCTCCCGCACATTGCGATAGTTTTCCTTGGCCCAGTTCCAGGCGAAGCTGCCCTTAGGAGTCAAGATCGTCGCATTATCGGGAACGGCGTAGTTGCCGATGCTCTTCACGCTGGCGGGGATGGCCAGGGTGGTCAGGGCCTTGCAATCGGAGAAGGCCATCTTGCCAATGCTGGTCACGCCATCGCCGATGGTCACTGCGGAAAGAGCTTTGCACTCTGAGAAGGCGTACTCGCCGATGCTCTCCACGCTGCCGGGGATGCTCACCTCGGTCAGCGCTTCGCAACAGTTGAAAGCAGCGAGACCAATATGCTTCACGCTGTCGCCGATGGTCACCGCGGTCATCCCCTTGCAATAGGAGAAGGCGGACTCGCCAATACTTTCCACACTACCGGGGATCGAAACCTCCACGAGAGCTTCACACTCGGAGAAGGCGGATTCGCCGATACTTTCCACGCTGTCCGGGTTGGTAACCGACGCGAGGGCTCTGCAATCGGAAAATGCGTAATCGCCGATGCGAGTGACGCCCTCCGGGATGATCAGGTCGTTCAGCGCCTCACAGCTGTCGAAGGCCGACTCGCCGATGGCGGTGACGCTGCCGTCGTCCGGGATGGGCGCATTGCCGCGGCCGGTGACCAGAGTCTTGGTTTCACGGTTGATCAAGCGGCCGTCCCGCACATAGAATGTCGGATTTGTCTCCGAGACGACGAGCTTCGTCAAGCTGCCGCAGCAGACGAAGGGGTTGCCCTGGATCTCCGTAACGGAGGCCGGGATGGAGACCTCCGCAAGGTCGTCACACTCATAGAATGCGTACTCGCCAATGCTCATCACGCCGTCCGGAATGGTCGCGCCGGTAATCGTTTCGCAGCCCTGGAAGGCAGATTCGCCGATGCGGATGACGTTGCCCGGGATGGGGGTGTCACCGCAACCCACGACCAAGGATTGGGTTTTACAGTTGACCAGATGGCCCCCCATAACGCAAAAAGATCCGTTCCCCTCCTCCACCACGATATCCGTCAGGCTGGGGCAAAAGGTGAAGGGGTTGCTGTCGATCTGGGTTGTGCCGGCCGGGATGGTGATCGTGGTCAGCTCTTCGCAGCCGGAGAAGGCGTCCTTGCCGATGTTCACCACGCCGTTACCGATGGTGACCATGGTCAGCGCTTTGCACCAGCTGAAGGCTTCCTCGCCGATATTCTTCACGCTGTCCGGGATAGTGACCGTGGTCAGCACTTCGCAGCCATCAAAGGCGCTCTTACCGATGCTGCTCACACCATCGCTGATGGTGACCTCGGTCAGCGCTCTACACCACCTGAAGGCTCCATCGCCGATGCTGGTCGCACCGTCGATAGCAACTGCGGTCAGCGCGCTACAGCCTCTGAAGGCATCTTCGCCGATGCTCTCCACGCTGCCCGGGATGGTGACCTCGGTCAGCGCATCGCAGTTGGCAAAGGCGCTCTTGCCAATGCTGCTCACGCCATCGCTGATGATGACCGTGGTTAACACTCTACACCAACTAAAGGCATCTTCGCCGATGCTCTCCACGCTGCCCGGGATAGTGACCGCGGTCAGCGCTCTGCACCATCTGAAGGCTTCCGCGCCGATGCTCTTCACGCTGTCCGGAATGGTCACCGAGACCATCTCCTTGTTTCTGAAGACCTCGTCGCCAATAGCAGTCACGCCGTAGGGGATGTAGACGTTCTTCAGTTTGCCACGATATTCCTTCAGCACACCACCAACGATGGTGGCATTGGCCTTGAAGTCCGCCTCCGATGCCTTGCGGTCGGCGGCTGCCTGCTTGTCACGGGCGGCCGCTTCAATCTTCGCCAAGCACTGGGAAAGCGTCTGCTTCAGCGCGGGGGACGCAAAGCGCAGGAGCTTCTTGTAGTTCAGGTTGTCCGCCGTGAAGGACATGACGTTGCCCAGATGCTCCGGCTTTGTGACATGCATTTCGGCCAGCAGCTTGATCAGGTATGCCTGGGCGTTCTCCGGGTCGATGTTCAGAGCCTGCTCGCAGAAGGTGCCGGCGCTGCCCCACTCACCGTCCTCCAGAGCCATTTCGGCACGCTTCAAATAAGCCTCTACCGGGGAAACGGCAGCTGCCGGCTGGGGCGCTGCGGCGGGCTGCACCTGCTTGCGGGGGATGATTTTCTCGATGCCTCGCAGCAGATCCTGCACCGCACCGACCTTGCCCAAGTCCTGTGCTTGGAGTTTCATGAACTCCTTGGGCATGTCGTAGGCGTCGATGCCCTTGTAGCAGGGAATCAGATGCTTGGACTTATCCTGTGCCATCAGCTTCAGGAATCGAGACCATTCGTTCTTCACCCAGACGGCGTTGAAATACTCATAGTCGGTGCCGAAGGCCAGCATAATTTTGGCAGAGTTCAGCGCGGCGAAGATGTACGGCTCGTACTCCACACCCAGCTTATCCTCCAGGGTGATGCGGGAGAAGAATACCCGGTAGCCCCGCTCGCTGAGGGCATCATAGACATCCTGGGCAAGAACGGAGTCCAGCGTGCGGCCACCATCCTCGGCGGTTTCCTTGTAGCAGATGAAGATATCGTAAGGCTCTTCGTTGTTGGAAACCGCAACAATGCCTTTGCGGATTTCTTCAATGGTTTTTGCCTCTTCCCGGTAAACCTTCCGGGCGACGGAATCGGCGTTCTCCAACACCTGCTCGAAGTCGCTGTCTTCCATGATGGAGTCGAAGGAGCTTCTGTGGCAGGTAGGCACCTTTTTGCCGGAAGCCGGATCGTCTACATACTCGATGCCGTACTTGCAAAGCACCAGCCCCCAGTAGGCCTCCGCCTCCTCCTGGAAGTCCGCAACGATCGACTCGTAGATACCTGCCGCCTTATCAAATTCACAAGCCGCGCGAAGACGATTCGCACGACCAAACAGGGTCAGCTTCTTCTCGTCGTCCGCCCTGGGAACCGTCTGCACGCTGCCACAGAATTCACATTCGGCAGTGCTCGCTCCCTCAATAAGTTTTAGATCGCCGCCGCACATTTTACACCGGATAACAGCCATATTTTTGCCCTCCGTCAGTTGTATTTCTTTATGCGGAACGCTTCCACGCAGTTTCGCTTTCTAGTATACCATTGTAATACATCTGCCGCGGTAATGCAAGCGGGCACAGGAAATCCCCGGAACTTTACGGGATTCCGGGGATGCGGTGGGTTTCGGGGCTCAGTAGTCCTTGGCCTTACCGCAGGATGCACACTTCTTGGAGAAGAAGCCCTTCAGCTCGCCGCCGCAGTGCTGGCAGCGGCCGGTGGCGCGGCGGTCGGCAGCTTGCTTGTCCGCCTCCGCTTTACGGGCGGCTTCGGCGGCAAGCCGCGCATGCTTAGCCAGGTCGTCCTCCTCCACCTTGTAGCTTTTCCTCATGGCCCAATTCCAGGCGAAGCTTCCAATAGCAGTCAATATTGTTGCGCCATAGGGTATGGCGTAGTCGCCAATGCTCTCTACACTGTCGGGAATGGAAACCTTCATACGGCCTTTACATCCGTCGAAGGCTCTCTCTCCGATGCTGATCACGCCGTCGCCGATGGTGACTATGGTCAGCGCTTTACAGCCGTTGAAGGCGCTGTCACCTATGCTCTCTACACTGCCAGGGATGGAAACCTTCACAAGGGCTGTACAGTCGGCGAAGGCGGAATAACCGATGCAGGTCACGCCGTCGCCAATGATGACCGTGGTCAAGGCTTCACACCCGCAGAAGGCCCCCTTTCCAATGCTGGTCACGCCGTCGCCGATGGTAACCGTAGTCAGGGCTTCACGCCCACAGAAGGCTAACTCTCCGATGCTGGCGATACTGCCGTCCGCCAGAATAGGGGCGTTGCCGCAGCCCGCAACCAGCGTTCTGGTTTTACGGTTAACTAGATGGCCATTGATAACGCAGAAAGTTTCATTCTCCTCCGCTACCGTTATTTTCGTCAACCTGGAACAATCGCAGAAGGGGGCACCATCGATTTGGGCCGTACCAGCCGGAATGATCACCGCAGTCAGGGCTTCACAGCAGGAGAAGGCATCCTTGCCGATACGCTCTACACTGCTAGGGATAGAAACCTCCACAACGTTACACCCGTAAAAGGCTTTCTCTCCGATGCTGGTGATACTGCCGTCCGCCGGAATGGGGGCGTTGCCGCAGCCCGCAACCAGAGTTCTGGTTTTACTGTTAACTAGATGACCGTTGATAACGCAGAAGGTTCCATTTTCCTCCGCTACCGTAATTTCCGTCAAACCGGAGCAATCCCAGAAGGGGTTACCGTTGATTTGGGTCGTACCAGCCGGAATAGTCACCGCAGTCAATGCTTTACAGCAGGAGAAGGCATCCTCGCCGATGCTGATCACACCGTTGGGAATGTAGATCACCTTCAGCTTACCCCTATATTTCTTCAGCACTCCCTCCTCAATGGTAGCGTTTTCCTTGAAGTCAACTTCCGAGGCTTTACGGTTGAGGGACACCAGGCACTGTAAAAGAGTCTGCTTTAGTGCGGGTTCCGCAAAGCGCAGGAGCTTTCTGTAGTTCACGTTGTCCGCGTTGAAGGCCAGGACATTGCCCAGTTGCTCTATTTTGGTAACCTGCATGTCGACCACCTGCTCCAACTTGGTGACCTGCATTTCAGCCAGCAGCTTGATCAGGTATGCCTGGGCATTATCCGGATCAATATTCAACACCTGCTCGCAGAAGGTGCTGGCTCCGTCCCACTCGCCGTCCTCCAGGGCCATTTCGGCACGCTTCAAATAGGCCTCCACCTGGGATACGGTGTTTGCCTGCTGGGGCGCTGCAGCGGGCTGCACCTGCTTGCGGGGGATGATTTTCTCGATACCACGCAGCAGGTCCTGCACAGCACCAACTTTACCCAGATCCTGTGCCTGCAGCTTTGCAAACTCCTTGGGCATGTCGTATGCGTCGATGCCCTTGTAGCAGGGGATCAGATGCTTGGACTTATCCTGTACCATCAGCTTCAGGAATCGGGACCACTCATTCTTCACCCACACGGCGTTGAAATACTCATAGTCCGTGCCAAAGGCCAGCATGATCCTTGCGGAGTTCAGCGCGGCGAAGATGTACGGCTCGTACTCCATGCCCAGCTTGTCCTCCAGGGTGATGCGGGAGAAGAACACCCGATAGCCCCGCTCAATGAGAGCATCGTAGACGTCCTGGGCCAGAACGGAGTCCAGCGTGCGGCCGCCATCCTCGGCGGTTTCCTTGTAGCAAATGAAGATGTCGTATGGTTCTTCGTTGCTGGAAACTGCGATAATGCCTTTTCGGATCTCTTCAATGGCTTTTGCCTCTTCCCGGTAAACCTTCCGAGCGACAGAGTCAGCGTTTTCCATCACCTGCTCGAAGTCGCTGTCCTCCATAATGGAGTCGAAGGAACTTCTGTGGCAGGTCGGGATCTTCTTCCCAGTGCGAGGATCGTCCACATATTCGATGCCGTACTTGCACAGCACCAGGCCCCAGTAAGCCTCTGCTTCCTCCGGGAAGTCCTCAACGATCGACTCATAGATGCCCGCCGCCTTGTCGAACTCGCATGCCGCGCGAAGACGGTTAGCCCGGCCAAACAAGGTTAGCTTCTTTTCGTCGTCCGCTTGAGGAACGGTCTGCATACTGCCGCAGAATTCACACACTGCAGTGCTGGCGCCCTCAACAAGTTGTAGATCGCCTCCGCACATTTTACACCTGATAATAGCCATTACCACTCATCCTCCTGTAACAGTATTCCTGCATGCTTTGCGCAAATTCAAGACGCATCGTGAAAGTAACCTTCAGCAGCTTATGGATATACGCATTGACACCGCAGTGGTATCGTCCGCATATTAAGGAAATTTCCAATACAACTTCAGCCACATACCAACTTCTTATTAAGAATTGTAATACAACTTCAGTAGCTATGCAAGTGAATTCTACAAAAAGCACGAAAGCACCCGCCTGTCAGTCTCATCTTCTCCCCGTATGAAAACACGCAAAGGACTTGGCAAATCCCATAATATGTAGTAAAATATCAGAATAAAGTATTCGATCCTCACCATTCGTTTCAGCCTGCATATACTAAGGAGGCATATATATGATCATAAAGTGCAAAATGTGCGGCGGCGATATCGAACTCAGCGCCGACAAAACTTATGGCACCTGCGACTACTGCGGCAGCACCATGACTTTCCCCCAGGTTGATGATGATCGCCGTGTAAATCTGTTTAATCGCGCGAATCACTTTCGCCGTCAGAATGAGTTTGACAAGGCAGTTTCCGCCTACGAACGCATCCTGAATGAGGATAACACTGATGCTGAAGCACACTGGGGCGTAGTACTGTCCCGCTTTGGCATCGAATACGTAGAAGATCCCGTTTCGCATGAACGCATCCCCACCTGTCATCGTGTGCAGGTAACGTCCATTTTAACGGACGCGGACTATTTGGCTGCGCTGGAATTCGCACCTGACAGCTATTCCCGCGACCTTTACACAGCAGAAGCCAAGCGTATTGCCGACATTCAAAAGGGAATCCTAGCCATTTCAGCGCAGGAAAAGCCCTATGATGTCTTCATCTGCTACAAGGAGACAGACGAAGCTGGCAGCCGCACCAAGGACAGCACCATCGCTCAGGACATCTATTATCAGCTGAAACAGGAAGGCTTCAACGTCTTCTTCGCCCGGATTACGCTGGAGGACAAACTGGGCCAGCAGTACGAGCCTTATATCTTCGCAGCGTTGAATTCCGCGAAGGTGATGCTTGTTGTAGGTACAAAGCCAGAACACTTCAACGCTGTGTGGGTAAAGAACGAATGGAGCCGTTATCTGGCGCTGATGAAGCAGGATCGTTCCCGCCTACTCATCCCCTGCTACCGCGATATGGACGCCTACGACCTGCCGGATGAGTTGTCTACCTTGCAAAGCCAGGACATGAGCAAGATCGGCTTCATGCAGGATTTGCTTCGCGGGGTGCGAAAGGTGTTGGGTGTCTCCCAGCCCCAGCAGCCCACTCCTTCCATGCAGGCCGCAACCGCCGCGCCAATCAATGCCGTTTCACCACTAGTAAAACGCATTTTCATGTTCCTTGAGGATGGAGCCTGGGCTTCTGCGGATGAGTACTGCGAAAAGGTGCTGGATCTGGAGCCTGAGAATGCGCAGGCATACCTTGGCAAACTGATGGCTGGTTTAAAGGTACATAAGCGGGAACAATTGCAAGACTGTGCCGAGTCCTTCGAAAGAAATCTCGATTTTCAGAAGGCTCTTCGCTTTGGTGACGACGCGCTAAAGACGAAACTTCAAGAAGACATTGCAAAAATCAAATTTCGCAACGAGCAAGCGCGGCTGGAGTCTCATTATCAAAAGGCAAACGAGATGATGCAGCGTGCGAACTCAGAAGATGCATTTAAGAAAGCTGCGAGTGAGTTTGACAGGGCTAGAGACTATAAGGATGCTATGGTCAAACTCGACAAATGCCTTGAACTGGCAGAATGTGCCCGTAAAGAGGCATCGTATACATTGGCCAAATCACAGATGAGTGTGAACACTGAAATCAGCTATAACGCAGCTATTCAGGCATTTAGAAAGATTCCTGGCTGGAAGGATGCGGATGTACTGATCCCGGTTTGTGAGCAGAAGATCCTGGAACTGCGGGAAAAGGCGGAAGAAGAGCGCCTGGCGCAGATCCAGCGTGCCGAGCAGCTCCTGGCAGAGCGCAAACGCCTGGCGGAAGAGGAGCAGAAGCGTCAGGAAGCCGCCCGTAAGCGCAATATCCTCCTTGGTGTGGCTGCGGTAATTGCTGCGACGATCATTGCTGTGCTGCTGATGATGGTCAATGCCAATGCCATCAAGGAACACTATGCCCAGGCAGAAGCACTGCTGGCTGCGGGTGACGAAATGGGTGCGCTTGCGCTGTATCAAAAGGCTGGAAACTACGAGGACAGCCTGGCCCGCCAGCGCAGCATCCTGGCTTCCTTGGATGTCAAGCTGGATGCAAGTCGTGACAATACACTCGGTTTGAAAAAGAATGGTCAGGTACTTTGCGTTGGTGAAAATGAATATAAACAGTGCTATCCTAATGCGTGGGACGCCGTCGCTGTTGCGGCCGGCAATGGCTTCAACGTTATGCTGAAGACAGACGGCACGGTGAAAGCCAATGGCTATAACGAAGAAGGGCAGTGCAAAGTTGGCAGCTGGAGGGACATCGTGGCGGTCTTTGCCGGTGATTATTGCGCCTATGGTCTGAAGGCAGATGGTACCGTGGTGGCTGCGGGCCCCCATAACGGAGAATGGAATGACGACGGCCAGTACAACGTGAGCGACTGGAAGAACATCGTTTCTATTGCCGGCGGCAACAGTCACACCATTGGCCTGAAGGCGGACGGTACCGTGGTCGCGGTTGGCGATAACGAGAATGGACAGTGCCATGTGAGTGGTTGGCAGGACATCGTGGCAGTAAGTGCAGGTTTTGAACATACCGTGGGTCTGAAAGCCGACGGCACAGTTGTAGCCGTTGGTAGCAACAGCCAGAATCAGTGCAACGTCAGCAGTTGGAAGGACATTGTGGCGATTTCTGCGGGTTACCATTTCACTGTAGGCCTGAAGGCCGATGGTACCGTCGTGGCAGTGGGCGTCAACGCAGACGGGCAGTGCAAGGTCGGCAGTTGGAAGGATATCGTAGCCATTGCCGCCGGTGCTCATCACACCGTAGGTTTGAAAGCCGACGGTACCGTGGTCGCAGTCGGCAGTAAGCTGGACGGCAAATGCGATGTGGAGAAATGGAACCTGCTGAAATAAGCAGACAGAAGGAGCAGCCCTTATGATGATCAAATGCAAAATGTGCGGTGGCGACCTGAACTTCATCGCCGGAGCAACAACCTGCGAATGTGAATTCTGCGGCACCACCCAGACTGTCCCCGTCGTAGACAACGAAAAGAAAGCCAACCTGTTCAACCGCGCTAACCGTCTGCGTATGTCGTCGGAGTTTGACAAGGCTGCATCGGTATATGAGTCCATCGTGGCAGAGTTCCCGGAGGAGGCAGAGGCCTACTGGGGACTATGCCTGTGCACCTATGGCATCGAGTATGTGGATGACGCAGTAACAAGCCGTAAGATCCCGACCTGTCATCGTACGCGACAGATGTCTATTATGGATGACGGCAACTTCGACATGGCTTGTGAGTACGCGGATGCCGTTGCGAAGAAGCTGTACCGCGATGAGGCAAAGGAGATCGACCGTCTACAGCGTGCTATCCTGCAGATTGTTGCCCAGGAAGAACCGTATGATGTGTTTATCTGCTATAAGGAGACTGGCGCAGATGGCAGTCGCACGGAGGACAGCGTGCTGGCGCAAGATATGTACGATGCACTGACGGCAAAAGGCCTGAAGGTCTTTTTTGCCCGCATCACGCTGGAGGACAAGCTGGGGAAGCAGTATGAGCCCTACATTTATGCTGCCCTCCATTCGGCAAAGGTGATGCTGGCGGTGGGCAGTTCCTTTGAGCACTACGATGCGGTATGGGTGAAGAACGAGTGGAGCCGCTTCCTTGCAATGATGAAGGAAGACCGGCAGAAGACGCTGATTCCATGCTACAAGGGGATTGATGCCTATGATATCCCCAAGGAGTTCCGTAATCTGCAAGCACAGGATATGGGCAAGCTGGGTTGGCTGCAAGATCTTACCCGCGGCGTTGCGAAGCTATGCGGGAAGGAACCGGCTGGCGTACCGAATTATCTTCAGATGATGAATATGGAGGCGGCGAAGCATGCTGCTTCCAGTAAACCATTGACGGATCGGGGCTATATCTATCTGGAGGATTGTGACTTTACGCAAGCAACGGGATACTTTGATCGAGCCTTGGACGAAAATCCGACTGATAGCCGGGCGTATTTAGGTAAATTCCTGGCGGCTTTGAAAAAGCCGGCATTGACGGAAGCAGAAGGGCTGCTACTTGATCTGGATACC
>JBGUSK010000009.1:0-10721 GCA_045132495.1 Christensenellales bacterium | reverse complement strand
CCAAAGAACCCGATGGAGTTCATCGGAATGGCTTTGCCAAAAACTTCATTACCGCCTGCCATGTTTACACCGGCAGTATGCCCCTGCATATAGGCATTTGGCAGAATATACAGCGGAGGTTTTTTGTGCGACTAATTCGCCGTCGGCAGACGGTAATCGAAAGCTGGCGACATGTGCGGCAGCTTTCGTGCGTTCTCGTCAGAGAACGCTTCCTTACGCGAAGGCGCGGCCGGGAGGCTGACCCGTCAGCCGACCAGCGCCGCAGCGCAGATCTCATAAGAATTTTGCAAGCAAAATTCTTATGACCTGGCGTTAGCCAGGGCCATCATGCATGCGCCGTCGCAGGCATCCTTTTCGGGGAGAATGATCTTGGCGGCAGGATACTTGGCCTTCACGTTTTCCGTGAAGTACTGAAGGTGCAGCTTGCTCTTCACCAGCGCGCTGCCCCATACGCCTACGCGCAGCTCCTCTTCCTCGTCCAGGTGCAAAAGGCGGATCACCTCGTCCGCCAGGGTGGACGTGCACTTTGCCGCGTCCTTCAGGATGTCCAGCGCGTAGGGATCGCCGCCCAGCGCCGCCTGGTTCACCTCCACCGACAGAGAGGGCGTGGTCCACGGTGGCGTGGCGATTTCCGTGGCGAAGAGCATCAGATCCTTGCGGCCCAGGTTGCCCAGCTTACCCCGGATCAGGCCGATCAGCGGCGTTTCCTCCACGCACCCGTCCAGGAAGCGGGAATAATGGAACAGCGCCTTGCGAGTAATGTAAGAGCCGGAGCCCTCATCACTGAGAATGGTGAAGAGCCATCCGCCCACACGGGCGCTTTCGCCCTTGGAGTTGCGGCCAAAGGCAATGCTGCCCGTGCCGGCAATCACCAGCGCGCCCACGCCGCCGGTCACCGCATAGTGGGTCATTTCGCCGTCGTTCAGGCAGGTGATGGGGCAGGAAAAGCCGGGCAGCGCCTTGTAGATGCGCAGCACGATCTCCTCATCCTCCGGGGAGTCAATGCCGCTCACCGCCGCCGCGATGGCCAGGCAGTCCTCTCTCCTGCCGTCGAACAGGGCCAGAATGGCGTCCATGTTCAGGTTGATCCGGCGGATGGTCTCCTCCTCGCCCAGCTGATAATGCCGGCAGGGGATGCCCTCATACTCCGCCAGCACCTGGCCCTCCAGGCTCATGGCCCGCACCTTGAAGGCCGTGCCGCCGCTGTCCACACCCAGGATGTACTTCTTCATACGCTCACATCCTTATCGCTTTGCTTTCATCTTGACCAGATCGTCAAACTTGCGGAACTGCGCCATGCCCTTGTTCACCGTGCCCAGATTCACCGGCACTTCGGAAGAAATGAACTGGGGCAGCAGGATCACCTCAAAGGGCACGGTGGCGTCGTCGCCGGAGGTCACCAGGTTCAGCACATGCTCGCCCCGAATGGCTTCATCGCCGGTGATGATATAGGCACAGCCGTTCATCTCCTGATGGGCCTGAGCTACCTTGAGCATGCGCTCCTTGTCCCCGTCCTCGGCGATCATGTAGAAGCCGGCCATGCTGTCGTCAATGGCGCACAGGGGGCCGTGGAGGTATTCTTCGTATTCGTAGTGGATGGCGGGCACCAGCAGGGTTTCCAGTACCTTCAGAGCACCTTCCTTGGCCATTTCGCCGCCTACGCCCTTGCCCACAAAGGCCATCTTCTGCATTTTGCTGAAGGCGTCCAGGTGCTTCATGGTGAAGGCGTCGGTGCGAGCGATATTCTCCCGGCAGTCTTCCGGCACCCGGGAGAACATCTCCACATGGGCGGCGTAGGTATCCGCATCCATTTTCCCGGACAGGAAGCCCGCCTCCAGCGCCAGCAGGCTGAAGGTGTAGATGGTGGCCGTGTAACCCATGGTCTTTGGGCCCACGGTTTCCACCCGGCAGCCGATGGGCAGGCGGCGGTCACACATGGTATTGATGGTGCACTGCTCCTTACCGGTCACAGCGATGAGCGGATACTGCTTCAGCGCGTTGATGGCGGCAATGGTATTGGTGGATTCGCCTCCCTGGGACACGGCCATGATCATCGGCCGTGCAGCGCGGATAGCAGGCACCTGGGAGGGGCAGTGCACGGTGACGTCCACGTCCATAGCGCGGCTCATGTACACGCTGGCCGCGCAGCTGGCATTGTAGGAGCTGCCGCTGGCGATGATGTACACATGGTCAGGCTGCACCTGCTGGTAGAAGGCCAGGAAGTCCTTCAGGCTTTCCTGACGGTTGTCGAAAATCTCCTGCATGGTTTCCGGCTGCAGGAGGATATAGTCCATCATGGTCATGTGCTGATTCATTTACTTTCTCCCCTTCACGGGCCGCGGCCCCTGTATTGATTGTATCGCAAAACAAATATCAAAACAAGGGGGACAGATTCGCTCCCCCTTGTTTTATGCCTTATTCCTCCGCAATGGCGTGGCCGAAAGCGCCGTAGTGGCCGCAGCAGCGGGCCGCATAGGCGCTGCCCTCGTTTGCAGCGTCAGCCAGATCGCCGCCGTTGGCATGATACCTGGCCAGGAACGCCGCGATGAAGGAGTCGCCTGCACCCAGGGCGTCCACCACCTGCGCGGCGTGGGCTTCCTGTCGATGCTCCCGGCCCTTCTCCAGCAGGTAGGAGCCACGCATACCCATGGTGACCACGGCAGTCTTGGCGCCATTGTCCACCGCAGCCTTGGCCAGGGTACGGACTTCCTCCTCGCTCTTGTCGCCTCCGGAGAAGAACGCAAACCGCAGCAGCGGGCACAGCTGCCCCATGTTGATGCGGGTATACTCGCCGGAGAAATCCATGGAGAGAGGCGCCCAGCGGCTCATGGCCACATGGTACATGTCCAGCCAGCTGTGGATGGAGGTATGCACCAGGTCGTACTGCTCCATCATGGCGTAGTCCACCGGGGTAAGCATCAGCATGGACTGATACTGGGCGGTTTCGCGGCCATTGTTGCCCACAAAGTGTCTGTCGCCCTGCTCGTCGATCTCAATGTAGTTGCGGGCGGTGACGCCGTGCATCATGCGCACACGACTCACGTCCAGCCCTTCCTCGTCCAGTGCCTTCAGAAAGTGCCTGCCCTCCCGGTCATCGGCAATCAGGCCGATATAGCCGGCTTCGCTGCCATCGTAGCGGCGAGCGAGCACGGGCACGTTCACGCTGTTGCCGCCGGGATACAGTTCCTTGCGCCAGCGGTAATGATCAAATACGTTGTCGCCAATACCCAGCAGTTTCATCAGTATTTCTCCACTCCCATATAGCGTCGAGAGGAAACTGGATGGCCCATCACATAGGACATCTCGTCAATATACAGCGCACACAGACGGTTCAGCACCAGCGTGGAGGCAATCTCCCACAGGTAAGCAGGATACTCGCTCATGTCCAGCGCATTGGCGTCCAGCACAATCAGCTTCTTTGTCTTGCGCAGCAGGAACTTCACCACGCGCTCTTCCAGGCTGCGGGTCTTGCCCATGCCCATGAGCACCAGCACCGTGGTGGTATTGTCCACCGCCTCGCAGGCGCCGTGGAAGAATTCGCCCGCATGGATGGGAGAAGAGTGCTTCCACAGGGACTCCATCACCAGGCAGTTGGTCATCACATAGCCTACGCAGCTGTTCAGACCAGCGGTGATGGTATAGATCAGATCCTCATGCCGGTACTCCGCTGCAAACTTGCGGGCAGCGTCCAGGTACTGCTCGCAGGCCTTGTCCATGGTGCCCTGCAGGCGCAGCATGGCCTCGTTGACCTCGCCCAGGCAGGAGGTGCCGTTCAGGGTATCCAGCAGCGCCCAGGTCAGCTTCACCACTTCGGGGAAGATGGTCAGCACGGCGGGGAAGGGATCGGCAGGATTGTCATAATAGTAGATGATCTGCTCCACGGTCTTTTCGATGGCGGAGCCGGGGGCCGTGGTGAAAGCCGTGGTCAGCGCGCCGCGTTCGGCAGCCAGCCTGGCAGCTGCAACCGTCTCAGCGGTACCGCCGCTTTGGGAGTTGAGCACCACCAGGGTCTTTTCGTTCAGCCGTACAGGGGGATCAGCCACAAACTCCGCAGCGTTATAACTTTCAGCGAACACCTTGTCCGTCTCCCGCTGCAGGGTATACTTGCCGGGTTGCAGCGTGGCCAGAGAGCCGCCGCAAGCTACAAAATACACCTGCTCGATCTCCCTTTCCTTCACCATCTCCATCAGCTGCTGAATCTGGCTGTCCACCAGACGCACCTTTTCCTCGTGCATTATGATCTCCTCCCAAATTATTAAATGTGCTTTAGTATTTGTTTTTATCTTATCACTTCCCGCCCGGGAAGTCAATCTTTTTCCGAAAAAAACTGAATAATCTTTCGCAGGGCATTTGACGATTTGCAGTCATGATGGTATGATAAAGAACAGCGCAACAATCCTCACTGCTGGAGGTTATCCGTCATGATCGATCCCGCCGCGCGCCGCAGAAATTCCCGCCGGATGGTATTTGACCTGATCCGCGAGCGCCAAAAGCTCAGCCGGGCTCAGCTGGCCCGAGAAACAAACATGAGCTTCCCTACCGTCATGAAGGTGGTGGATGAGTTCATCGCCAAAGGGCTGCTGCGGGAACTGGAGGAAATCGAGCCCATGGACGGCGCAGGCCGCCGCGGACACATGCTGAAGTTCGAGCCCGGCGCTTACCGGGCCATCGGCGTGGAATGCGAGGGCCGCTATGCCCATGTGGGCATGACGGACATGACCGGCAGCGTGCTGGTGCGGGAAACCATCGAACTGGGTGACTTTGCCCGCACCCGTGACCTGACGCCCCTGAGCGAGGCCATTGCGGGCATGGTGCGCCAGGCCGGCAGCGCCGACGTGCTGGGCGGGTGCATCGGCTTCCCCGCCAATATGGATCCCCAGGCCGGCGCCATCGTCAGCTACAGCGCCATGGGCCTGACGCAGCCTACGCCCTTTTGCGAGATATTCCCCGACTTCTGTCAGGGACTGCATATGCCCCTGCTGGTGGAAAACGACGTGAACATCGCCTGCGAGGGCGAAGCCTTCCTGCGCCAGCAGAGCGGCCAGGGCAAGGATATGCTGTACATGTCCCTGGGTACCGGCTGCGGCGGCGCCCTTCGCATGAACGGCAAGCTCCAGCGAGGCGCACGCTGCCGCCTGGGCGAGGTCGGCTACATGCTGCTGCATCCTGCGCTGGGGGCGCCCCGGCGCGGACAGCCCCAGGACACCCTGGAGCGCGCCGTCTGCCTGCAGACGCTGGAGGAGCGCTTCGGCGTCCGCCTGCACGACGGGGCCCGCCTGAGCGACGAAACCGCCGCTGCCCTGCGGGACTACCTGGTGCCCCTGCTCTCCGGCGCTATATATAACCTGGTCATGACCCTGGATCTGGATCTGTGCGTGCTGGCAGGCATTATCCCCACACTGCTGGGGCCGCAGCTGCACCAGCAGATCTCCGACGCCCTGTGCGCCGCCTTGCCCGAGGAGGCTCCCGTGTGTGTGGAAACCGCCTTCAGCCAAGACGCGGGCATCATCGGCGCCGCCGCCACGGTCTTCAGCCGTCAGCTGGACGCTGTGCTGGAGAGGTGACCAGAGAGCGCTGCTCTCTGGTCTCTCGGTCAAGGCTCTGCCTTGACAATCTGGCAGAGACGCTGTCTCTGCACTCTGCTTAAGGGGTTTCACCCCTTAAGAATCCCGTTCGCGCGATCTTTCTTGAGCCCCTCCGGTTGCGGATGCTCCCGCGTGGTGCTGTGGTGCTGCTTGTCCGGGGCACGGCGCGTGACAGACGCGCCTCGCAATGCAGGGGTCACGCCTCGCAGAAGGCGAGGCGCGACGCACAACCTGACATATCCAAAATATAAATCTCCGCTGTATAAGCCGTGCAGACTGTCCTCCCGAAAATGCTGTTATGATTGGCGACAGAATAGACAATGATATTGAACCTGCTAATAAACTCGGAATGAAAACAATATGGGTTAAGCAGGGCTTTTCTGTATATCAAATACCATTGAATGATTTTCAGCAGGTAGATTATGTTGTGGATAGGTTGCAGAATATTTTGGAGGTATTACAATGAAAACAGTTACTATTTGCGGAAGTATGCGATTTGCAAATGAAATGAAAAGTATTGCATATTATCTTGAAACGCAGCAAAAATTCAATGTTCTTCAATGTGTATATCTTCCAGATAATGTTGTTCCGACAGATGAAGATATTAAGGTTTTGGAAGTGGCTCATTATCGTAAATTGATTTGAGTGATGGAATTTATGTTGTAAACATTGACGGTCATATTGGAAATTCCGTTCGGAAAGATGCTATATGGATAAGGAAACCTTATGTGTGACTATTCATCGTGCATACCTATCCGGCTTTGTCTGCTTGTTCTCCTGAATGAACTCCCGCTTCACAACCTCGAGCCGACGCACTTCCTCCTTCATATCTTCCAGTTGATAATCCAACATAAATTGCTCCTTTTCCAGATACTCCAGAGCTGCCTTCCAGCCCTTGTAGTCGATCTTCTCACCGTCATCCTGGCAGCGACGCAACGCGGCAGCGGCTTGCCGGTATTGGCGCAGTTCATACTCATACTTTCGTTCAAAGCCGCTGCGTTTTTCCTCCGGCAGCTTCTCCCATGTGCGGTGATGCTTCTGGTATTTCTTCCACTTTTCATAGGACTCGATCCGGACGCTCAGCTCAAGAGAAAGATCGTGATTCTCCTTCCGCTTGCTTTTCAGAGCGTAGAACTTCGTATTGACGGCCTGAATTGCAGCCAGACAGGATGCAGCATCCGTGATGTTGTACTCATGCATGATGGACAGCAGTCCCGTGCTGTCGCGCAAGCGGTGATCCTTGCGATTGGGCTGTACGCTGGAAGCAAGGATGTTGGACGCGAGCTTGAACCGCAGGCTCTCTCTGGACACATCCTCGCCTTGGGTGATCAGCAGTTCATCCTTCTTTTTCTCATACTGTGCCCATGCATTGAGTCGGGCCAGTCGTGCTTCCAGCTGACTGAGTAGCTTGTTCTGCTGGCGAATCTCCCTGTTCTTTTCACCTACCTCCGTGGGAATGCCGCGCTTCTCCATGGCACGGGCATCCGGCCCTTCGTGTACCATAGGTATGCGATGCACACCCTGATCGGCATAGCTCCGAGGATCGACAAAGCCCTGCGTGAATCCAGCTTCACGCAGGGCTTCATTGATGGCATCGGCAGCAGCGGCGCGCCAACGTTCCGCATTGCCACGGTCATCCCAATCGGTTGTGTAAACCTTTCGTGTTTTCCAGCGGCCTTTCTGCTTGGCAGGGATGCGATTACCGTCAGCATCCAGGATGTACTCCAATCGGCTTTTATCACCCCACTTTCCATCCGAGGTCAGTGGGCGCATGGTCAGCAGGATGTGAGCGTGTGGGTTGCCATCCCCCTTGTCATGAAAGGCTACATCTGCACACATGCCCTTGTCTACAAAAAGCTTCTGCGCAAGTTTCCGAACAAGAGCGATGTTCTGCTCATGGCTCAGCTCAGCGGGCAACGCCAGTTCAATCGACCGGGCGAGCTGGGCGTTTGCTTTGGTTTCATTCCATTCAACGCTGTTCCAAAGAAGGCTGCGATCCGCATATTCCCGTGGAGCGTTGGGCGGCAACATTACCTCTGTATAGATAACGTGTTTCTTGCGGGTGTAGTCGTGGGTGATGCCATCCCAGGTGTTTTCCATCCGTGTGCCGCTGATATAGGCAGAAGCGGCGACGGCAGATTTTCCCTTATTCCGGGAAACAATTTTGGTTGTCCAATGAAAGAAGTCCATTCTTGCCTCCTTGTATTAGCTCCCTATAGGAGCATCGTTTTCTTGGGGTATGGGGCTTGCCCCATCGCGGCGAAGTCCGCAATGCTGCCCTCGCAGGGCGCACGACATACGCTTGTGTATGTATCAGTGCGCACTTCGTGGTTATTCTTGTTGGGGACGCCCCGAGGTTACCCCTGGAACGCCCCCCTTGCATGGTCACCGGCCAGCAGCCAGCTCCTGCATGAAGGCAGAGAACTGTGCGCTGTCCATCTGGATGGTCTCAGGGAAGCAGGCCTCCAAGATGGCTCCGTGTTCGCAGAGCCGGTGGGTGCGAGCCTTTCGCTGCTTCTCCTTTTCCCGGTTGTCGGTCAGGATTTTGCGATGCTTTTCCTGAACCGTCTTCAGCTCATCCTCGTCCTTGGGCATATTCGCCAGCAGTTCGTCGATGTTGATCTTCATATATATCCTCCTATAGTGAACCAGAGTGATGCAAGCATGCACCACTCTGATGCGGATGTCGTTGTGTTCATTGATGAGACTGCATCACTTTGATGCAATTATTGTGGAATGTGCGGCAGATTGATGCACCGACTCAGCCGCCGATAAAGTCGAAATCCATGCAGCTGTCGCCGAAATCGGGCATTGCGTCATCGTTTTCTTGCTGTTGGGGCGGTGTGGTGACCTGCGATGGCGCAGCGGACGCAGGGGGCACAACCATAGCAATTGGCGCACTCGCTCCAGCAGAGTATCCGGCGAGATATGCCGGAAGCATTTGCTGAAGCCTGAGTGCTACCGATTCTGTGATCTCCTGCACAAGCTCGACTTTCTCCGAGCGTGACAGATATGTACCCTCCGCACCGTAGGCATTCATAGCCTCCACAACCAGCTGACTGAACGACTGATGCCGTTCGCTTCGCCGGGCATTGAACTTTTCCCATGCCTGCTTTTCTGCTGGGTGCGACAGGTGGAATCTTACGGTAATAGCCTTCACGCACAACATCAATCACCGACCTTTCGGGCCAAACGCTCATTGCGCCAGATCACACCCTGCGCCATGTACTCATAGCCCTTGGCAGATGCGTGCAGGTCATCCACGAAAACAACCGCGCCGGGATCGTACTTGCCAAAGTTCTTCACCAGGCAGCCGCCACCGCCCATCACAAAGAGCTTCATCAGGCGGGCGTCATAGCCATGAACACGCAGGGCATCAAACAGGCCGGTCACATAGCCGCGCACAATATCAGTCAGGTTGTCGAGGAGTTCCCGCGCCAGGTTTGCCGTGCCGGTGCGCAGGAATTGTTCAATGACGCTCTCCGGCATGTCGATGCCATACTTATCCATCATCTGCTTGCGGGCAGTCAGCACACACTGATTTACGCCCAGCACCTCCGTCCAGCAATGCTGGTCATTGGGCTTGCCGTTTACCAGACGCATGATGTTCATGGTGCCGTTGCCGATGTCTGCCATCATCACCGTGCCGGTGAACTGCCGGAACTCATTGAATCTCTTGTCGTTGTCCATCAGCGGCACCAGTGCGGCATAGCCTTGGGGGAATACGATGCAGTCGGTCAGATGGATGCTGTACAGCACATCGTTGAAGGTAAACCGGACGTCCGGGTTGCGCATCATATAGCGGCGGTACTCCTCTCGCTGCCGCCCCGTCCAGGTCGTGGGCAGACCCAGTGCCAGATATACATTGGCCTCAGTAATCTGCTCCGTGCTCAATTCGGCAGCAATGGAAGCCAGCGTCAGGATGTAGAAGTCCTCGTCAGCAGTCTTGTCCGGGTTGTAGGCCTTATGCCCCTCGCCAATGCGATACCAGGTGTTGTTATACTCAAGAATGTCGCCATCAAAAAAGGGCTTGGTGTCCATCGCCACCAGGCCCGTGGGGTATATGGTGCGGGCGGTCTTCATGTTGCCGTAGCCTGCGTCCACACCGATGATATAGAAATTGTTGTGCTTTCTCATGATTATACCTCTCTTAGTCATTTTCTTTGTTGGTTGTTGAAGTGCTGTGGGATTCCTTGCCGCTGTTCATCTTATCCGCTTCATGCTGAATCAGATTCAGCAGCCGGTCTTCATAAGTACAGGCGCTTTCAGGGCTTCCGAAGGCGCAGATCGTGTAAACGGTATGCCCGTATTGGCGGGTCACTTCCATCATAGGGGTAGTCTTCGTCATTGTTCCTCCTGGAATAAGCAAATTGAGGGAGGGGCTTTAGCCCCGAGTAGCGAGAGCAAATGCTTGCATTTACCGAGCGTAGCCAGCACGCGGCCTTGTGCCGTGGGATGGCCGAAAAAGAAGAAGCAGCACCGAGTCGCCTCATGCGCTGCCATCTGGGTGTTGGGCCGTTATTCATTTTCATTCTCCATTCCTTCCGTCGGGATAGGAAATTGTCCGATGTAGTTCAGGTGTACTTCAATCTGCCGTATACGTTGTCCTTTGGCTGGGCGGATGGGACGCTAGACGACGATCTTTTCCACCAAGGCGAGGATCATGTCGTCCGTTACTTCTGTGCAGTCCCGATATTTACGTGCAAGGGCAAGGTACTTGTCGGTCTGCGCGGAGGCAGTCTGCACTTCGTTCAGCCGAGCCTGATCATCTGCAAGTTCTGCTTTGAGCGTAGCTTCCTCCTGCTCGTACTGCGCAGACAGCTTGTCAAAGCGTTCCTCCGGGATATGTCCCAGGGCATAATCTTCGTACAGCTTCTTCAGCAGATGCTCCAAACGGGCGATGTGCTTCTCCTTCTCACGGATCTGCTTCGTCAGCTGCTTCCGATCATCAGGCTGGTAGGTGGCTGCTTCCCGAGCAAGCCTACGGCGGAAGCCTTCTTCGTCAGCGATAGCGTAGCAGTTGACGGTGCGGAGGGTGTCGCCCACGATTTGCCGGATCACCGCAACCTGAATGCCATTGCGGGAGCAGAGCCGTTCTGCATATCCTACAGATTGTTGATTGGTTCTGCATGAATA
>JBGUSK010000008.1:0-45296 GCA_045132495.1 Christensenellales bacterium | reverse complement strand
GGTTGCTCACGCGTTACTCACCCGTCCGCCGCTAGAACTCAGGAGCAAGCTCCCTCGTCCCCGCTCGACTTGCATGTGTTAAGCACGCCGCCAGCGTTCGTCCTGAGCCAGGATCAAACTCTTTCATTTAATCCTGTTTATCTAACCGGTTTGTCACCGGCAAGAATCAAACTCATTCGGAATTACTGTCTTTGTTTTGCGTTATTTCGTCTGTATCGTTTTCAAGGTTCAGTGCCTGTTCAGCGATGTCTCGCGAGCAAGCTTGTTTATATTATCACCATGTACAAGAAAAGTCAACACCTTTTTTCAGTTTTTTTGAACTTTTTTCATCACTTTTTCAATTTTCGAACAATCACTTCGGGGGTGCTTCCGAACGTTCCGCAATGGAATCGAACATCCCCGGCATCAGCAGCCAGAGATGTTCGTCTTTCCAGCGTCCAGAATCTGTTCTACCACCGCGCCGCCGATGCACTTTTCCCCTAAATAAAGTACCGCGCTCTGTCCGGGAGTGACCGCTCTTTGCGGCTCGAGGGAGCGCAAAAGCAGCTTTCCATCCGCCTGCAGGGTCGCCTCCACCGGGCCGTCCGCCTGGCGATAGCGATACTTACAGGTGCAGCGCAACGTTTCACCCACCTGGACCGGAGCCTCCCCAACCCAGGTCACACCGCCGGCGATGGACAGGGTCGAGTACAACATCGGGTGATCCTCCCCCTGGGCAACCAGCAGCCGGTTGTTCTCCAGATCCTTGCCGATGACAAACCAGCTCCGCCCGTCGCCGCAGCCGCCGATGCCAAGACCTCGCCGCTGGCCCAGGGTGTAGTACATCAAGCCGTCATGATGACCCACGACCTTGCCGTCCGGGGCGACCATGTCGCCTGGCTGGGCGGGCAGGAATTCCTGCAGGAAGGTCTTGAACCGCCGCTCGCCGATGAAGCACACGCCGGTAGAGTCCTTTTTTCTGCTGTTGATAAGCCCGTGCTCCTCAGCGATCGCGCGGACTTCCGCCTTGGTCATGTGGCCAACAGGGAACATCGCCTTTTTGAGCTGCTCAGAGTGCAGCATATAAAGGAAATAACTCTGATCCTTGTTCGCGTCAGCGCCGCGAAGAAGATCGCCATTCTCATTCGTCTGGACAAAATGCCCCGTCGCCATTTTGGAGGCGCCCAGCTGCATGGCGAAATCCAGGAAGGCCTTGAATTTGATCTCCCGGTTGCACAGCACGTCCGGATTAGGTGTGCGGCCAGCACGGTATTCGTCAAGGAAGTAGGAAAAAACCCGATCCCAGTACTCCTTGGCGAAATTCACCGCATAATAGGGAATGCCGATGGTCTCACACACGTCGCGCACGTCGTTCCAGTCTTCCTCCGCCGTGCAGACGCCATCGTCGCCTTCTTCCTCCCAGTTTTTCATGAACACGCCCACCACATCATAGCCCTGCTGCTTCAGGAGCAACGCCGCCACGGAGGAATCCACCCCGCCGGACATGCCCACCACAATCCGCTCTGCCATTTATTCCGCCTCCATGAGTCGCGCGATGACCCTTTCCCCTACTTCTTTGCCGATTTCCTCCGGGGTACGGGTCGCGTCCACGACGATAAACCGTTCCGGATCCCGGTGAATGAGCTCCCGGTAACCCGCTTCCGTGCGGGCGTGGAAGGAATCACCCGCCAGTTCGAGGCGATCCAGTTCCGTCGCGGCGGCGCGGCGCTTGAGGGAGGTTTCATGGTCGATGTCAAGATAGACCGTCGCCAGCGGCATGGTGCCATCCACCGCCGGCGCATTGATATCCAGGATATACTGCACGCCCAGCTGACGGCCGCCGCCCTGGTAGGCCACGGATGAATCCACAAACCGGTCGGAGAGCATCACTTTTCCTGCCGCAATGGCAGGGCGGATGACCTCACGCACATGTTGGGCACGGGAGGCCGCATAGATGATCGCCTCGGTGACGTCGTCCATCTCCGTGTTGTGCTTGTCCAGTACGATGTCACGGAGCTTTTCCGAAATGGGGCAGCCACCAGGTTCACGACTTTGGACGAGCTCAAAGCCAAAGCGGTCGATCTCATCGCACAGCAGCCGGATCTGCGTGCCCTTGCCGCTGCCGTCCAGGCCTTCGATGGAAAGGAAAGCCCCCTTGGGCGGCACCGCACCGGGACAGAGGAAGTCGATCACATCCTGCACCGTCTCGCAGTATTGTGTGCAGCCGGCAGTGCGCAGCTCCTCCTCGGAGCCGTAGCCGTAGCCCACGCCGATGGACTTCACGCCCGCGCCGATCGCGCCTTCCACGTCGAACTTGCGGTCGCCGACCATCCAGATATCGTCCGTCTCTGCATTCCAGCCCTCCGGCAAGGCATTTTTGATCAGGTCGATCTTATCCGCCCTGTGATCCGCCGTGGGGCCGCAGATCTTTTCCACAAACTTGTCCAGGCCGAAGTGGGCCACCACGCGCTCGGAGGTGTGTTGAGGCTTGCCTGTGGCGATGCCGATGTACCAGCCCTCCTGTTTGAGTGTCCGCATCATGCGGCGGATGCCCGGGAACACCCGATTCTCGAACAGGCCCACCACGTTGTAGCGCTCGCGGTAGGTTGCAACCGCCTTTTCCGCCATAGCCTCGTCCATGCCCATGTATTCGCGGAAGGAATACCCCAGCGGCGGTCCGATGAACTTGCGCAGGGTGGGCGCATCCGGCTCAGGGAAGCCCAGCTTCTCCGCAGCATACTTCACGCAGTTCCAGATGCCTTCCTCGGAGCGGGTCAGCGTCCCGTCCAGATCAAAAATCACACATTTACGCATACGAGCGTATCTCCTTCCGCGCCGGAGCGCTGCTGTTCTTTCATAATCGTCATGCCCTTTTCACCACAGCGTACATGGCAAAAGGCGTATCGTCCCAGGACGTGTCGCCCATTTCAGCGATGGTCAGGCCCGCCCGTTCCAGTTCGCTGCGGAAATCAGCCCGCGTCACGATGCGGCAGCTGGTAGATGTGATCCGCAGCACCTGTCCGCTCGCCCCGTGGGTACGTTCCTGTAAGTCAAAGGCAGCCGAAATATCCGTGGCACGCTGCATATCACCATCGCCCAGGACGACGATCAGACCGATCCCGTCCGCTTTCAGATGATCCCGGATGAACTTCAGCATGTTCTGTCGATCCTCGTCCAGTACCAGCATGTGCAGAACCGCAACAGCATAGATAAAGCTGAACCGCGCATCCAGCTCCTCCTTCAGGCAGTCCAGCGTGTGGAAGCGCTCCTGCCACTGCGGATACTTCGCCCGGCAAAAGCTGATCGCCGCCGGGGACACATCCGTCGCCAGCACATCGTACCCGCGATGCAGCAGGAATGCGGCGTCATTGCCCTCGCCGCAGCCAATTTCCAGCACGGGTGCGTTCAGCGCAGCGCCGTGCTTCTCCAGCACCTGCGCAACGATGGGCGTCGGCTTCCCGCTAAACCATTCCAGTCCCCTCTCATGCACCTGCCGATACCGCAGGTCGTAGGCCTCGTAATACCGTTTCATCGCGCCGCCTCATACAATTTACGCGCCATACCATCCACCACGTCCGCCAGCTCAATAGTATCCAGCCACTCCTGCGGGATGGCGGAAGCCCCCAACCATGCACCAATGATATTGCCAGCGATCGCACCGGTAGAATCACTGTCGCCATCGTGAGTGACGGCAGCCGACAGGCACTCCGCCAGATCATCCTGATAACGCAGGACACAGAAGATCGCAATGGCGATGGCTTCATCGCCGACCCAACCCTGGCCCAGCTGACCGATGGCGTCTTCATCCGGCACATCCGCCGAGGCCAGCTCCATCGCCCGCCGGATCAGGCCGGCAAACTCGTGGGTCGCCGGCTCCGGGAACAGCCGCCGCATCCGCCGGATGCTCGCTTCGATGATTTCCGTCAGCGTGCTGCCATCCTCCAGCATAATCATGTGGATGATATCCGCCAGCATCGCCGATGGGACATAGCCCATGATGTGGCTGTGGGTGATCGCGCCCGCCATTGCCCCTTGAAGGGCATATGCATCCTCACCATCGGGCAGGTCTGGCATCTTCAGCATGCCGCAGGGCGCAGCGCGCATCACGCCGCCGCAGCCCTTGGAGTGGTTGATAGGTTCATCGATCAGGCCGATCTTCCCGCTGCCCAGGGCTGTCAGGCAGGTATTTCCCGGGGCTTCCCAACGGAAGAGCCCCTCCACCTTCAGCAGTTCGCTTTCCTCCGCAAACGCACCGCCCTTCTTATGAGGCAGCTGGGTCTTGAGCCAGTCCAGATAGCTCTGGTAGACACAGGCAGGCATGGGCATATGATGCTTGATGCCCATCAGCATGCCCTCCGCAGTGAAGAGGGTCATCTGCGTATCATCCGAAATGCGGGGCGCCATGCTGCGCACACCATGTCCGCCGTACTTCTCCAGGATCATTTCCAGCGACAAAAATTCCACCTGATAGCCCAGTGCATCTCCTGCCGCACCTGCCAGCAGACTTCCGCGGATGCGTTCCAGCTTATCCATACCCACACCTCCCTTGATTGTTGTATTGATAACAGTGTACCATACTTTTTCTCCGCTGGCAACGAAAAAGAGGCCGCAGCCAAAGCCGCAGCCTCCAGGATGATCCATTATTCCGCCGTGTTGACGAAACAGTAATAGATATCATTGCCCTCCGAGTCGGTGTTGTACCAGACCAGCTCGCCGTCGCTGTAGAGCATGAGCATCATGCCGTACTCGGTCGCCTCGCCGGTGGCAGCGTCAATGTAGAGGAAGTACATCACCGTGCCCAGATCCTCGACCTCCTCGATCTCGCAGACCGCGTCGTAGGACTCCGTTCCGTCGGTGAACACCATATCCACATGACCCGCACCGTCCTTGATGGACAGATCAGCGCTCATGCCCAGGGCCTCGGTGTCCAGCACCTGACCCATGTACTCCGCATATACGAAGACCCACTCGCCGTTGAAGTCCGCCGCCGTCAGGCCGGACATGGGCTGGGCATATTCAGCAGGGGTGAGGATCAGGGTCATTCCCTCCTGCTCCGCCACCAGCGCACCGTCCTGCACGGCGAAGACAAGGGTATCCGCACTCGCATCGGTGATGGCGATGCCACCTTCCACTTCCGCCCAGGTACCCTGCTCCGGAACGCCCAGGGTGACCATCTCGCAGGTGCCATCCTCATAGACATACAGGGTCATCTGCAGGCCCATCTGGTCAGGAGCCAGAGTGAGGCCAGCCGCCTTCACGCCGGTCAGCTCCCACATGCCCACATATTCGACCTTCTCCTGCGCACGGCCGAAGATCAGCGTCATGCCGTCGGCTTCCGTCCGCAGCTTGCCTTCCGCCACGGTGTAGGCGTCCACAGTGCCCTCGGCATCCGTGGTGGTCAATCCGGTCTCGGTGACAGCCCAGGTGCCGTTTTGGGAAGCGTCCATCATCGTCAGCACGCAGGTGCCGTCCTCATTGAGCACCATCGAGCCGGCAATACCCAGCGCCGCAGGATCAGCCGTCATGCCGTTCATCTCCAGACCCATCAGCACCCAGGTGCCGGGGAAGGAGATCTCTTCTGCCGCCACCGGAGCCGCGCCTTCGCGGGTCAGCAGCATCGCAGCGCCTTCATCCTCCATGCGCAGCGTATCATTCTCATAAGTGAGCTCAATGGTCTCCTCGTCATCCGTGATAGCAATGCCCGTTTCCGTCACCACCCAGGTGCCGTTTTCAGTCACGCCCATCGTCTTGGTGAACATGGTGCCATCTTCATTGAGCGTCATGGTCATGTCCATGCCCCTCTGAGCCAGCATGGTCATATCGATCGTCATGCCGCCCGTCTCAAGGCTGGTCAGCACCCAGGTGCCGACATAATCCACCGCCACCTCAGCGCCAGCCACGCAGCCCAGCAGCATCGCCAGGGTCAGCAGCAGGGAGAACAGTTTCTTCATCTCTCTCGTACCTCCATCATGTTTTCAGCCATTGATATGGCTCCATTTCCATTATACATGATTCACCTGCACCTTTTCAATACAGCGCGTAACATTTTACAATCTCCTGCCGCGGTTGATTGTTCTTCCTCCGCACCCACCCTTGCCCATCCGGCGGAACCATGCTATAATGAAAGGTATCCAAACAACGCAAAGGGGCTGTCACCATGAGCATACTGGAGATCATCACGAAGAAGAAGCTCGGCCAGGAATTGACCAGGGCTGAGATCAACGAATTCACCCACGGCGCGGCGGACGGCTCCATCCCGGATTATCAGCTGGCGGCGCTTTTGATGGCCATCCGCCTCAACGGCATGACCGCCCAGGAAACCACCGACCTGACCCTCGCCATGCGGGATTCCGGCGACGTGTGCGATTTGTCCGGCATCCCCGGCGTCAAGGTGGACAAGCACTCCACCGGCGGCGTGGGCGATACGACTACGCTTGTGCTGGCTCCGCTGGTTGCCGCCTGCGGCGTGCCCGTAGCAAAGATGAGCGGGCGCGGCCTGGGCCACACCGGCGGCACGCTGGACAAGCTGGAATCCATCGAAGGGCTCAGCATCAGCCTGACCGAGGAGCAGTTCGTCAAGCAGGTGAAGGATCTGGGGCTGGCCGTTATCGGTCAGACCGCTTCCCTCGCCCCGGCGGACAAGACCCTCTACGCTCTTCGCGACGTGACCGCCACCGTGGACAGCCTGCCGCTGATCGCCTCCTCCATCATGTCCAAGAAGCTCGCTTCCGGCGCGGACGCCATCGTTCTGGACGTAAAGACCGGCTCCGGCGCGCTGATGGAGACAGTGGATGACGCCATCAATCTGGCGAAGGCCATGGCGGATATCGGCAAGCTCTCCGGTAAGCCCGTGCGGGCCATCGTCACCGGCATGGGGCAGCCCCTGGGCACCCACGTCGGCAATGCCCTGGAGGTCAAGGAAGCCATCGAGGTGCTTTCCGGCAAAACCAAGGGCGACCTGCTTGAAGTGGCGCTGCTGCTGGGCAGCCACATGCTGGTGCTGGGCAAGCGTGCGGAGAACACCGACCACGCCCGCGAGATGCTGCTTTCCGCGCTGCGGACAGGCAGCGGCTTGTCCCGTTTCCAGGCCATGATCGAAGCCCAGGGCGGCGATTCGTCCTGCGTGAATGACGTGAGTCTTCTGCCCCAGCCCGCACTGATCAAGGAGATCAAGGTAAGCCGCGAAGGCTACATCGCCGCGATGGATACCGAAGCCCTCGGCTATGCCGCCCAGGCCATGGGCGCAGGCCGCGTCAAGAAAACCGACGAGATCGACTACTCCGTAGGCTACATCCTGCCGGTGCGCATCGGCGATCACGTCACGGCGGAAACCACGCTGTGTACCCTTTACGCCCGCAGCGAAGCCGACGCCGCAAAGGCTGAAGCCGCCATCCGCGCCGCCATCACCATCGGGGATGCGCCGGCGGAGCGTCCGCCGCTGTGGTACGCGGTGGTCACGGCAGATGGCGTGGAGAGGGTGTAACCTACCGCCCACCAGCACAATTACACATTAAGCATTAAGAATTCACACGAAAGGCATCTGATTATCTGTGAACAAACTCTTTCTCAAAGGCGTGAAGCACGGTTTGCCCATCGGCCTGGGCTATCTGTCCGTGTCCTTCGCCTTTGGCATGCAATGCACCGACAGCGGTCTGACCGTGCTGCAGGCACTGCTGATCTCCATGACCAACCTGACCAGCGCAGGCCAGCTGGCGGGTCTGCAGGTGATGATCGCCGGCTCATCGCTGATCGAGATGGCGCTGACCCAGTTCATCATCAACCTGCGCTACGCCCTGATGGGTCTGAGCCTCGGCCAGAAGCTCGGCCCGACGATGAATACGCCCCGGCGCATGTTCTTCGCCTTCGCCAACACAGACGAGATCTTCGCCGTGGCGTCCTCCCAGCCGGAGAAGCTGCACCACCACTACCTCTACGGCCTGATGACCATGCCCTACATCGGCTGGTCGCTGGGCACGCTGCTGGGCGCGGCAGCAGGCACTGTCCTGCCGGAATTTGTGTGCAACGCCCTGGGCATCGCCATCTACGGCATGTTCCTGGCAATCATATTGCCCCCCGCGCGGAAGGAGAAATCCGTGCGCGTGGTCGTGCTGATCGCCATCGCGGTGAGCCTGGCATTCAACTATCTGCCGCTTTTGAATCAGGTGTCCGGCGGATTTGTTGTGATCATCTGCGCCGTCGTCGCGGCGACGCTTGGCGCGATCCTCTTCCCCGTGAAGGATGAGGAAGGAGGTGCCGCCGCATGAACTGGACGACCTATCTGCTCTACCTCGTGGTGATGGCAGGCGTGACCTACCTGATCCGCATGCTGCCGCTGACGGTCTTCCGCAAGGAGATCAAGTCCGTATTTATCAGATCCTTCCTGCATTATGTGCCCTATGCCGTGCTGGCTGCCATGACCATCCCGGGGATTCTCTCTTCCACCGGAGATATCCGCACAGCCCTCGCCGGACTTGCCGTCGCCGTGGTGATGGCATGGCGCGGCTGTTCGCTGCTGACGGTGGCCATCGGCGCGTGCGTCGCGGTGGCTGCGGCGCAGGGAATACTGCTTCTGTTTTAATTAGAAAGGTCGTATCATATGAAAATGTCCTCCGCCGAGCGTGCGCAGATGATGCTCCACGCGCCGGTCTCCCGCATCATACCCAAGCTGGCCATTCCCACCATCATATCCATGCTGATCACCAGCATCTACAACATGGCGGACACCTATTTTGTCAGCCAGATCAGCACCTCGGCCTCCGGTGCGGTAGGCGTGGTGTTCTCGGTGATGGGCATCATTCAGGCCATTTCCTTCACCATCGGCATGGGTTCCGGCGCGCCCGTCTCGCAGGCGCTGGGCTCCGGCAAAACCGAGGAAGCCCGCACCCTCGCCAACGTCGGCTTCTTCACCGCACTGACGATGGGCGTCATCATCCTGATCCTGGGCAATGTGTTCATCGATCCCATCGTCGGGTTCCTGGGCGCGACAGAGACCATCGCGCCCCACGCCAAGGCGTATGCGTCCTACATTTTCTACGCGGCGCCCTTTATGATGTGCTCCTTCGTGATGAACAACCACCTGCGCTTCCAGGGCCTGGCGACCTACGGCATGGTGGGCATCACCACTGGCGGCATCCTCAACATGATCCTCGACCCGATCTTCATCTTCGAACCCGGCACAGTGCTCTTCGGCTTCCTGACGCTGCCCTTTGGGTTTGGCCTTGGCACCGCAGGCGCGGCCATCGCAACGGCGCTCAGCCAGTTCGTCAGCTTCTCCATCCTGCTGCTGCAGTGCAACCTGCGCAGCGACACCATTTCCATCCACCCCAAGTATTACCGCCCCACGGCAAAGATGTACGGCAAGATCCTCTACATCGGCTTCCCGTCCCTGGGGCGGCAGGGCATCGCCAGCGTGTCGAACATCCTGCTGAACAACACCGTGCTGGCCTGCGTCACCCCTGCCCTGCAGGACCCGGCGATTTCCGCGATTTCCATCACCAGCCGGTTCGTGATGTTCATCAACTCGTCTGTGATCGGCTTTGGTCAGGGCTTCCAGCCGGTGTGCGGCTTCAACTACGGCGCAGGCCAGTATAGCCGGGTGCGCAAGGCCTTCTGGTTCTCGGTGAAGGTCACGACCATCATCCTGCTGGTGCTGGGACTGGTCGCCTTCGTCTTCGCCGGGCCGATCGTCACCGCCTTCCGCGCCGAGGACGCGGATGTCATCCGCATCGGCACCACCGCCCTGCGGCTGCACCTGTCCACCATCCCGCTGTGGGGCTTCATCGTGATGGGCAACATGTACACCCAGTCCATCGGCTACGGCGGGCGGGCGACGCTGCTCTCCGCATCCCGCCAGGGCATCTTCCTGATCCCGGCGCTGCTGATTCTGCCGCGGGTGCTGCCCCTATCCGAGGCGAACATGCCCTTCGCGGTAGCCGCCGCTCAGCCGCTGGCGGATGTGCTGTCGCTGGTGATGGCGATCTTCATCGTAGCAAGTATCCTCAAGCAGTTCAGGCAGAAGGCAGATAAGCCGCTGCCCCAATAACGCAAAACATCCCCCGATTCGCCATGAATCGGGGGATGTTCTATATCAGTCGTCCAGCACAAAGGGCGCCAGGGGCAATCCGCTTTCGCCAAAGACATGCACCTTCGCCCAGTTCACCCAGGCATAACGAGCCTTGACGGGATGGGCCACGATCTTCGCGCTCAGGCGGATAGAACAGCCGTCCAGTTCAGCATTTGCCGGAACGTACACGCCGTCCTCCCCTGCAATTTCAAACAACTCGCCATCACCAGTGACCGGTTGGGTCAGCGTCACGGTGAGGACGTTGTTCTGCATGGACTTGGCAATCGCCCGAGGCGTTTCATCATCCCCGAGGAACAGCCGCGCCAGACGCGTGCCAGGGGTAACCTTGTCCACCGGGTGGATGTTGCCGTACTCGCCCGCGTCCAGCATCACCGCGAGGTGACTGTTGCGCAGTGCCTTCCACGCCTTCTCCTGCTGCTGCCGGAGGATCGCCCAGCGGAAATCATCCTTCGCGCCTGCGTCGATGAACATGGGCAGCTGCACGTTGTAGAAGGGCAGCTCAGCGTCGCCGAAGAGCTCGCGCCAGCGGGTCACCAGCGTGATCAGCAGCTCGCCGTACACCTCGGCGCGCTCCACGTCGCTCTCGCCCTGATAGAACAGGATGCCGTTGAGCGCCATGGGGACGATCTTGTCCACCATCGTGCGGTGGAGCTGGCCGGGCCGATAGGGCGAGCCGGGGCCGGGCGGGGGATTCCACGGGCACACGCCCGCCAGCTTTTCCACCTCGGCCCATTCGATGCCGGGATTGGCTTCCTTGACCTCGGCAACCTTGGCATTCCACACATCCATGTCATGCTGGAAGGCATCCTGCTTGCACTGCCACTCGGTCAGAGGGATCTCGCCGTACTTGCTCTCGTAATCGGCTGCGGCCTTCATCGCGGGAACACTGCGGTTCAGGGCTACCTCGTCCATCCAGGACAGGATGGAGGTGCCGCCCCAGTTGCACCCGACGATGCCCACGGGCAGACCCAGCTTGGCCCGGAGCTCCCTTGCGAAGAAGTAAGCCACCGCGCTCATGTCGCCGCCGATATGGGGCGCGATTTGCTGCCAGTGGGCCGCGTCATGGGCGGCAAGGCCGGCATCATCCAGCACGGACACACGGGGTACGTTGAAGTAGCGCAGGTCGGGGTCGTCATGAGTCTTGATGACATCCTGGCCGCCCTCGGCATTCCACAGGCCCCACTCCATGTTGCTCTGACCGCCCGCCATGAACAGGCAGCCGGTGACCAGATCGGTGGCCATCCAGGTCATGGTGTCGGAGGTCAGGGTCAGGGTCAGCGGGCCAGCGCCGATGGTCTGGGCAGGCAGGTGGATGAGGAAGCAGCCCTCCCGCGCTGTGGACATGCCCTGCCCAGTGACAGTGCCGTCCTTCGCAGTCAGGCAGGCGCGAATGGTTTCGCCCTCGTCCGCCTTGCCGAAGATGCGCAGTTCCTTACCGATGGGCAGGATGGCATGGTCGCCAAAAAGCGGCGATACCTTGAACATAATCCCGCCCCCCTTATTTCTTGAGGTACTCCAGGTTCTTGCGGATCAACTCGCAGCGCTGCTTCACGCAGTCGGGGGAGCGCAGGGGATCCGCCGGAGTGTTGAGCAGGTAGTCGCACAGGCGGCCGATGTCGGTCTCGGCGACGTGCATGCGGGTATCGGAAGAGGCGTAGTAGATGTAGACCTTGCCGTCATCATCCGCGATGGCGCCGTTGGTGAACACTACGTTGCTCACATCGCCCACGCGCTCGTGGCCCAGGGGGCCCAGCAGCATGCCGCTGGGTTCGCCGATGACCTTAGTGGGGTCGTTGAGGTCGGTCATGAAGGCATAGAGCACATAGCGCAGGCCGGCAGCGGTGTTGCGAACGCCGTGGGCGATATGGATCCATCCCTTGTCGCACTTGATGGGGGTGGCACCGGCGCCATTCTTGGCCTCGGTGATGGTGTGGTACTTGCGGGCGGAGATGATCTTCTCCTCGTCGATCACCGCGTTGGTGATATCCTCGCACAGGCCAAAGCCGATGCCGCCGCCGCTGCCAGTCTCGATGAAGTCATCCATCGGGCGGGTGTAGAAGGCGTACTTGCCCTCTACGAATTCGGGATGCAGCACCACATTGCGCTGCTGGGGAGAGCGCAGGGTCTTCAAATTGGGCAGACGCTCCCAGGTTTCCAGGTCCTTCGTGCGAACGATGCCGGCCGCCGCCACCGCCGCGGACAGGTCGTTCACGGTGGTATCCTTGCTTTCGGAGCAGAACACGCCGTAGATCCAGCCGTCCTCATGCTGGGTGAGGCGCATGTCGTACACGTTGGTCTCCTCGGCGCAGGTGTCGGGCAGCACCACGGGGTAGTCGCGGAAGCGGAAGCCCTCGGTGGGCTTGTCGGATTCCGCCACGGCGAAGAAGGACTTGCGGTCCTGGCCCTCCACGCGGACGACCAGGCAGTACTTGCCGTTCAGCTTGATCGCGCCGGAGTTCATCGTGGCATTCACAGGCAGGCGCTGCATCATGTAGGGGTTGGTCTCGGGATTGGTGTCGTACATCCAGAAGGGCGGAATGTGCTGGCGGGTCAACACAGGGTTCTCATAGCGGGTGAACAGGCCGTTGTAGAAGCGCTCATTGACCGGATTGGGGCGGGAAATGACGCGCTCGTAGGCCTCCATCAAAGAAGAAAAACTGCGGCAGTTCATCGTACTTTCTCCTTATCAACATCACTGTTCTTGAAGAAGCGCAGGGGGCTTTCCGATCGCCCCCTGCACCCCTTCGGTCATCCATTTTGTTTGGAATTAGTAATCCACGTCAGGAATATCGTCGCCCCACTGGAGGTCGGAGTGCTCCTTGATGTAGGTGACGATCTCGTCCACGGTGGTGAAGGCCAGGCCCACGTTGGTGTCGGCAGCGCCGTAGTAGATGGCGATGCGGCCGGTGTCGGGATCCTGCAGGGTGGCGCAGGGGAACACGACGTTGGGCACGAAGCCGGTGGTCTCGTAGGGCTCTTCGGGGGTCAGCAGGTGGTTCTCGCAGCGGTAGAGCACCTTGCTGGGCTCGTTGATGTCCAGGATGGCGCCGCCCATGGAGTACACGAAGCCGTTGCAGGTGGTGGCTACGCCATGGTAGAACAGCAGCCAGCCCTCGCTGGTCTCAATAGGAGCCGCGCCGGAGCCGATCTTGACAGACTCCCACCACTTGGAGCCGCGGCCCATCACATGGCGGTGATGTCCCCAGTACTCCATGTCAGGAGACTCGGACACGAAGATGTCGCCGAAGGGGGTGTGGCCGGAGTCGGAGGGGCGGGACATCATCTTGAACATGCCGTTGATCTTGCGGGGGAAGAGCACGGCGTTGCGGTTGAAGGGGATGAAGGGGTTCTCGATGCGGGTGAAGGTCTTGAAGTCCTTGGTCTTGGCCATGCCAATGGACGCGCCAAAGAAGTCGGTGCACCAGATGATGTAGTAGGTGTCGTCCACCTTCACCAGGCGGGGATCATAGGCATAGTGGGGCATCTTGGGATTGCCCTGCTCATCCACGAACGGAACCTTCTCACGGTCCACATCCCAGTGGATGCCGTCCTTGGAGCGGCCCAGGTACACGTAGGGCACGCCGTTGACCTGCTCGCCGCGCAGCACCGCAATGAAGCCATCCTCCCACGGCACAACCGCGGAGTTGAAGATACGGGCGATTTCGGGAGTGGGATTGCGGCCCATGACGGGATTCTCCGTGTAGCGCCACACGGGAGCGGCCGTCTTCAGATCAGCAGGCTTTTCCTGCCAAGGGATGTTCGGGAGAGAAGAAGCACCAAGAATTTTCACAGACATGTTCGTTTACCTCTTTCTTTATTTTAATTTGTTTCCAAAGGGAGAACAGAATCACGGTAGACTCCCCTGCCGCCGACCACAATGCGGGACGCAGGCTTGCTCGCGCCTCTGCAGCGATTTTCCACCAGCTGCACGGCAATGCGGCACATGGACAGGGTATCCACCCCGAAGGTGGTCAGGGGAAGCGTTCCGGGCACGTTATTGAAATCGTCATAGCTGACGATGGACACATCCTCCGGCACGCGGTAGCCGCTCCTGCGCAGCTGCTCCACAAAGGGGCGGGCCACCAAATCGCAGTTGCAGACAAATGCAGTGGGCATCTTCTCAGGCAGAACGGGCGGGGTTACGACGCCGTCATCCGTGCGGTCAGGAAGGATGCATTCGGGGCGGATGGGCAGATCATGCAGCATCATCTCCGAGGCAAAGCCCAGATACCGCTCCATGATGGAGCTGGTGGCCTTCACATTGCCGAGGAAGCCGATGTCCCGGTGACCCTGGGCGATCAGGTGGCGGGTCATTTCCGCCGCACCGCTGACGCTGTCGCCCACCACCGCATCCATGGGCAGGCTGGGATAATGGAAGTCCAGCGCCACCACCGGTAACGGCTGTCCCGAAAGCCAGCCGGCGTACTCCTCCCTCGGCTGACCGAGAAGGATCAGCGCGTCCACCTTGTTGCTGCGCAGAAGGTTGGGAAGCGTCAGGGTACGCTGCGTCTCCTCCGTCACCAGCTCAAGGATGCCGAAGTGACCGGCTTCCGTCAGCGTCTGCAGCAGCTGCTTGTAGAACATGGCGTAGAAGGTATCGTTGGAAAAGAAGTGCTCCGGCACGAGGATGCCCACATCCAGCCCCCGATGCTGCGGGGAGCTTCTCTCATTGGGGTTGACATAGCCCAGCTCATCCGCCAGACGGATGATTTTCTGCCGCATTTCCTCGCTGACGCCGCTTTTTCCGGCCAGCGCCTTGGAAATGGTCACCGCGCTCACACCCAGGCGTTTGCCCAGGTCGCGCATGGTCACGCCCACGCGTCTTCGCCTCCTTTCTTCATATATGAGGCTCTCCCTCCGGGAGAGCTGTCAACGCAAGCTGACTGAGAGGGCTTACTCAGCCCGCAGCGTCCAGGAGACGCTGGAAGCATCCCCCCACGGGAGCCGCACGCTCAGGCCCAGGCCCATCAGCTCAGATCCGGAGTAGCTTTCGCCGGTCTCACAGATCGTGTAGGTCTTTGTTTCATCCAGACCGCGCAGCTTCACCATCGTCGGGAAGGTGCCCGGCAGCGCCAGCGCACGGGTCAGCATGAAGACAGCCTCATTCTTGTCGCGGCTCACGGTGATCCACGCCGTATCGTTGCCCTCATAAGGGGACAGGAGGCGGTGGAAGTCACCATAGAGCAGCGTATTGCGGATTTCCTTCACCCGGGCAACCTGTGCGCGAACCTTCTCCAGCTCATCAGCGGAAAGGGTATTCAGGTCCAGCTCATAGCCGAAGCAGCCGGACATTGCCACATTGCCGCGGGTTTCGATGGGCGTGATGCGGCCCGTCTGGTGATTCGGCACGGCGGACACATGGCTGCCCATCGCAAAGGGCGGGAACACCAGAGAAGTCGAATACTGGATGCGGCAGCGACACAAAGCGTCCGTGTTGTCGCTCGTCCAGGTCTGGGGCATGTAATGCAGCATGCCCATATCAAAGCGTCCGCCGCCGGAAGAGCAGGATTCAAACAGCACATCGGGGAAGTCCTTCATCAGCTTTTCCAGCACGCGGTACAGGCCCAGCATGTAGCGGTGGGGCAGCTCCTTCTGCTGATCGGCAGGCAGCTTCGCCGAACCGATGTTGGAGAAGTTGCGGTTCATGTCCCACTTGACGTAGTCGATGCCATCCTCCCGCAGGTGGGATGCAACGCACTCGTACACATAGTCCTGCACGTCCTCGCGGGACAGATCAAGGGTCAGCTGCTGACGCTGCTCCACCGGGACGCGGCCATCAATGTGGATGGCCCAGTCGGGATGCTGTGCGTACAGGTCGGACTTGGGGGAGATCATCTCCGGCTCGAACCACAAGCCAAACTTCAGCCCCATCGCATGCACCTGATCAGACAGATGCTTCATGCCATCGGGCAGCTTCTTCGTGTCCACATACCAGTCGCCCAGGGAGGTGGTGTCGTCGTCACGGTGGCCGAACCAGCCGTCATCCAGCACGAAGAGCTCCACGCCCACGTCAGCGGCGGTGCGGGCAATTTTGAGCAGCTTTTCCTCGTTGAAGCCGAAGTAGGTGGCCTCCCAGTTGTTCAGCAGGATGGGCCTGGGGGCCTTGGCATACTTGCCGCGCACCAGGTGCTCTGCACAGACGCGGTGGAACTGGGCGCTCATGCCGTCCAGGCCGCTGTCGGAGTACACCGTCACAGCCTCAGGCGTGTGGAAGGTCTCGCCGGGGCCCAGCTTCCACTGGAAGTCCACATCATTGATACCCAGGAACACACGACTCATGCGGTTATGATCCACGTGCACGCTGGCCTTGAAATTGCCGGAATACACCAGCGTCGCGCCGATGG
Organism: Christensenellales bacterium; assembly: GCA_045132495.1. Classification (GTDB taxonomy): domain Bacteria; phylum Bacillota; class Clostridia; order Christensenellales; family Aristaeellaceae; genus UBA11524. The sequence continues at coordinate 28,889 of JBGUSK010000008.1, read as the reverse complement.
CTTCGCCCTGTGCCTCGGTGGTTTCAGGCCGAGCCAGGAAGAGCATGTTCGAGTTATGCAGCGAGGTCGCGCCCTTCAGAGAGCTGACGCCCTGCTCGCCCATCTCCAGGGGGCGGCGGTTCATCTCACGTTCACGGGCCCACGCACCGGAGAGGGTGATCAGGTCATAGCGGCTCTCGGGCAGCTCCAGACACAGGCTGTACGCGCGCTCGATGACCAGGTCGTCGTCGGAGACGTTGCGCATCTCGGTGTGGCGCATCACGCCCGCCACGTCATCAAACAGCGTGTAGGACAGCGTGGCTTCCAGGCCGATCAGCTCGTCCTTCATGTGAAGGAGCAGCGTTTTGGCGTTGTCGCCGAAGGTCGCGGGCAATCCGGGGATGCCGGGCTTGCCGTCGATGACCTCCCAGCCGGTGACGCGCAGATCCACGCTGCGGGTTCCGTCCTTTTGCCGCACGGACACAGCGCCCTCCCGCAGATCGCCCAGGCCATGGGCAGGGTACTCATGGGGCGTATGATCCAGCGCGCAGCCCTGCAGGGAGAAGCTGCCGTCCGTAGGCAGATCGTAGCGGCGCAGGATGGATACGGGGTTGAGACCCTCCACCCGCTTGCCGAAGTACAGGTGCGCAGGGATGCCGCCCTCCAGGATATAAATAATGTAGGAAATGTGGTCGTTGCGGAGGTGGATCAGCTGATCCCTGATGAGGATTTCAGTCATGACAGGCACTCCTTATGCGTTCTCAATCATCCGCAGGCACATACGGCCGTTGTGGTAGGGACACTTCCACTCCTCAACGATGGGCTTGTTGGTGGGTACGCCGTTTTCATCGGTTGACCAGTACCATTCGCTGCCCTCGCGGGGATCGGAGATCACATTCTTGACGTACTCCCACTGCTGCTTGACGCGCTCCATCCACACGGGATCGCCGGTGAGCTTGGCTGCCTCCGCAAATCCCAGGATGGTCTCCGCCTGCACCCACCACACGCGGGTATGCTCGACCTCGCCTTCTACGATCTCATTCTCCATGCCGTGGTCGGTAAAGGCGCGCTCACAGGTGGCCTCGGCCAGGGTGACGCACATATCGCGGTAGGGAGCGCGCTCGTCTTCAGGGATGAGGGCTTCGACGGCGTCCCACATCAGCCAGCTGGCCTCAATGTCGTGGCCGTAACTCTGCATATCGAGGAGGCTCCGATAATCCTTGGCGTAGAAGACCTCCAGGCGACGTTCCGGCTGGTTGTACATGACGTTCAGGAAGCGCTGCAGGCAGACTTCGCCAGCCTTGCGCACGCGCTCGTCAGGGATGGCGCGGTAGAACTCAGCATAGGCCTCCAGCACATGGAGAAGGGTATTCATCGTGCGCTCGGCGACCTCGCCGCGCTCCATGAGCTTGGGGTTGTCGGAGAGCTTCTCGTTGCCCACGGGGATGAAATCCGGCTCGAAGGCCTCGCCGTAGCCGCCCTCGTCGGAGCACTTGTTCTCGATCACATCGAACAGGCGGAAGGCGCGCTCCCGGGCGACCTCGTACAGCGGGTCATCCTTGCCCGCCGCACGCATATAGGCGGACAGGCCGTAGATCGCGAAGGCCTGGCAATAGGTGTGCTTGGTCTTGTCCAGCGGGAAGCCGTCGGGCGTGACGGACCAGTACACACCGCCCCGCTCGTGATCCTCAAAGCGCACCATGAACCGCAGCGCATGGCGTGCATATTCGAGGTACTTCTCCTCCCCCAGCACGCGCGCGGCCGTCGCAAACGTCCACAGCACGCGGCTGTTGAGGATGCAGCCCTTGTGTGCGTCCTTATGCACGTTCAGGTCCTTGTCCACATAGCCGTACCAGCCGCCTAATTCCCAGTCGGTCAGCTTCTCCCAGAAGGGCAGGATTTTCTGCGTCAGGTGCTGCTTCATTTCGTTAATCAGCATGGGTGAATCCCCTTTCGTTGTTAAGTTGGTGTTAACTTCAGGATTATTATACAGCAGCATTTTCTTGCTGTCAACAGGGGTTTTATTGTAATTTTCGACCACATTACATCCGTCTGCGACATTCTGCAAAGTTACAACAAGCTAACAAGTTTCCGCATCACCCGATCAGGCAAACGCCACCTACTTGTTTTTCACGCAGCGCTGTGTTAAACTGTGTGCTGTCCATCAAAGTCCCTGGGAGCGCGAAGAATGATGAAGAAAATATTGAAAGCAGCGCTGATCCTGCTCACGATCCTGGCGATCGCACTGGCAGCGATCTATGCGAATCACCGGCTCCAGCTGAACCAGGAAGCCGCCCTCCGCGCGCCGCTTGGCCAGCTCGTGGAAGTCAACGGGCACCAAATCAGCCTCTATGCGGAGGGACAGGGCGACAAGACCCTTGTCTTCATGTCAGGCGGCGGCACATGCTCGCCGATCCTTGATTTCAAATCCCTTTATTCCACCCTGTCCGACGACTTTCAGATCGTGGTGGTGGAGAAGCTGGGCTACGGCTTCAGCGATGTGGCGGACACAGATCGCAGCATTGCGTCTATCCTGGCTGACACCCGAAAAGCGCTGGCCAAGGCGGGCATCCCCGGGCCCTACGTGCTCTGCCCACACTCCATGTCAGGCATTGAAGCCCTGTATTGGGCGCAGCAGTACCCCGAAGAGGTCGAGGCCATCATCGGCCTTGACATGGCTGTCCCCCAGGCGTATGAAGACTACCAGATCAGCATGCCCATGCTTAAGCTCAGCCAGCTTGCTGCACGACTTGGCATCACCCGGCTTCTCCCGGGCATTTCGGAGAGCGATGCCATCAAATATGGAACGCTTTCCGATGCGGAAAGGGAGATTTACCGGGCTGTTTTCTATGCAAGAACCGCCACCGTCACCATGCTGAACGAGGTCGAGCACATCAAAGAGAATGCAAGGCTCGTTCAGCAGGGCGGGGTTCCACAGGTTCCCATGCTGCTGTTTGTGTCCAACGGCAGCGGCACTGGCTGGAGTGCCGATGCTTGGCAGGCAAATCAGGAGCTCTTCCTGCAGGATGTCAAGAACGGCGTCCTGCTGACTTTGGACTGTCCGCATTACATCCACGATCATAAATACGATACCATCAGCCAGGAGATCAGAGTCTTCCTGGCAGACATGCAGCGCTGACTTTTCCTCACCGGACAGATACTCACCACATCCGACACACCCGAAAAAAATACGTAAACCCTGCAATTTCCTGCTTTACAGACGGGCAGCATTTGCGTATAATTATTTTGTTAAACCGATCCCGATGCGTAAGATCCCGATTTCGACAAGATACAGGAGGTCTTTCCCATGAGCATTTTTCTCGATAGCATGAAGCGTCCTGAGGACATGGCCCGCATCAACACCCCCGAGCTGGCCAAGGCATTTCTGGACGAGGTGATCCCCGCCGTGCAGGCGCAGGTGGGCAACAAAAAGGTGCTTCTGGCTCTGTCCGGCGGCGTTGACTCCTCCGTCGTGGCGGCCCTGCTGGTCAAGGCCATCGGCAAGCAGCTTGTGTGCGTGCATGTCAACCACGGTCTGATGCGCAAGGGCGAGAGCGAGCAGGTCATCGAGGTGTTCCGCAATCAGATGGACGCTAACCTCATTTACATCGACGCGACCGACCGCTTCCTGGACAAGCTGGCTGGCGTGGCTGAGCCTGAAAAGAAGCGCAAGATCATCGGCGGCGAATTCATCGAGGTTTTTGCCGAGGAAGCCGAGAAGCTGGAGGGCGTGGAGTTCCTGGCTCAGGGCACCATTTACCCCGACATTTTGGAATCTGACGGCGGCGTGAAGGCTCACCACAACGTCGGCGGTCTGCCCAACGGCATGACCTTCCAGCTCTGCGAGCCCGTGAAACTACTCTTCAAGGATGAAGTACGCGTGGTCGGCGAGGCCCTGGGCCTGCCCCACGACATGGTGTACCGTCAGCCCTTCCCCGGCCCCGGCCTGGGTGTGCGCTGCCTGGGCGCCATCACCCGTGACCGTCTGCACGCCCTGCGCGAGGCGGACGCCATCCTCCGCGAGGAGTTTGACATCGCCGGTCTGGCCGGCAAGGTGTGGCAGTACTTCATCTCCGTGCCGGACTTTAAGTCCGTTGGCGTGCGCGACGGCAAGCGCTACGAGGGCTGGCCGGCCATCATCCGCGCCGTGAACACCACCGATGCCATGACCGCCACCATCGAGGAGATCCCCTACGCGCTGCTGCACAAGATCACCGACCGCATCACCCATGAGGTCGAGGGCATCAACCGCGTATGTTTGGATCTGACCCCCAAGCCCATCGGCACGATTGAGTGGGAGTAACAAATCAAAGCCCGGAACCCCAGTATTTTCAAGGGGTTCCGGGTTTTTCTTTGTCCTTTTGAGTACAAATTGAGTACATTTGCTATCAAGTAGGCTTAAAACAGGAATAAACACATTGGCTTGTATTCTGTGCTTACTCAGGAAAACGGAGGAACAGGACTTCGGAATCATCATCAAATTCCTTTGTTGGCAAAGGTTCTGTGTTGGACAGAAGAACCAGTTCCTGTGTTTCCATCGCATTCGTAATGAAATCCAGTTGACTGTCAGCATCTTCTCGCATCGTATTTGAGGCAAGCAGGCGTTCAAATAAAGAATACATGGCTGCCCATTGAATGAACTCCTCAGCATATTCACGCTTCTTCAAAATCAGGCCCAACTGATCGACAGACAGCTGCCCTGTTGAAAAGTCCCCTGTGATGCTGGTAATTTTTGCAACGTCAAAATAGCTGCTTAGCATGGGATTAAGCATGATGAGCATTTTTTGAGGATCCATTCCCGCCAAAGGATCGAAGTCCTCCTTGTTGACGTCCTCATCATTAAACGTAGGCTTGCCGATGATCATCAGGATGTGTGCCTTGTACAGCATCATAAGCACACCAGTCAAATCACCAACTGTGCGCACAACCGCTGGCTTAGTGTTGTAGCCCACAATGGCTGATACATTCACATCAAGAACGGATGCAATCCTCTCGATTTGCTCAATCTGGGGCTGCATCTTATTTGTCTCATATTTGCGAATAGACACAGGATGAATGCCGGTCAACTCAGCCAGCTTATCCTGTGTCATTTTTCTGTCTTTACGGAAATAGCGAATTCTATCGCCCACCGTTTTCATGCTAAATACCTCCGAAAAGCAGTCCTCTTAAATAGTATATCACAAACAGAGCGAAAAAGCTACATTTTTTCAAAAACAGCTTGACATAGCGTTGGCGCTACTATATACTGTAGATAATATAGCGTCAACGCTATAAAATTAACAGGAGGTTACACCACATGAAAGACAAGAGCTTCATCACTGCCCCTGAACTCGCGGAGATGCTGGAGATGTCCGAGGCCCACGCCTACAAGATTATTCGCCAGCTCAATGCGGAACTGGCCGCCAAGGGCTTCCTCACTTTCTCTGGGCGCGTCCCGAGAAAGTACCTGTCCGAGCGCTGCTACGGTTTGACTGAAGGAGGTGCCATTCTTGAAGGCTGAACGCGATCCCAAGACCGGCAAGTGGCTGATCCAGTACCGGTATAAAGACTGGACGGGAAAGAATCGCAAGTCCACCAAGCGAGGCTTCAAGACCAAACGCGAAGCTGAAGAATGGCTGCGTGCATTCCTGCTGAAGCAAACCCGCAGCTTCGACATGAAGTTTTCGGACTTCGTTATCATCTATATGGATGATATGAAAAACCGTCTGCGTGAGCATACGCTCATCAATAAGCGGTATGTGATCGAAGACAAGCTGCTCCCTTACTTCGGCGAGCGACGGATGAACGAGATCTCCGTAGCAGACGTCCGCACCTGGCAGAACCGGTTGATTCAGCAGGGATATGCGCCGACCTACCTGCGGACGATCCACAACCATCTGTCCACCATATTCAACTTCGCGGTTCGCTACTATAACCTGCAGGAGAATCCCTGTGCAAAAGCTGGCTGCATCGGCAAGAATCATGCCGAGGAGATGAAAATCTGGACGAAGGAAGAATTCCAGCGGTTCTCTGACTGCCTGATGGACAAGCGGTTATCCTGGCTGTCCTTCCAGATTCTATTCTGGACAGGCATGCGCATTGGCGAACTGCTGGCGTTGACCTTCGATGATGTTGATCTGCCTGCTCGGACAATCACCATTAACAAGTCCTATCAGCGACTGCACGGCAAAGACGTTGTCACCCCACCCAAGACGCCAAAGAGCAACCGAGTTATCAGCATCCCGCCCTTCTTGGCAGAGGATATTCAGGATTACATGCAGAGCCTGTACGTATACGAAATGGATGACCGTCTGCTTCCTGTGACCAAGAATTTCTTGGAGAACGAAATGCGGCGCGGCGTCAAGCTGAGCGGCGTGAAGAAGATTCGGATCCACGATACGCGGCATTCGCACGCCTCCCTGCTGATTGAACTGGGTTTCACACCGAAAGAAATCGCCGAGCGCCTCGGTCATGAAAACGTGGAGACTACGCTGAACACTTACTCACACCTTTATCCAGACAGGCAGGAGCGATTGGCCAATCGGCTGGATTCCTATTACCGCGAAAGCATGACAAATAGCAAGGAGGATGCAGATGACGCGTTACAGAGACCACTACCGCGCCCGGAGCAAAACGGTGAGCTTCTGGATGTCCCCGGAAGAGTATCGGAACCTGCTGGCACGGGTGAAGATCACAGGTTTGGCGAAGAACGAATTCATGATCCGGGCGTTATTGGGACACCCGATTGAGATCCGGGTCGGCAAGTTTGAAAGTGACCGTTTAGGCGTGGAAATCCTGCGACTGAAAGAGGCTCTGCAAACAACACACGTTCCGGAAGAAGCGGTTTCCTTGCTACTGGAGTGCAGAGCCTTGCTTGAACAAGTAATGGAGATAACAAAAAAGAGCCCTCATCCTGGCAGATGAAGACTCGCATCGACAGTCCAACAGCGGCTGCTGTGTGAACAATCGCCCACAACGATATTATAGCACAGCAGCCATTTCTTTTCAAGAGAGGAGAAGCAATGACTTCAACTATTCCCAGGGAAATCACAGAGAAAGGGTTGTTCTGCTGCTGGCGCTATGAAGAACGCAATGGAAAACAAACCAAGGTTCCCTACAATCCCCGGACAGGAGAACGAGCCAAGAGCAACGATCCCCAGTCCTTTGCCGACTACTTGACGGCATCCTGTGCCAGTCACCGGTATGACGGCATGGGGCTGGGAATCTTCAACGGCATCAGCGCGATTGATCTGGATCACTGCATTGACGCAGACGGCAACTACAGCCAGACTGCTGCCGAGATCATCGCCATGATGCACAGCTACACGGAACTCAGCCCCAGCGGGACAGGCGTACACATTCTGTTCCAAGCTGAGGGCTTCCGCTACGACACCAACCGACATTTCATCATGAACCGGCAAGCAGGAATTGAGGTGTACGTAGCCGGTGCGACCAACAAGTATGTGACGATCACAGGTCAGCCCTGCGCAGCATACGAGTTCGGTGACCGCAGTGACGAACTGAATCAGGTACTGGAGCGCTTCATGGTGAGATCGCAACCTGCTGCAAGAAATGCAATAAATGCAGCAAATTCAGCTTTGACTATTGATCAGCTGCTGGAAAAGGTATTCAGCAGCCGTCGTGGCGATGCAATCAGGCGGCTGTGGTCAGGCGACACCACCGGCTATCCCTCCCACTCGGAAGCAGATCAGGCCCTGTGCAGTCACCTGGCATTCTGGACAGGACGCGACGCCGGAATGATGGACGCCATGTTCCGGCAATCCGGACTGATGCGCGACAAATGGGATCGTAAGCAGGCCAGCTCTACCTACGGGCAGATCACGATCCAGACTGCCATCCGGAATTGCACCGAGGTGTACACGCCCAGGGGACAGCGGCAAGCACAGCCTGCATTCGCGCCTGTAACTCAGCCAGAGGAGCCAAGCTTCCTTCCGGTAAAGCCGTTGACACCTCAGGGCAGCGAGCTGCCTCCGTTTCCCGTGGAGTGCCTGCCGGAGCCGTTGCGCTCCTATGTGAGCGCTGTTTCAGAACACAGCCAGACTTCCCCCGATATGGCAGCCGTCATCGGACTGGGAACACTGGCGGTTTGTCTACAAAGCAAATACCGCGTTGAGGGCAGCCCCGGCTATTACGAGCCGTTGAGCCTGTACACGGTGGTGATCGCCCCTCCGGGTGAGCGCAAGTCCAGCGTCATGAACGACATGACCCGTGCTCTGCGCGACTACGCCGACGAATACAATCGCAACCGCAGCGCCGACATCAAGGCCAACAGGCGTGAGCGCGAATCCTTGCAGCGGCAGATCAATGCCCAGCAGAAGAAATTGGAGCAGTCCGGCAAATGGGAGGATGAAGCACAGCTGAACGTGCTGAATGACCAGCTGGAAGCACTGCCGGAGCTGAAGCCCACGCGCTTCTTTGCGGATGACTGCAGCAGTGAAGCCCTAACCAGCCTCATGGCTGAAAACGGTGGGGTAATCTCCGTCATCTCCACAGAGGGCGGCGTCTTCGACATGATGAATGGCCGCTACAGCAACAAGGTCAACATCGACGTCTGGCTCAAGGGCCACTGCGGTGACACGATCTACGTGGATCGCAAATGCCGCGAGGCAGAGAGCATTGCCCATCCGGCGCTGTCAGCTATCCTGAGCATCCAGCCTTGTGTGCTGGAGGAGATCATGACCAACGCCACCATGAGTGGACGTGGCCTGATCGCGCGATTCCTGTACGCCTCGCCGCCCTCCCGGATCGGCAGCAGATCATTCACCAGCAGGCCCATTCCTCCGGAGATCGAAGCCGACTACCGCAGCATGATCTACCGGCTGATGGCACTTGATCGACCGGAAGAACCGCGCACGCTGACACTGGCTCCCGATGCAACGGAGCAGATCGCTGAATACTTCCAGCACCACGAACGGTTTCTCGTGGGGGAAGGGCAGGCGATCTCTGACTGGGCCAGTAAATACATCGGAGCGGTGCTCCGCATTGCCGGACTGATTCACGCAGCAGAGATGCAGTTGGAGGGCAGTCCGATCATCACTGAGGTAACCATTACCCGGGCGATCTGCATCGGCCAGTACTTCCTGCAGCACTCACTGTACGCCTACTCCATGATGGGTACTGACCTCAGCATCCAGAAGGCGAGGTTTGTCCTGGCAAAGCTCCGCAAGAAGGAGATCGCCCAGATCAAGCGCTCGGAGCTGTTCCAGATGTGCCGGGGCAAGTTCTTCAAAAAGACGGAGGAACTGCTGCCCACGCTGGAGCTGCTGGCGGATCATGGCTACATCCGCATGGAAGAGCCGGGGCATTTCACCGTAGGCCGACCGCCTGACACGCGGATCTTCGTCAACCCGGATGCAGTAATCTGAGATAGGCTTTGCCGATTAGCGACAGCGATTGCTTGCAATCGCCGAGCGTAGCCAGAACAGCCGTTAAGGCTGGGATGGCCGATAAAATGCATTTATTGCATTTACTGCATAACATCTGTGAATCGGCATGATGAGCAGATGGCACCGGCCACATGGGCACAACAATGTCCGTGTGGTCGGTGTAAGGCCTCCGCAGAGGCCGCATCCCCCGTTCCCCCTCGGAGAGCCCACGGCACTTTGCAGACGAAGGATGAAAGTGTGATAGTGGAATGTGATTTGTCAAGGGTAAATTTATCTTTTCACACCAAATCAGAAACCAGAATCAGAGAAAGGTTAAACACACAGTGCATATACGGAGCAGCAGCCTGGAAGAATGTTTCTTCCGGGCTGCTGCTGTCATGTTGTTAAGGATTACACCGAAGACATATTTGCATCATGTGAGAAAGCCGTTATCCGCATACACGTTCCTGTGGGGTTGGCACATGCTGTGTAGAAGCCGATGACCGTGCCGGTAAAGCAGCGGCCCGAAACCTCTGTCGCCAGGAAGCGCGTGGATACGCTGCCCAGTTTGACATATTCACCACGACGATCATAGAAAAAGTTGTACCGCTCCCGGTCTGCCACCAGTCTGAGGCGAACTTCACCTTCCGGCAGCCGAACCTGCGCGACCGTGTGATGAATGTCCTCCGCCTGCAGCGCCAGTGTCAGCACACGGTCATACCCCAGCGTACAGGTGATATGGAACTGCCTGTCCAGCCGGATGGCAAGACCCGCCTCATCGCCCTCATGCTGAGCATCAAAGGTGAAGGTCACATCTGTCACGCAGTCGAAATCTGCCGGGCGGATTGCCGCGAAGGTCGGACCGGGATCACGCATGGTCTGCGTAGTGGGAGTGAGCAGCATCGCGCCGGGGATGCGGCGGAAGTTCGCCATGTCCGGGCGGCGCAGGAAAATCCACTCCGGCTCCCAATCTGTGCGGGACATGTCTGCGATGAAGGGCTGTGAAGGCTGCTGCTGTACGGTCAGCGGGCCTTCCGCTAACAGTTTGGCCTTGCGATCCTGTCCGCAGACAGGCCAGCCGTCCACCCATGTCACCGGGGTCAGGAAGGTCTCGCGGCCCAGATGGGTCATCGTGCGCCGCGCCAGACGCGTTCCCAGATGCACCGCCCACCAGTTGCCCTGCATGTCCTCCAACAGGTCGGCATGACCGGTGCACTGCACTTGCCAGCTCGGGTCGCACATGTTGGTCAGGATGGGATTGTGTGGACAGCTCTCGTAGGGGCCCCACAAATTCGCGCTGCGGGCAATCGTCTCCATGTGGGTACAGAAGGTGCCTCCCTCGGCCACCATCAGGTAGTACCATCCGCCGATGCGGTAGATATGCGGCGCTTCCAGAAAGTGTGCGCCGATGCCTGTCCAGATGTCCCTTCGCTCGCCGATGATGCTGCCCGTGGTCACATCAATTTCCTCCAGGGAGATGGCCTCCGGGCTGGTCAGGGCTTCGTTGGTGCAGTAGTAGGCGCGTCCGTCCTCGAAATAGATGGACGGGTCGATGCCGCCGATCTCCTTCAGCCATACCGGGGATGACCAGGTTCCCGCCGGGTCGGTGGCGGTCACGATGAAGTTGCCGAACTTCTCCAGCGTGGCGGTGACATAGAAAACGCCCTCGTGCCAGCGGATGGTCGGCGCCCACACGCCGCCGGAGTCACCCACAGCCAGCAGGGGGAACTCCTTCGCCCGTTGGAGACAGTTGCCAATTTGATGCCAGTTGACCAGATCGCGGCTGTGGTAGATGGGCAGGCCGGGGAAATACTCAAAGGAGCTGACGACCAGATAGTAGTCCTCGCCCACGCGGCAGATGCTGGGGTCGGGGTGGAAGCCGCGCAGAATAGGATTCTCGTATTGCATGGTGTGCCTCCGTTACATTGCGTTCAGGATCAGTGCTGCCGGGGTAATTCCGTCTGCGCAGGCGCTGATGCGGATATCTCCCGCTTCGCCCGTCAGACGGATGACCACGCTGGCCTGGCCGTGCCACAGGGGCAGCGTATGACTGGAATAGGGCGTGGTCTCCATCAGGTCGCCATTGTCCACGGCGACGATGACAGCAGGGCCTTCCACCGCGAAAGAAACAGGGCGGTTAGCCCGCAGGATGGAATTCCCCTCTTCATCCTGCACGCGGACGGTCAGCATGACCTCATAGCCCTTCTCAGCGGGCAGGTCGGCATGGGCATCGAAGGTCAGCCTTGCCGCCGGGCCGGGGGTGACGAGCCAGTGCTCGCAGACCAGCCGATCTCCGGTGTAACCCTTTGCCGTCACAAAACCTGGCAAATAGGGCAGGAAGCCGGTAATCAGCCCGTTCGCGCCCTTTGCAGGTGCGGCGAAGGAGCGCCCCGGCACCGCAATTACCACACGCTCGCAGTTTGTGGCGATCATGTAGGGCAGCAGTTGCTTGTGGACCATGGGGAAATCCCAGTGCGCCTCATAGGGCGGGAAGCCCCAGTGCTCTTTGACGAACTCGTCGCCCATGGTGTAGTCCAGAATGGCCAGGTGGATCATCGGCTCCTTCTTCCAGAAACTGCGGAGCATGTGGTAGCTCGCCCGCGGATTGCCGTTGGTGCGGATGACCGCGCCTGTCCAGCCCTTGGAGGGCCAGCCCATCGACTCGCCCAGATAGTCAAAGCCCGACCAGATGAAGCCGCCCAGCAGCCACTTTTTCGATTCTGCGATCAGCGGCGGCGGATTCTCCGTGTAGTTCTGGTAGTGCTCCGGGTCGCCCACAAAGTACTGGTAGATTTCCGTGCCGAGGATGAGCTTGTCCGGCATCATCGCGTGAATCTGCGGGTACCATTGCTCCTGATAGTTGCAGGATATGATGTCCACATGCTCGCAGATGCGGCGGATGCAGGCCAGCTTCTCCGTCAGGTCATCGATTTCCCGGTCATCCACCTCGTCTACAAAAGCCTGAATATCCTTCACCTTGCTCAGGTCGATATTGGCCGGGCGCTTGAAGTGGGGATTCATAGCATAGGTAACCGGACGGGTCGGATCGACGGCATGGGCGTGATCGATCAGCATTTTCAGCGTGCCGATCATGGAATCATGCGCCTGATTCTCCACCTCGTTGCCGATGCCCCAGATGATGACGCTGGGGCGGTTACGATCCCGCAGGAGCATCGCGTTCACGTCGGACTGCCAGTTATCCGCAAAGTATCGGGCATACGCACCGGAATGCCATTTGTCGAAGCACTCTTCGTAGACATAGAAGCCCATCTCGTCGCACAGATCCATGAATTCTTCAGCGTGCACATGGTGGGACGCGCGGATGGCGTTGCACCCCATCTGCTTGAGCTGGTTGAGGCGCTCGCGCCACATTTCTTTCTTGGCGGCAATACCCCGGCAGCCCATATCCTGATGCAGGCACACGCCCCGTAGGTACACATGCTCACCGTTGACGAAAAGGCCCTCGTTGGGAACAAACTGCACATCGCGGAGACCGATGCGAAGGCTGATCTCATCAGCGACGCGGCTTCTGTCCAGCAGGGACAGGGTCAGCGTGTACAGATGAGGCGTTTCAGCGGACCACAGCCGAGGAGCGAGGATAGTCAGGCGGATCCTCGACGTCCCCTGCGCCGTCAGGGTGACACCATCGGGACCAGTGAGCTTTGCCAGAACAGGCATATCGGTGCCAGTCTGAATGTTCAAAGCAGCGCAGTCTTCTGCCACCTGCTGGGTGACAGCTATCCTGCTCTCATCCAGATGAACGTCCTCGGTGACGATCAGCTTCACCGGGCGGTAGATGCCGCAGCCCGAATACCAGCGGTCAGCAGGCTCTGCCGTGCAGTCCACCTTGACCAGCAATGTGTTTTCACCGCTTCGGATCGCGTCGGTCACATCCAGACGGAAGGGCGACGGGCCGTAGCTGTTGCGGCCCACCTCCACGCCATTCAGTAATACCGTTGCCTGCTCGAACACGCCGCCGAAATCAAGGAAATAGCGGTGTTGCTCCCGCTTTTCTATCGTAACCGGGCAGAGATACCAGCCAATATCACCGCGATGGAAATATCCCTGCGACATATTCAGCGGGGCATTTTCGTCCACCGGACGCTCAATGCACCAGTCATGCGGGATGCTCACGAGAGTAAAATTGGCCCCGTCCAGCGAGAAGGTCCAGCCTTCATTCAGCGGGATGATCGTCCTTGGCATGGTATGCCTCCTTTACTGCCACCGCGCATCCATCAGCGCGAAAAGCTCGTCGTTGTCCAGATGGTTCTCCATATTGAGGATCAGCATGATCTGCGCATCCTCCGGCGCATCAAGGAACCGCCGCTGCCATTGGTAGAAATGGGGGCCGTCGCCGTTGTTGCGAAGCACGCCCATCAATACGCCCATCAGCCATGCGGATTGCTTCACGTCTGCCTGGCAGTCGTTCGCGTAGTACAGGTGCCACTTGCCGTGCTCGCGGTCACGCATGACGCGGTCTGCCGCGAGGTAGGCTGCCTTTGCCTTGCCCGCCAGGTAGAAGGCGGTGAGCCAGTCCTCCTCCATCGCGCGGAGCAGGCTGTCCATGGCATACACGCTGCCCTGATAGGTTTTCTGCAGCAGCTCGACTTGCATGGCAACGGTGTCCTGCATGAGGGTTGCGCCGGGCTGGGTCATGTCCAGCATGGTGCGCTGGCAGGTGCGGAGGGTGGCGGTGTAGTTCTCCACGCCCTGCATACACTTTGCGCGGTACCACTCGACCTGTTCCTTCAGCGTGGGCACGTCGATAGCCCACTTCATATCGGGCGCAGGGGACGCAGGGTTCTTCATCCACTGGGAGACCAGCATACGGGCGCAATGGTTGGCGAACTGCTCGCCTGCACGCTCATCCTCATGCTTGCCGTAGAACAGGGCGTTGTCGTACCATGTGCGGAAGCACTTCGCCGCAAGCTCGGCATTTTCCGCACCGTAGTAGCGAGCGCAATAGTCCAGCAGATGCTGCTTGGTATCCACATCGCCGTTGCGCCAAAGCGCCGCGATCAGATTCAGCGTGTACACATGGGGCTTGACGTTGGAGCAGTTGATGATCCAGTAGTCCTTCACGCCCAGAGACAGCGCTTCCGTCAGCTCCCGGCGAACAAATTCCGGCGGATTGGGCAGCATGGTCATCTGGCTGGCCGCCTGCAGGTCATAGAAGGACGCGTGATAGTACAGGCCGTGCGCGCCGGATGCGGCCTCCTGGGGCAGCGCACGGATGCGGGGATTGTGGTTGTTCTGCCTGCGGGTGACCATCTTGCCAAAGCCGTTGTCCGCCCAGATTTTGATGACATCCTCTGGCAGATCAAGGTGCCCCTGCTGGTAGAGCTCCATGGTTTCGCCGTAGAGGTTGGTGCAGCAGGGTGCATCGGGGATGCTGGCCTTGACCAGATCGTACTGCTTGCGGATCAGGGCAGACATAAGCCTGCCCCGGCTTTCCGGCGTGGCAAACTGGGGATCATCTGTCCAGAAGGGACGGTCACCTTGACCTCGGAAGCCCAGGTTGTAAACTGTCGGGCGGGACTTCTGCTTGTCCACCGCCTCCTGCCACAGGCCTTCGAACAGGTCAGGATGCTCGGAATAGGCTGGGGTTAGGTCGGGATAAGCTCGCAGGAACATCCGCGCACCGAGGGGCTCGGCGTGATGATGGGTGATGTACAGGCCGAAGTCGGCGGCAAGGGTGTCATATTTATGGGCATTACGATCCGTTCCGGGGATGACCAGATTGCCGCCCAGCCGCAGCAGCGCCTCAAAGACCATTTCCCAGGGCTTGTCCTTGCTGCCGTCGAGATACCAGGCGTTCAGCAGCACCTCGTCATTGACGAACCAGCCGCGATAACGCACCGCGCAGGGCTTCGATTTCGCCGTCCAGCCAGCGGGCACGGGATAGCCCGCCGCTTTTTTCAGAGGCTGGTCGTTCCAGAACCAGAAGGGTTCGACGCCCAGAATGTCATGGCTGATACGGTACAGGCCGTACACAAAGCCCAGTGCATCACCGGCGCAGACTACGATTTCCTGCCCGGCAACAATCTTATAAGCCTCTGCGGGCAAATCAACTGTTTGCAGTCGAATATTCATACCTGGATTTTTTCCAGGCTGGCAGGTATTGCGGATATCACGCATCAGTGCCGCAGCTGCGCGTTTGACCGGGGTCAGTTCCGGAACATTATGAATCTTCGTGCTGATGGTAATCAAGATAGAGTCCTCCTTATTCTGTATATTGATCTTTCTGTCTGGTTGCTTCGTATTCTTCGCAGGTCATCTTTCTTGCAATGATATTAACCCGTAAGCCACGTTCTCCGTTGCGTTCAATCCGAAGTCCGCAGTCATCACCATAAAACAACTTCAGACGCTGATGTAGATTACGCAGACCATAGCTCTCACGGGAATTTTTCACAGGCTGTTCCAGTTTCCAGCGCAGCGCTTCGATGGCATATTCTGTCATGCCGCAGCCATTATCTGAAACAGATAGAAGCATGGTGGTTTCATCCAGTAGCCGACCACTGATGATAATCTCATTGTCTTCATTCGATGTGTCGAAGCCATATTGAAAATAGTTCTCAATAAGCGGCTGGAATACATTGCGAATGATGCCATAACACAGTACACCCCGGGGAAAATCAAACCGGATATTCACCTGCTTCTTATACCTTGCTTCCAGCAGCCGCAGGTAACGGCGTGTAGTAGTCAGTTCCTCCTTCAGTGGTACAAAGGTGTGAGAACCAATTAAGCCACGGAAAATCGCTGCAAAGTCCGTAATCATCTCAGCTACATCACTGTTTCCGGCATGCTCGCAGCGATTGCGCAGCATCTCCAGTGTATTGTACAGAAAATGAGGATTGAACTTTGATTGCAGCTCAGAAAGCTCCGCATCCTTTTGGCGCAGCTCATAGTAATGCGCACGGTTGATATTATTGTCCAACCGGACAGCCATATCATTGATGGCCTCTGCTACATTTTGCAGACCACCCTGCACAAAATTTCCTTCAATAGGCGTGGACATATCGCTTTCGCTTATGCGCTCCAATCCCTGCCGGATGATGTCGACCTCCCAGGTGATCCGACGCAGTGTCATTAGGTACAATCCAATGGACACTGCAGAAAACAGCAACACAAGAACCAGAATCAGCAACAAGTGCTGCGTGGTATACAGTACAATTTCACTGACTCTTGCAGAGTAGATCAAAAAAGTATCGTTGTCTCCGCAGGTTTGGGAACGAGCGTAGTACCGTGAACCATCCTTAGCTTGTATGATTCCATGATAGACCTCTTGCAGCGTTAGTCGGGACACGTTTTCTTCGCCACTGGAAAACACAACTTGTCCGGATGAAACGAGATCATACTGCATACTATCCAGCAAGAATGCATAGCCAGCGCACACCTTGCGCAGGGTAGAAGTGCGATATCCAGCAAGGATATAACCGCTCCCCATGGTGTTGGGAACATTGCCAGCTATGGCAAAGGTTTCCTGAACGGTATCGAAGCCGGGCAGCTCTCTTGAACCCATGACCTTCATTCCCCGGCCAACAAGCTGTTCCAGATAAGGGAAGTCCTTCGGCAGAGCTACAAGTTGTCGCTGTTCACCAAAGAGGATACAGTTTGTGTCGCGCTCCGGGGAATACAGTGCGATCCAGGCTACACGATCATCTCTCAGAATCATCTGGGTTAGCGAATAAGTGAGATCGCTGTGCAGACTGCGGGTAATATCCTCGCCTGTGAAATACGAATGCAACGTATCATAGGTAATGTTGCGTTCTTCAAATAAAGGCATATAGAGTTTCCAAAACGAAGAGGTAATATCCCTGTATTCGCGATCAAGCCCCGTTAGAATAAGACTGATTTGAGAATCCAGCTCCTCAGTTTTCTGTTGATATGAGAATACGCAGGCGATTCCCGCAATGAGAAGGAGCAGACTCATGTAAAGCAGCAGCATGCGCATGAAGCTCGCATTCTGGCGAATCACGCCAGTTCTCACCTTGTTTTTCAAAGGAACGCCTCCTCTCTGTCAGATCTTCCCATTTGCACGCTTAGCTCGCATCGCGCGATACTTGGCGGGAGAAATTCCCATCTGCTTCTTAAAGCAGGAAATAAAATAACTGGGCGTTGTAAATCCACAGCGTTCGGCTACGTCGTTTACCTTGCAATCCGTTTCATGGAGCAGAGTAATCGTGTTACACATGCGGCACTGGTTAAGATAATTGTTAAAGAACATACCTGTCTCCGTTTTGAATAGATGGCCGAAGTAGGGTGTGCTCATCTTACACATGGCGCAGTATTCCTTGATAGAGATCTGCTCGGCATAGTGTTCCTGAATAAAACTGATCGCACGTTGTACAACAGGACTCAAATCGCTGATAGTATGCTGGTATAGGAGATAGGCATAGTTGACCATCTCAGCAATGTCTTCTGCGCCAGCACCGGTACTCATATGCAACCGGGACTGGAGCTGCCTCTTAACCTTCTGCTTTTCAGGTAAACGTTGAGTAAAGAGCTGCATCAATGCGCCACCGACAAGCTGTACAGTATCTTCGATTGTCATGGATTCCAGCAGGCTGCTGATCAAAGCAAGCGTTTGCTGCTGACGTTCATCACCGTCCTGAAGCTGAAACAGGCTGTCAAATTGATTAATGAGGGTATCTGTCAGAATCGACTCTCCCTCATTGCCTACCAGCAGAATCATTCCCTCATTGGATAAATCTGCCGTATCCAACTGCCGACGTGCCCCCTGATAGCTGATGGACACTTCTGCCGGGTTGCTGACGATTTCACCAATGCTGATGGCGGTTCGATCCATTTCCGGGAAATCCTTCGATGTCTGATGGATCAAACGCAGTATTTGTTCAATCTTCAGATCTTGACCGCCGAGAATAAAAACGTGGTGGTCTCGCTGATCCCACAGAAAATTGGTTTCATATTCCATATCCAGCTTTTCCCGCAGTGCGCAACAGAAAGGACGTACCACCACAGATTCGTTCTTCTTCTGGATGCAAATCACACAATACTGAGGAAGAAACAGATTCAGGTCCAGGTGCGTAGCACGTTCACTTAGCTCCTCCTGCGAAATAGTGTGATCAAGCCAGCGCAGAAGGATATTATCGCCAAAAAGAGTCTCGCCCTCCCACCTTTTTCGCGCTCCCACATGGTGATAAAGATTGTCCAGCGCTTTCTTAATGGTTTCTTCCAGTTCCTCTAAATTCAGAGGCTTGAGCAAATAGTTTTCTACATTTAAGCGTATGGCTTCGCGTGCGTATTCAAATTCTCCATGGGCCGTCAGCAGAATACAGTGGATATCCGGATACTGCTCACGTATCTGGCGAATGAGTGTCAGACCATCCATTCGTGGCATACGAATATCGGTGATCAGCAAATCAATCTTCCGGGAGGCAATAACATCAAGTGCCTGCAGACCATCGTTGACCTCCAGCACTGTGTCGATACCAAACTGCTGCCAGTGGATACTTTCCTTGAGTGTATCCAGCACGCTGCGTTCATCGTCTGCTAACAAAACAGAATACATACTTTTCACCTCATTCGCACCTTTGCTGTATTCAATATACCATAAACAAAAGCGTACTGACAAGGCAGTTTGGCCATTCATACGGTACAAACCGTTAATCCCTGAAATTATCGTAATTTTTTGTGATATACAATGCTGCATCAGCTCTGCTAAGATAGACATGTCAGATGCAACGATTTTTCAACCAGATCAAACATTTGCAGAAAGGAGACCGTATGATGCAGCCCAAACAGCAGGCCATCACGGCTCGAGATCTACGCAGGCCCAAACATAAATGGGACGACTATAAGGTGTTCCTGCTTGCCCTTCCGGCCATCGCCATTGTAATTCTGTTCCGCTACATTCCGTTGTGGGGATGGTCGTTCTCGCTCTTCCAGTACAAACCCGGCAAGGACTTGTTTGATTGCAACTTTGTTGGACTTCAGAATTTCACGTTCTTGTTCAACAATCCGGTCATGCGCAAAAATCTTGTCCGTGTTCTGACCAATACTTTTGGCATTCACATGCTTGGCTACCTGTTTACTCCTCTACCGATGCTCTTTGCCATCTTCCTTAGCGAGATGAAAAGCAAGCGGTATCAGAAGTTGGTACAGTCTGTCACAACGCTGCCCAACTTCATCAGCTGGGTTATCATCTACTCGCTGATGAACAGTTTCTTCTCCTCGAGCGGCGTAGCGACAAAGCTGATGATCCAGCTCGGCATTGTCGACCAGGGCTTCAATCTGATGACCTCGGATGATCATGTCTGGCTGTATATGGTGCTTTTGCAGCAATGGAAGAGTCTTGGCTGGAGCGCTATCATCTACTTTGCATCCATTGCCGGTATTCCACAAGATATGTACGAAGCCGCAATGATTGACGGCGCGAACCGTATGCAGCGTATCTGGTATATCACCATTCCCAGTCTGATTCCCACCTACTTCGTGCTGCTGATTATGTCCATCGGCAATTTCCTGAATACGGGCGTAGATCAGTATCTGACCTTCGGCAATGCGCTGAACAAGCAGTTCATCGAGGTGTTGGATCTGTATGTGTACAATCTTGGTATTGGATCTGGACAGATATCATTCTCAGTCGCGGTGGGCATCATGAAATCTGTTGTTGCTTTGGTGTTGTTCTCAATGGCCAATTTCGCCTCTAAAAAGATTCGCGGCGAGAGCGTATTCTGATGAAAGGATGTATCTGTGCATGACAGCTGTAGCTGCTTCTCGTAAAAAGTCGATGACGCCTCAGGACATCCTGTTCAATGTAATATGCGGCGTTTTCTTCACCCTGTTTGCTCTTCTGTGCTTCTATCCTTTCTACTACCTTTTCATTTCTACGATCAGTGATCCTCAGCTGGTGGAAGTTGGTCAAATTACTGTTGTTCCCCGTGGCTTAACACTTGAGAGCTATGCCGAGGTACTCAAAATAGACAACCTTGCCAACGCAGCGATGATTTCTGTCCTACGCTCCGTTTTAGGCACGGTGACGAGCACGCTCTGCTCGGCTTATCTTGCCTACTTCTTCACAAAGCGAAATATGTGGGGACGGAAATTCTGGTATCGCCTGGTCGTTGCAACGATGTATTTCTCTGCGGGCATGATTCCAGAGTATCTGAACAACCGCGCATTGGGCTTGGTCAACACCTTCTGGATCTATATCATTCCTGGTCTTGTCGGTGTATACAACATGATTCTTATCAAAACCAGCATGGAGTCTCTCCCGGCAGAGCTGGAGGAATCCGCCGTACTGGACGGTGCAGGGTATATGACACGTTTTTTCCGCATCGTCGTACCGCTGCAAAAACCCATTCTGGCAACCGTCGCACTGTTCCTGCTGGTCAATCACTGGAATGACTTCTTCACAACGCAGCTGTATGTGACTAATCCAAAGAATTATACGCTGCAATTCCTGCTTTACGAATATCTCAACCAGGTAAAGAACTCTGCCAATGCGGTTGTTACCGGCAATGAAGGCTTGACCGCTACTATCCAGACTGTCCGCACCACCAGCATTCGCCTGACGCTGACGGCTGTGGTCATCATCCCGATCATGCTGGTCTATCCCTTTGTCCAGAAGTTCTATGTCAAAGGCGTCATGATCGGTGCAGTCAAGGGCTGATGACGCTCATCAATCCGGCATTCCGTCTCCGTGTGCGAGACGAAGCAATAAATAAAAGGAGGATTTCCCATGAAGACCCGCAAGCTCCTGTCCCTGATCATGGCTGTGCTGATGCTTCTGAGCCTCGTGCCCGCTGCGATGGCTGATGAGCAGGCTGTGACCACCGTTACCGTCTATCCCCCGGATGCCACGACGAATTCCGGCAACCCGCCGGACTACATCAACCAGTTCTTCGTCGAAGAAGGTTTGGATGTACAGGTGTGGGCTTACTCCCCTGAGAAGACCAACGCCATCTTGTCCAGCGGCGATCTGCCGGACGTGATGTACGTCACCTACAAGGATCTGCAGACCATGATCGAGGGCGGCATGGTACTTAACCTTGAGGAGCATATTGAGAAGATGCCCCATGTGACCGGCGATCCCGTCATCATGACCGCTGTTAACTACGTTCGTCAGTTCCGCAGCGCTGAGACCAATCAGCTGTGGGCTATTCCTGCGCTGGTGAATGTGCAGGCTGAGGCTGACGATACCGGCCGCAACGCCGTGAAAGTCCGCTGGGATGTGTTCCATGCCATCGGTGCACCTGATGTTGAGGATGTATACGATCTGATTCCCATCATGAAGCAAATGATGGAGTACATGCCCGTTGCCAAGGATGGCACCAAGACCTGGGGTACCTGCCTGAATTCTGGTACTGACAGTGTGCATTGGCGTTCCATCGAGCAGTGGTACAAGTGGCACGGCTATGAAATGGACAATCTTCAGTTCCTGCTGGAGACTGACATGCTCAATGCCCAGTACACCTCCATTCTGGAGGCTGGCCGTGACAGCATGTATTACAAGGGCTTGAAGTTCTACAACACTTGCTTCCGTGAGGGCGTACTTGACCCCGACTCCATCAACAACGACCGCAACACCCAGAAGGCTAAGGTTGAAACCAGCAATGCGATCATGATCCCTGCTGGCTCCACCCCCGGCTGGTCTAACTACCGTCCCATCCAGGTTGGCGATCAGGGTCTGTATGCCGAAAACTGGGGCAGCCCCTACGGTGGTGACATGTTCTTCGTCATCAACCCCAAGACCGAGCATCTGGATGCGTGCCTGAAGTTCATCGACATGATGGCTGATGCGGATCTCTACTTCCGTATGTACAATGGTACTGAAGAAATGGGCCTTTGGTACACTGGCGAGGATGGGCTGGTTTATCCCACCGAGCTGGGCTTTAACCAGTCTGTGTATCCCACTGGTGAGGGCACCTTCTTCTCTACTGGCGAGAAGCCCGAAGTGTGGCTGGATCGTCCCGTGCGCTCCTTTACCCATTCTATCTCCTACATTGGACCTGATGGTCCCCGTCGTGCCCGCGGTATGAGCGAATGGACAGAGATCAAGACTGCTCGGAATGCAACCGAAGAGAACACTCAGTGGGTGGAGCGTTATGGTTATCCTACCTTCACCAAGATGCTCAAGGCTACTGATGACTACATGCTCACCAGTCCCTTGACCAGCGTTTCCAGCTTCTGCACTCCCGTGGATGAATGGACTCAGCTCTCTCTTGACGCCCTGCGTGACGTGATGGTTACCGGCTCCTGGAAGATGGTCTATGCCGAGACTAATGAAGAGTTCGAAGCTATCTGGGATCAGATGATGAAGGATTGCAAGGAACTGGGCGGCGAAGATATCGTCAATGCCCGTCTGGCTGATCTGGCCAATGCCAAGGCGATTAAGGATTCTCTTGCTGCAGAGTAAAATCTAACACCCCAACACCTAATTAATGGCGGGGCAGTGCTGCTGTGATCGCGGCACTGCCCCATTTCTTGTTTACAGGAGGTTGACCATGATCGATACTTCCGCCTATCCGATACCAGTAATTCATCCGCTTCCTGCTAACAAGGAGGGGATGATCCTGTCGCTAAGCGATGACTGTTGGCAGATGTGTCATTCATCCTTTGCCGACAGTGCAGAGAAAACATGGGAACAGGTTTCTGTACCTTCCGTCCAGTGGAATGAAGGAGGAACTGTTACCTACCGGCGAATGCTGAGCATTCCTGCCAGTTGGGAGAAAAAGCGCATCTTCCTGCGATTTGATGGAGCTAACTGTTTCACACGCATCTATATAAACGGTACATTCGTGATGGATCATTACGGAGGATTCGTTTCCTGGGATTGTGAACTCACACATATGAATCCCGGGAATACCTACGAACTGGTGGTGGAAATTGAAGCACGGACGCAAGAGACCAGCCCATTTCACTATGGGGGGCTGATGCGTGATGTACTGCTTTATGCATTACCGGAAACGTGCCTGGCACGGTTACATGTCCATACAGTTTTTGACGCAATCTACCAGGATGCTGTGCTGTCCATCACCGTTATGACTGAGGGAGATGCGCAAGTACATCTGTCGTTGGTCGATCCAGTGGGAATCCATATGCCGCTGGGCTGTATTTCTTGCACGGATCGTGAGGAATCACAGGATCACTATCCAATCAACCGCCCTCGTAAATGGGACAGTGAGCATCCATGGCTTTACACGCTGCGTGCTGAAGTCTTCGTAGAAGGAGCTTTGGTGGAAAGTGTGGAAAAGAGAATTGGCTTCCGTCAGATCGAGCGGCGTGGAAATGAAGTATATATCAATGGTGACCTGCTCAAGTTGCGCGGCATCAACCGTCATGACATCCATCCCACCCAGCACCGGGCAATAACGCATGAATGGGTAGAAAAGGACGTGAAGCTGTTCCGGGAGGCGAACATCAACTTCATCCGAACCAGTCATTACACCCCTCGCCCGGATTTTCTCGATCTGTGCGATCAATATGGCATATATGTAGAAGATGAGAGTGCAGTGGCGTTCCTGGGCTATGCGCTCCCGCGTACAGAAAGTGATCCCACATTGGAGCGGGCGTTCATGCAGCCGTTCACTGAAATGGTGGAGCGAGACAGGGATCATCCCTGTATCATCATTTGGTCAATTGCCAATGAAAGCTACTGGGGACACAACCATGCGCTTATGCAGGATTACGCCCATCGGGTTGATCCGGACAGGCTGACGATCTTTAGCTACCCCATGACTCAGATGGAGGATGACCTTCCTGCAGATATTTGGAGTTCTCATTATGATCACTGGACATACGATCTCAGCAGCATGTCTGAGTGTTTCCGCCGTGGGGAGAGCTATGCTCCACCTCATCCAGTGCTGCATGACGAATGTACACATATCTGTTGCTACAATCAGGAGGAGCTGCGCCGTGATCCCGGTGTGCGAGACTTCTGGGGAGAAAGCCTCTGGCGGTTCTGGGAGCGGGTATGGGAAACAAAGGGAGCGTTAGGTTGCGCGATCTGGTGCGGCGTAGATGATGTCATGTTTGACCGGGGAAAGATGCGCGAGATGCCATGGGGGATCATAGACGGCTGGCGTAGAAAAAAGCCAGAATACTGGCATGTACGCAAAGGCTATTCGCCGGTTAAGGTGGAGAATCGTCCCTTTGTTCAGAATGGAAAATGGGCTATAAGAGTTCATAACCGTTTCAACCATACAAACCTGAATGAGATCTCTGTCCATTGGACACTGGAAGACCAGAGCGGGACAGCTGTATTTGGATACGTTCCTCCACGAACGGAAGGCACACTGATTCTACCCCTGCCGGAAGATGCAAGAGGATTGCTATCGTTGACCTTTACGGATTCCTTTGGCTGGCAGGTGGAGGAGGAACAGTTTGAGCTCGTTCCATCCCGGACAAATCTTCCTACGCTGTCAGGTGTTCCAAGGGTCATAGAAACACCTGAAGCATACATCCTTAAAGGCAAAGCATCCGAACTATGCTTCTC
Source organism: Christensenellales bacterium (assembly GCA_045132495.1). Classification (GTDB taxonomy): domain Bacteria; phylum Bacillota; class Clostridia; order Christensenellales; family Aristaeellaceae; genus UBA11524. Next base: position 4,085 of record JBGUSK010000008.1, on the reverse strand, counting down.
CAAGGAAACTGGCCTGATTCTGTACGGCCTTTCGCATGGGCATTTGGTACTGACTGGCGGCCCGTTCTTGAATCTTGTTGGTCTGCCACTGGCTCCCTGGAAACTGAACAACATGATCCTGCAAAAGGAAAGGAACTGCGTTGCCATTATACTCCATGGAAGCTATGGTCAGGTGCAAGTAAGTTACACGATCCGTGTGGATCGGAACGGCCTGATGGAAACAAACTACACCATTACCGATATGCCTTATGCCAGTCCGCGCCGAATTGCTATCACCAGCTCCATTACTGCCAACAGCGGTGGATACAGCGAAGTGGGAATTGCCTTCCGCATTGCAGCGCCGCTTGGGAAATTGAATTGGCAGCGGCAAGGACGTTGGTCGGTTTATCCCGACTGGCATATTGGACGCAATCAGGGCAGTGCCGTACGTCATCAGAGTGAGGAAACCTGCAGTTTGTTGGACCTGCCCTCTGTCGAGTGGAAAGACGAGACTCGTGACTGGCTGGTTCACGGCTATTCAGATATAGGTATGCGGGGCTCAAGGGATTTCGCAGCATCTCGCGAAGGAATCACACGAGCTGCACTTTCCTCAGACCAAGCAGCATTCAGCTTGTTTGCAGACGAAAATGCTGCAATACGTATGCAAGCGCGTTCTCGCGAAGAAGACATCATACTACCTGATGACAAACGAATCCATTATACCGGATCCTGGAAAAGACTTGAAAACAACTGGCGTACCCTCAAAGGTTATGAGATGGTTTCCCGGGATACTGGTGATCGCTGCGAATGCATCTTTGAAGGCACCGGAATTGCATGGTATGCCAGCCAGGATTTCACCTGCGGAAAGGCTAATGTATATTTGGATGGTGAACTCCAAGCAAGCGATGTTGATCTCGGCTTATCTGCTATGGGTAAAAACCCCCGAGGGAAAATTCGTCAGTATGGCCAGCTCATATATGGCATTGAGGGACTACAGCGTGGCAAGCATGTATTGTGCATCGAGGTGTGCGGAAAACCTGCACTTGAATCTCACAATTCATATGTCCCCATAGATCATTTTCTTGTACTGGGGAATGGTTGGGGTGACACGCTGTTCATCATCAATCAGGAAATCAATTATCCGCAGTTGTCCTGGGCCTGCTATAACAAGCCACCGATCATTGTGGAAAGCGGCTATACTGGGAAAGTCATTACAATGATGTCAGAATGCCCAAGTGATTAAATTCAATAGAATAATTGCCGGGAGTAACCATATAGTTGCTCTCGGCAATTGTTTATAGGATTAACTTGTTAATTCGTTAATTCGTCTTTGAAAATGTGAAATCACCCTTGACAAAATAACGCCTCACGCTCGTTGGCAGTTCCATCAGCGTTATAGCCGAATGGAAGCAATGTCGATGTCATTGCAATACCCCTCTCGTGTTAGGTCTGCGCACAAGGTACTATCGCCGCACTGCATTTTGCCATCATTTTCAGGTACTTGTACACCGTTGGTCTGCTCAGTCCGCAAACCCGGGCAAATTCACTCTTGTTCAGCATACCCTGTTCGAGAGCCGGATAGTGCTTAAAGAAACTAGCCGGTATGTCGTCCACAGTGCTTCGTGGCCTACCGAGGGACTTACCATTGTCCTTGGCTTTGACCATTCCGGCCTTAATGTTGGCACTCGCTATTTGCGATTCCAGATCAGAAAAAACGGTAGCCATCATCAGGAATGCAGCGGCGTTGGCAGCTGCTTCAGTATTCCTGCAATCGACCTCTATGCTTCCGACGACAACGAGCCTCAGTTTCTTGTGTCGGACAATGTTCATTATCTCGCAGAAATGCTTAGTGCTTCGGGCCAAACGTCCAACTTGCGGTGTAATGATGGAATCTCCGGGCTGGATGTATTCAAGCAGCATGTTAAGGGTAACCTTTTCAGACGGGTCGCTTTCCTCGTACTCGAAGACCGCACGTTCGGCACCGGCTGCCTGCAATACATTGATCATCCGCCGCTGTTCATCATCGGTCTCATTGCCAGAGCACCTGGCGTATGCGTAGATCATAGGCCTATGTGGTCACTCCTCTTCCTTGTCCTGCTTTTCAAAGGTGGTACCTTCAAAAGCGCCGCTCTCGTCATAGTGATTGATCATGTCCCAGCCGGGCTTGCTCTCCGTGCGAATGGTGAAGCCCTTTCCTTTGTCTCGTCCAATGACAGCGGGCTTACCATCGACATCTGCCGTGTAGAGGCCTCTGTCCAGCTTGAGAATCTCTTGGATCGTCATCATGGCTATCCCTCCTTTCTTATGGGGTAGCGTATCTATCACTCTGAACGGAGGAAAAGTCAAGCGATTTATGAAGAACTATTACGGTGGGTGTGCTCCCAGACGTATTCTGCAAACTTGTCCCAGTTAAGCATGACCTGCCAGCACACATCGACCTTGATGGCCTTGTCCTTATCACTACCGCACCACGGTAATATGAGAACCTCCCATTCGCACTTGCTCCAGAAGAAATACTTGAGGGAGCGGAGTAGTTCTCGTTCAAACGTAGGCCTGTCCAGTCGCTTGGCCAGAAACGACTTGATGTCCTTCTTGAAGCTGGTGTGCTCAAAAATGTTGAAGGATACGATTTCACCAGCGTTCTGATCATGATAAAAGACATACCAAGCCAGACTATCAACTGAGCGCACTGTGTTCACCTTCTTTTGCTGTGGTACCAGCATTAATACTGCATACGGGCAAAGGTTCATCTCCATAAGTGAATGGTGGATCAAAGTGTACCCCTATACCACCTTCGGGGTGTTCATGCCAAGCCATCGTGTACCGTATAGCCTGATAGGCAGACCATGCTCTATCGGAAACTACATCATGTCCAATGCCATAGGAATGACCAGGGCCGTGCAGGTTAGGAAAGTAGATCTGCTTGAGCATCATCAGGAAGTCATTTGCCAATTCTCGCCGGGCGCATATATTCTCTCTGCTTTCTCGAAATAGCAGCTCAAGGTTCAACTCGTCAAGCTGCCCATATAGCAGTCGCGCATCTGCCGCTGTAAACAGCGCAACTCACAACGTTTGTTCGGATCCCTTTCTGGCGGAAACATGCCTGACAGCAGGCTTTTGCTGACGCAGCCGTTCCCGGATAGACTGCGGTTCGTCTGCCTCGCCCAGCAGCTTTGCCACCTCCTTCCGGCTTTCTTGCAGCAGCTGCGGCCTGTAACGGTCGCCGTACAGCTCTTGCAGCCGTGCCGCTGCGGATGCAGAGGCTTCCTGCTTTGATATGGCTGCCTCGTCTGCATCAGCCTGCGTTTGCAGCTCCTTGTACTGCCTGAGCGCAGCATCCAGCTCCCCGGAATACTTTCCCTCCTGTTCATCCAGCCTGTGCAAGCTGGCTCCCATGGCAGCGACTCCTTCCTGCACTGCTTTGATGCCAGCGTCGTCCACACAGCCGAGGGTGATCAGGAGGTTTTCCTTTTCAGAGCGCAGCTCCTCCAATTCTTCCGTCACCGTGGCGATCTGCCGGGACAGATCATGCTGCTTGACCAGATTCAGCCTGGAGGTTTGCTTTTGCTCTATCAGCAGGGACTTGCGTTCCCTGCTTTTTTGCTTGATCTGCTGCACCAATGCAGCGTACTGCTTCAGCTTGGGCTGAACGGTATTCACCTTGCCGGACAGCTTCTCCTTGCCCAACCCAATGAAACGCAGCTGATAACAGAACACCAGCAGCTTTTCCCGCAGGGCAGCAAGACGTTCGCTCAGGCTGGCTGCGGCATTGCTGACTGCCTCCGTCAGCTGCTGCACCAGCTGCTTCAGCTCCCGCAGCAACGCATTGTCGGCCTTGATCTGCCGGTTCAACTCGCAGCGGTCGGAGATGATACCCTTCTTCTCCATCGCACGGGCAGCAACGCCCTCATGAATGGTGGGCTGTTCATCCAGTCCGCGCTCGGCATGGCTGCGGTGGTCAACACGTTCAGCTGAGCCTATACGTTCCAGATGCAGATTGACGATATCCGCCCACGCACTGCGCCAGAGAATCAGCTGGCTTTCACTGTTCCAGCGCTCAGTGATGGGATTCTGCCTGCCGTAGGTGGTGCTTTTCGGATGCTTTG
>JBGUSK010000007.1:0-27554 GCA_045132495.1 Christensenellales bacterium | reverse complement strand
GTAGGGGGGACCATTGGTCGCCCGCTCGGCTTGAGGCGGACAGGCGGGCGAGGAATGCTCGCCCCTACGGATGTCAAGGGGCAGATACGTTCAGTGCGAGGATGGCCGTAAAGAGGTCAGGCTTTAGCCTGACGAGCGCTGTCAACGCTTGCGTTGATGGCGCGAAGCCTGCGACAGTCCGTAAGAAATGGGGCAGGCCGATATAGGAAAAGCCCGCCCGGATCTGTGCCTATATGGACACTTCGGGCGGGCTTAATCCAACTGAGTTAAGGTGTGCATTCGGAAGTCCGAATTACACGGTCAGCTCCTTGCGGCCACGACGACGACGGGCAGCCAGCACGCGGCGGCCGTTCTTGGTGGACATACGGGCACGGAAGCCGTGCACCTTGCTGCGCTGACGCTTCTTGGGCTGGTAGGTACGGAACATGTGTCAACACTCCTCACATTTTGTACATCAGGGCATAGTATCCCTGTATTGCTAACTTCACAGCCGTTATAGTATACCTTTTTTGAGTAAGGTTGTCAATAGGGGAGCACGAAATAAATTAGGAATAATGAATGAGAAATGAAGAATTTATTTTCCCCTTGCCCCTTTACAAGTCTGTCGAAACGTGCTATACTGAACGGCGGAAATCAACGCAACCCCTTTAACTCAGCACGAGAGGCTGGAAAGGCACGCAGCGATCCGTCTTGAATAGTGAGCCGGGAAACCGGCATTGCGTGTGCGCCGTCCTGCCCTTGAAAGTGCAGAGCGGCGCTGTTTTTTGGCGCAATTTCAGGAGGTATGAATATGGCGAATTTCGGTTATGGCATCCCCAAGGCGCAGCTGATGGCGGGCGACGCGATGAACCGCGCCCTCACCCGTATGGCGCATGAGATGATGGAGCAGCTCGACCTCAAGAATATGGTGTTCGTGGGCATCCGCCGCCGCGGCGTGCCGCTGGCCCAGCGCCTGAGCGCCATCATTGAGAAGTATGAGAACATCAAGTGCCCCGTGGGCGAGGTGGACATCGCCATGTACCGCGATGACCGCGATCCTTCCCAGTTGAACATCAAGGTGCAGGCGCAGCAGCTGCCTGTGGATGTGGCAGGCCGCACCGTCGTTCTGGTGGACGACGTGCTGCACACCGGCCGCACCGTCCGCGCGGCGATGGACGCGATCCTCGACCAGGGCCGTGCAGAGCGCATCTGCCTGGCGGTGCTGATCGACCGCGGTCACCGCGAGCTGCCCATCCGTGCGGACTTCGTGGGCAAGAACGTCCCCACCTCCTCCGGCGAACGCATCGGAGTAATGATGCAGGAGATCGACGGCGGCGACGGCGTGGCGCTGTACGACGGCCGCATGACCAGGTAACTCGAAAGGCTCCCCCTTGGGGGGAGCTGTCAGCGAAGCTGACTGAGGGGGTCTCTTTGCGGCTGGAAAGTCGATAAGCAATGGGGACGCGCATGTTTGAATGCGCAGTGAACCCCCTCAGTCGCCTTACGGCGCCAGCTCCCCCCAGGGGGGAGCCTCCTAAACTGTGTTGTCCCCCGACCAACTGGCCGGAGAACATAGACACCCGTTCACTAAACGACTAATGAGGAAAGGAAGTTTTTCCAATGAGCGAGAATCAGAAGCTTTCTCCTGCGAAGTTTGGTCTTCTGGGCTTCCAGCACATGTTCGCCATGTTCGGCGCGACCGTGCTGGTTCCTGCGCTGACCGGCCTGTCCGTGTCCTCCACCCTGCTGTTTGCGGGCCTGGGCACGCTGCTGTTCCACCTGATCACCAAGGGCAAGGTGCCCGCGTTCCTGGGCTCCTCCTTCGCGTTCCTGGGCGGCTACTTCGCCGTGGCCGGCATGGAGCAGTTCGCTGACGGCGCCATGAACTGGATCCCCTACGCCGGCGTGGGCGTGGCTGTTGCCGGTCTGATCTACGTGATCGTGTCTGCCCTGTTCAAGGTCTGGGGCCCTGAGCGTGTCATGCGCTTCTTCCCCCCGATCGTTACCGGCCCCATCATTATCTGCATCGGCATGATCCTGGCCAACTCCGCTATCAACAACTGCGCCGCCAACTGGTGGATCGCCATCCTGGCGGTGGCTATCGTCATTGCTTTCAACATCTGGGGCAAGGGCATGCTGAAGATCATCCCCATCCTGCTGGGCGTGGTCGGCTCTTATCTGGTGGCTGCCCTCTGTGGTCAGGTGGACTTCACCGCTGTGAAGAATGCTGCCTGGATCGGCGTGCCCTTCCAGATGAAGGACACCGCCTTCTCCCTGATCGGCAACTGCGACTGGTCCGTGCTGATCTCCTGCATCCTGACCATGGCCCCCATCGCCCTGGCCACCATGATGGAGCACATCGGCGATATGTCCGCCATTTCCTCCACCGTGGGCAAGAACTTCATCAAGGATCCCGGCCTGCATCGCTCCCTGCTGGGTGACGGCTGCGCTACCACCCTGGCTGCCCTGTTTGGCGCTCCTGCCAACACCACCTACGGCGAGAACACCGGCGTGCTGGCCCTGACCCGCGTGTACAACCCCGCGGTTGTCCGCATGGCCGCCGTGCTGGCGATCTTCTTCTCCTTCTGCCCCAAGTTTGCGGCCCTGATCTCCTGCATGCCCACTGCTACCATCGGCGGTGTGTCCATGATCCTTTACGGCATGATCTCCGCTGTGGGCGTGCGCAACATCGTTGAGAATCAGGTGGACTTCACCAAGTCCCGCAACGTCATCATCGCGGCTGTGATCATGTCCCTGGCTCTGGGCATCAACTTCTCCAGCGCCGGCGCGATCGCCTTCACTGTCGCTGGCGTGAAGATCAGCCTGTCCGGCCTGGCCGTGGCCTCCCTGGTGGGCATCATCCTGAACGCCGTCCTGCCCGGCAACGACTACAAGTTCGGCGAGAACGAGCAGGGCGACCAGGCGGTCAACTTCAAGGTGTGATGCGGTCAATGACCGCAATGCTGAATTCGGAATTGTCTTTTCGGCAGACTCCTTCGGGGGTCTGCTTTTTTCTCTTGACAAGAAGCGGAAAACGACATATAATAACAAATGAACAATCGTTCATATGATGTATCGAAAGGTCGTGCCATATGAAGAAGACCTGGCCCATCGAGATCGACTGTCCCAACTGCGCCGCCAAGCTGGAGCGCGCGCTGGCTGAATTGCCCGGGGTGACGCACGTCAGCGTCAACTATGTGCAGAAGCGCATCACCCTGGAGGCCGCGGACGACCAGTTTGCCGCCGTGACTGCCGCTGTAATCGCTAAAACTGCTGAGATCGAGCCGGATACCGTCATCCACGTGGCCGGCAGGGAGGGGCATTTCCACCGCGAATGCCACGACGATCACTGCGGCTGCGGGCATGTCCACGGCCATCATCACGAGCACGCCGAAAATGCCGGCCGCAGGCTGCTGATTCGTGCGGGTCTGTCTGTGGCGCTGCTGATCCTGGCGCATTTTGTCCCCATCGCGTGGCTGGGCATGGTCTTGTGCATCGCCGCGTACCTGATCGCGGGCTATGATGTGCTGCTGACGGCCCTGCGCAACATCCGCCGGGGCGAGGTGTTCGACGAGAATTTCCTGATGTCGGTGGCCTCCATCGGCGCGATGGCGGTAGGAGAGTACGCTGAAGGCGTGATGGTCATGCTGCTCTACCAGCTTGGCGAGTACCTGCAGGACAAGGCGGTTGACAAGTCCCGCGCGAACATCGCCGCCCTGATGGATGTGCGTCCCGATCACGCCAATCTCCTGAACGATGGCGAGCCTGTGCGCGTGTCGCCCGAAGAAGTCGCTGTGGGCGACATGATCCTTGTTCGCCCGGGCGAGAAGATACCTCTGGACGGCCTGGTCGTGGAAGGTGATTCCACCGTGGATACCGCAGCCCTCACCGGCGAAAGTCTGCCCCGTGATGTGCAGGCGGGAGACAACGTTCTCTCCGGCTGCATGAATCTGACGGGGGTGCTGACTGTGCGCGTCACAGCGTCCTACGGTGAATCTACTGTCGCGAAGATCCTCGACCTGGTCGCCGAATCCGGCGAGAGCAAGGCGTCAACAGAGCGCTTCATCACCCGGTTCAGTCGCTGGTATACCCCGGCGGTATGCGCTGCGGCGGGGTTGATCGCGGTGATTCCGGGCCTGATTACCGGCCAGTGGCGCGAGTGGATCTACACCGCGCTGACCTTCCTGGTCATTTCCTGCCCCTGCGCGCTGGTGATCTCCGTGCCGCTGACTTTCTTCTCCGGCATCGGCGGCGTGTCCCGAAAGGGCATTCTGGTCAAGGGCGCGAACCACCTGGAAACCCTTGCAGGCCTCGATACTGTGGCCTTTGACAAGACCGGCACACTGACGAAGGGCGTGTTCACCGTGACCGAAACCGTCCCTGTGGGCATGACGGCGGAGATGCTGCTCGACCTCGCCGCCCACGCGGAGATGCACAGCCCGCATCCCATCAGCAAGAGTCTGCGCGCGGCGTATGGCCGCGATCTGGAGGCAGGCCGCGTCGCCGGTGTGACAGATACCGCCGGTCAGGGCCTGTCCGCCCTTGTGGACGGGCGGCGCGTCCTGTGCGGCAACGCGCGTCTCATGCGGGAGAATGGCATTACTTGCGCGGAATCGACCGCCGTGGGCACCATCGTGCACGTCGCGGTGGAGGGCAGGTACGCAGGTTATATCGTCATCAGCGACGCGGTGAAGGAGGGCGCTTCCGCAGCGATTTCTGCGCTGAAGGACGCGGGTGTAGCCAGGTTGGTCATGCTCACCGGCGACAACGAAGCCGTCGCGGCGGATGTGTGCCATCGTCTGGGCCTGACGGAATACCGTGCGTCCCTCCTCCCGGGGGACAAGGTCGATGTGCTGGAGAAGCTGTTGGGAGAAGACCACCAGGTGGCCTTCGTGGGCGACGGCGTGAACGACGCGCCTGTTCTGCGCCGGGCGGATGTGGGCGTTGCCATGGGCGGCCTGGGCGCTGACGCTGCCATTGAAGCTGCTGACGCCGTTCTCATGGACGATGATGTGGGCAAGCTGGCCCTCGCCGTCCGCATGGCAAAGAAGACCCTGCGGATCGTGCATCAGAATATCATCTTTGCCCTCGCGGTGAAGGCGCTGGTGATGCTCCTTGGCGTGTTCGGTGTAGCGAATATGTGGCTGGCTGTCTTTGCGGACGTAGGTGTGGCGATGATCTGCATCGTCAATGCGGTTCGCGCAATGAAATAAAACAAGCTGGAGTGCCTGACAAATGCAGCGGCACTCCAGCTTTTTACGTCAGATTAAACCTGCGGTCATCAGACGGAGGGGGAGAATATTACAGCATATGGCGCTCCATTCCGCAGCTCTCACGGATGATCAGGGAGCATTCACGGATCTGGCTGAAGGAATACACCTTGCCTCCGCTGATGGCGGCGATCAGCTCGGAGACGGCGCATTTTCCATGTTCCATTGGGTGAAGATCCACGGTGGTCAGCGGGGGGTTGAGATAGGGGGTGAAGAACTGGTTGTCACAGCCGATGAGCGCCACATCCTCCGGGACGCGCAGCTTTAGCCTGTGCAGCTCTCTCAGCGCGCCAAGGGCGACCAGATCATTGATCGTGATCAGCGCAGTGGGGCGTTCGTTTTCCGGGAGGCTTGCAAACAGGCGGGCAACGCCCAATTCGCCGTCGCGCGGCGAAAAGCCGCTTTCAGCGCCGGCGCGCAGGATCGGCTTGCCCAGCCGCTTCATTTCTGCATAGAAGGCCTGTTCCCGTGCGGAGGCCGAACGGATGCTGTTGCTTCCGCCGATGAAAGCAATCCGTTCGTGGCCCATGGAAAGCAGGTGAGCGATGCTCTTGCGGATGCTAAGGCTCAGGTCGGAGGTGATATTGATGCAGTCCAGCCCTTCGATGCGAGGGCCAATGATCGCCAGCGGCATGGCCTGACGCAGACGCATCAGCAGGCTGAAAAGCTCATCGTCCGTGCCGTTTTCCACCATGGACCCCACCAGCACCGCACCTGCAGGGTGCTGGGCGATGAGCTGCTCGATCAGTCCCGGATTGATGGGTTCGTTCAGGTCGTTGCAGCAGATCTGCAGCGCATAGCCATTGTGACGGGCAGCCTCCTCCGCTCCGGCAGCAAGCTCGGCGTAATAGGGGTTGGACAGGTTTGAGACGACCAGTGCCAGCGTTCGGTTTTCGGGGACTCGCTCAGTCTGGCGGCGAGGGGAGGCTGCCTCATAACCAACCTCGGCGATGGCCTGCATGACCTTTTCCCGGGCGGCAGCGCTGGCGCTTCCTCCGGACAGAACGCGGGATACCGTTGCAATGGATACTTCTGCCCGGGAAGCGACATCGTAGATCGTGGGCTGCTTTTCTGGCATGTATTTCCACCTCTTTCAAGTCTGTGCCTGCATTATATCATACTTACAAGCTGGATACAAGTGAAATGTAAATTTACAAACGATATATGTAAAAGTATGTGTTGTTACACTGTTTTCAACATAAATTTCATTCGTTTTTTATGTAATTTTTCATATATTGTCTTGACTAATGCATACGATGGATGTATAATTAAGCTACAAACGACCCAGATAACACATGGATATGCTGCACAACGTTTTATCATCAGCGTAAACGGTATGAAAACGTATCAAACGGGAGATCCCGTTTAGATAAAATTGAAGGAGGAACCCAATATGAAGAAAATCGTTTCCCTGCTCCTGGCAGCGATGATGCTTCTGTCCGTGGCCGGCTTTGCTGTGGCTGAGGAGAAGCAGGTCCTGACCGTCGTTACCTGGGACGCCAACACCACTCCCTACCTGGTCGCCCAGGAGAAGGCTTTTGAGGAAGTCTACCCCAACATCGACCTGCAGTACATCGATGTGGCTTCTCAGGACTACGCCATCAAGGTTGGCTCCATGCTGAGCGGCAATGACAAGTCCGACGTGTTCATGGTCAAGGAAGTCTCCGACATCGTGAACTGGCACGCCCAGGGCTTTGCTGAGCCCCTGACTCCCTACATCGAGAAGGACAACTACGACGTGTCCGGCTTCGTGGGCATGGAAGCGAACTACGCTTTCGAGGGCGCTCAGTACGCGCTGCCCTTCCGCTCTGACTTCTGGGTCCTGTTCTACAACAAGGATCTGTTCGACGCTGCCGGCGTTGCCTACCCCACCAATGACATGACTTGGGAAGCTTACGCTGATCTGGCCAAGAAGATGACCAAGGATGGCGTTTACGGCACCCACTACCACACCTGGCTGTCTGCCGTGGCCAACTGGGCCGTGTGTGACGGCGTGAACACCCTGGCCGATGGTCAGTACGACGACCTGACCTACTTCTATAACCTGTATCAGGATATCGAAGATGCGGGCGCCTGCATGGCTTACAGCGAGCTGAAGGCTGCTGGCCTGCACTACTCCGCGGCCTTCGCCAACGGCAACGTCGCCATGATGCCCATGGGCTACTGGTACGTCTCCACCCTGATCGGCTACAACAACGACGGCACCTGTAACTTCAACTGGGGCATCAGCGCTGTTCCTCATGCTGAGGGCGTGAAGGCTGGTTCTTCCTTCGGAAACCTGACCGGCGTGATGATGAACAAGAAGTCCGAAAACAAGGACGCTGCCTGGACCTACATCTCCTGGCTGTGCGGCGCTGAGGGCTCCAAGGCCACCGCTTCCACTGGTACCCGTCCCGCCTGGGTCTCCGAGGATGTCGCCGCTGCGATGTCTACCGTCGCTGGTTTCCCCACCGACGAAGGCTCCAAGGCTGCCCTGCTGCCCTCCTACGTGGCTGTGGAATGGCCCGTGGTGGACAACCTGAGCGAGATCAAGCCCATCGTGGAAGAAACTCACACCCTGATTATGACCCGCGAGCTGTCCGTTGAGGAAGGCATCGAGGAAATGAATGACCGTGCGTCTGAGCTGTTTGAGTGATCTGAGGACAGACTGACAAACGAAGATCCATGATCCCATAATGTGCGGGCGGGAATGGCGGCGCTTCGGCTCCCGCTCTTCCCGCCCGTTTCTCATGGATGAAGGTGTATACGAGAGGATGTGAACCGTCCTTTCGCACACGCCTTCATCAGCGTGTTTCCTGAGATCCGTACCGAAAGGAGTGCATCCTCATGGCACAAAAGGCTGTGGCCAAACGCCGTATGTCCAAGCTGGAAAGGAAGAATACCCTCATTGCTTATTCCTTCCTGGCGCCCAACTTCCTGGGCTTTGCGATCTTCACCCTCGTTCCGGTGGTGTTTTCCATCCTGTTGTCCTTTGTGGAGTGGAATGGCGGCGCAATGACCAACATGAAGTGGGTGGGCCTTGAAAACTATGCGACCATCTTCAAGGTGGATAAGGTGATCGAAAAGTTCGCTGCCGGCGATTATTTCTACTTCTTCAACCGCGTGGATCTGGGCATCTCGCTGAAGAACACGCTGTTCTACACCCTGGTGACCGTGCCGCTGACGCTGGTGTGCTCCATTGCCCTGGCAATCGCACTGAACAAGGCCGTCAAGGGCGCGGTTGTCTTCCGTACGATCTTCTTCTTCCCCTATGTTGCCTCCATGGTGGCCATCTGCGTGTGCTGGAACTTCATGCTCATGAAGGACGGCCCCATTAACCAACTGATCATGGCCGTGGGCATCCCCTTCAACAAGTCGTGGACGGCAGATTCCACCATGGCCATGTGGGCGATCATCCTCGTCAGCGTGTGGCGCAACATGGGTTATTACATGGTCATCTACCTGGCGGCGCTGCAGGGCGTGCCGGCGGAGCTGTATGAGGCTGCTACGGTGGACGGTGCCAGCAAGTGGCAGCAGTTCCGCAACGTGACGCTGCCCCAGCTCAAGCCTACCACCTTCTTTGCCTCCATCATGCTGATCATCTCCTGCTTCAAGATCTATGATGTTGTCGCCATCATGACCGAGGGCGGCCCGGGCCGGAGCACCAAGATGCTGGTTACCTACATCTACGATGTGGCCTTCGCCAAGATCAAGTATGGCCAGGCCAGCGCGATTTCGATGGTGCTGCTGCTGATCGTGCTGACGATCACCATCATTCAGTTCTCCAGCGAAAAGAAATTTGCAAACGATTAAGAAAGGAGGCTGTCATTCATGAGTCAGGCTGTTGCTACGTCCAAGATGCGGCAGATCCGCAAGGATAATCCCGTTCTGGCGCTGATCGGCAAGGTGCTGCTGTATGCAGTGCTGATCCTTGTCGCGCTCTTTACATTGATCCCCTTTGTGTGGATGATCTCCTCCTCGCTGAAGCTGGACCGCGAGGTGTTCATCTACCCGATCCAGTGGATTCCTGAAACCTTCCACTGGGAGAATTATTCCCTGATCTGGAAGAAGGTGCCGCTGCTGACCTACTTCAAAAACACCGCATTCATTGCGATCGTCGTCACCTTCCTGCAGACCATGACTTCCTCCTTTGCGGCCTACGCCTTTGCAAAGCTGCGCTTCAAGGGACGCGATATCCTCTTCATGGCCTACATTGCGACCATTGCGGTGCCGTGGCAGGCCTATATGCTGCCCCAGTTCATCATGATGCGCTCCATGGGCCTCTACGATACGCTGTGGGCGATGGTGGTGCTGCAGGCATTCAGCGCCTTCGGCGTGTTCCTGATGCGCCAGTTCTACCAGTCCATCCCCACAGACCTGTGCGAGGCTGCCCGCATCGACGGCCTGAGCGAATACGGCATCTGGGCCCGCATCATGCTGCCTCTGTCCAAAGCCGCCATCGCCACCCTGGTCATCTTCACCTTCGTGGGCACCTGGAACGACTACATGGGCCCCATGATCTACCTGACCCGCGACGTCAACAAGACCGTGCAGGTGGGTCTGCGCCGCTTCATCCAGGAGAACTCCAGTGATTATCACCTGATCATGGCAGCCTCGCTGTGTTCGCTGCTGCCGGTGTCCATCGTGTTCCTGGCGCTGCAGAAGTACTTCATTGAGGGCATTGCCACCTCCGGCCTGAAGGGCTAAATATCTTCTCGGGGAAGGGAGCATATCTGCCTTCCCCGAATTTGCAATCGTGAAGGGATGATACAGATGAATGAGGTGTGCATGAATCCGCTCAAGACCCGGCAGGATGTCGTCAATGCCGCTCTGCAGCTGATCTCGCCGCTGACCAAATGCCTCACCCCCGGCAAGGCCCGGCTGATGCTGGGTTCTTCCGGCGCGAGTTATGACGAGGGCGTCGCGGGCATGGAAGGCTTCTCCCGGGTGCTGTGGGCACTGGTGCCCATGCTGGCGGGTAAGTGTCCCGAGGCTGAGCCACTGTGGGAAATGTGGCGCGAAGGCGTCATCCACGGCACAGACCCGATGCACGAAGAATACTGGGGCGACATCGGCCCCTTTGACCAGCGTATGGTGGAGATGGCCGTGATGGGCATGGCCCTGTGCCTGATCCCGGACAGGTTCTATCATGGACTGACTTCCAAGCAGCAGGACAATCTCTATCGCTGGCTGGATCAGATCAACCAGCATGAGATGCCTAAAAATAACTGGCAGTTCTTCCGCGTGCTGGTAAACATCGGCTTCATGAACGTGGGGCGTCCGGTGAACGAGGCACGCCTGCGCAGTGACCTGGACGACATGGAGGGACACTACGTTGCCGACGGCTGGTACTTCGACAAGGCCACTCAGCGGGATTATTACACGATGTGGGCTTTCCACTATTATGGTCTGGTATATGCTGCTGTGATGGAGAAGCGCGACCCCGAACGGGCGGCGCGCTTCCGGGAGCGGGCAAGATGCATTCTGCCCCGGTTCGCCTGCTGGTTTGACAAGGAGGGCAGGGGACTGCCCTATGGCCGCAGCATGACCTACCGCTTTGCCCAGTCAAGCTTCTTCAGCGCCTGTGCCCTTTCTGGCGTGACCAGCGAAGCCATCGGCTGGGGCGAACTGAAGGGATTGCTCCTGCGCAACATGCGCTTCTGGTTCAGCCAGCCCATCTTTGACCGTGACGGTGTGCTGACCATCGGCTACGGCTATCCGAATCTGGTCATTTCCGAAGGCTACAATGCGCCAGGCTCTCCCTATTGGGCAATGAAGGCTTTCGCTGTGCTGGCGCTCCCGGAGGAGCATCCATTCTGGCAAGCAGAGGAGAAGCCCTGCACGTCCCCTGCCGTCTTCTGCGATGAACAGGTGCGTCTGCTTCTCACCCGTGACGGGGACAACCGGCAGGTCGTGGCATACACCGCCGGCAACCACGCCTACGAGCACATGCACGAGGACGAAAAGTACGAGAAGTTTGCTTATTCGAGCAAGTTTGCCTTCTCTGTGGTGAAGGAGGCAGGGACGCTCAAAAAGGGTGCGTTTGACTCCATGCTGGCGGTGAAAGCTGACAAGGATCTCTGGCATGCCCGCAGCGGCTGCGATACCTTCTCGCTGACGGAGAAGGAGGTCGCTTTCACCTGGAGCCCTGTGGATGGCGTGCACATTGACAGCCGGATCATTCCCCGAGGCATGTGGCACGTCCGCAGGCACGTCATCACCACAGACCGTCCTCTGGAGGCTGCCGAGGCTGCTTTCGCCGTGCCCCGTGACCGGGCAGGCGCGAGGCTCTGCGACCGGGTGGCTGCATCCGTCCAGGCGGACGACAAGGCTGCCATCGCACACGGCGATATGGGTACCTCCGCGATCTATGCCATCGCGGGCTATGCGAACGGCGAGGTGATCGTCCCCGAGGCGAACACCAACCTGATGGCTCCCCGGACGCTCATTCCCACCCTGCTTACAAGGCTGCCTGCGGGCACCACGACCCTGATCTGCGCCGTCTTCACTGATGCTGGCGACGCTGTCCCCAATGAAATACCGGAAGAGGTGCTGAACATTGCGCAACAATCCTGATGTGATCTTCGAAAAAGTGCTGGCGAAATTCCGCCGCACGGTCCCCATGGCTGCTGAAATGGGCATCCTGCCCTACAAGAGCGAAAACGGCAAGTGGATCGCTTCCCCCTATGACGGCAACTCCTGGTGGACGGGCGGCTTTTGGCCGGGCCTGATGTGGCAGCTCTATGCCGCCACGAAGGAGGAACTCTTCTGCCAGGAGGCCCGCCGCACTCAGGAGCTGCTGGCTGCCGAGCTGCGCACCTATGATCTGCTCAACCATGATACCGGCTTTATGTATCTGCTCTCCACCGGAGCGGATTACAAGCTCTGCGGCTGCAGGCAGTCCCGCACGGATACTCTCCATGCTGCGAGCCTGCTCATGGGGCGCTTCAACCCCGTGGGTTACATCCGCGCGTGGAACGAGAAGGCCAAGATGGGCTTTGCCATCATCGACTGCATGATGAATCTGAGCCTGCTGTTCTGGGCCAGCCGCGAACTGGAGGATCCCCGCTTTGCCAATGTGGCGAAGATCCATGCGGACATGACGCTGCGGGAGTTCCTGCGGGAGAACGGCTCGGTCAGCCATATCATCGAGATCGATCCCTATACCGGTGCACGGGTGAAGGAACATCCCGGTCAGGGCTACACCCTGGGCAGCAGCTGGAGCCGCGGGCAGGCCTGGGGCCTGTATGGCTTCACCCTGGCCTACCTGAATACGAAGGACGAGCGTTATCTGGATGCCGCCAAGCGCATTGCGGCCTACTTTGTTAGCCATATCCGCCCCGACGGCCTGACGGATTGCGACTTCTGTCAGCCCGAGGGCGAGGAGCGCATCGACAACATCGCAGGCGCCTGCGCTGCCTGCGGCCTCATGGAGCTCAGCAGGGTCACCGGCGACAATCAGTGGCAGACAGCTGCTGAGAAATTGCTGGACGGTCTGATTGATCACTGCTGCGACTGGTCGGAGGATCGCTGCGGCATCCTGACTCACTGCACCGCCAGCTATCACGATGACGGCGCGGGCCGCCACACCAACATTACCTACGGCGATTATTTCTTCGTCGAGGCCATCGCCAAGCTGCACGGCACTGACCCGATGCTCTGGCTGTAAGGAGAAAAGCATGATCACCATTATTGCAATGACTGCCGCAGGCCGGGTTCTTGCGTCTGTCAGCCATCCCAGCGAGGCCCTTTTACGCGTGGATCGTGTGTACGAAGAGGGTGACTATGTGGAGATTCGCTCCGATACGCCCCACCTGATCGTGCAGATGGATGCGACTATCCTTCCTGGCGAGGTGTACCTTCCTGAAGGGCGGATGACCTGGCGGGTGCCCTTTGGCGAGCATCGCCTGGCGTACTGCCCGGTGGCATTCGAGGGCTCGCGCCACATCGTGACCGCACGCGCCATGACGGAGAAGGAACTTGCCGCGCGCCGCAACGTAGCCTGCAATCCCTCTGATTTGCGGGGTGAGACAGATTTCTTCCCCCATTGCATCGCCAACGTGGAAACCCGCAACGAGGCCTGCTTCTGCGCCCGAAATGTCATCGACGGCATGCGTCACAGTGATTATCACGGCGAATGGCCCTTCCAGAGCTGGGGGATCGGCGCCCGCGAAGACGCCTGGTGTCTGCTGGACTTCGGCCGCGAAGTCACGGTGGACGAGATGGCGCTGACCCTCCGCGCGGACTTCCCCCATGACGCCTACTGGGTCTCCGGGTATGTGGTGCTTTCCGACGGTGCGGAGGTGGCCTATGACCTGGAAAAGACCGGCGAAAGGCAGTATATCCCCCTGGGGATGCACAACGTCCGCTGGATGCGCCTGGAACGCATGCAGAAGAGCGACGATCCCTCTGCTTTCCCTGCGCTCATCGAGTGGGAAGTCTTTGGACGGGGATGATATCATCAGTTATAGGCGGAATATCGTTGGTATGACGCAACTCAAGCAAACCCAAGGGCGGACGCATATTCTGCGTGCCGCCTTTTGAATTGGCGCAGGGCATTCCCTTGACAAGAAATGCTGGGGCAGGATATAATATCAGGAAGAAAATGGATGCACAAAGGAGGGCTTCTCCATGTGTGGAATGGTCAGAAGAATAGCCCGCCGCGTTGTTTCGCTGCTGTTGGTGACGGCAGTGCTCTTTTCGTGTCTTCCGGCGCAGGCGGCGGGCATGAGTGTGCAGCTGATCCCTGCAGATGCTTCCGCTGTTGTCCCGGTGGGGACGACCATCGCTTTTGATGTGCGCGGAAATGGTACGGCGGCGGTGGCGCTGATGGTCGTTCCGCCGGACAGCCGTGAACAGATCCTGGACGGCAGTCACCATGAGATCACATTCAGCAGGCCGGGCATGTACGTCATTGCAGGCTACGGTGCCAATGGAACGGATGAAAAGGCGCCGGGCTTCGCGCGCTGCATGAGCGCTTTCCATATCGTGCAGGCAGTAGGCGATGCGCCGGAGGAGCTGCGCGGGAAACTCAGCCTGGAAACCTTTGCAAACCCGGAACGGGTCCCGCTGAGAAATGCGGAGCTGCGATGGAATCAGCTGCTGATGTGGGTCAATCTGAGCGAGCAGAGCATCCCGGAGGGTGCCCGGCTGCAGGTGGATGTGTACTATAACAGCGATCAGCGCACGGTGCTGGACTGCGAGGTCGGGCAGGAAACGAGCTGGAGAATCGACGGGACGGACGCAGCTCGTCAGCTCATGGCTGGCGGCAGCGGTGAACCCGCATATGGCCGCTACGGATTATCCGCCGCTGCAACGATCTATACCGCTGATGGGCAAAAAATCACCGCTGCGGAGCCCTTCGTCATGGGCTGGTATTCGCCGGAAATGCTCTATGTAAACCAGTTCTATGATGACAACTGGGTCTATGCAGCCTCGAATATGGGAAAACGGCTGCAAAAATGGCTGGACATGTCTGAGCGCAAGGAGGGCGACCGTTACTCCAGCGGATATCTGATGCTGGAGCAGGAAATCAAATTCCGCGATGGGAGAAAGGTACAGGAAGCCTATATCGAGTGGAATCAGAAGGCACTTTCGACGATCTCCTCGCTGGGCGTGGAGCTGATCATCGAGCAATACACAGATGAACAGGCAAAGAAGAAGTTTGGCGAGGCGGGAAAGGATGCGTTGCCCTACTACAACATGCTGGGTGAGGTCTATAACAGCTATGCCCAGGAGCTTTTGACGAATATGCAGCAATTGGCTCATGGCGCATACATCGCAGAGGAGATGGCGAAGTGTACAAAGCTGGTGAATTTTCAGAAGAATGCCGACGCAGTGTACAAAAATACTGACTTTGTTGATAAAGTGCGAAATCCAGAAAATGAGATCAGCGATGCGCTGCTGTATGTGTTTACGCCGATCAATGACAGTTCGTCTTATTATGTGATGGGCAATCCTAACAAAGCACCGGAAAAAGTGCAGTATTTCAAGCTGACGGATGTATCGGAGATTCCTTTGGATGACGGCAGCGGGACGATGCTGTGGATGTCCTGGGTGGGAGATGACGGCGTGACCTACAAGGGCGGCGCGGATCATTTTGCCAATATAGCGTATGCTGGGGATCGGGTCGTGCTGGATACCACCGTGGCGAAGAATACCAGCTTTACAACCTCGGGCTTTGAAAGCTCCATGTTCAGGGACATGACAAAAACATCTGGTGAGTATAACCTGGTCAACCAGCGCGACGTCGTCACGACGTATATAGGAAAGGACGGAAAGCGAAAGATCCGGCTGGATGATATGGAGGTGGACTTCAGCCCGCAAAAAATCCAGGAGCTGGGGCTGACCGACTATCTGTCCCTGGAGGATCAGCAAGCACTGAAGTATTACGCCAATCAGGTGGACGCAAAAAAGCCGACTGCATGGGAAATGGGCGGAATACTCCTGGACCTGGCAGGTATTGGTATGGATGTTTACCAGCTATACACCAACACGACGAATTACTCCGAATTGCAGAAGGCGTATTTCAACACCTATAAGCAGATTTCCAACGAGCATATCCACTCGCTCTATAACTGGTATTTGGAGCTGGAAACATCGGATGAAGCGGACGCGGAGCTGATTCAGGCGGCGGTCAAGGCATTGATGGAGGATATCTACAATTCCTGTAATGAATCGCTGAAGAATGCTGTGGTCAAACAGAACACATTCATCCAGACCTCCGGCATGTGGGCGAATACGATCTTTGATGCGATGGAGTTCATCTGCGAAGTTCCGCCGGGGTCGACTGTATTGACCAAGGCGGCCCAAAGTGTCGGCAAACAGGTGGTGAATGCGACCAAGGGCGCGGTGAAATGGGTCATGCAGACGACCGCCAAGGCAAGCGCTTCAGCAGCGGCCAATACAGTCGTTATGACCGGCACCGCATCAGGCGCTGCTGCTTCGACCACGGCTGCAAAGGGAGTCAGCTCCTTTGCCAAGACGGCCTCCCTTGCGATGACTGTGGTATCCATTGGCTCGCTGGTATACGACTTGCTCTTCTCTGGCCACATTGGCTATGTGGATTCGATTTATAATGTGTTCAACGCCAAAGCGACCCTTGTGGACGCCATCGAATCCACCTTGCGGGATTATGCTTCCGAGCCCACCCATCAGCGGGCTGTGGATATCATTGAGTCCCTCTACCTGATGAAGGAGCTCAAGCTCAAAGGTGAGAATCTGGTGATCTCCGAATACTTGATGGATATGTACAAGCATTATGGCCTGGACGGCATCAAGGAGCAGCTGGTCCTGATGAACGAGATCGTCAATATGGATTCGGACTATACGTTGGAAGGACAAAAGCATCTTGACATGGTGTATGTTGTGTACGAGAACTACATTGCCGGTACCCGCAAGGAGCTGGAGGATGCCGGTGTAGATGTAGAGGGGACGGGCTTCCTGCTGGGCGGCGCGGATGACTATATCCTGGACAGCCAGGTCGTGGGCATTTACCTTCCCATCGGCAGCCCTCCATGCACCTTCCAGGGCGTTGAGCTGGAGGAGGCGCCTGCAGCGGTCACCAACGCGAAGGCAAAGCGAAGCACCAGGGAAGAAGCCGATACTTACTATATCAGAGAGGTTGACTGGATCAAAAACTCCAACACCTTTGCTGAAGACTGGCAGACGAATATGGTCACAAATCCCGGTGAGCGGCATTTTGTCAAGACGATGTGGGCATACAGCAATCATGGCCTTGATCTGCTGCTGACGGGTGATGAGTATAACCGCTACTGCGCTGGCGAAAGCGAGGTCAACCGTATCCTGCGTGAGAATGATGACGCCACCGGTGACGAGGATCTGTTCTGGTGGGAGGAAAAGGAATGGCAGCATCAGCAGCGCATTGTCTGGACCTATGTGACAAGAAAGTACATCGAATCGCTGCCCATGTTTGACAGAACGACGAGCAAATAAGGAGGAAATCTCATGCTGAAGAAGACGCTGAGTCTGTTGGCGGCAATGGTGCTGCTGGCGGGATGCGCTGTGGCAGAGGGCTGGATGGATGGCGCCGACCAGTCCGACGCGGTGGATGTGATGAACGAGGATGTGATCTACAACGCCGCGGACGCTGTGGGCACGGTGGTCAATGGCGGCGACCCTGACCCCACCATGCAGCAGCAGATCGTCTATTCCTTCACGCCGGTGGAGGTCGTGATCATCCTGGATACCTCCGGCTCGATGGATCAGGTCAACCCGGCCACCGGGAAAAGCCTGCTGAACTACGCCACAGAGGCGGCGCAGGTCTTTGGCCGTACGCTGCTGTCCCTCAATCCGGCCAGCCGTGTGGGCGCGGTGCGCTTCGACAGCGATACGAGCACGTTGTCTCCCATGCGGGGATATACCGATCAGCAGGCGCTGTTCCAGGCGCTGGCTGCGTATGCATATGGCGGCGGATTCAACACCAACACCGGTGCAGGCTTTGGTGCGGGCAAGCAGCTGCTGACCTCCTCTGCGATGCAGGGCCGCCGGCAGATGATCCTCATGATCACCGATGGTCAGGCCAATGCCGGCGTCGGCGATCCCATCCAGTATGCCATCGGGCAGGGCCAGGCGGCAGCCTCCGGCGGCACGAATGTGTATACAATCGGCCTGGTGGGCGGCATGGACGCCACCAGCAAGCGTTACACCCGCCGGGTGCTGTCAGCAGGGTATGAAACCCGTTATTTCGAGGTGGATTTTGATACCGTGGGTGATATGGGCGCGGCGCTGACCAGCATCATGACGGCGCTGCCGATGGCGGTTTCCTCTGCTGAAACTGTGGCGGAGGACGGCTCCCTCAAGGAAACCAGCACCTACCGTCTGACCGTCGGCCCGGGCTATGAAACCACCGTCACCTCCGGCAGCGAGCACCTCTCCAATGCATCGGACAGCTACAGCGAGCAGACCAGCTTCGGCAGCATGTCCGTGGTGGACGGCAGCCAGACCTTCGTGATGGTCGAGGGCGACTATGCCATTGACATTCAGGGTGTTGAAAGCGGCAAGGGCGGCTTCAACATGGCGGAGATCAGGGGACTGACAATGAAGGAGGATGCGCTGCTGGACAGAGCGACCTGGGGCCATCCCTCCGTGCATATGGAGATGGAAATCAGTGATGGCAAGGTCAGCGTCAATGATCTGAGCTACAATCCCATTGATGTGACGGCTGCGGATGAGGAAGGCAATCCTGTAACCGGTTTGGCGGAGCTGGGCGGCGCGTATGTGATGGGCATCATCAATGTCTATGCCTCGCCTGCGCAGGGGGCTGAAGTCATTGCCAAAGTGCCCAAGACCGGCCGGGTGAAGGTCATCGCCCATGACACAAAGGCGGGGTATTCCTTCATCAGCGTGACGGATGACAAGGGGCTGGTGCGCCGTGGCTGGATCAAGTCCACCGCCCTGAAGGAAATGCAGGGCTTTGTGCCGGAGATGGCATGGCTCAGCGGAGCTTATACAGTGAAGCAGGACGGCAAGACCTGGCATGCCCCGGATACCCGCGCAGCAGAGGCATATCCCGTCAAGGCAGGTGCGCAGGTGGAGCTCAGATTCGTCGACCGGGATGAAAACGGGCAGGAGTGGGCCTACGTCTGCCTGACGGGCCAAAAGAAGCCCGGGCGCAATGCGTGGCTCCCCGCGGACCAGCTGGAGGGCTGGCAGACCATGACGGCGCAGGATTTCCGCATCGGCAGCGAAGATCCTGTCATTGACAAAACCATTGCCTTCCCCAAGATGCTGGACGTGGTTCCCGGGCAGAAGCTGAATGTGTATTCCGGCCCGGATAATTCGTATTGGCGCGGAGCGAAGGGCAAGGCCATGGTCAATACCAACGGCGGTCTGTATGCAGCGGGATGGGTGGACAACGACTGGCTGCTGGTGCAGTACGGCACCACCGTGGGCAACCGCCGCACAGGCTATGTCTACGCGGCGCACCTGAAGGATAACTTCTCCCTGCTGCCCCAGCTGAACTTCGAGGCTGTTCCTGCCACGATCACAACGGAGTGCGTCCTGACCGATGATCCGGAAAACTACTCAGATCAGATCGTCACCCTGACGCCTGGCACGCAGGTGACATATCTGGCGGAATATGCCGGCTACGACGGCGGACAGCCCTTCCATTACATCGAGACCAAGGTGGGATCGAAGAAGGTGCGCGGCTTCGTCCCGGTTGGATGCCTGGAAAAGTAAAGATGGACTGCGATCCTCCGGAGCTTATGCGGCTCCGGAGGTTTTTTCGCTGGTTGGGGTTGTGGGCATGCTTGCGCTGGATTCTGTATCCTTGTATTTTTGCTGTACAGGCTGGGTGAAATACAGCACAAAAACAACACGGGATATCGGAGTTGTGCTATCATAAGATGACTGTCTTTCTGATCACTTGCAAAGGAGCAAACCCTGCTTATGGAAATGACGTTTTTCCCCGCTGCTCTGGCAGGCACGGTCGCCGCGCCGGCGTCAAAGTCGGAGGCGCATCGCCGGATGATCTGTGCTGGATTGACTCAGGGCACGACGACCCTCAGCGGCTTTATGGATTCCGCCGATATGGCGGCAACCGCCCGCTGCCTCAAGGCCCTTGGCGCGAAGATCGAGCAGGCGGATGACTGCCTGACTATCACTGGTTATGCGAAGAAGCCCTGTAAGCTTCCGGTGCTGGACTGCGGCGAGAGCGGCTCTACGCTGCGCTTTTTTGTGCCCATCGCCCTGGCGATGGCGAAGGGCGGCGTGTTCCGCATGCACGGCAGGCTTGGCCAGCGCCCGATGGATGTGTACCGTGACCTGTTTGTGCCCCGCGGGGTGCGCTGGCGCATGGGCGTTGGCTGCGATGGCGCAGCGGAGCTGACCGTCAAGGGCGAGTTGGAGGCCGGGCATTATGTGATGCCGGGCAATGTGTCCAGCCAGTTTGTTTCAGGCCTGATGTTCGCCCTGCCGCTGCTGGAGGAGGACTCCACGCTGACCGTTCAGCCCCCGGTGGAGAGTGCAGGCTATATCCGCATGACTGTCGAGGCGTTGACTCAGAGCGGCATCAAGATGGAAGAAGTGGCGCCCTTCTCGTGGCGCATTCCCGGAAAGCAGCAGTATCGGGCGAAGGATGGCCGCCTGTCGGGCGATTATTCCCAGGCGGCGGTGCTGCTTACCGCGGCTGCGCTGGGGCATGACGTGACCGTCACCCATCTGGCGAAGGAAACTACTCAGGGTGACCGGGCTGTGCTGGCGCATCTGACGGCTTTGGGTGCGAAAGTTACGGAGGACGTTTCCGGTGTGACTGTCACTGCGGAGAAGCTTACCGGCGCAGTCCTTGATATGGCGAACTGTCCCGACATCGCACCCATCCTGGCGCTTGTCTGCCAGATGGCGGAAGGGGAGAGCCGCCTCACCGGCTGCGGACGGCTCCGCCTGAAGGAGTGCGACCGCCTGGCCGCGACGGTGGAGGTGCTGAATCTGCTGGGCGGCAGCGCAAAGGCGGAGGGCGATACCATCGTCATCCAGGGCGTGAAGCAGCTCAAGGGCGGCGTGACGCTGCCGGATTACAACGATCACCGCATGGTCATGCTGGGGGCGATTGCAGGCAGCGTGGCGAAGGAACCGGTGACTGTCACAGGTGTACAGGCGCTGAACAAGTCCTGGCCCGAGTTTATCAATGTGTATCAGAATCTTGGAGGAAAGGCTGAATGAGCAGCACCTACGGGCAGCAGTTGAAGCTGTCCATCTTCGGGCAGAGCCACGGCGAGGCCATCGGCGTGACGCTGGACGGCTTCCCGGCGGGCATGGTGATCGATATGGATCGCCTGCTGGCGGAAATGACCCGCCGCGCCCCGGGGCAGAGCGCCCTCACAACGGCCCGGAAGGAGGCCGATGCACCGGAATTACTCTCCGGCGTGCTGAATGGCCGCACTACGGGCCAGCCCATCTGCATCCTCATCCGCAATACGAACCAGCGCAGCCGGGATTATGGCGACGGCGTGGATCTCGTCCGCCCCGGCCACGCGGATTACACCGGTCATGTGCGCTACTTCGGCTTTGAGGACTGGCGGGGCGGCGGCTCCTTCTCCGGGCGGCTGACGGCGCCGCTGGTCGCTGCGGGAGCGCTGTGCAGCCAGTGGCTGGAAGCACAGGGGGTGAGCATTGCATGCCACATCCAGCGGCTGGGCGAGGTAGCGGACGCCTCCTTCATGGATGCTGACCCCGATGCTGACTATTCCTACATGAAGCAAATGCACCTGCCTGTGCTGACTGCCGGCGTGGACGCACAGATGGAGGCTGCTGCCATGGCGGCCCGCAACGATTGCGATTCCATCGGCGGCGTGCTGGAATGCATGGTGACAGGATTGCCTGCGGGCCTTGGCGCGCCCTTCTTCGACAGCGTGGAAAGTGAAATCAGCCATTTGCTGTTCTCCGTGCCTGCGGTGAAGGGCGTTGAATTCGGCGAGGGCTTCGGCTTTGCTGCCATGCGGGGAAGTGCCGCCAACGACGCCTTCCGCATGGAGGAGGGCAGGATCGTCACCCAAACGAATCATTCCGGCGGCGTGAACGGCGGCATCACCAATGGTATGCCGGTGATCTTCCGCTGCGTCATTCGCCCCACGCCGTCCATCGCCCAAAGGCAGCAGACGGTCTCCCTCAAAACCGGGGAGAATGCAGAGCTTGAAATTCATGGCCGCCACGACCCCTGCATCCTGCCCCGCGCGGTGCCGGTGATCGAGGCGATGACGGCCATTGCCATCCTCGATCTATGGAAGGAGCGACAGGGATGCCTTATGTGATCGCCTATCCGGGCACGGCGGGAAGCTTCTCCCACGGCGCGGCGCAGTCTGCCTTCCCGGGCGGAAATTGCGTTGGCTACGACACCTTCCCGGAGGCGGCGAAGGCGGTGGTGGAGGGTCAGGCGGATTATGCGCTGCTGCCGGTGGAAAACTCCTTCGTGGGCGCGGTGCTGCCGACCTACTCGTTGTTGGAGAAGCTGCCGCTGCAAATCGTGGGCGAAACGATGAAAGCGGTGCGCCATCATCTGCTGGGCGTGCCGGGCGCCATGCTTGCTGACATCAGGCATATTGCCAGCCATCCGCAGGCCATCGCCCAGTGCGACGAGTTCCTGCAGACGCTGCCCGGCGTGCAGATCGTACCCTCCGCCAACACCGCGATCTCCGCCCGCGAGGTGGCAGAAGCAGGGGATAAGTCCCGCGCAGCCATCGCCTCCATCGAGGCGGCGAAGGAATATGGCCTTGTCTCCCTGGCGGAGAATATCCAGACCTCTGCCACCAATACCACGCGTTTTTTCATCCTGTCCATGAGCGCGATCCCGCTGGATACGCCATCCAAGGCTACGGTGACCTTCCGCGTGAACAACGAGGTCGGCGCGCTGGTGAAGGTGCTGTCCTCCTTTGCTGACAGCGGGCTGAACATGACCCGCATCGAGTCCCGCCCGCTGCCGGACACGCCCTTCCAGTATTTTTTCTCCGCTGATTTCGAGGGGGAGATGGATTCGGCGCACCTGTCCCGCGCCATGGCGGCGGCCAGGCCCTATACCTGCGCGCTGCGGCTGCTGGGCGTATACCCGAGGGCGCAGAAACCAGTGTGATCTTTTCCGGCTGATGCAGATAAATCAGCCGGATTTTTTCTGAAAAATTTCAAAAATGTGCTTGACATTTCCGTGGAACGGTGCTATGATATTAGAGCTGTCAGGGAAACACAGAAATGTGTGGATGGCGATGTGGTCTCGTAGCTCAGCTGGATAGAGTGTTTGACTACGAATCAAAAGGTCGCAGGTTCGAGTCCTGCCGGGATCACTTCTTTATAAGGTTCATGACCTGACCTGCCGTCTCCCTGACATCACATGGTCTCGTAGCTCAGCTGGATAGAGTGTTTGACTACGAATCAAAAGGTCGCAGGTTCGAGTCCTGCCGGGATCACGCAAAGCCTCATCGCATCCGCGGTGAGGTTTTTTGTTTCCCCTTTGGTTGACGGGGCAGGGGAATCATGGTACAATGTGGGCAAAGGATTGCGTCCAATATACCAAGGAGGCTTGTTTGCCATGTCATATATCATGAACGTCGCCATTATCGGTGCGGGCTCCATTGCCCGCTCCATGTGCAAAACCATCCGCGGGATGAAGGAAGCTGGCCGCCCGGTGGAGCTGTATGCCATTGCGTCCCGGAGTCTGGACAAGGCGCAGGCTTTTGCGCAGGAGCAGGGTGTGCTCAAGGCCTATGGCTCGTATGCGGAAATGCTGGCGGATTCCGTGGTGGATCTGGTGTACATCGCTACACCCCACTCTCATCACGCCGAGCAGATGAAGATGTGCATCAACGCCGGCAAGGCCATCCTCTGCGAGAAGGCCTTCACGCCCAACCTCCATCAGGCGGAGGAAGTCCTGGCGCTGGCCCGCGAAAAAGGCGTCTACGTTGCCGAGGCCATCTGGCCCCGCTATATGCCTTCCCGATGGATGATCAACGATCTGCTGGCGGAGGGCGTGATCGGCGAGCCGCGGATGCTTTATTCCAACCTCTGCTACGCGGTGGAGCACAAGGAGCGCATCACGGATCCCAATCTGGCCGGCGGCGCGCTGCTGGATCTGGGCGTGTATGTGCTGAATTTCGCGTCCATGGTATTTGGCGACGACATCGTGCGGATCAACTCCACCGTGGAGCTCTTCGAGACCGGCGTGGACCGCACGGAAACCATCACCATCAAGTACCGCAACGGCAAGATGGCTCAGCTGATGGCCTCGACGGCCTTCAATTCCGACAGGCGGTGTGTGATCTACGGCACCAAGGGCTACTTGATGGTGGATAACGTCAACAATCCAGGCTGGATCGAGATCTTCGACAAGGATGACCGGGTGAACCCGATCCGCCACATCGACGTGCCCAAACAGATCACCGGCTATGAATACGAGGTGGAGGCCTGTCTGCGCGACCTGCAGGCCGGTAACCTGGAGCCGCAGGAAATGCCTCACGAACAGACGAAGATGCTGCTCCACCAGATGGACGCCCTGCGCGCGATCTGGCACATCAAGTTCCCCTTTGAGGAAAAGTCGCCCTTTACGGATATGGAGCTGATTGAACAATGACCACAGGAGCCTGCTGCATCCGGCAGGCTCTTTCTGAAATGCATTTGTTCTGCATTTTTGATTGACTTATGTGCCAGCAGGCGGTATAATGATGAAAATGCTTACATTGCACTGATGGGAGCGAAAAGAATGAGGCCTTGGTTCGAAGAATATTTGATGGCGGCGACGCCCGGTACGGAGTGGAAGCCCCAGGATGACCTGGCTGTCCGGGTCTGCATGCATTGTTCTGACGCGGAGAAGCTGGCAACCTATGTACAGCATTGCGCGGATCGTTTGATCCAGGATGCCCGCTGCACGCCCGCCAACGCGAAGGCGCTGTTCTTTGCGCTGGATCAGACCGGCGATGAAAAATACCGGCAGGCGCTTCAGCAGGTGATGGCGTCGCTGGATGCTCAGGCGGACGGAACGCTCAGCCTGTCTGCGGCCTGTCAAACGCTGCCCTTCCGCATGGCGTATGAGATGAAGCTCAACCGCATGGAGCGGGTGGGACAGACGGCGGCGATATTCCGCAGCGTGCACCAGCGCCTGTGGAACAAAAAGGAAGGGCGTCACAATGCCTCCCTGCGGGAGGAAGCCTGGTTCCTCATGGCGCTGATGGACGCCGTGGAGACCTGCTCGGATCAGCTGTATGAGCATTGGCGCGCGCTGGTGGATATCTACAGGCAGACGCTCACCGGCGCGCTGCGGGCTATGGCGGATGCCGACCCCAAAACGCAGGCGCTCCTGCTGTATGCGCTGCTGCGCGGCGTTCGGCGGGGGCTGATCGACCCGGAGCGCTATCTGCCCGTGGTCCGGAAGGGGATGCAGGCGCTGCAAAGGAATGGCGAAGACCAGGCCGCCGAAGCGCTGGAAAAAATGTTTGGGGTGAGCGCATGTTTGAAGTAAAAAAGCTGTTTGTTTCCGCCCGCAGCGCGACCCTCGAGCTGCCCGACGGCGGACTGTACAATACGAAAAAGCCCTACCGTATCCTTGTCAACGGCGAGGATTGGGGGGCGGCGGATACGGTGGTGCACTCGATCTACGGCCTGTGGCCCGATACGAAGTATGCCGTCAAGGTACTGGACGAATCCGGCGAAGTGGGGCGGCTCTCCTTCCGCACGAAGAAGGAGAGCTACACGCTGAATGTCTGCCGCTTCGGTGCGGTGGGCGACGGCGTGCACGACGATACCGCTGCCATTCAGGCGGCCATCAACGTCTGCCCGAAGAAGGGCCGCGTGCTGATCCCGGCGGGCGAGTACCATGTGCTGCCCATCTTCCTCAGGAGCCATGTGCGCATCGAAATCCAGAAGGGGGCGACGCTCCTGCTGGATACCGACCGCAGCAAGTTCCCGATTTTGCCGGGTATGACCCGCTCTACTGACGAGACGGAAGACCTCAACCTCGGTTCCTGGGAGGGCAACCCGCTGGACATGTTCGCCGCCTTCATCTCCGGCAACGGCGTGAAGGACGTGGTCATCTACGGCGAAGGCGTGCTGGATGGTCAGGCGGACAAGGCTGACTGGTGGGTCAACCATCGCACGATGCGCGGCGCGTGGCGGCCCCGTATGTTCTTCATCAATGACTGCGAGGATGTGACCGTGCAGGGCCTGTCCTTCCGCAATAGCCCGGCGTGGAACCTCCAGCCTTACTTCTCCCGCGATTTGAAGTTCCTGAACATCCACGTCACCGCCCCGGCGGACAGCCCCAACACCGACGGCTTCGATCCGGAGAGCTGCGAGCACATCCTGCTGGCGGGCGCGCATTTCTCCCTGGGGGATGACTGCATCGCCATCAAGGCGGGCAAGCTCTACATGGGAGCGACCTACAAGACGCCCTGCTCCGACCTGGAAATCAGCCACTGCCTGATGGAAAACGGCCACGGCGGCATGACCTGCGGCAGCGAAATGGCTGGCGGCGTGAACAAGGTCTACCTGCACGACTGCCTGATGCGCAACACTGACCGCGGCCTTCGCATCAAGACCAGGCGCGGGCGCGGAGAGCAGGGCGTGATCGACGACATCGTGTTTGAAAATGTCGTCATGGAGCACGTGGGCACGCCCTATGTGGTCAATTGTCTGTACTTCTGCGATCCCGACGGAAAAACCGAGTATGTCCAGAGCCGCGAAAAGCAGCCTGTGGACGAGCGCACGCCCCGAATCGGGCGGATCGCTTTCCGCGATGTGACGGCCACGGACGTGACCTGCGCCGGCTACTTCCTGGGCCTGCCGGAGCGTCCCATCGAGCGGGTCGAGATGGAGAATGTGTCCATCACCTGCGCGGCGGATGCGGAGCCCATGGCGCCCGCGATGGCCTGCGGTGTGGAGCAGGTCAGCCGTAAGGGACTGGTGGCGATCAACGTGGACAAGGTCGTCATGAAGAATGTGACCATCGCCGGCCAGGACGGCGTGATGCTGGAATGCGAAAATGTCGGCGAGGTAGAGGAATAATCGCATATGAAAAGGCAGACGGTTCGCAAATGAGCCGTCTGCCTTTGTATGTGGGTGGAATCAGAGTGTCACGCCTGTCTTGAAGATCGCCAAATCGTGGAAGCCGTTGCGCTCGGAGCAGACCTTTTCGCCGCTGGCGACGGAGAGAACGTAGTCCATCAGCATCCGGGAGAGCTCCGGCAGGGACTTGCCGTCCGTCAGCAGCTGACCGGCGTTGAAGTCGATCCAGCCGTGCTTGCGGGTGGCAAGGGGTGTGTTGGTGGAGATCTTCACCGTGGGCACCGGGCTGGCAAAGGGCGTACCGCGACCGGTGGAGAACAGCACGATCTGCGCGCCGGAGGAGGCCAGCGCCGTCGCTGCCACCAGGTCATTGCCGGGGGCGGAGAGCAGGTTCAGGCCGGGGGTGTGCACCTTTTCGCCGTAGGCCAGCACGTCCTTGACGGGGGCAAAGCCGCTCTTCTGGGTGCAGCCCAGGGCCTTGTCCTCAAGGGTAGAGATGCCGCCCGCCTTGTTGCCGGGGGAGGGGTTCTCGTAGATGGTCTGATGGTGTTCCTCGAAGTAGCGCTTGAAGTCGTTGATGAGCTTCACGGTCTTCTGGAACATCTCCTCGGTCTCGCAGCGATCCATCAGGATGGTCTCCGCGCCGAACATCTCGGGCACCTCGGTCAGCAGCGTGGTGCCGCCGTGGCGGGCCAGCAGGTCGGAGCACGCGCCCAGCAGCGGGTTGGCGGTGATGCCGGAGAGGCCGTCGCTGCCGCCGCACTTGAGGCCGATGACCAGCTCGGAAGCAGGAACAGTCTGGCGCTTGAACTGGGACGCATA
>JBGUSK010000006.1:0-8616 GCA_045132495.1 Christensenellales bacterium | reverse complement strand
CTTCTGACCAGCGTACTCGGCAGCGTCCGCGTTGATCTTCTGTACTTCCAGATCCGCTTCTGCATTGATCTTGGCTATAGCTGCAGAGGATTCCGCCTCAATCTTGTCACGGGCCGCCTTCTGCTCAGCTTCCATAGTGAGCTTTTCCTGCTCTGTCTGAGCACGAAGCTTCTCCTGCTCCGCCACCTGCTTTGCCTCAACCGCATTGGTAAACACATCTGTGAAATCAAAATTGTCAATGATGACCGTCAGACTCAAACCATATCGTTCGCCGATCAAAGCCGCTTCCCGGTTCACGTCCATCGTGATCGCCTCGCGGTTGATGATGAGACTTTCCGCATTGGCCTTGCCGATGTAGGTTTTGATGATCGCATTGATTGCAGGGCTGATGACCACATCAAAGTATTCAGTACCAACGTTCTTATAAATGGTAGGCGCAGCACCGGACTGCAGGGTGTGCTGAATCGTATAGCTGTAGGAAACCTCCTGGATATCCTTGGAGAAAGCAATTCCGGAGCCACTGTCCTTCTGTTCCTTGTTGGACATGGTGATCACATTCTGCCACGGTGCATGCACATTCACGCCATTGGGAAGGGAGACATCCTCCACCTTGCCGAAGGTCGTCAGAATACCAGTATGTCCAGTCGGAACAGTGGACAGACAGGAGCAGATGACCAACACAACGCCAAGCAAGCCCACTGCAGCGCCTGCCATCGATAGCTTCCCTTGCGGCGATCCTTAAGTCCGACGATCACGAGTGCGACCGCAGCCAGCACCAACAGAGCTCCTACGATAAACGTCAACATAAGTATCCCTCTTTCCTTTCTTTTGATGGAATTTGCCATCTACTAAGTAGTTTATCACAATCACCGTATCAGGTCAAGGTACAGCCGTTCGTCTGATGAAAGTGTTACAATTGCAGTCTCAGTCCAATTTACATGCCAATCCCCTGCTGAGAGAAGCACGGCGGATCAGCCAGCTCGTGATCAAACAAACGCGCAATCGCGTCCTCGTAGTTCCTCGGATTGGACTTGCGCACATTTTTTGCTGCCTTTTCAGCATCCCGAAAGCAGCAGGACACATAGATCATCAGCTCCCGCATGCGGCTATGCGCCTGTTCCAACGGACGCTCCATGCGGTATGCATCCCATAGTGCATCGTGAAACACGCGTAACTCCTGAATATTCAGCGGTGTACCGCCATTTGCTTCCCTGGCCAGCGCAGGATTGCACACCAGTCCGCGACCCATCATCATGGGAACGCCAGGATATTCCGCCTGGATCGCAGCACAATCCATCGCAGTAAACAGATCCCCGTTGTACACCAGCGGCAATTTACGCTCTGCAGCCAGCCGGAAAGCGTCAGGGTAAAGCGTTCCCACCTTGTAGAAGCCACTTCGGGTACGAGGATGGACGATAATCTCCTTCAGCGGATATCTGGACAGAATGTCAAGAATGGCCGTCCATTCCTCAGGCGAGTCAAATCCAATGCGGGTTTTCACCGAAATCGCAGCCGAGCATTTTTGACACACTTCGTCCAGAAACGCCTCCAGGTGCGCCAGCTCCCGCAGCATACCCGCGCCCTTCCCCTTCGCCGTGACCGTTCCGGAGGGGCAGCCGATATTCAGGTTGATTTCTTCATATCCCATGGCCGCCATTTCCCCTGCCGCCCACAGGAAATGGTCCGCGTCCTTAGCGAGGATCTGTGGCACAGTCGGAACACCCGCATTGTTCGCCGGGCTGATGGCACGCAGTTCTTTGGGAGTGAAGACATGATGCTGTGTCGGGCTGACAAATGGGATATAGTATTTGTTCACGCCGCCGAAATAGTGGAAATGTGTGCGGCGAAAGACCGTATCAGTAAGGCCCTCCATCGGGGCAAAGCGGACGTCCATGCAGTTGCTCCTTTATTTGGAATGCTGTCATCATATCACAATTCCAACCTCAATACAAGAACGACCCGGATGATCGATGCATCCGGGTCGCAGGGATCAGAACTGGATCTTGTGCTGCTTGGTCGTCTTGTTCAGCGTAAACCCAGCCTCGTAATCATCAACAAACAGCATGTAGTCGCCGCGGAAGCCCTCCAGCGTACACTGACCGTTTTCGTCGGTCATGAGCGTGACATCAGTGTGCCAATCCTGCCAGATCCGCTGTTTGAGCGCGTCGTAGGAAGGTTTATGACTGCCATCAAGGCGTACAAGTCCCGCAGGCGCGCCCAGCCAGGCGCCGTCGCAGAAATCCCAGTTGGTGAAGGCTTCCACCTGGGGATGCGCAAAGAGTTCGTCAATCATCGCCAGGAAATCACGGGCCTGACGATCCTCGCCTTCCGGCGTGGTGGGCCACTCAGGCACCTGCCAGTCATTCAGGTCTACGATATGCTTGGGCATCAGATCACCGGAAACAAAGGTGTTTTCGGTGAAATGAATCGGCTTGCCGAAGGTTTCAAAGCGCGCCAATACCTCCTGAATCTTCTCAACGCCCCAGAATCCCTGATGCTGGTGGGACTGAATGCCGATCACGTCGATGTCAACGCCCGCCTCCAGACAGTCGGCAATCAGCTCCTTGTACTTCTCGCTCGTGTTGAAATCATTGAGCAGCAGCGTGGCATTGGGATCCATCTGGCGGGCCATATCAAACACAGCCTTCACCATTGGCACACGGCCGATCTTGGCGCACAAACGTGTGATAGCATTATCTTCCGCCGTAAAAATGGGCATGATGACAACTTCGTTGATCACGTCCCACATATGGATATAATCTTTGAATGCGCCGATTTCACGGCGGATACGGAAGAGCTGATTCTCCAGCACCTCCTCATCGGACTTCTCCATCAGCCACTTGGCGGATACCGTATGCCAGCAAAGCGGATGACCCTTCATGGCCACACCGTGCTCATCCAAGAACTTTGCCGTCCGAAGAATAGCCGCCTCACGGGTCACGCCCTCCTTCGGCTCATACTGTCCCTGATAGAAGGGCAGCGTTCCGAAATTGAACAGTGCAGACCAGGATTCCCACATGCGCTGGATATGAGCCCGGCGCTCTGCGGGCATACGTTCATCAAACATGCCGGGAAGCCAGAAAATATTGCAGCCGAATTTGAATTCATGCTTTGTCTGTTGGGCATATACCTTCCGCCCAGGCATGGGGTTTCCCTGCTTGTCCAGGAAAGTCAGGGTACAGGCAGATTTGCGATGAGCATATCGATCCATATTCATCCCTCCGTTCATTTCAAACGAAATTTCTGCCATGATTATAACATACCCATCCGCTCGCCACAATGCAAATCATGCGGTGTTTCAATCAATTTTTGCTGCGCCCTCAATCAAAAAACGCCCGGACAGCACTTGCCATCCGGACGATTTCGCTATCAACTTTCCTCGTTACCCTGTATTGATTCTTCGGACGATTCAACAGCCTTATTCTTTGGCAAATTTTTCCGTTCTCCTTCATCCACCCACTTGAGCAGGTCAGGCAGGAAGGTCAGAATCACGACCACCAACGCGATAGAGATCCCCAGAATACGTCCCTTGGGCGTTTGCATCCAATGCGCCAGATACCCCAGATAAGGGATGGTCATCCGCGGAATGCCAACAACATTCTTGTAATACACCGGCACGCCATCGGCAGATTCATTTGCATCACCCTTGGTATAGAAGTAGTAGCAGGTCTCCTCCAGCTGATACTCTTCATAGACAAGCTCGCCAGCTTCATTCAATACAGGCCTGCCGTTCTCGTCCATCACCTGACGGCTGCCGGTTTCAAAGATGGCAATATCAATAACACGATGAGTGGAATAATCGCCATCTTTATTGATTGTGTAGGTAATAGGATCCCCCACCCGGATTTCAGCAGGATCCGTTTTTTGCACAAAAATCAGCGATCCAACATGGAAGGCAGGTTCCATTGATCCCGACATCACATACAGCGGCTGTAGACCGCACACACGCACGCCTACCAGCAAAATCGCCATCAATACGATCAGCATGACCAGCAGAGTGGTCAAAACATTCCATACTTTACCCAACGTTTTCATTGGACTGCCAACCTCTTATTTTTGCCATTCTCCATTATTTCTTCAAGAAATAACTTAAGTATTATATCACACCCCCATTCTGATTGTCTACTGTTATGAGTACAGAAAAGTACATATTTCCACATGTTCGTCCCCTCTGTACATTCTGACGCGAGCTATGCTATAATCAGCATGAGCCAATTTTAAGGAGGATGACAATGCGGTATACTGATTTGATATTTGACCTATACGGCACATTGGTGGACATCCATACCGAAGAGAATGATGCCGTCTGGGACAAAACCGCTTTATACTTCGGATATTATGGCGCCCGATATACTGGGTCAGCCCTCAAAACCGACTTTGAGTCTGTTATGACCAGACAAGAGTCCAGTGCAGGACAGAGCTATGAGGTTTTTCCTGACATCCCCATAGAAGAAGTGATGGCAGAACTTTTTCGCAATAGCGGAATAACCGACAATGCTGATGCGCTTGGTCTTCACGCAGCGCAGGTTTTCCGCATTGCGGCCACGGATTATATCCGCCTGTACGATGGTGTCCCTGAAACCCTTGAAAACCTGAAAAACCATGGGTTTCGGCTTTGGCTTCTGAGCAATGCACAGCGCAGCTTTACAGCCTATGAGCTGCGCTATCTCGGGCTCGGTCAGCAATTCGACGGCATTTATCTTTCCTCCGATTACAGGTGCAGAAAGCCAGACGTCCGGTTCTTTCATGCTCTGCTGAAAAACGAAGGCCTTGATCCATCGCGCTGCCTGATGATCGGCAATGATCGGGAAACCGACATTGCCGGAGCCAAGTCCGCTGGTCTTGCGACGCTGTATATGCATACCAACCTGACGCCTGCGCATCAGGCTGCCGCCAGAGCTGGCCTCGCACCCTGCAAGACTTCCCGAAGGAAACATTTTGAGTTTGAAGGTTCAGACTGGAACAAGCTGTCTGACCTGCTTTCCCAATTGTAATGCAAGCATACACTGTATACATTGTCCGAAACCTCAAAAATGTGTGCCAGACTGTAGATTTTGGGCGATGGATGTAGTATAATCAGATGTACAGCCAAAGCATTTTGGCGCATTATGTTTCATAAAAAAGAAGGTATGCCCATGATCTATGATTTACAGCGGGCCAGCATGTGGAAGCGGATTTCCGCCTGGCTGCTGGATGCGATCCTGCTATGCATTATAGCAACGCTGATGGCATTTCTCCTTTCCACTGCACTGAACTACGACAGCTACAGTGCAAGGCTTGACGCCCGCTATGCCTACTACGAACAGGAATATGGCGTTACCCGGGAGCTTACCCAGGCTCAGGTGGATGCAATGTCCCCCGAACAGCTGGCAAAGCTGGAGGCAGCCTCCAATGCGTTGGCGGAGGATGAGGAAGCCTTGTTTGCTTACAGCATGATGATTCAGTTGATGATCGTTATTACCTCCGGCAGTATTCTGCTGGCTTACATCGTGCTGGATTTCACCGTACCAATGATTCTCGGAAACGGTCAGACGGTCGGTAAGAAGGTCTTTGGTATCGGCGTGATGCGTCAGAACGGCGTGCGTGTAAATGGTGTATGCATGTTCATCCGAACCTTGCTTGGCAAGTTTGCAATTGAAACCATGATCCCGGTGATCATGGCGCTCATGCTCTTCTTTGGCTCAGTAGGCGTGGTCGGATGGCTGATCGTCGGTGTGATCGTCATTGTGGAAATTGCGCTGCTGGCCGCAACCAAGGAGCGCTACACGATCCACGATAAGCTGGCAAACACCGTTGCAGTTGATATCACCAGCCAAATGATCTTCAATACCCCTGAGGACCTGCTCGCTTACAAGCAGAAGGTCGCAGCCGAGAAGGCTGCAAACCAGGTATACTAATTCAACCTTATATAAAGGAAAGGGATGCACATGAAAATCGTACTGGAAAACCTGACGAAGATCTTCCCCAGCAGGAACAAGAAGTCCGGCGAAGAAGTGGTTGCGGTCAACAACTTCAACTTCACCATCCCGGATGGCAAACTCATCGGCCTGCTCGGCCCCTCCGGCTGCGGCAAGTCCACCACGCTGTACATGATTTCCGGCCTGCAGAAACCCTCTGCCGGTAAGATTTTCTTCGGCGAGGACGACGTGACCGAGCTGTCCACCGAGAACCGCGGCATTGGTCTGGTTTTCCAGAACTACGCCCTGTATCCTCACATGACCGTCAAGCAGAACATCATGTTCCCCCTGCAGAATCTCAAGGGCAAGGACAAGATGACCAAAGATGCCATGCTGGAGCGTGCTTACGAAGCCGCCAAACTGGTGCAGATCGACGAGCTGATGGACCGCAAGCCCTCCGAGCTGTCCGGCGGCCAGCAGCAGCGCGTCGCCATTGCCCGCGCTCTGGTGAAGATGCCCCGCGTGCTCCTGCTGGACGAGCCCCTGTCCAACCTGGACGCCCGCCTGCGCCTGCAGACCCGCGAGGAAATCCGCCGCATCCAAAAAGAAACCGGCATCACCACCGTGTTCGTCACCCACGATCAGGAAGAGGCCATGTCCATCTCCGACATGATCGTCGTGATGAAGCTTGGCGTAGTGCAGCAGATCGGTCAGCCTCAGGAGGTTTACGACAATCCCGCAAACCTGTTCGTGGCGAAGTTCCTGGGCACACCTCCGATCAACGTTTTCTCCGGCAAGGTGGATGGCGGCAAGCTGTTCATTGGTCAGGACTGTGTGCTGGATGTTCCCGGCGTGTCCGACCAGGAAGTCATGGTCGGCATCCGTCCCGAGGGCTTCATCCTGGACGAAAACGGTACTATGCACTGCAAGCCCACCAATGTGGAGGTCATGGGCCGCGATGTAAGCGTCGTATCCACCAACGAGGCATCCCTCAATCCCCTGGTTCGCTCCATCATCAATGCGGACAACAACAATGTTGATGTGGCCTCCGGCGACGTTCGCTATAGCCTCAAGCCCCACAAGGTCTTCCTGTTCAACAAGGAGACTGAGGAACGCATCATCGGCGAGGTGAAGTGAAATGGTTGACAGCAAACAGCAATGGAAGGCATGGCTTTACCTGTCGCCGGCGATCGTCCTGCTGCTGGTATTCACCGTGTGGCCCATCTTCAACACCGTGCGCATGTCCCTCCTGGAGGGCTACAGCGGCCTGAAGGCAGCTGCGGGCGCATCCTTCAATTTTGGTCTTGGCAACTTTACAAAGGTTGTGGAATACAAGAAGTTCACCACAACGCTCTACAACACCATACTCCTTTGTGTCCTGACAGTTCCTGTCTCCACTATTCTGGCCCTGCTCATCGCGGTGGCGCTGAATTCCATCAAGCCTCTCCAGCGCACCCTGCAGACGATCTTCTTCCTCCCCTATGTGACCAACTCCATTGCCATCGGCATGGTGTTCGCTGCCATGTTCAACATCGTCGGCAGCTTCTACGGCACGCCCAACGAGATCGTCGTTACAGCCGGCATCATCAACAATGTCATTGAGTTCTTCGGCGGAGAGCATATCAACTGGATCAACGCCGGCTCCTCCTACTGGGCCAACATGACCGTTATGGTGGTCTACATCGTTTGGAATGCCCTGCCCTTCAAGATCCTGGTGCTGCTGGGCGGCCTTCAGTCCATCAACAAGCAGTATTATGAAGCTGCGAAGGTTGACGGCACCTCCCGCCGCCGCATCTTCAGCCGCATCACCGTTCCGCTGCTCTCCCCGATGCTTGCCTATGTCGTCATCACCGGCTTCATCGGCGGCTTCAAGGAGTACACCAGCATTGTTGGTATCTTCGGTGAAAAGATGGGCCCCCCCGACGACGCTGGCCGGCTGAACACCATGGTCGGCTTCATTTACGACTCGCTGGAAACCAACAGACAGGGCCTGGCCAGTGCGGCTGCACTGATCCTGTTCGGCATCATTCTTGTGGTGACCATGATCAACATGCAGGTCTCCAAGAAGCGCGTCCATTATTGAGAGGTGCAGTATGTCTGAAAATACAAATATTGTGATGCATGCCAAAGACATGCAAAAGGTATCCATACTGCAGAAGTCCATGAAGCTTCTGGTGCTGGTGGGAACCTACACGTTCCTGATGATCATGGCTCTGATCGTGCTCTTCCCCTTCTACTGGATGCTGATTTCCTCTGTGAAGACGCTGGCAGAATACCGTCTGGCCGTGCCGACCTTCTGGCCTCAGCAGATCATTCTGTCCAACTATGTGGACGCTTTCACCACCGCAAACCTCGGCACCTTGTTCATGAACACGATGTATGTTGGCCTGGTGTCTACTATCCTGTCGCTCATCATCACCATCCTGACCGCCTTTGCCTTCGCCCGCCTTGAGTTCAAGGGCAAGGACGCGCTCTTCGCTGCACTGCTGGCCACGATGATGATCCCCGGCGAGCTGTTCACCATCACCAACTACGCCACCGTCACCCAGTTCGGCTGGATCAACACCTATACAGTTCTGATCGTGCCCTTCCTGGTGAGCGTGTTCTACATCTACCTCCTGCGCCAGAATTTCCTGCAGATCCCCAACGAACTCTATCTGGCCGCCAAGGTGGATGGCACCTCTGACATCAAATACCTTTGGAAGGTCATGGTGCCCCT
>JBGUSK010000005.1:0-3484 GCA_045132495.1 Christensenellales bacterium | reverse complement strand
CAAGCTGCCTGTGACCTTCCCGGCAGGTATGCTCCTTTCTCAGCGCATCGAATCCACCTGGCGTGAACTAATGAAACACAACATCCAGGCGGATGGCACGATCAAGATTGAGCACGGCGGCTGGAGCTCCGTGCAGAGCCTCCATGGTGCTGTTCTCGGTGTGATGCATCGTCAGATTTTCCCGAACCTGTCGGTGGTACTCCGCGCCAGCTACCGGGGAATGCTCTCCCAGCGCGGAGTATATGCATGGCTGCTGACCAGCAAAATGGCACGAAATGGCGTGAGCGACCTGACCTCGCTTTCTGGGGTGTATCGGGCTGCTGGACAGCAGTTCACGACGCGCACTACTTATGGTTTCTACATGAAGGCTCGGCGTAGTGAGGAATGCCTGCGGGATTATCTGGGGAAGAACAAGCCGGAAACCGATGAAGACTTTGCCATGCTGCAGTATGCGGATGAAGTCGCTGCGCCGCTTATGCGACGGATCATTGATGCAGAGCTGAAGCGTGGCGATACGGAAACGCCCTGGTCGCCTATGGTCGGAGGCATTCATCGCATCTGGGGTGCAGAGGATTTCATGGCTATCCTGTCTGCGCTGGGCAAGGACAAGTTGCTGCGCTCCTACTACTTCGGCGCGCAGGGACACGGTCGCACAGAGAGCCTGTGCACCATGCTGGGGGTCTGCGTTCCGGTAAAGACGGACACGGTGGACGATCTTCGCCGACTGATGAAGCAGCACAGGATCAGCGAAAAGCGGCTGATCGAGGCGGCGCTGTACAGCCCGGAATGGATTGAGCTGGTGGGCAAGACAATCGGGCTGCCCG
Source organism: Christensenellales bacterium (assembly GCA_045132495.1). Lineage (GTDB taxonomy): Bacteria > Bacillota > Clostridia > Christensenellales > Aristaeellaceae > UBA11524. The sequence goes on along the minus strand of JBGUSK010000005.1, from coordinate 2,660 downwards.
GTTTCCGCTCGGCGGCGTACTACTTCATGGCGCACATGAACGAGGACTTCGACGACGTCCGCAAAGCACGCATTGCCCGTTTTACACCCCTGTCCATTGAAGAATTGCAAAATGGCGCGTTTGATATCGGCTGGTTCCGCAGCGCCCATGAGGAAGTCGGAGAGAAGTACTTTGACCTGATCTACGACGCTGCAAAGTACATCACCTCCGGCGCGAAGCACGCCCGTGCCCGCAAGTATGCAGACGCGGTGCTAGGGCGGCTGGAGCTGGCTGCGACCAAGGATGAGATCATCCAGAAGCGCAACAAGGATCTGCTGATGGCCTACGCCCTCATTCCGCTCTCCGGCGAGGATGATCTGCAGGCGCGCTACCTGTACATTCAGCAGTTCCTGAAGGAGAGCAGAGAATTTGGCGCTCAGCGTGCAGCCAGCGAAAAGACGGCGGGCGAGATCGCGCTGACGAACCTCGCCATGAACGCTGGCTATGCTGACAGCATGCGCCTGACCCTACGCATGGAGACCCGCCTGGTGGAAGAAAACCGCGAGCTGTTCGAGCCCCATGCCATCGATGATCTGACCGTGCAGCTCAATGTGGATGATCAGGGTGTGGCCAGCCTGCTGTGCATGAAAGGCGGCAAGGCCCTCAAGAGCATTCCGGCGAAGTACAAGAAGAACGAGTACATCCTGCGGCTGAACGACATGAAGAAGCAGCTGGTGGAGCAGCAACGCCGTGCAAAGCGGATGCTGGAGGATGCCATGGAGGCGTCCACCGTGTTCACAGCAGGGGAGATCGCTGCACTCATGGGCAATCCTGTGATTGCGCCGATGCTTCGTCATCTGGTGTTCATGCAGGGCGAGCGCTTCGGCTTCGTCGACGGCCTGCTGCTCACAGATGCAGATTGTGTGGAAACCATACTGGATGCTACCAGCGAGCTTGTCGTGGCGCATCCCTTCCACCTTTGGAAGGCGCAGCAGTGGCTGCCGTTCCAGCGGAAGATCTACTCGGATCACATGGTGCAGCCCTTCCGGCAGGTGTTCCGTGAGCTGTATGTCAAAACGCCGGATGAGCTGGGCAAGGATACATCCCTGCGCTATGCCGGCAATCAGATTCAGCCCGCCCGTACCATGGCTTGCCTGAAGACTCGCCGCTGGATCGCTGATGCTGAAGCGGGTCTTCAGAAGATCTACTACAAGGAGAACATTGTCGCTACGATCTGGGCGCTGGCGGACTGGTTTAGCCCGGCGGACATCGAAGCCCCCACGTTAGAGTGGGTAGCATTCCTTGACCGGAAGACCGGGAAGCAGCTCAAAATCGATGATGTGCCGGAGATCATCTTCTCCGAGGTCATGCGCGATGTGGATCTGGCTGTCAGCGTGGCCCATGCGGGCGGCGTCGATCCCGAGACCAGCCACTCTACTATGGAGATGCGCGCGGCCATACTGTCCTTCACACTCCCGCTGTTCCGCCTGAGCAATGTGGAAATCAAGGATCGCCATGCCATCATCACCGGCGAGCTGGCGCAGTACAGCGTCCATCTGGGCAGTGGTGTGGTACATCAGATTGGCGGAACGATGTTGTCGGTGCTGCCGGTCCATTCCCAGCATCGGGGCAAGCTGTTCTTGCCCTTCGTGGATGAAGATCCCAAGACGGCGGAGATCATCTCCAAGGTACTGCTCTTTGCGGAGGATGGAAAGATCAAAGATCCCACAATCCTGGAACAGATCAGGCGGTAATGATAACAGGCAGAGTATAGTTGGAAACAAACACTGATGCGAGTAAAGGAGATAAAACAATGAGTAACCTGAACAAGTTTGCACAGAAAATGCTGGATGCTGGTGTATGCGATGCGCGCGGAGCCGCGTTTTGTGCCACGGCGGTAGGTCTGCCGGACGGTCAGTTTGGCATGGTGCTGATGGGCGTGATCGGCAACGAGCTTTCCATCTACGACACGGACATGAAGTCAAATGTGGGAGAGCATCTGTACACCATCCCGCTCAAGCAAGTGTCTGATCTGCAGATCACCAACGGCCTGGTGGCGGAAATCTTTAAGGGCTATTCCTTCAAGTTCACCTATGATGGCTTTGAGTGGAAGTTCAAGAATTGCGCGCAGCAGAAGGAACAGCTTGAGGTTATCAGGCACGAAGTTAAGTAAAAGAGTCAAGCATCAACGCCTCGCCGATACCGCATGTCGGCGGGGCGTTTTGTTGTCTCTGGAGATCTTGAGAGGGATGTGTCAATAAGCGGATATTCTTGCGAAGTGCATACTGATAATCAAGTAGAGAACCCAAAAGATTTACAAATGTTACATATCAAATCTATTGACAAACAATTCTACGCAATGTAGAATAACAATCAAGACAGGCTGTCGAATAAGAAAGGAGAGACTGATATGCAGCTGCCGGAAAGTGAATTCGCTATCATGAATTACATCTGGAGTGCAGAACCGCCAGTTACCACGGCCATGGTGATGGAGGCGGTAGGGAATGAACGCGCATGGAAGCCTCAAACATGCTTGACCCTTGTGGCTCGGTTGATCGAACGTGGCTTCCTAGAAGCACAAAAGGGCAAAGGCCGTGAAAAGACGTTTTCTCCGCTGATCACCCGCCAGGAATACCTGCAGATGGAGACTACGACCTTTATGAAGCAGGTGCACGGAAAGA
>JBGUSK010000004.1:0-7246 GCA_045132495.1 Christensenellales bacterium | reverse complement strand
ACCAGAGAATTTACACGCTGGAAAGCCAGCAGTTTTTCGCCCACCAGACAGGCGGGCATAGCATTGAAGGCCATGCGTTCCAATGCGCTGAAAGCCCACTCTGCTTTGTCCCCCATCGCTGCAGCACAAAGTGCCTCTGCCCATGCACCCAGCGCAGCAGTAGACACCGCGGCGGAGGGTGAGGTACCCTCGAGCAGCTCATCGGAGGTCAGACCACCGCAGATGGCGCCGTGATACCGACTAAGTCTTTCCCAGCCATTCTGAGCAGCGTTAAGCTCTGTGGCAGAACCGGAATACCAGCCCTTCGCCATGGAGCTGCGTGCACCATCCGCCAGAGATTCGGCATGATTGCTGCGATAGAAATGGGTATAGTAGCCTTCAAGGCTACTCTTTTCCTTCATCAACCCGTTCTCCAGCTCGTCCTTGGCAATACTTTTGCTGGTGGGACGCTGGCTGCTGATCGTGTTCAACACGCTGGACCAGTTCATTGTCTGATTAGCAACGCGTTCACACAGCGTTAACACTGCCGATTTACCAGTTACTCGATATAGATTCTCCAGCAGCTCCAGCAGATCAGCGGAGTAAGTCCTGATTTCTTCATCAGCCATCAACGCTTCCCAATGCTGCACAGCAAATGAACACCAACGAGCAATATACTCCAGTATCGGCTTGCGAGCTTCATACTCATACAGCGCCCAGGCCGCACGCAAGATCGCCACACTGTCCTTCAGGGAAGCAGAAAAGGAGCCATCCGACTTCTGTGCGGAAAGCATAGCACGAATCTTAGCAGCCACGGGCTCGTCGCCAGGCTTGGCAGACACAATACAGGCCAGACGGAAGGTACCTTCCAACGCAGCAGGCTCATTGGCCATGGCAGTCATGGAATACAGCTTGCTCATCGCTGAATTATCCATGCGCACCAAACCAGCACGCAAAGGCTGGCAATTCATCGCCGTCAAGGGAGCTTTATCAAAAATCGGTTTAAGGGGCATACGTAATCCTCCATATCCTCAGCGTAAGTACGCATAATAAACCATCATTAATTATAACTCATTTTGGACAAAACTGCAATGATAACATCTGTAAAAATCAAAGAACCGCCCTCGAAAGAGCGATTCTTTTACATATGTTTCAATTTGATCTGCTCAACAGCCCATTTTGCGTGGGTTGCCACTGCCTCAGAGGGGCTCTCGCATAGCTCCTCCAGCCTTGGCAAAAGGTCAATCCGCCCGGTACACCCCGCAACAATGCATGCTCCGCCGAGCACTCGATTAAACATGGTGATCGTCGCACCGATATACTTGCGAAGCTCAACAGCCGCCTGTTTCGGATGATTCAATATTTCCTCCAATGGAACAGGGATGGGATGCGTTTCCCCCTCAGGTATCCGGTTATGGGGACAGCACCGCTGGCATTCATCGCAGCCAATCAACCTGTTGTTCATCTGCGCTCGGATTTCTGCCGGATAAATCTGGCCGCTTACCTGCCAATTCCGCAGACAGCGTTCTCGGTGAAACACTCCGCCCTCCAGCGCATTGGTAGGACAGACTTGCTCACAACGGTGACAATTGCCGCAATGAAGATCATGCCGCGTTGCCTCCAGATGATGTGTTGGCAAAATAGCTTCCTTAAGCGTCAACACCTGCACATGAAACCGGCTACCGTATTCCTCAGTGTAAGACAATGTATTACGCCCCTGTGTAAAACCAGGGAGTCGAGCAAAAATCGGTTTCAGCAGTACATCATCCCGCCAAGAGACGCCATCATCCGCATGCGCCTTGGCAATGTCATCCGCCATGCGATACGCCCTCTGGGAGGCATAGTAATAAGGGTGAATCCAGGCATCCTTGGCATAGGGCTCTTTTTCCGCCTCATAGGGCCAGATCGCAAGCAGCACAGAGGCCGCATCGGGATAGCCGCATTCAGCGCCATCGAGCACGATAACCCTGGCAAAACCAGCATCCAGCAGCTCCTGTACAATGTTCATACGGCGTCCCTCCCTTCTCAAAATCAGGAGGAGCTCCCATGGGGAAGCTCCTCCCGGATCATCCGATATTATTTGGTGCCAAACAGACGATCACCAGCGTCGCCCAGGCCAGGAACGATATAGCCATGATCGTTGAGGTGGCTATCCAGGCCAGCAACGTAGATATCCACGTCAGGATGGTCAGCCTGCACCTTGGCAATGCCTTCAGGCGCAGCAATCAGGTTCACAAGGCGGATGTGGTTGCAGCCGCGCTTCTTGATCAGGGTGATAGCGTCGGAAGCGCTGCCGCCGGTGGCCAGCATGGGATCAAGCAGAATCAGTTCACGCTCCTCTGCATCAGCAGGCAGCTTACAATAGTATTCAACGGGCTCCAGGGTTTCAGGATCGCGGTAAAGACCGATATGACCAATGCGGCAGGCAGGAACCATGTTCATGATACCGTCCACCATACCCAGACCCGCACGCAGGATCGGAACGATACCCAGCTTTTTACCTGCAAGCATTTTCTGGGTCGTTTTGCAAAGCGGAGTTTCAATCTCCACGTCAACCGTAGGAAGATCACGGGTCACCTCATACACCATCAGCATGGAGATCTCCTCCAGCAGCTCACGGAATTCCTTGGGACCGGTGCTGGTCTGGCGCATGATGGTCAGCTTATGCTGAATCAGCGGATGATCAAAAACATGAACCTTGCTCATGGAAAACGCCTCCTTAATCTTGCGTAAACACACAAAGGGTAATTTACCTTGGGATATTATACTCCTTTTCAGGAAAGTGTGCAAGTCCTTTTGCGCAAACTCATACGGAACATGTATTCTTGACACCGAATGTGGAAATACCTATAATATGATTATCCAGACATGGGAGGATTTGATATGTCAATTCCCTACAGCCGGTATATATTCGGCAACATACCATGGTACGGCGTATTGATCGCCTCCGGCGTGCTGATCGCTATATCGCTTTGTATGTACGAGGAAAAACGCCTGCGTTTGAAAGAAGATACCATCATTGATCTTGCGTTTTGGGTGATTCCGCTGGGGATCATCGGTGCTCGCCTTTATTACGCGCTTTTCAACTGGCAGGTTTTCGCCGGCGACCCACTGAGCGTCCTTCGCGTATGGGAGGGCGGGATCGCCATCTATGGCGCGGTTATCGGCGGACTTCTCGGCGTGCTTCTATTCTCTCGCCGCAGAAGAATGAACCCCTTTGTCCTGACGGATATCATCGTACCCGGTCTTTCCCTGGCACAAGGAATCGGCCGCTGGGGCAACTACTTCAACATGGAGGCCTATGGTCGGGAGATCAGCAATGCGAAATGGCAGTTCTTCCCCGTTGGCGTGCAGATTCCGAACGGCACTGGTTACACCTGGCACATGGCAACCTTCTTCTATGAATCTATCTGGGATGTGCTTGTCTTCGTTGTGTTATGGTTTGTGGTGCGCAGACGCAGCGAGAGAGCCGGTACTGTGACGCTGTGGTATTTGGTACTATACGGTATTGGACGTTTCTTCATCGAAGGCTTGCGTACCGATAGCCTCATGAGCGGCAGCATCCGCGTCAGCCAACTCCTGAGCCTTATTTTGATATTCCTTTCTGTTTCTCTTCTGATCGTCAACACCATAAAAAAGAAAAAGTCCTGATACAAAGGAGGCCGAATGTCATGCCTTCCACACCCCTGAAAAACCTGATCTATCGCGCAGCCCTGCCTGTATTTGCGCCAAATCCGCGCAACCAAATGACCCACATGGAATCCGGAAAAACACTATCTAATCTTCGTCACTATGAGAAGCTTCTGACAAAGCATCGTGTTCTGGGCGCGTCCTTGCTGCTGTCAGACAAAAAGGATACAGCACTGGTATATACCTCTACACGGGAACCCCACCATAGAGCAGCGGAAGAAACCATGTTCCGTGTCGCATCCATTACCAAGATGGCGACAGCACTGGTGACGCTCATGTGCGTGGACGATGGCCTGTTCACGCTGGATACGCCCATCCGACATCTGCTGCCGGAAACGGAGAATGCTGATGCGCTGAAAGACATCACGGTACGGCATCTGCTGTGTCACACTTCTGGTTTGCGCGATATACCGGATGCAGACCACGAACTGCGCAACAATTCATCTTATGACGTTCTGCTGCGCAACCCCAACATCACTGGCAGCAAGCCCGGCGAACGAATGGAATACTGCAACTTCGGCTTTGGTCTGCTGGGATGTCTCCTTGAGAACGTAACCGGTCTATGTATCAGCAAGCTTTTCCAACAAAAACTCTTTGAGCCACTCGGCATGCGCGCCACACTGGACGCCTCCACGCTGAATGAAGAAAGCATCATGCCGATCAGCCGCGTACTCCCCTATAGAAAGGGCAACGATGTAACCATCACCAAGCTGGGCCGCATCCGGTTGGATAAGCCCGATCCTCTGCGGCATTTCGGTCATACCGCTGGCGCAATGTACACCGACGTGCCTTCCCTTTCAAAGCTTCTCTCCCTGATCGGCGGCATGGGCGTTATCGGCGGCAATCGCCTTGTATCCACCGCAATGATGGAGGAAATGACCCGTATTCAGTCCTCAACTCCCACCCGCACCTACGGTCTCGGATTGGTGCTTCTGAATCGCCCACAAATCAGTCCGAACCGTTTGCTGGGGCATCAGGGCTTTGCCTATGGCTGCGTGGACGGCGCTTTCATTGAGGAAGGCACAGGCCGCCTGGTAGTTTTTCTCAATGGCGGCGCCAGTGAAGCCCGGGAAGGCAAGCTGGGCCTTGTAAACAAAGACATCCTGTCCTGGGCCTTCCGAAAGGAGTTCCCCACATGGATGTGATCACTGCGATCAAGAAGGAACGCGGTAAATACCGTATTACTGTGAACGATTCGGATGATCTGCTGGTCCCTGTAGCTCTCATGAGGGAGCGTGCATTGAAGGAAGGCCAGCCTATCGATCTGGAGGAATACGACAACTGGCTGATGGTTCGCCAGTATCGCTTCGCCCTTGACAGAGCTGTCGGGTATCTCGCTGCCCGTGCCTGCAGTACGCGTGAGATTGAACAGAAGCTTCTTCATGCAGGATACCGACCCTGCACGGTGGAAATGGTGCTCTACAAACTTCAGCGAGAGAGTCTGTTGGATGACGCTGATTTTGCCCGTCAGTGGGTAGAATCACGACAGACGCATAAGCTTGGACGCAGTCGAATTGCTCAGGAGCTTCGCCGCAAGGGCGTATCCCAGGAAGAAGCAGAGGAGGCACTTTCCGTCATCGACGATGACGTTCAGCTTTCAGACGCCGTTGCGCTCGCTGAAAAAGCTGCTGCGCGAATCAAGCCAGGCGAAGATCCACACAAGGCTGCAAATCGCATCGCTGGAATGCTTGCTCGTCGTGGTTATTCCTGGGATATTGCAAAAGAAGCGATTCAGCAGGCGTTATCTGACGAATTGTAAATTTTGTCTGCCAGGCCGCATCTGCATTGACAATTCTCTTTCAAAGCTGCTACAATGAAAATGTATGCAGACAAGCATGCAAAATCAAATTATACAGGAGATGTGTCGAATGGAAAACAACTTTGAATATGTGCAGGAAGCTCAGGAGAATAAGGGCAGCATCATAGGCGGCATCATTGGCGCTTTGCTGGGCGCATCCATCGGTGCTGTAGTTTGGGCGTTGGTTGGCATGCTGGGCTATATTGCCAGCATTGTCGGCTTTGTTATCGCCTTCCTGGCCGACAAGGGTTATGACCTCTTCAAGGGACGTCAGGGTGTGATCAAGATGATCGTGCTGATTGTCTGCGTGGTGCTGGCAGTCTGCATCGGCACGCTGGGCACGGCAGTTTGGCAGATTCATAACGAGTACGACGCACTGAGCGATATTGAAAAGAAATACTACTACCCCGCTGAAACCGAAGTAATTAAACTGGTGCTGGCTGACAGCGAAGTTCAGCAAGATCTGATCAAGGATTCTGCGATGGGCCTGCTCTTCGGCATCCTGGGTTCCTTTGGCCTGATCGCAGCTGCGAAGAACGGTAAACAGCAGAAGACTGCTCTTGTCAAGACTCAGCCCGTTGAATTCAACGAGGCCGAATTTGAACCCGCATCCGTTGAAAACACAGCGTTCGAAGAAGATGACAAGGAAATTCAAGCATAACCCCAAAACGCTTCACCCGGAACACCGTCATTGCGGCTGTTCCGGGTGCTTTTGTATGCACACAAAAAGCGGGCTCCATTCTTTCGAACAGAGCCCGCCTGATTTATGTACCTAAGCAGCTAATCGAATTAGCCCTTGATCGCAGCCTGGGCGGCAGCCAGACGAGCGATCGGCACACGGAAGGGAGAGCAGGACACGTAGTCCAGACCAATCTTGTGGCAGAACTCGACGGAAACGGGGTCGCCGCCGTGCTCGCCGCAGATGCCGTAGTGCAGCTTCTTGCCGGTCTCCTTGGACTTGGAGATGGCCATCTCCATCAGCTTGCCAACGCCATTCTGGTCCAGCTTGGCGAAGGGATCGTTCTCATAGATCTTGGCCTCGTAGTAGGCGTTCAGGAACTTGCCCGCGTCGTCACGAGAGAAGCCGAAGGTCATCTGAGTCAGGTCGTTGGTGCCGAAGCAGAAGAACTCGGCCTCGGAAGCCACTTCGTCAGCGGTCAGGCAGGCACGCGGAATCTCGATCATGGTGCCGACTTCGTACTTCAGCTCAACGCCGGAAGCAGCGATCTCAGCATCAGCGGTCTTCACGACCACGGACTTCACGTACTTGAGCTCCTTCACGTCGCCAACCAGGGGAATCATGATCTCGGGAACGATGTTCCACTCGGGATGACGGCCCTTGACAGCCAGAGCAGCCTTGATGACGGCCTTGGTCTGCATGGCGGCGATTTCGGGATAGGTGACGGCCAGACGGCAGCCACGGTGACCCATCATGGGGTTGAACTCGTGCAGAGAGGCGATGATGTCCTTGATCTGCTGGACGGTCTTGCCCTGAGTCTCGGCCAAAGCGGCGATGTCTTCCTCGGTGGTGGGGACGAACTCATGCAGAGGGGGATCCAGGAAGCGGATGCAGACGGGGTTGCCTTCCATGACCTCGTACAAGCCCTCGAAGTCAGCCTGCTGCATGGGCATGATCTTGGCCAGAGCAGCCTCGCGCTCCTCGACGGTGTCAGCACAGATCATCTCACGGAAGGCGCCGATACGGCCCTCTTCGAAGAACATGTGCTCGGTGCGGCACAGGCCGATACCCTCAGCGCCCAGCTCGCGAGCCTTGATGGC
>JBGUSK010000003.1:0-20903 GCA_045132495.1 Christensenellales bacterium | reverse complement strand
CGCCACATTCATCTGCGGCAGGCAGGTCTGGCCGAAATGACAGGCCTTTGCATTGACACCGCCCCGTGACATCCGATATAATAGATGCACGAAAGGACGGTGACTCTCCGTGGCCAAACTCAACCGGAGCCCGGCTGGCGGCTGGGGCGAAAAGCTGGAAACCAAGATCGCCATGCTGCCCGAATCCCCCGGCTGCTATCTCATGAAGGATGCGGAGGGCACGATCATCTACGTCGGCAAGGCGGTGAACCTGAAAAACCGGGTGCGCTCCTATTTCCGCGACAGCGAGCACACCCCCAAGGTCGCCGCAATGATCGCCAATATCGACGATTTCGACATTCTCCTGTGCGACTCCAACCTCGAGGCCCTGTGCCTGGAGTGCAACCTCATCAAGCTGCACAGGCCCCACTACAACATCCTGCTGAAGGATGACAAGCACTACCCCTACCTGCGGGTGAATTTGAAGGAGCCCTTCCCGCGCCTGGAGCTGGCCCGGCGCATGCCCGAAGGAGGCACAAAGGACGGCGCGAAGTACTTCGGCCCCTACATCGGCGCAACGGCGGTGCGTCAGGTGATTGAGGCGGTGCGGGGCGTGTTCCCCCTGCGCACCTGCTGCAAGGAGCTGCCGCTGAAGAAGCCCTCACGTCCCTGCGTGAATTATGAGATTGGCAAATGCATGGCGCCCTGTGCGGGCAAGTGCACCGAGGAAGCCTACTGGGACATGATGGACGGCGTGCTGGCCTTCCTGGGCGGTGACTACGAGCAGGTGCTGAAAGTCCTGCGCAAGGACATGATGGACTGCGCCGCCAAGATGCAGTACGAGCGGGCCGCCGCGCTGCGGGACAAGATCCGCGACGTGGAGGGCCTGATGGAACGTCAAATCGCCATCCAGACAGACCGCAGCGAGCAGGACATCATCGCCCTGGCCCAGGACGGGCTGGATGCGATGGTGCATATCTTCTACGTTCGCGGCGGACGCATGATCGGCGGCGATCACTTTGCTCTCCCCCGTGAGGGCAGTGAGGACCCCGGCGGGGTGCTGGCAGAGTTCATCACCCAGTATTATGAGGACGGCAATCTCATCCCCCGGCATGTGCTGGTGCAGGCGCTCCCCGAGGGCAGCCGCGAACAGCTCGAGCAGTGGCTGCGGCAGCAAAAAGGGGCCCAGGGAGCCAGCAGAAATGCAGTCACCCTCGCCACCCCCAAGCGCGGCGAGAAGCACGACCTGATCCTCCTTGCAGCAAAGAACGCCGCCGATGCGCTGGAAAAGCGCAACGCCAAGGCCTCCATCCGGGAGGAGCGCACCACCGGCGCAGCTGCCGCTCTGGGCCGCGCGCTGGGCCTGTCTCGCCCGCCCCGGCGTATCGAAGGCTACGATATTTCCAACACCCAGGGTGTGCTGAGCGTCGCCAGCATGGTGGTGTTCATCGACGGCGTACCTGCCAAGAAAGAGTACCGCCGGTTCCGCATCAAAACCGTCGAGGGTGCCAACGACTTTGCCTCCCTGAACGAGGTGCTCGGTCGCCGCTTTGAGCACGGCCTGAAGGAAAAGGCGGAACGCGAGGCGGCAGGCCTCTCTCCCATCGGCGGCAAGTTCAGCGATCTGCCGGACCTGGTGCTGATCGACGGCGGCCCGCAGCAGCTGCGGTTCGCCCGTCAGGCGCTGCTGGACATGGGCGCTGAGGTCAGTATGTTTGGTTTGGCGAAGAAGCAGGAGGAGATCTTCCTGCCCGACCGGGAGGAACCGATTCTACTGGATCACCACACGCCGGAATTGCACCTCATTCAGCGCATCCGCGACGAGGCGCACCGGTTCTGTATCACGCATCACCGTGGATTGCGCGGCAAGGCGAGTATCCACAGTCAGCTGGAGGATATTCCGGGCATTGGCCCGAAGCGGCGTAAGGCTTTGCTGACCAAGCTTGGCAGCCTGAAGGCCATCAAGGAAGCCACGGAGGAGCAGCTGCTTGCCGTCCCCGGCATGACAAAAACGGCGGCAGAAGCCGTGCTCCAATGGGCGGCAGCCAAAAAGGGTTAAGGGGCGATACCCCTTACGGGGTCCAGGGGCGCGGAGCCCCTGGTCGTCGAAGACCCCACGCCGCAGCGTGAAAAGCCCCACGCGCCTTTCGCGGAACCTCCGGTTCCGCCGAAACAGCTCACGCAGCCGCACAGAAGCCGCATTATCCTCCACAATCACACAACAAACAAAACGGACGAACAGCCACACCAGCCGTTCGTCCGTTTTCCTATTCACTTTTTCGCCAGCGGCAGGGTAAAGGTAAACGCCGCGCCCTCCACCGTATCCAGCAGGCGGATCTTCTGCCCGTGCATCTCCAATATGCGCTGACAGATAGACAAGCCCAAGCCAGTTCCCTTGCCGGAGGTATGAGCCCTGTCCGCAGTGAAAAAGCGCTCGAACACACGCGGCCTGTCCTCCGGAAGAATCCCCACGCCGTTGTCCTGAACAGTCACCATGCAATGGCCATCCTCCGCTCGGACACGCAGGGTGATCAGTCCGCCGTCAGGGGTAAACTTGATGGCGTTGTCCAGGAGGTTGACCAGCACCTGATCGATGCGGGCCATGTCCGCATGCACGAAGCAGGGCTCCGGATCAAAGTCACAGTCTACGTCCATGCTGCGCTTTTCCAGATCGCCGGTGCGGCGCAGGAAGACCCGCTCCAGCAGGTCGCAGATATCGAAATCCGTGCAGGTCAGGGCCGCGTCGTCCCGCTCCAGGCGGGAGAGCGCCAGCAGCTCGCCGATCAGGTGTGACAGCCGTTTGGATTCATCCGACACGATGGTCAGGTACTTGTCATATTGCTCCGGGGGAATCACGCCGTCCCGCATGCCCTCAATGTAGCCGCTGATGGCGGTGATCGGGCTGCGCAGCTCGTGGCTGACGTTGGCGACGAACTCCCGGCGGCTGTCCTCCACCTCGCTGAGCTCGTCCGCCATGGAGTTGAATGCTGCGGACAGCTCCTCCACCTCACGGGTGGACTTCGTTTCCGGCACGCGCACGGCGAAATCGCCCTCCGCCATCGCGCGGGCAGCGTCCGTCAGGCGGCCAAGAGGCTTCATCACCCCACGGAGGATCAGGAACAGCACCAGCCCCGCAAAAATGCTCGCCGCCGCCGCAACCGTCACGACCGGCAGCAGCAGGTCGGAAGCACCGGCCTCGATCACCTGCGCCGGGGTCTGCATGAACACCGCGCCCAGCACCCAGCCATTCTGCACAAAGGGTACGCCCACCGTGAACAGGTCATTGCCGTCCATGTTGACATGGAGGTCGATCTCCTCGCCGTTCAGCACCCGTCGGAGGGCCTCCATGATGTCCTGCCCGTCCAGCGTTTTGGCGAAGTCCGGGTTGTCGGCATAGGCGACGTTCATGTTGTCCATCATGCGGCCCGTGCGGTCTACAACGAGGATATACGCGCCGTATTCATCGTAGATCTCCGTGGCCTTCCACTGGATGTACTGCTGCTGACTGCTGTCGCCCCGGTCAAAGATGCTCAGGCTCGTACGCCGCTGAGCCGCGAGGTAGGCGATCTCCCGGGCCTCGGTGCGCAGGGTCTCCATGACGGCTTCGGTCTGCTGATTGCGCAGCGTCACCCAGCCGATGCCGGAAAGCACCGCCGTCAGCAGCAGGATCACCGTCAGCACCACGGCCATGATGCGTGCAAACATGCACATTCCTCCTGAAAAAACGCCGGGCAGATTGCTCTCCCGGCGCATGCGTCATTGCACCTCGAATTTGTATCCCCTGCGCCAGATGGTAGTGATGCCCCAGCCATGCTTCTCGCACTCCGGAAGCTTGTCGCGCAGCCGCTTGACGTGCACATCCACCGTGCGGCTCTCGACCTCGATGTCGTAGCCCCAGACCCGATCCAGCAGCTGGCCGCGGGTGAAGAGTTGGTTGGGGTGGCTGGCCAGGAAGTACAGCACCTCCAGCTCCTTGGGCGGCATATCGACCTTCTCGCCCTCGTAGAAGACTTCGTACCGGCTGAGGCTGACGGTCAGCCCAGGAAAGGACAAGCTGTCGGACTTTTCCTCCTCCGGGCCCTGGGTGCGGCGCAGCACCGCCTTCACCCGGGCGACCAGCTCCTTCGTATCAAAGGGCTTGGTGACATAGTCGTCCGCGCCCAGTTCAAGGCCGAGCACCTTGTCGAAGGTCTCGTCCTTGGCGGTGAGCATGATCACCGGAATGGTGCTGGTTTTGCGGACAGTCTTGAGCACCTGCCAGCCGTCCACGCCGGGGAGCATCAGGTCAAGCAGCATCAGATCCGGCGGCAGCTTGCGGAATTCATTCAGCGCATCGTCGCCTCGCTGGGCCACCTTAACGGTGAAGCCCTCCTTCTCCAGATAGAGCTGAACCAGATGGGCAATATTGGGATCATCGTCAACGATGAGGATGTAAGGCTTATCTTTCATGGGTTGGACACCTCCGAGAATAGGATAACATGGAAGTGTGACACAAGTGTGAAGGGACTGTTAATTCGGCAGCTCGACCCGATATTCATCATCAATGAGGATGACCTCGCAGCCATGCTCGCGGCATTTCGCCAGATTGGCCGCATTATCCCGGATGAGTTCTGCCAGATCAAGCTCCGGCTCCTCTTCGCGGTTTTCCACCACGCTGGCATAACGACGCACGTCAGAAAAATGGTTCCGCAGATATTCCTCGGTCATGACCAGACAAACAAAACGGATATGGGGCAGGTATTCCTCGCCGAAGTCCTTGCGCCAGTCAAAGGGCAGATAGCAGCCCTCGATGACCATGTGCTGCTCATTCTCGATGGCAGTCTTGATCATTTCCCGCACGATGGGCCACATGAGGACAGTCAGCTCATCATCATCTTCCACCGTCAAATTGGTGTAGCCGGAGCGGATCAGCCCCATCTTCAGGTGGTCAAGGGACAGATATGGCCAGCCATGCTTTTCCAGCAGACGCTGGGCAAGGTTGGTCTTGCCTGTGTGGCTCGTGCCTGCGATCAAGGTGATGATGGGGATCCCCTCCCTTACTTCAGCGTCACGATGGTCACGCCACTCTCGCCCTCGCCGTACACGCCCAGGCGGCTGCTGGCCACGTGCATGTGGCGGCGCAGATGCTGCTGAATGCCGCTGCGCAGTACGCCCGTACCCTTGCCGTGGATGATGCTCACCTCACCCATGCCCGCCAGGATCGCGTTGTCCAGGTAAATATCCACCTGAGCCAGGGCTTCGTCCAGGGTCATGCCGCGCACATCGCACTCCATGCGGACGGTGCGCTCCATCGCGCCGGTATGCATGCGGACGCTGGTCTGCCTGGGCTTCTGATTCGCGGCAGGCTTTTCCTTGATCAGCCGCAGCTGGGTGATGTTCACCTTGAGCTTCATGATGCCCGCCTGCACCTCGACCTCGCCCTTCGCGTTGGGCGTGCCGAGCACGGTACCCTGGCTGCCGATGGTCAGAATATCGACCTTGTCGCCGGGCTTGACGGTCTTGGGCGCAAGGCCGTTATCGACCTTCTGCGTGAGGCCCTCGGAGAGGTTGTCGACGCTCTTCTCGATCTGCTTGCGCACGGCGTTGATGCCTGCGTCGGGGCTCAGTGATTCCTTCTTCATGCGCTTGAGGTCGGAGATGATGCCCTCGGCCTCGCGGCGGGTCTGCTCCATGATGCGGCGGGCGTCCTCCTTGGCCTTGCGCAGGGCGGACTCGCGCTTTTCCTCGATTTCCTTGCGGAGGCGCTCGGCCTCGTCGCGCAGCTTGATGGTCTCCTCGCTGGCCTGACGGGCGATCTCCCGCTCGCGCTCCGCCACCTGACGGTGATACTCAGCGTTGGCAATCACGTCCTCAAAGCGGATGGAATCGCCGGAAAGCAGCTTCTTGGCGTCCTCAATGAGGTTCTCCATCAGGCCCAGCTTGCGGCTGATCTCAAAGGCGTTGGACTTGCCCGGCACGCCGATGGACAGACGGTAGGTGGGACGCAGGGTCTCCACGCTGAACTCCACCGAGGCATTCTCCACGCCGGGGGTGGACAGCGCAAAGGCTTTCAGCTCGCTGTAATGCGTAGTCGCCATCGTCCGCACGCGGATGTTGCGCAGGCGGGTCAGGATGGCCTGGGCCAGAGCCGCGCCCTCAGTGGGATCAGTACCCGCGCCCAGCTCGTCAAAGAGCACGAGATCGCGGGGCGTGACCTCCTGCATGATGCTGACGATGTTGGTCATGTGGCTGGAGAAGGTGGACAGGCTCTGCTCGATGGACTGTTCGTCTCCAATGTCGGCAAAGACCTGCTCGAACACCGCCAGCTCTGTGCCAAGATCAGCCGGCACCTGGAGGCCCGCCTGAGCCATCAGGGTAAAGAGGCCGACAGTCTTCAGCGTCACCGTCTTGCCGCCGGTGTTGGGGCCTGTGATGATCAGGCTGGTGAAATCCTTGCCCAGCCAGAGATTGGAGGGCACGACCTTCTCCGGATCGATCAGCGGATGGCGGCCCCGGATGATGTTCAGGTATCCATTCTGGTTCAGCTTGGGCGTGACGGCGTACATTTCCCGGCTCAAAAGGCCCTTGGCGAAGATGAAGTCCAGCTCCGCGAGGATCTCCACCGTCGCACGCATTTCATCCGCATGCGGCGCTACTTCCGCCGACAGAGCAGCCAGGATGCGCTCGATCTCCTGCTTTTCTTTGGCCTCCCACTGGCGCAGCTCATTGCCCATCTCCACCGCCGCCATGGGCTCGATGAAGAGCGTCGCGCCGGTGGCAGACTGATCGTGCACCAGACCAGGCACCATGCTGCGGCAGTCAGCACGCACAGGAATGACGTAGCGATCATTGCGCACGGTGATGATAGCATCTGACAGGTACTTCTGAAAATTGGGGTTGTGCACCATCTGGTTGAGCTTTTCCTTGATGCGCTCCGTCGCGCCGCGCAGGTGGCGGCGGATGTTCATCAACTCGGAGGACGCACGGTCAGCAATCTCCTCCTCGGAAATGATGGCATTGGTGATGTCCTGCTCAATATGGCGCAGAGACACGATGCGCTGAGCCTTGCTTTTCAGCAGGGGCGTATTCTCGCGCTCGGTATCCAGGGCGGAGCGTGCCGCCCGGGCGGAAGCCAGCAGGCTTGCGATGGTCAGCAGCGCCTTGGGAGACAGTGTCGCGCCCTTTTCCGCCAGGGAAATGGAGGTGCGCACGTCCTCGAAGGCCACCAGCGGCGAGCCGCCCAGGTACTGCAAAATGACTGTTGCCTCCTCGGTTTCGGCCTGCCGCAGCTCAATCTCCGGCAGGTTGCAGGAGGGCACGAGGGCCAAGCAAAGCTCCGCGCCCATGGGGGTCAGGGCCTTACTGGCCAGGCGTTCCCGGATTTTGGTAAACTCCAGGACACGCAGGGTTCTTTCTTTCATCATAAATAATTCCTCGGTAAAGGTCGGTTGCCGGAGAGACCCTCTCAGTCGCCTTTCGGCGACAGCTCTCCCCAAGGGAGAGCCTTTGGGGTGGTTACTCTACCGGACGATTCCAGTGGGCGGAGGTGGATTCTCCCCGGCCCTTTTCGCCGTTCCAGACGGCGACGGCATTCGCGATCTCCGCGCCGGATTCGCCGTTCAGGGTCATCATGGCGGGCCAGCCTGCGCTGCGGACGCGGGCCACGATGTCCGTCGGAACGCTGTTCATCAGCCGCACCAGGCAGCCCTCCGGGAGCCGCTGCCGCAGCAGGGGGAAGGCGGTATTCCGCCGGTCAATGAGGGCTGTGCCAGCCAGCGCATCGTCCTTGCCGTCGTCGCACAGGCGGCAGGATGCGTGCCCCTTCGACAGGCCCAGATACGTGCGGGCCGGGCAGTGATGCAGCAGCATCAGCTGAGCACGGCCGTATGCCGGCACCAGCATTGGCGGATGCCCTGCCATGAGCGTAGTCAGTTCCGCCGCTGAAAGCTCGCCAGAGGCCGTCACAAATTCGCAGCCCTCATCGTACAGCACCTGCGCCGCACGACGGTTGGTGACGGGAATGCCCTCGCCTGCACCCACAGGGACAGGCCAATCCATGCCCAGTTGGCCAACGCTGCCCAGCACCACGCCGCCGAGCTTCTCTGCATGGGCGGTAACGAAGCGATGCAGCATCTCCAGGGCAGATTGCTCGCACTTCATGGGCAGATGCAGCCAGATTCCGGCCTCCAGGGCCTCCAGGAGGCGTTCCAGCGCCTCCTCGCGGAAATCCTCCGGGTACCACACCAAACGGCCAGGAAGGCCCTTTACAGCCTCGTATTGGGCCACATCACGGAAGATAATGGTTTCAAGCACGCTGCCTGTGAGCAGACGCAGCTCATCGGGAGGGCATTCACGGGCTGCCTCACGAGCGAAATCATCAGCACGCTGATTTTCTAAAGCGAGCAGCGCATCCCTGCGGATGGCATTGAGCGCCGACACCGGCACAAAAGCGTTGTCGGTGAAGACGGTGCAGTCCCGCAATTCAAAGGGAGTGTCGCCCATTTTGGCAAGGGACTTGCGGGCGTCGTCGTCTGTCATGGCGCGCTTCTGGGCAGCGGAGACCACATCGCCCGTCACCGTCACCGTGGACGTGCCGTCCGTCGCAGTGAGCGTCAGCGGCTCGCCGGGCAGCGCCACCAGCGTCAGATCGCATGGGATGGCCGGGATGGTCATCGCCCGGGCCGCCTCGAGTTGGGCGCTGCTGGTCAGGCGGTGGACGTTATCCCCCGCGCGCACCTTCATATCCGGGCGCAGACGCAGCACGGCAATGCCGCCGGTGGGCGTGTCATGCCCAGAATAGATCATCTCATGGTCGCCGCGTTCATTGCGGATTTGCAGGCCGTCGCCGTCATGCAGGTCGCGATCCAGCCTCACCCGTGCCATGCCACCCGCGATGGCTTCGATCATGCCGATCGGCATGCCGCCGTGGTTCACGCGGTCAGGGTAGATCACCCCTGCGTCCTGCGCGCCCATGGCATAGCCGTTCATGAAGCCGCCGCGGGAGAAAATCTGCGTCAAGCCCTCTTGCTCGGCTTCGTCCGCCGGGCGGAAGGCGTCGTTTTCCAGCAGGTCAATGCCCTTGCGGTAGCTGGCAGCAATGGTCGCTACGTATTCGGGACGCTTGAGGCGGCCCTCCAGCTTGACGGAGCACGCGCCGGCCTTCACCAGATCGGGCAGGTAATCGCGCATGCACACGTCGCGGGGACTGAGCCACGCAGCCGTCTTGTCCCGATAGGTATAGGGCAAGCGACAGGGCTGCGCACAGCGGCCGCGATTGCCGCTTCTGCCGCCGATCATGGACGAAAACAGACACTGACCGCTGACCGCCACGCACTGTGCGCCATGGCCGAAGACTTCGATTTCAATGCCCACGTCCGCCGCCTTGCGGATCTCCGCCAGCGAGCACTCCCGGGCCAGCACCGCACGGCTCAGGCCGTGGCGTTTGACAAATTCCACGCCGGCTGCATTGTGCAGCGCCATCTGGGTGGACGCATGAACGGGCAGATCGGGGAAGCAGGTGCGGCAGAGGTGCATCACGCCGAGATCCTGCACAAGGACAGCGTCCACACGCACTTCGTTCAGCAGCCGCAGCACTTCCAGCACGCCGGAAAGCTCGCCGTCCTTGATGAGGGTATTCACCGTCACATGCACCTTGATGTGATGCAGGTGAGCAAAATGCACCGCCTCACGCAGCTGCGCCTCGTCAAAATTGCCCGCGCCAGCCCTGGCAGAAAATGCAGCGTACCCCAAATAGACCGCATCAGCGCCTGCTGCTGCGGCACGGTCAAGGGCTTCGCGATTGCCCGCGGGGGCAAGGTTTTCTAACTTCATAAGTATGCTCCGGATCAGTTGTTGCCTTTGCGCAGCGCGTTGAGCTCGCGGCGCAGGCGAGCGTTTTCGTCATGGGCCTTCATCAGCTCATCCGCCATATTCAGCGATACCAGCACGGCCACATTTTCCTTGTTCATGCGGGTGGCGAAGGCCGTCTCGGTGATGCGGCGATCCACATAAGCCGCCACACGGCCCAGGTGCTCCGGGCTGTCCGAGGACACGAGGGTATACTCCTTGCCCGCCACACGGACAGTGGTTTTCTGCTTGTCCATAACTATTCCTCACAGATAAAAATCGGCGCAGACCGGCGGGGTCATTGACCCATTTATCGCCAAGCTCTGCGCCGGTATGAATGATTACATCTGGTCGAAGGGGTACACCTGGCCGAAGGTTTCCACACGGATGGACTTCATCCGCTGATCGACCACGGGCTTATCGCGCATGTCGCGCTTGGTGTTAACGATCGCGTCAGCAGTCTCCATGCCCTCCAGCACCTTGCCGAAGGCGGCGTACTGGCCGTCCAGGTGGGGGCTGTCAGAGGTCATGATGAAGAACTGGCTGCCGGCGGAATCAGGCATCATGCTGCGGGCCATGCTCAGCACGCCGTAGGTGTGCTTCAGGTCATTCTTCCAGCCGTTCATGGCGAACTCGCCCTTGATGTGGTAGCCGGGGCCGCCGATGCCCACGCCCTTGGGGTCGCCGCCCTGGATCATGAAGCCAGGGATGACGCGGTGGAAGATCAGGCCATCGTAGAAGCCGGAATTCGCCAGCGCGATGAAGTTGCCCACAGACTGGGGCGCGATCTCGGGGTACAGCTCACCCTTCATCTCGCGGCCATCTTCCATGGTAATGACAAAAGTGGGATTCTGTGCCATAAATGACACTCCTTTCAATTTCAAAGCAGAGTTCCTGCATGCCGAACTTTCCGTCGTGACTCTACTTATCGCCTATTGTACCAGCATTTGCTCAGAAATGCAAGTTTTCCGCGCAAATTCGCGGTTTTCCGGCCTTTTTTGTGGGTGGAACGGCTGATTTTTCGCCGGAAAGGGCCTGTTGGGTGGAAAATTTGCACTTCGTTTCGTTCCGTAGGGGCGACCATTGGTCGCCCGTGCAGCACGCATCGAGCTTTCGCAGCTGGCAAATTTGGTGGGGCAAACGTCTGCTTTCTTCTGGCTGAGTGAGCTGTTTCGGCGGAACCTTCGGCTCCGCGAAAGGCGCGTGGGGATTTTCACGCTGCGGCGTGGAGGTCTCCGACGGCCAGGGCTCTGCCCTGGACCCGCGAAGGGCCATTGGCCCTCTCGACACCCTTTTCGCGCCGCGGTCGTCTTTACCTTTGGGGTTGGTTCCGCGTGTTAGTTGACCTCAAACAGTTCCCGCTTCCTTTGAATCATCTCATCCACACGGTTGATGTAATGCTCGATATTGGTCACATTCGGCGCCCGGCCGATATGGCCCTCATCCTCGTACACCCGCTTGGAAATGCCGCCTGCACCCAGCGCCAGGATGTGCGTCGTCTCCTCCATGATATCCACATTGTACTGACATGCATGCCCCGCGATCGCATACCCGATATTCTCCTGATTCCCGGCCATGTTCTTCTGCCGGTACAGGTAATAGGGCTGCATGCCCAGCGCGCGGGCCGTCTCCAAGCCGAGCTGCACCATCTGGGCAGCCTCCACACCCGTGGGGAAACGGTAATTCTCAAAGTGCAGCCGCGTGGAGCGCTTGATCGCCAGCGTGTGCACGGTGAGACTCTCAGGACGGAGCCGCTTTGCGTATTCCATCGTGCGGGCAAAGTCCTCCACCGTCTCGCCGGGAAGACCCGCGATCACATCCATGTTGATGTGGTGGATACCCGCCTCCCGCGCCATGGCGTAGGCGTCGATGACCTGCTGGGCCGTGTGGGCACGCCCGATGATCCGCAGCGTCTCGTCGTTCATGGTCTGCGGATTGATGCTGATGCGGCCCACGCCTGCAGCCTTGATGGCCGCCAGCTTACCGGGCGTGATGGTGTCCGGGCGGCCCGCCTCGACGGTGTATTCCATCGCCCCAGGGAAGCACTGCATCATCTTGTCCAGCAGGCGGGTCAGCTGCGCCTCGTTGAGGCTGGTAGGCGTGCCGCCGCCAACATATACCGCGCGGAGCTTCCGCCCGGTGCCGGCGATCATGCCGCTGCATTCCTCCATTTCCCGGAACAGCGCGGTCAGGTAGGGCTCCACCATCTTGCCCTTGCCCAGCTCACCCGAGGAAAAGGAGCAGTAGGTGCACCGCGTCGTGCAGAAGGGAATGCCGATGTATACGTCCATCCACTTGTCCTCCGGCGGAGGAAGCTGTCCCTGCACCTGTGCGATCTCCCAGAGGATATCCGCCCGGTCAGGCTGCACGTCGAAGCTATCGATGACATACCGCTTCGCCGCTTCACCGGTGAGGCCAAGGCCGATGGCCTCGTACATCAGGTGCGTCGGACGGATGCCGGTGAGACTCCCCCATGGCGGATGGATACCCGTCACCTCGCGGCACAGGTCGTAGAGCGTCTGCCGGACAAGGCGACGCGCGGCGCGCTTCCGATGAAGCGTGAGCAAACGTTCATCGTCCTCATGGGGCGGGATCAGCACGGAGCGTTCCGCCGCGCGCTCCCCGTCCGTGAAGCGGCAATGATACGCGCCCTCCCCTTCCCATGCGGTGAAGGTGTAGTCCGGCGCGTCCCACGCGCTGTCGGAAATGCCGAAAAGCCGGGTGATGTTCATCAGCTCCGGCTGGATGGTATCAAGGTATTGCATCATGTCCATGTAAAGTCTCCCTTAGTGTCCCGGGAAGATTTCATACTGCTGCGCCAGCGGCTGCAAACGCCGCAGCGACGCGGCCAGTTGACCCATATTGCCGCCCGGCAGGTCGGTTCGCCCGTATCCGTAGTGGAACAGCGTATCTCCGGTAAAGAGCCACTTTCCCGCCTGGTAACAGACGCAGCCTGGCGTATGTCCCGGGGTGTGCAGCACGGTGAAGGTCACGCCGGCAAATGTGATCTCATCGCCCTCGTCCACCAGCTTTGTTGCGGCAGGCGCGGTGACGTAATCCCCTACCAGCCAGCCTGCATTGAGCTCGGGGCTGCTCAGCATGGGGGCGTCCAGACGGTGGATGACGATCTCCGCGCCATCGCGGGCCAGCTCCTTCACACCGCCGATGTGGTCAAAATGGCCATGGGTCAGCAGGATGGCCTCAATCCTGCGGCCCTCGCAGGCTTCGCGGACGCGTTCCGGCTCATAGCCGGGGTCGATGACGACGCAGCCCTCGCCTTCATCATCCCACACGATGTAGCAGGAGGTGGCGAGGTCGCCGACGGTGAGGGATTTCATTTGCAGCATAACAGCACCTCAGAATCAGAACAATTTGGTCGAATCCATCAGCATGGTCACCGGGCCATCGTTGACCAGGCTGACCTGCATGTCCGCGCCGAAAACGCCGGTTTCCACATGGATGCCCTGGTTGCGCCAGGCCTCCACCAGGCCCTCGTACATGGGGATGGCCTTGTCCGGGCGGGCGGCAGCGGTGAAGCCAGGGCGGCGCTGAGAACGCGCATCGCCATACAGGGTGAACTGGCTGATAGCCAGGATCTCGCCGCCCACGTCCAGGATGGACTTGTTCATCTTGCCATTTTCGTCCTCGAAAATGCGCAGGGTCGGGATCTTGTTGGCCATGTATTCCAGGTCTTTGTCGGTGTCCTCTGCAGACACGCCGATGAGGATCATGTAGCCCTTGCCGCACTTGCCGACGACTTCACCGTCGATGGCGACGGAAGCGGATGTAACCCGCTGAATCACGCAGCGCATGGGATTCCCTCCTAGTTTACGTCATGAAACATGAATATTGGCTGTCGGCCCTGCCGACCTCCTTCAAGAAAGGCCCTCCGCGAGGGAGAGCCGGTTGTGTTATGCTCTAAAAACGTCAATCACGTCGGACTTCTTCATCAGCTGCTTGACCACCTTGTCCATCTGCTCGCGGGACTTGACCTCCACCGCAAAGCGGAAGGTCGCGATCTGCGTCTTCTCATCCAGCGAGGCAGAAACGTTCTTGATGCTGATGTTCATGTCACTGATGATGGATGCGATCTCCACCAGCAGATTGGCCTTGTCGTAGGCCACGATCTTGATGGAAGCCGTGAAAGCGCCCAGGCTTTCGTCCGCCCACTCCACCTCGACGCGGCGTTCTTCCTCACCGGAAAGGGCGTTGGCGCAGTCCGCCTTGTGGATGGTCACACCGCGGCCGCGGGTGATGTAGCCGATGATATCGTCGCCGGGCACGGGCGTGCAGCAGCGGCCGAAGCGCACGGGGATATCCATATCCTCGTTGCCGGGCATGAAGATGCCATGGTTGGCCTTGGCACTGGCCCTGCGCTGCGTCTGTGTCTGCTGCTGGGGCGCAATCAGGTCCTCGATCTTGGGGGCTGCGGCGGCCTGAGCAGCGCGCTGCTCCTCCACCAGACGGCTGACGACATACACCGCCGCCATACCGCCATACCCAACCGCAGCGAAGATATCATCCACCTGAGTGAAGCCGTACTTGCGCATGATGGAGTCATAATACTCCGGTTTGATCAGGTCGCTGGGATTCATGCCGCGGCGGCGGCACTCCTTTTCGACCATGTTCCGGCCCAGCTCTATGTTCTCGACCTTGAATTCCTTCTTCAGGAAGGCGCGGATCTTCGACTTGGCCTGGGGCGTTTTGCAAATGCGCAGCCAGTCGGTGGACGGGCCCTTCGAGGACGCGCTGGTGATAATTTCGACCCGGTCGCCGGTCTGGAGCGCCGTGTCCAGGGGCATGATCTTTCCGTTGATCTTCGAGCCCACGCATTTGTTGCCCACGCCGGAATGAATGCGGTAGGCGAAGTCCAGCGGGGTCGCGCCCTTGGGCATGGAGATCACGTCGCCCTTGGGGGTAAAGAGGAATACCTCCTCGGCGAAGAGGTCGGTTTTGAGGGTGTCCATGAACTCCTTGGAGTCGCGGGTATCGCTCTGCCAGTCCAGGATCTGACGCACCCAGGTCAGCTTGGAGTCCAGATCGTCGCCGCCGCCCTTTTCCTTGTAGCGCCAATGGGCCGCGATGCCGTATTCCGCCACGCGGTGCATCTCCCAGGTACGAATCTGAACCTCGAAGGGGAATGGCATCTTGCGTCCGCCCACCACGGTGGTGTGCAGGGACTGATACATATTGCCCTTGGGAACGGAGATATAGTCCTTGAATCGGCCCGGCATCTGGTTCCACAGGGTGTGGACGATGCCCAGCACCATGTAGCAGTCCGGCACGGAATCCACCAGCACACGGATGGCGATCAGGTCGTAGATCTGGTCGAAGGGCTTGTTTTGCAGCACCATCTTGCGGTAGATGGAGTAGAAATGCTTCGGCCGGCCGTCGATGTCATAGTGAATGTGCATCTCGTCCAGCTTTTCGGAGAGCTCCGCGATGACGGTGCGGATGTTCTCCTGGCGCTCGGAGCGCTTCTGGCCGACCTTCTGCACCAGGTTCTGATACCCGGCCGGGTCGATATAGCGCAGGGAGAGATCCTCCAGCTCCTGCTTGATGGCGTATACGCCCAGACGGTGTGCCAGGGGCGCATAAATATCCAGCGTCTCGCGGGCGATGGCCACCTGGCGCTCCGGCTTCTGGAACTTCATGGTGCGCATGTTGTGCAGGCGGTCCGCCAGCTTGATGAGCACCACGCGGATGTCCTTGGCCATGGCCATGATCATCTTGCGCAGGGACTCAGCTTGCGCCTCCTCCTTGTCGGCGAAGTCCAGCTTATCCAGCTTGGTCACGCCGTCCACCAGCCAGGCCACCTCGTCGCCGAACTCCTTGCGCAGGGTGTCCAGGGTGATGTTTTCACAGTCCTCCACCGTGTCGTGGAGCAGACCTGCCGCAATGGTCGGCGGGTCGATCATGAGTTCCGTCAGGATGCTCGCCACGAAGCAGGGATGCACGAAATAAGGCTCGCCGCTCTTACGCTTCTGATCCTTGTGGGCTTCCTGGGCGAAGAGATAGGCCTTACGAACCAGCTCTGCGCCGTCACCGTGGTTATACTTTTCCACGCGGGCGAGCATGGCATTCAGGGGCATCGCTTCATAAACTGTGTACATGAGCATCCTCCTTTCCTTGGCAGATCACAGCCTCGCGGCTGATTCAGATAGTATACTCATCTGATGGCGCGCAGATACCGCACCAGCGCGCTGTCGTCCATCCGGCACTTTTCCGGCGGCAGCAGCTTCACCGCATAGGGGCTGAGCGACATCTCCACCAGATGCACCTGATGGAAGGCCATCAAGCCCGTCAGCGCCTGCGCAACCGTCAGCCCTGTCTCCGCCGCGATCTGGCCTGCCGCCATCGTGCCGCCCATTCGGACGCATTTATACAGCGTGCGCAAGGTATCGTCATCCATGGCGAGGGAGGTCAGCAATTCCTTCATCGCCGGATTGGCCCGCATGACATGCAGCTTCGCCCGGGGACATTTCCCCGCGATGAACGCAGCCTCGCCGGGCAGCACGTCGCCGTCCACCAGGACGATATCCGTCCACACATCGGTCAGTTTGTCGATTTCAGGATTCATCAGCACCGTGTTGAAGGCACGTTCGTCCTTCACCGCACCGATGGCCGTGTCCGCTTGTATCTCGGAGAGCATGCGCGCGGCCACTTCCCGCTCATGGCCGATAAACAGCACGTTCCGTCCGGTCTGCGCAAGCTTTCGCGCCCCGGCAGCGGTGAGCGTTTCCACATTTGCGGGAATTTGTTTATTGTTCGACGCAAGCTGCACAATTTCCTGCAAAAGCCCGAAAAACAGCGTGTCTGCGTCAGGAATCGTCACCGCGCCCTCGGCAGGGGCAAGCGCCTCCACCATCAATTGGGGCGTGACGCGCCCGCGGAATTCATTGCGCTCCGGGGTGAAAAGCACGTCCACCCGTTCGAGGCCCTCGTCCGCCAGATCGCCCTTTCCGAAGGCGATGCCGTCGCGGATCGTTGACCCATCCAGCAGCATGACCTTCAAATGGGTGCGGGTTTTGCCCACGCGGATCGCCTGCTGCAGATGGGCGTCCCGTGCCAGGAACACCGGATGGGGGTTCGAATAACCCGTGGGCTGCAGCAGCTCCAGCTGGTCGATCATGCCCAGATCGACCTCCGCCAGGCGGACGACATCGTCATATTCCTTCGTCGGGATATAGCAGCGCAGGTCGCAGTTTTCGTTGATGGCAAGGTTCATCCGGCGGCGCAGCTCCGGCAGGAATTCAGCCTGCATGGTCAGGCCCGCCGCCTGCTCATGTCCGCCAAAGCGGATGAACAAGTCCTTGCAGGTGGTGAGCATTGCGTGGATATTTACGCCGGGGATCGACCGGCAGGAACCCACCGCTATGCCCTCTTCGTTTTTCGTCAGCACGATGGTCGGGAAATGGTACTTCTCGCAGATGCGCCCGGCAGCCAGGCCGATCACGCCGTGATTCCAGCCCTCGCCCATGAGGATAATAACCCGGTCATTGCGGAAATCCACGCACTCGGGGATCATGGCCATGGCCTGCTGGGTGATGTCCTGCTCAATAGCCTGGCGCTGCTGGTTGGCATTTTCGAGGTGCAGGGCGATGGGGTCGGCAGTCTCGCTGTCAGGAGCGGTCAGCAGCTTTACGCCCTGGGAAGCGTCCTCCAATCGTCCGCCGGCATTGAGCCGCGGCGCCAGGCGGAAACCCACATGTCCGGAATTCACCGGCGGATGCACGTCGCTGACGGTCATCAGCGCGCGCAGGCCGGGCCGGGCGCTGTCCGCCATGAGACGCAGGCCCTCCCGAACGATGATGCGGTTCTCGTCGATCAGCGGAACGATGTCCGCCACGGTGGCCAGCGCAGCCAGGTCGATGCGGTGCATGACTGCGTCCATGCCCAGCAGAGCTTGCGTCAGCTTGAGCGCCACGCCCGCGCCGCACAGCCGCCGGAAGGGATAGTCCCCCAGCAAGGGATTCAGCACCACATCCGCCGGAGAAGGCGTGTCTGCCAGCTGGTGGTGGTCGGTCACGATAACGGTCATGCCCAGCATTTGCGCCAGCTTGACCTCCTCGTGGTTGGTCACGCCGCAGTCTACAGTGATGAGCAGGCGATACTTCTCCGCCATTTCCCGCACCGCGTCGCAGTTCAGGCCGTAGCCTTCCCCGTGGCGGCTGGGGATGCGGAAATCCGGATCAGCGCCCATCTCCCGCAGCGTCTCCAGCATGATGGAGGTCGCGCACACGCCGTCCACGTCATAATCGCCGTAGACGATGATGGGGAAATCCCCGGCGATGGCCTCCTTGATGATGCGAACCGCCTTGTCCATCCCCTGCATAAGAAAGGGATCATGCAGATGCTCCACGGAAGGATGGAGGAAGCGTTCGGCTTTTTCGGCTGTGTCCACGCCGCGGGCACGCAAAAGAGCGCTCAGCCAGAGGGGCAGACCGCCGATCGGTTGTGCGTCCTTGGGACCTCGCTTGATGAACTGCAGCATGATTTACTCCTCGTCGTCCTCGTCTTCGTCAGAGGTTTCCTTCTTGGGGAATTTCTCCTCCAGCCAGGCCCAGATATAGCCGCTGATCAGGTTGGAGGACCAGGTGCCCGCGATCACACCCACGATGATGGGCAGCGCAAACTCCTTGATGGCCGGTACGCCAAGGATATACAATGCCGTGATGGTCACCAGCGTTGTCACGGTGGTCATGATCGTGCGGCCCATGGATTCCTTCACGGAGAGGTCGACGATCTCCACCTTGCTCAGCTCAGGCTTGTTCCTGGCATTCTCGCGGATGCGGTCGAAAATCACGATGGTGTCGTTGATGGAATAGCCCACGATGGTCAGCGCCGCCGCGATAAAGGAGCTGTTCAGCTCGATCACATCCCGCAGGATGACCATGAACGCCAGCATGACCGCCACATCATGGATGAGCGCCAGCACCGCCGCCACGCCGGAATGGAAGTCAAACCGGAAGGCTATGTAAATCAGCATCAGGACGGAGGCGATCAGCACGGAAGTGACGGCATTCCTGATCAGCGTCGCGCCTGCCACCGGGCCGACGTAGCTCACATCACCCATGGGCTTTGCATTGGGATAGGCCGCCTGCAGCTTCGCCGTCACGGCAGATTGCACGTCCTGAACGTCCTCCGCGCCGACGGACTTGATGCGCACCAGGGCTTCATTCTTGCCCGCGCCTTGAATACTCACGCTGTAGGGACTGCCCAGCGCAGTCGCAACCTCGGGCTGGCTGGCGCTTTCGCCCAGATCGTAGGGCATCGAAAGGCCGCCGGCAAAGTCCAGGCCCAGATTCATGCCGCGCCCGCACAGCGTCAGCACAACGGCCAGCAGGATGATCGCCAGGGAGATCAGCAGGGCAGGCTTAAAGAATCGGTTGATATTCATCTTATTCCGCCTCCTCTTTCATGATCTCGCCGGAGGTAAAAGCAGCAGGCTTCCATTTGCGGGCTGCCACCAGATTCTTGAGGATGATGCGGGTCACGAACACCGCCGTGAACATCGACGCCAGCACGCTCAGCCCCAGCGTGATGCCGAAGCCGCGGATCGTGCCCGTGCCGTAGAACAGCAGCACGCCCGCCGCGATCAGCGTGGTGATGTTGCCGTCCAGCACAGCGGAGGAGGCATTCTTGAAGCCGGTGCGGACGGCTGCCTTCAGGCTGCGGCCCTTGCGGACTTCATCATTGAAGCGCTCAAAGATGATGACATTGGCGTCCACCGCCATGCCGATGCCCAGCACGATGCCCGCCAGGCCCGCGAGGGTCAGCTGGATGCCGGGAACCAGGTAAATCACCAGGAACAGCAGCACGATGTAGATCACCAGCGCCCAGGATGCCACCAGGCCGTTCATGCGATAGCGCCAGCACAGCAGCGCCATGATTATGACCATGCCGATGAGCGCAGCCGTGACAGAGGTGGACAGCGCGTCATCGCCCAGGGTGGCGGACACGGTGTCGACCTTCTGCTGGGTCAGCACCAGCGGCAGCGCACCGGACTGGATCTGCGCGGCGATCTTGGCGGCTTCCTCGCGGTTTTCCATACCGGAAATGGAGCCCTCGCCATTGTTGATGGGCTCGTTGACCTTGGGCGCCAGCAGCACCTCGCCGTCCAGCAGGATGTACAGCACCTGACCGGTATAGCGGGTCGTCATCTCCCGGAAAAGCTCGGTGCCATTCTTGTTCAGCTTGAAGTTGATGACATGCTGGCCATACTGATCCAGTCCGGGCTGAGCGCTGGACACGGCGTCTCCGGTCATGAAGGTTTCACCCGAAGGCGTGGTGAATTCCAGCAGAGCCGGCTCACCGATGAGCTCCAGCACCATGGCGGTATCTGTCACATCGGGGATCTCCACGCGGATACCGTCGTCGCCCAGGCTTTGCACCGTGGCCTCGGAATAGCCCTTGTCTCCCAGGCGCGTCCGGACAACGGACATGGTGGTCTCCAGCAGGTAGGCAAAGTCCGCATCGCCGTCGTCAGGCCGGGCAGCGGAGTACTCCACGTACACGCCGCCCCGCAGGTCAAGGCCCAGCGGCAGAGCCTCGGGCCAATTCTCCGCATCGGTGGTGGGGAGCCAGTTTTTAAGCCCGATGGCGGGGATTCCCGTCACGCCGACAACGGTCAGCACGACGGTCAGCAGGAATATCGCAGCCAGCACCAAACGTGCGCTGGTCTTGGCTTTCTTCATCTTCGTTGCTTCCTCTCATAGGTGATAGGTGCATGATTGCATACAGAGTATTATACCTTATTGGGTGTATATTCGTCAAGTTTCGCGGTGCGTCCGGTGGGGGGGATTCCCCTGCCCTGCATTCGGTTACAGCTACAGTTTCGGTTACGGTTTCTGTTACGGTTTCGGTTTCTGTTACTGACGGTGGTTGACCACGGCTAACCACGGCTAACCACGGTCGACCACGGTCGACTACCGTCGCCCCCTACATTTCTGGAATACTGCATTTTACCGGGTTTGCGGGCACGGAAAAAGCAGCAGGATTCGACTTGACAAGATTATCAGCGATTGTCAGCGATTGTCAACGGTTATCACCAATTATCATCAGCAATACATCAATGAGCACTGACTGTACATCAATGA
>JBGUSK010000002.1:0-33726 GCA_045132495.1 Christensenellales bacterium | reverse complement strand
ATTCAAAGAAACAATGAGATCAATTGTAAAGGTCACATATTGAATCCGATTTGTGCAGTTGTCAGGGTAGAGCGAAAGCTCTTCGGCAGGAAAAGAAGCCTGCTGAGCGCCCGAAAAATTACCGGTGGTAATGACGGAGAGGTCCCACCTGTTCCCATACCGAACACAGCAGTTAAGCTCTCCAGTGCCGAAAGTACTTGGCTGGACACGGCCCGGGAGGATAGGTCGCTGCCGGTTCCCTTTTATTCCTCAGTAGCTCAATGGCAGAGCACCCGGCTGTTAACCGGGTTGTTGTAGGTTCGAGCCCTACCTGGGGAGCGCAAAGTCGATCGCATAGCGATCGGCTTTTTCGTTGCAATTATCTCAGCAGTATGATAAGATGGTGCTACAGATCGCGAAAGGGGGAACATTCATGCAGCGCAAGCACATCCGTATGGCGGTGTATATCCTGTGCACGGTAGCTGCGGCGTTCCTTACCGCCGGCATGTTCCTGTATGAGATTATATTCCCGTTGCCCGATTGCTACATGTCCGTGCATCCGGCGTCAACTGTGCCGGTGCTTCGAGGTTTTTCAGCAGAATCCGTATTTAATGCGGGAACAGCTGAGGAACTGGATGAATTGCCTGGCGTGGGTGCGGTTATCTCCCAAAGAATTATTGAGGGACGCGGTGTTTGGGATGGCTATCGTTTACCGACGGATCTGCTGCTGGTGAAGGGAATCGGCGAGAAAACCCTCGAACAGATGATGAATGCTCTGTCAGAGTCACTTGTGGAACTTTCGACCCAGGATGAATAAGTGCGAAGCTTTTTGAAAATACTTCTTGACACAGCCCCATGAAGGTGCTACAATAATCAAGTCCGGTGGTAATGACGAAGAGGTTCCACCTGTTCCCATACCGAACACAGCAGTTAAGCTCTTCAGTGCCGAAAGTACTTGGCTGGACACGGCCCGGAAGGATAGGTCGCTGCCGGATACCATATTCCTCAGTAGCTCAATGGCAGAGCACCCGGCTGTTAACCGGGTTGTTGTAGGTTCGAGCCCTACCTGGGGAGCGCAAGCCGATCGCAATAGCGGTCGGTTTTTTCATTGTAATCAAAAGCTGCGGACATATCATCCGCAGCTCGTGAATCACAAGTACCATTCCTCCGGGATGTCCTGGATGCCGATGCATATATCGCGGTCGGCGTGTTCCCAAATACGAATCACGGTGTCGGTCATCTTCCGGCAATCGCAACAGTAGGTGAAAGCGTTGCCGAGCCAACCATACTGCACCGCACCGGTTACGTCCAGGGCGTGCCTGTAGTTGCGGTAGTATTCGCTCAGCCCGATGTTGATGCCCTCCGTGTGGTGGGGGTGAAAGTCCTCAATGCGCAGGACGTTGCCGTCCCAGTCGGTAATTTCCACGGCGAAGCCCGTTGGGGCGATGCGGTTCGGGCGGTTGATGCGCTCGTCCACTGCGTGGAGGTAGGTGTTGCGCTCGTGGCCAACGCCTACCAAAAGGATCTTGCCGCCCAGCTCGTACAGACGGCTGAGGGCGCCGCCCACGGGGCCAGGGGTGGAACAATTCTCCTCGCCCTGGACGTACTCGCGGGCTTTTCTGCCGAAGGCGGCCATCGAGTGGGTCGGGTGCAGGGAGCGTACGCCGTCCGGGCGGAAGGCGGCGACCTTCGCCAGGGTGCCGATGCAGGGGATGGTGGAACGTACGTCAAAATGCGGGTTTGCTGCGTTGACATTTGCCCAGGTGTGGGTGGGGACGAGCAGCAATCCGTCATACAGGTAGTCTTTCATTGCGTCGATCAGGCCGTCTGCGCCGCCTTCGATGGGACCGACCTCGCGCAGGGCGGAATGGATTGTTACCACGTCGTCATGCCGGATGCCAAAAGATTCAAAAAGGGTGAAAACATCATTTCGGGTGAGCATGGCAGGCTCCTTTGCAATTTCTTTGGGACGTCTATGTAGCATTCGGCCTGTGGGCGCATAATTCCTGCTGAATCAGCAGAATTTGCATCCGGGGCATGGACGTGGTATAATAAGAACAACACAGATATGAGGTGACGCATATGTCCTCCTGGCAAACCCGATACCCCCGTCCGCAGCTGCGGCGAGATTCCTTCCTGCCGCTGCTGGACGGCTGGAAGCTCAACAACAATCCCATCACCCTGCCCTTCTGCCCCGAAAGCCTGCTCAGCGGCTACGAAGGGGAGTTGGGCATGTCCATGACCTACGAGACCTCCTTCACCCTCCCAAAGGGTTTTGTGCCCAAGGGGCATCAGGTGCTGCTGCACTTTGGCGCGGTGGATCAGATCGCAGAGGTCTTTGTCAATGGACGTCCTATCGTGCGCCATGAGGGCGGCTATCTGCCCTTTTGCGGCAACATCACCCATGCGCTGATCAAGGGGGAGAACTATCTGACCGTCTGCGTCATTGACGCGCTGGATCACGACTACCCCTACGGTAAGCAGCGCAAGAAGCGCGGCGGCATGTGGTACACGCCGGTGACCGGCATCTGGCAGACGGTGTGGCTGGAGGCTGTGCCGGAAAACGCCATTTCCCGGCTGAAGATCACCCCTGACCTGAGCGGAATTGCCCTTTTGGTTGACAGCAAAGCCGCCCATTGTGACGCCGTCATTCACCTGAACGGCGCGGAGGTCGCCCGCGCCTCCTGGGCGAACACGGGGGAAGTCCGCCGCATCGATATCCCTGCGGAAGACATCTGCCTGTGGAAGCCAGATAGTCCGACGCTCTATGACCTGACCGTTACTGCCGGGTCGGACACCGTGCACAGCTACTTTGCCCTGCGCACGGTGGAGATCAAGCCCGACAAGCATGGCGTCAACCGCCTGTGTCTCAACGGCGAGCCCATCTTCCTCAACGGCGTGCTGGATCAGGGGTACTTTACTGACGGCCACTACCTCCCCGGAAACCCGGAAGAATACGACCGGGACGTATTGCGCATGAAGGCGCTGGGCTTCAACATGCTCCGCAAGCACATCAAGGTGGAGCCCGAGGCCTTCTATGAGGCCTGTGACCGGCTGGGCATGCTGGTGGTGCAGGACATGGTGAACAACGGCGGCTATAACTACGTTTTCGATACTGTGCTGCCGACCATCGGCCTGCAGTGGCGGCCCAACTGGCCTGTCAGCAAGCACAGAAAGGAGATCTTCGAGACCTGTGCGGCGGAGACGATCACCCATCTGCACAATCATCCCTGCGTGGTCGGCTACACGATCTTCAACGAGGGCTGGGGTCAGTTCGACGGTGACCGTGTCTACCGCGAACTGAAGGACCTTGATTCCACCCGCTTCTACGATACCGCGTCCGGCTGGTTCATTCCAAAAGAAACTGACGTGGACTCGAAGCATGTCTACTTCCGCAACAAGAAGCTTAAGCCCGGCAAGCGTCCCATGTTCCTCTCTGAGTGCGGCGGCTATGCCCGGAAGATCGAAGGCCACCTGTGGAACCCCGCCAACGAGTACGGCTACGGCAAGACGGATACGGAACAGCAGCTTACCGACGCCATCGGCAGGATGTATGCCGAGATGGTGAATCCGGCCATCGCCCAGGGCCTGTGCGGCGTGGTGTATACCCAGCTTTCCGACGTGGAGGACGAGATCAACGGATTGTATACCTATGACCGGCAGGTCTGCAAGGTGGATGCGGCGAAGATGCGCGCCATTTTGGCGGAAGCCGGGGAGATCCTTGCCCGTGCAGTGGAAAAAGACTGACGGCCAGTATGCCGGAGCAACATAAAAACCGCCGTCCAGACCGGGCGGCGGCTTTGTTCTGCTGGGAAAAAATCAGGGCGCGTAGCCGATATCCAACAGGTTGAAGGTCTTGGTCAGGCTGTCCTCCGCCATGCGGATTTCAACCGTGTGGGGCTCCTGCTTGCCAAGGAAGATCATCTCGGTCACCGGGTTGCCCCAGGCGCTGTCGGACTGGCTGTTCAGCGTGGCTTTGAGCTTGCCGTCCACCCAGATTTCCGCCTTGCCGCAAATGGCGCTCTTTTCCTGCTTGTAGACGACGGTCATGATAGAGGCGTCCAGGGTGAAGGTGAGGGCTCCCTGGTCGTTGAGGTTGGACATGTGCCGCCAGCCCTGCTTGTAGCTGTAGCAGTTCACCGCGCCATGGTCGAACATGCCCATGCTGGTGATGGCGGGATCGCTCATGCGCAGGTTCTTCAGCGTGGAGAGCGTGCGGCCGTTCAGGGCGATGCGGGGCAGGGTACAGGGCGCGGACTCCACGAGGGCCGCCTGGTCGAAATAATGGCCGATGCACTCCGCGATGAAGGCGTGGCCTGCGTTGTTGGGGTGGGCGTAATCAGAGGAATAGTCGCTCCACTTCATCAGACCCTGATTGATCTGGGGTTGAATGGCGTCCCGGATGGAGACCATACCCAGATTGTAATGCTTGCCGATCTTCTGCATGTGCTCCTGGGCGGAATAGCCGCTGTTGAGCAAGGTGAAGATAAGGATCACCGCAGGCTGGGTTTCGCTCTCCAGGAGCTTGCAGACGAGGGATTCATACACCATGCGGCTGTTCATATCGGTGCCGTCGTTCACGGCGAATTCCACAAACACGATATCCGGGCTGTGGGAGAGCACATCCTGTTCGCAGCGGGTGACGCCAAAAAGGGAGGGCGTGCCGGAAATGCCAGCGTTATGGTACTTCAGCTGGCTCGTGTCAGCCATGAATTTCTCCGCGAAGATCTGCGCAGAGCGGTAGGCATAGCAGTTGGTCTTCTGAGGAGAAGCCGCGCTGCCCTCGGTGATGGAGCCGCCCAGGTACACGATGGAGACGGCCTCGCGGTTTTTTGCCTTGCTGATGGCACGGTGGAGACGCTCGGTATTGCCGGCGGAAACGAAGGAACGCTCGACCATCTCCGCGGTGAAGACGGACGCCTCCTGCGCACAGGCGGGCAGTGCAGACAAAAGCAGCGCGCAGCAAAGCAGCACGGCACAAAAACGAATCAGGAACATAGTGGAAGCCTCCTTGTGATGCTGTATCTGATATTCAGTATATACTTTCCGGCGGCACTGTCAAGTGAATGTTGCAGGTACAGATGAGAATCCCATGAAAAGCGCACCTTCTGCCTTGCCCCGGATGGAAAACTATGCTACAATAAGCAGGATACAATCTGATGAACAGGAGTACCACCGCGATGGAAAAACAAGCGAGGACGCTCCCCACCGGGACATTGGTGAAGCGATTCCTGCCCTATTTCAGCAAGCATAAGAAGACGGTCGTCTTCGACCTGATCTGCGCCAGCCTCACGACCGTGTGCGAGCTGGTGCTGCCCATGATCGTCTCGGAGATCACCAGCCGCGGCGAAACCAATCCTGCCTCCCTCACCTGGCAGTTTGTGCTGACGATGGGCGGCGTCTATCTGCTGCTGCGCGTGATCGACGCGGCGGCGAATTACTTCATGCAGTCCGTGGGCCACATCATGGGTTCCAAGATGGAAACCGACATGCGCGGCGACCTCTTCCACCACCTGCAGAAGCTGAGCTTTGGCTATTATTCCGAGGCGAAGGTGGGGCAAATTATGGCCCGCATCACTTCTGACCTCTTCCAGGTGACGGAATTCGCCCACCACTGCCCCGAGGAATTCCTCATCGCAGGCGTGAAGATCATCGTTTCCTTCATCATCCTGTGCACCAAGAATGTACCGCTGACGCTTTTGATGTTCGCGGTGCTTCCCTTCATGCTTTTCTTCGCTAAGCACTTCAACTCGAAGATGCGCCGCATTTTCAAGGAGCGCAACAGGCAGGTGGGCGAGATCAACGCTCAGGTGGAGGACTCCCTGCTGGGCATCCGCGTGGTGAAGTCCTTCGCCAACGAGGCCATCGAGGAGGACAAGTTCCGCAAGGGCAATCTGCGCTTCCTTGACCTGAAGGCTGAATCCTATAAGGTCATGGCCCAGTTCGGCACCTCCAACCGCATCTTTGACGGACTGATGTACATCATCATCGTCATGGCGGGCGCGCTGCTGATCGGCAAGGGGAAGCTCTCCCTGGGTGACTTCACGGCCTATTTGCTCTATGCAACCGTGCTGCTGAACTCCATCCGCCGCATCGTTGAATTCACCGAGCAGTTCCAGCAGGGCATGACCGGCATTGACCGCTTCTTCGAGGTGCTGGACGCCCCCATCGACATCACCGACGAGCCCGGCGCGAAGGAAATGAAGAACGTCCGCGGCGCGGTCACCTTCGACAATGTTTCCTTCCATTACGGCGACGATGACGCGGAAGTCCTCCATGGCCTTAACCTGCAGGTGGAGCCGGGCCAGTCCATTGCTCTGGTGGGCCCCTCCGGCGCGGGCAAAACCACGCTGTGCAATCTGCTGCCCCGCTTCTACGACGTGACCGGCGGCCGCATCCTCATCGACGGCGAGGACATCCGCGCCTTTACCCAGAAGAGCCTGCGTGAGGCCATCGGCGTGGTGCAGCAGGACGTATACCTCTTTGCCGGCACGGTGTATGAGAACATCGCCTACGGCAAGCCCGGCGCGACCCGCGAGGAGGTCGTCGAGGCGGCCAAGCTGGCCGGCGCCCACGAGTTCATCATGGCGCTGCCGGATGGCTACGATACCTACACCGGCGAACGCGGCGTACGCCTTTCCGGCGGGCAGAAGCAGCGCATCTCCATCGCTCGTGTGTTCCTGAAGAATCCCCCCATCCTCATCCTGGACGAAGCCACCTCCGCCCTGGATAACGAGAGCGAGCACATCGTCCAGCAGAGCCTGGAGAAGCTCGCCAAGGGCCGCACCGTCTTCACCATCGCCCACCGTCTGACCACCATCAAGGGCGCGGACGTCATCTGGGTGCTGACCGAGAACGGCGTGGAGGAAATGGGCGACCACAAGACCCTGATCGAAAAGGGCGGCATCTACGCCGGGCTGTATGCGATGTATACC
The DNA here is from genome assembly GCA_045132495.1 of Christensenellales bacterium. Lineage (GTDB taxonomy): Bacteria > Bacillota > Clostridia > Christensenellales > Aristaeellaceae > UBA11524. Next base: position 26,812 of record JBGUSK010000002.1, on the reverse strand, counting down.
TCGGATCGGTAAGGCACTCCAAAAGGCTCTCCCTCTGGGAGAGCTCCCGCGTGAGCGGGTGAGAGGGCTTGCCTTCACTACATTCGATCAATCAATAAAGAATATATCCCCAACGGAGAGCCCTCTCAGTCATCCGCAAGCGGATGCCAACTCTCCCGGAGGGAGAGCCTTTTGGCAAGGAGGACAATTCCATGCTTCTCACGCAAGCCACCCAGCACGATTTCTCCGCGATCTGCGCCCTGTACCAGTCCGTCTGCGCGGCAATGAACGCCGCCGGCAATGACCAGTGGGTCTGGGGCGATTACCCCACCGAGACCTTCCTGCAGGGCAGCCTCGACGCAGGCACGCTGTATATCGCCAAAGAGGCCGACGCGCTCCTGTGCGCGGTGACCATCGACACCAGCTTCGACCCGGAATATGCTGACGTGAACTGGCTCTTCGGCGTGAAGCCCGGCGCGTTCCACCGCCTGGCCATCGCGCCCGATCAGCAGGGCAAGGGCTTGGGCAAAAAGATCATCGCCGATGTGTGCGACATCCTGCGCGCCCAGGGCTGTGATACCCTGCGCATCGACACCTACGCCAGCAACGAAGTGGCGCAGAAGCTCTACGCTGCCATCGGCATGCGCAAATCCGGCGAGGTGCGCTTCTTCCACCGGGAGCTGCCCTTCTATTGCTATGAGCTGCCCCTGACGGAGGAAACGCCCCTGCTGCCCCTGACCATGCATCCCGCCTTCCGCGGCGGCAAGCTGACTCCCTGGGGCGGCGAAAAGCTGCGCACGGTGTACGGCAAGCCCATCGCCGAAGTACCCACCGGCGAGAGCCTCGAGGTGAGCTGCATTCCCGGGCTGGAGTCCGTGGACGATACCGGCGTGAAGCTGCCCGACCTGATCGCCAGGTACGGCGCACGCTTTGCAGGAAAGTACGCCGGGGAGACCTTCCCGCTGCTGCTGAAGTTCATCGACGCGGCGGAAAGCCTCTCCGTGCAGGTGCACCCGGATGATACCTACGCAAACGCCAACGAAAACGGCAAGCTGGGCAAGACCGAGGCCTGGCTGATCCTGGACGCGCCCGAGGGCAGCCAGCTGGTCTACGGCATCAAGGCCGGCACCGGCCTGGCGGAGCTCCGCACGGCGTGCGAGGCTGGCGCTGCCGTGGAGCCTTTACTGCGCAAGGTGGACGTAAAGCCCGGCGATGTGTGCTTCATCCCGGCGGGCTGCGTCCATGCCATCGGCGCAGGCATCATGCTGTATGAGATCCAGCAGTCCTCCGACGTGACCTACCGCTTCTATGACTGGGATCGGGTGGACAAAAACGGAAACCGCCGCGAGCTGCACATCGACAAAGCGCTCGACGTGACCGACCTGGAATTCACCCTTGATCCCATCCCCGCGCCGGACGAGCCTGTCGCCCGCGTGCTGGACGAGACCTACTTCACCCTTGACCTGATGAAGGTGGATGGCGAACAGACCGTCCCCGCGATCAACCACTTCGGCCTGCTGACCGTGCTGGAGGGCGAATTAGCGCTTTGCTGGCAGAGCGGCAGCCGCAAGCTGGTGCGCGGCGAGAGCCTCTATGTGCCCGCTGCGTCCCCGGCGCTGAACCTCAAGGGCAATGGCCGCGCGGCGCTTTCGATGCCCCGGTAAGGAATCAAAATGAAAGAGTTGCTTGCAAAAATCAAGGCGAATCTCACCGGCGAAAAGTTCAGGCAGAACCTCAAAAAGACGGTGCAGTTCATTGCCAATCCGCGATTGCTCCTGTGCTGGCTGATCGCGTGGATCATTACCAACGGCTGGTCGTACATCCTGTTCGGCGTCGGTACCTATTATGAGATCGAGTGGATGCTCGCCATGTCCGGAGCGTATCTGGCCTTCCTGTGGCTGCCGATCTCCCCGGAGAAGCTTGTTACCTGTGCTATTGCCATTGCGCTGCTGCGTTGGCTGTTCCCCGGCGACCAGAAGACTCTCGCCGTGCTGCGCGGCTGGTATGAACGGGCCCAAAATGCCGTCAAGATGCACCGGGCGCGTAAGGCGGAGGAGAAGGCCGATGAGAAACGCTCCGGCGTGGATTGATTCACGCTGTTTTCACACTGGAAGCATATACTGGGACAGAATGCAGATTCTCCCTTTTTGAAAGGATGATGACAGATGCGAAAAATCATTCCTGCCTTTGAATTCCGCCGCCGTGCCCGCGAGGCAATGAAGGCCTTCATGCCCATATTGCTGGTGGTAGCGCTGATCGCGACTCTTCCCTCGCTGATCAGCAATACGGTGACGCTGATGACCGAAGCTGATCCCAACACGTTAGTGAACACCTTCGCAGACCGGCTGAGGCAGGTGATGGAGAAGTACGGCGTTAATGACCCGCAGATCGCTGGCGAGATCGTGATTGACGAAGAACAGCTGCAGGCGGATATCACTACCGTATATGATCTGTACATGCAGGAGCTGCAAACCTTCCTCAAGGAGAAGGGGCCGATCGTTCTGGTGCTGGCGCTGATGGTGCTGATCGCTTCTCCGGTATTGACGCTGGGCATGATCAACGCACTGCTGCACGCGCTGCGTAAGCAGGAGTTTACCCCGGTTATTGCGCTCAGCCGGATGAAATACATCCTCAAGGCGCTGGGCCTTGAGCTGCTGGTTGCCATAAAGATGTTCCTCTGGACGCTGCCCGGTGCACTGCTGATGGTGGCTGCGCTGTTCATGCCGCAGACGCTGATGACGCTGACGCTGATCGTGGGCTTTGCGGTGATGCTTGTCCTGGGCATCATGGCGGGATATCGCTATGCCATGGCCGTGTTCGTGTTGGCTGACGAGCCCCAGACCCGCATCCGCGCCTGCATCCGCCGCTCCTGCGAGGTGATGCAGCATCGCAAGATGGAGCTGTTTTCCCTGGAGCTTTCCTTCATTGGCTGGAGCCTGCTGCTGTCCTACGTGCAGATAATGTTCAACGCCTTTGGTGCGGTCATTGGCATGACGCTGGGCATGTTTGCTTCTCTGTTCCTCACGGTGTATACCAACTGCGCCCAGGCGGCCTTCTATCAGGAGTATGCTGTGGGTCCGGTGCAGTCCGCAGAGGGAGAGAAGATGACTGGGATGAATGACCTGAATGAATAAAATGACGGAATAAAAACAATAAAATGCATATTCACCCGGGCGGAAAAGGTTTTAGACCGGATTCTGCCTGGGTGTTTTTGCAAGATTGAAAAAGGAGAATTGCATTTTTTCTGCATTTGCTATTGCTTTTGCGGGGGATGGACAGTATAATAGGGAGTGTAAAAAGCAAATCAATGCCCCGGATGGATGAGAACAGGCTTTTCGTCATCGGGGAATTTGCAGGAATGATAGAGTATTTATGCAGGAGGTCCCCCAATATGATGCTCTCAGTCTCTCACCGCTGTCAGGCTATTTCTCCCTCTCCCACGCTGGCGATCGACGCGCGCGCCAAGGAAATGAAGGCCGCTGGCGTGGATGTGATCAGCTTCGGTGCCGGTGAGCCGGACTTCCCCACGCCCGAGTATATCTGCGACGCGGCTCGGGAAGCCCTTGATATGGGCCTGACCCGCTACACCCCTGCAGCGGGCACGAAGGAGCTGCGCAAGGCCATCTGCGAAAAGCTGCGCAAGGACAACGACATGACCTACACCTACGGCGACATCGTTGTTTCCTCCGGCGCAAAGCATAGCCTGTACAACATCTTCCAGGCCATCCTCGATCCCGGTGACGAGGTGCTCATTCCCACCCCTTGCTGGGTTTCTTACCCGGAACTGGTGCGTATGGCAGGCGGCGTGCCGGTGTTCATCCCCGCGGATGAATCCACCGATTTCATCCCCACCAAGCGTGATATTGCTTCCCGCGTGAACCGCCGCACCAAGGCGATGATCATCACCAGCCCCTCCAACCCCAACGGCAGCATCTGGCCCCGGGAGATGCTGCAGTTCGTGGCTGATCTGGCAGTGTCCCATCCTTTTTATGTGGTCAGCGACGAAATCTACGAGAAGCTGATCTACGACGGGAAGAAGCACCTGTCCATTGCTCAGCTGGGTGAGCAGATCAAGGCCCAGACCTTCATGGTCAACGGCGTATCGAAGGCCTATGCGATGACCGGCTGGCGCATCGGATATGTGGCTGGCCCCCGTGCGGAGATGCAGGCCATTGCGAACTTCCAGTCCCAGGCGACCTCCAATGCCAATGCGATCGCCCAGTATGCCGCAATGAAGGCGCTGCAGGGCGGCGATGAGTGCATCAAGCCCATGGTGGCTGAGTTTGAGGCCCGCCGCAACGCCATGGTGGAGAAGATCAACCAGATTCCTGGCCTGTCCTGCCGCAAGCCCCAGGGTGCGTTCTACATCATGCTGAACATCAAGAAGATCCTGGGCAAGAGCTACAATGGGCGTGTGATCGAAACCTCGAAGACCTTTGCGGAACTGCTGCTGGCGGAGAAGCACGTGGCGGTCGTTCCCGGCATCGCCTTTGAGGCGGAGGGCTTCTGTCGCCTGAGCTACGCCGTCTCCATGGAGCACTGCATGGAGGGACTCAGCCGCATTGAGGCCTTTGTCAATGAATTAACGGATACGCCGTGGTGATTGAATGCGGAATGATGAATTCGGAATTTAGTTTGAAGGACTGCTCTGCGATTATAAACAGTTCACCATATACATTCCGCATTCCGCATTCCGAATTCCGATTTTGTTGAAAGGAGGCCACTCTCCATGCTTGAATTTGACAACAAGCAAAACCTCCTCATGCAGGCCCGTTATCAGTATGACCTGCAGGATGTGGAGGAACCCAATCTTTATCGCGATATTTTCGATTATCAGTCCATCCCCAAGGTACCCTTCAACATGCGTACTGTGCCGATGGAAATGCCGGAAGAGATCTGGATGACCGACACCACCTTCCGTGATGGTCAGCAGTCCGTCAGTCCCTTCACGGTGGATCAGATCGTGCACCTGTTCAAGCTGCTGAGCCGTCTGGGCGGCCCCAAGGGCCTGGTGAGGCAGTCGGAATTCTTCGTGTATACGGAGAAGGACAAAGCGGCCCTGCATGCCTGTCAGGATCTGGGGCTGAAATTCCCTGAGATCACCACATGGATCCGCGCCAACGAGAAGGACTTCGAGCTGGTGAAGAACGAGGGCATTGAGGAAACCGGCATCCTCGTTTCCTGCTCGGACTATCACATCTTCAAGAAGATGCATCTCACCCGCCGCCAGGCGCTGGATAAGTACCTGGGCATCGTGAAGGCGGCGCTTTCCCGCGGCATCAAGCCCCGCTGCCATTTTGAGGACATCACCCGTGCGGATTTCTATGGCTTCGTTCTGCCCTTCGCCGAGGAGCTGATGAAGCTCTCCAATGAGTCCGGCATGCCCATCAAGATCCGCGCCTGCGACACCATGGGCTATGGCGTGCCCTACCATGGCGCTGCCACCCCCCGCAGTGTGCCGGGCATCATCTACGGCCTGCACCACTACGCACACATTCCCTCCGCACAGCTGGAGTGGCATGGTCACAACGACTTCTACAAGGTCGTGGCGAATGCGGGCGCGGCTTGGCTGTACGGCTGCTCCTCCATCAACTGCTCCATCCTGGGCATTGGCGAGCGCACCGGCAACTGTCCGCTGGAAGCCATGGCGATCGAGTATGCCTCCCTGCGCGGCACCACCGACGGCATGGATCTGACCGCCATCACCGACATGGCGGATTTCATGGAGCGGGAGATCGGCCTGGAGATCAGCCCCCGTCAGCCCTTCGTGGGCCGTCACTTCAATGTCACCCGCGCCGGTATCCACGCCGACGGCCTCCTCAAAGACGAGGAAATCTACAACATCTTCGACACCAAAGCGATCCTCAACCGCCCCGCGCTGGTGGCGGTGGACGCCACTTCCGGTCTGGCTGGCGTGGCCCACTGGATCAACAGCTATTTCCGTCTGAGCGGCGAGCAGGTCATCGCCAAGTCCGACCCGCTGGTGGTCTCCATGCGCGAGCAGGTTGCCGAGCTCTATGCACAGGGCCGCAATACCGTCATGGGCGACGAGGAGCTGGAAATCATGGTTCGCAACTGCGACGTGGAACGCTACGAACGACTGATCTTCCACAAGAGTCATTGATGAATTGTCCCCGGATGCGTGTGCATCCGGGGATTTTTGTGCTACAGCCGCAGACGCAGCAGATCGCTGGCCCGCATGCGGAAATATGCTGCTGCATGAAAGATTGGTTCTGGGGTCATGCCGCGTGGAATCTGCCCGGATTCAATGGCATTCAGCGTCCGGAAAGAAACGTGGAGGATGGCCATCATTGCCCGCTTGCTGAGCTTGTGCTGCTGGCGGAGGACGGTCAAATTGTGGCACAGGTTGATAAATTCGGGGTCTTGCGGGAAACTGGACATGACATGGCCTCCTTTGTGTGATGTCAGCAGCTATTACGCTTACAGCATGTCACAAGCTCATCCGCGATATTGACTTTCACAACCATAAGTAGTAAAGTAATTTCAACATACAAGAAAAGGAGGCCTCCGCCATGCCCGACCGTCCCACAGGCCGTTTCGCGCCGACCCCCAGTGGCAGACTGCACCTGGGCAATATCCTCTGTGCGATGCTGGCGTATCTGTCCGCGCGGTCAAAGGGCGGGCGATTCCTCCTGCGCATCGAGGACGTGGATATCCCCCGGTGTCCGCGCCGTCTGGCTCAACAGGCCATCGACGATTTGCGCTGGCTCGGCTTCACCTGGGACGAGGAGCCCATCTACCAGTCCGACCGGGGCGACATCTACAGCGCTGCCCTTGACCGCCTCGCGGCAGACGGCCACACCTATCCCTGCTTCTGCACCCGCGCCCAGCTGATGAGCCTTGCCGCACCGAATCTGGGCGACACGCAGGTCATCTACCAGCGCACCTGCGCGAATTTGTCCGCCGAGGATGTCGCGGAACGGGCCAAATCCCGTGCGTCTGCGATTCGTCTGCGCGTCCCGGATGAGGATGTATCCTTCACGGACGGGCTGTTCGGATTGCAGACCGAAAACCTCGAGCGGGACTGCGGGGACTTTATCCTCCGCCGCTCCGACGGGCTGTACGGCTATCAGCTGGCGGTGGTGGTGGATGACGCGATGTCCGGCGTGACCGAAGTCGTTCGCGGGCGTGATATCCTTTCGGCCACGCCCAGGCAGCTGTATTTGCAGCGATTGCTGGGCTGCGATGCGCCGGAGTATGTGCACATCCCCCTGCTGGTGGACGCGCAGGGCCGTCGTCTGGCCAAGCGGGACAGGGATCTGGACTTGACGGCGCTGTCGCAGCGGTTCACCCCGGCGGATATCCTGGGCATGCTGGCCTTCAGCGCAGGGTTGCTCGAGGAGGTTCGGCCGGTGACGCTGGAAGGGCTGATCCCGCAGTTTGACTGGAACAAGGTCAAGCGGGACGACCTGCGGCTGCCGGAATGCATCATGAAATAAGCAATCCCTCCGAAGCGAAATTGCTTCGGAGGGATTTTTTCATTACGATAAACCAGCCAATCAGCCCGTACGAGCTGGGGGAGGCGTCACGCTGCCCAATCCCGGTGGCCCATCTTGGGTTCAACGAATTTCTGCGCGTGGTACAGGCTGATGTGGCCGCTCAGGGCGTAGCTGACCGCCACGGCAATGCCGAACAGCGGCAGATATTCCGCGCCGAAGAGCTCCACGGAGAGCGCCAGGGAGGCCAGCGCGCCGTTGGTCACGCCGCAGAAGGTGGCGATGATGCCGATGCCCGCGCCCAGCGCCGGGTCAAGGCCCAGCAGCGGAGCCACCACGCAGCCCAGCGTCGCGCCGACGAAGAAGGAGGGTACGATCTCGCCGCCCTTGAAGCCCACGCCCAGCGTCAGCGCGGTGAAGAGGATCTTCAGCGCAAAGGCCCAGGGGGAAGCGTTGCCCTGCAGGGCGTTCAGAATCACATGCATGCCGCTGCCCTGATAATCCACGGTGCCCAGGAGGAAGGACAGCAGCGCTACCACCGCGCCGCCAAGGGCGATGCGCAGGAAGTCGTTGGGCACGGCCTTGCGCAGCCAGTGGCCGGACAGGTGCATCGCGTGGCAGAACAGGATCGCCACGACACCGCAGCACAGCCCTACACCGCCGGACTGCAGGAGGGTCAGGGCATTGGTTTGCGCAAGGCCGCCCGCCAGGGGGAACAGCTCTGCAGGCGCGCCGATGGCTGATGCCACCAGCTTGGCCGTCAGGGCGGAGATCAGGCAGGGGAGCAGCGCGCGGTGGTTGATCTTGCCGATCTCGACAATTTCAATGACGAAGATCGTCGCGGCGATGGGCGTGCCAAACAGCGCGGAGAACAGCGCCGCCATGCCGCAGAGCTGGAAGATGCGGTGATCGTCGTTGCGCAGGCGGCTCATGCGGGACATGGCTACGCCGATGGAGCCGCCCAGCTGGAGCGCGGCGCCTTCGCGGCCTGCCGAGCCGCCGGTCAGATGGGTCAGCGCGGTGGACAGGAAAATCGCCGGAGCCATCTTGAGAGAAACATGCTCCTGGGTCTGAACGGTCTTGATGATCTCATCCGTGCCGATGGTGAGGGGCAGCTTCAGCAGCCGATAGAGACCGGCGATCGCAAGGCCTGCTACAGGCATCAGCCAAGGCAGCCAGGGGGTGTGTTGGCGCAGATGGGTGACTTCTTCCACCGTGATGGCGAATGCGCCGCCCACCAGGCCGCACACTGCGCCCACCGCTGCGCTGAACACCAGCCATATGGCGAAGGCGCGGACATAATAACAGATTTCTTTTATCTTCTTTGTAAACATGGTCACTCCTCCGGGCGAGCTTCCTTGGTAGGCCAGGGTTGCTCCGGTTTCTGCCGCCATTTGTGCGGGGGTATTATAGCACTTTGTGTCGGGGAAAACAAGGGAAATGAGGATGATTGTCAAAATATCCTCAGGGGCGGGAGGCGCTTGTCCGCAGCCCCATTGCCACGCATGCAGAAATGTGGTATGATGAGATCAACCAAACCGAAAGGATGCGTTCAATCATGCTGCACACGATCTACCTTGCCGGCGGCTGTTACTGGGGTGCGGAAAAGTACCTGTCCAATGTACCCGGCGTAACGGAAACCGAGGTCGGCTTTGCCAACGGCCATGTGGAAGCCCCCGCCTATGTGCAGGTCAAGGCGGGCGACACCGGCCATGCTGAGACCGTCCGCGTGGTGTATGACGCTGCGGTGATTCCGCTGTGCAAGCTCCTGCGGCTGTTCTTCCGCATCATTGATCCCACCAGCTTCGAGCAGCAGGGAGAGGATATTGGCAATCAGTACCGCACCGGCATCTACTGGGTGGAGGCGGCGGATGAAGCCGTCGTCCGTGCGGAGCTTGATCAGCTGCAAACCCAGTATGCCGCGCCCATCGTGGTGGAGGCCTGCGAGTTGGCCTGCTTCTACCCGGCGGAGGAGTATCATCAAAAATACCTGGACAAGACGCCCGACGGTTACTGCCATGTGTCCTGGGCCGAAATTGACTGGGTGAAGACGGTGGATTTGGAGGAAATCTGACGGAATCTGCCTGTCAAGACCTATCTTTCAATGAAATTGTGTGGTATCATAAGCGTATCATGAAATAAATGAGGTGCCTTCCCATGGCCAAGCTTTACTACCGGTACGGAGCGATGGGCTCCAGCAAGACCGCCAATGCCATCATGGTGCAGTACAACTACATGGAGCGGGGCCAGAAGGTGCTCATGCTCAAGCCGAAGATGGAGAACCGCGACGGCGCATCCATGGTGAAGTCCCGCTGCGGGCTGGAAACCGAGTGCCGCTTCGTGGAGGATATCACCCTTGATGACGCCCGCGGCTATGACTGCATCATCGTGGATGAGGCGCAGTTCATCACCAAGGAGCGGGTGCAGCTGCTGGTGCGCATCGTGGATGAGCTGAACATCCCCGTCATCTGCTACGGCCTGCGCACAGATTTCCAGGAGAACTTCTTCGAGGGCAGCATGTGGCTGATGGCCTGGGCGGACTCCATTGAGGAGGTCAAGACCATCTGCTGGTGCGGCAGGAAGGCCATCTGCAATGCCCGCGTGGTGGACGGCAAGGTGGTCAAGGAGGGCGACCAGATCCTTCTTGGCGGCTCCAGCCAGTATGTGAGCCTGTGCCGCAAGCATTTCCACTCCGGAAATCTGGGGGATATGATCAAGGAGAACACAAAATAAATGGAAACCCCGTCCATCCGGGCGGGGTTTTATGGTGCATTAACTGCAAAGGAGCATCACTCCTGCATGCCCTTCCACACGTCGCGGAAGTCCATGTCATGAGCATAGTAGAACGACGGATAGCCGGGCTGGTTGTAGCAGTTGTTCTGCCACGCCGCGCCGCAGCGGTACATCGCATCATGCATGAGGGTGTGCAGCTTGTGAGTCGTCACATCGGTGGAGGTATAGATGCGGATGGCAGTGGAATCCTCCGTGCGCAGCAGGATCTCCTCGCGGAAGTCGCCGAAGATATCCGCCACCAGGCCTGGATTGCCCTTGGTGCCGTTGTTGGTCAGCGTGCCCTGCGGGTGGAGCATCACGCCGTGGCGGATATCGCTGATCAGGCCGCACTTGACCTTCTCGCCCAGATAGTCCGCGCCGTCGGTGAACTGGGTGGTCAGATCGCCGGCCCAGTAGATCTTCATGTTGGTGGAGGGATTCTTCACATCCAGGAACTCGCCCTTGACATTGCGCATCTGCATGGCCCAGACTTCCAGCCCGCGCCCGTCGGTCACGTCGCCGATCATGCAGCGACCCAGATCGCCCTCGTAATACTCGCCGAAGAAGACCTCGCCGGTCTTTGCGTCACGCAGGGCATAACCGTAGGGCGCTGCCTTACCTTCTTCAAACACGTTGAAGATCTGATAGCCCTCGCGGTCAGGGTCGATCTTCGCGACGTGCATGGAGTCTCCGTGGCCCAGCTTGGCAACAACGCCGTCCGGGCGCGTGGCCTTGGAAGAGTACAGCACGGTGCCGTCATGGTCGATGGTGGCCGCACCGTAGATGATCTCCATGCAGCCGTCGCCGTCCACATCGGCGGTGGACAGGCTGTGATTGCCCTGCCCGGCGATGCAGCCGTAGACCGGGTCGGCGCCGTCATGCCCATCGCCGGGGGTGCGGGCGAAGGGATTCTGCATCGGCACAAAGCCGCTGTCCACGATCCACTTTTCGCAGAACTTGCCATCCATGAAGTCGTACGCCGCGATGCATGCACGGGTGTAGTATCCGCGGCAGACGATCAGCGAAGGATGTACGCCGTCCAGGTAGGCCACGCCGGAGAGGAAGCGATCCACGCGGTTGCAGGGCTCGATGCGGAACCAGGCGTAATCGCCCCAGAGCAGGCCATCGTCCACGCGGGGGAAGGGGAAGGCGATGGTCTGCATTTCATGACCATCCGCAGAGAACATGGTCAGATACTCCGGGCCGTCGTAGATGAAACCCTCGAACTTGCGCAGTTCATTGCGGGGAGAACGGGCAGGGGCGTATTCGTCGATGAAGTAATCCGCCAGGGCCAGTGCATCGGCTTCGCACAGGGGGTACTCATAGCGCTTTTTGATGCCGAAGCATTCCTCCAGCGTCTTGGGCCAGTGACCAGCTGCCACCTCAGGATGCTCGTGCCACGCCATGAAGGCCTCCGCCATGTGACGGTGGTAATCTTCGCCGGAGCAGACGTAGTTGTCCTGATGGGTCACACCTTTGTCAATATCTTCGGGCAGCAGGGTGATGTAGTCGGTCTCCATCGTGCCGTCAGCGTTGTAGCGGGTGATGCAGCTGCCGGGGGCGGTTTTGACGGCCATTTCAGCCTTGCCGTCGCCGTCAAAGTCATACACCATGAACTGGGTGTAATGCGCGCCAGCGCGGATGTTCACACCCATATCGACCCGCCAGAGCAGCGTGCCGTCCAGACGGATGCAGTCGATAAAGCATTTGCCGGTGTAGCCCTTGATGGACACGTCCTGGGAGTTAGTGGGGTCCCACTTGACGAACAGCTCGTACTGACCATCGCCGTCCACATCGCCTACAGCGATGTCGTTGGCAGTGTACTCGTAGGGCTTGCCGGCGGGCGTGATCCCTCCCTCCGGCTTGTGCAGCGGCACGTCCAGATAGCCGTTTGCCCAGGGCTTCACAGGGGCGTAGGGCGGCAAGGTTTCGCCATCAAAAACAGCGGCTACGGCATATTCCGCCTCCACAGAGCCGTCCTTGTCCAGGTAATTGGTGCTGTCGGAGACGGTAGCAATGGCCTGGCCGTTCCGCAGGACGATAAAGTCCGCACCGGTGAGGCGCTCCTTTTCTGCGCCGCGGACCTCTTCCTGCAGGAAGCGCCAGGACAGATACACACCGTCGGGGGTTTTCACGGCAACCAGGCCGCGGTCAAGCTTTTCAAGCTGAGGACGCATGATAGATTCCTCCCTTGTATGAACGGTATTTGTGGCCTTATTTTATTGGATAACAGGAGGGATGTCAACATTTTGCTTGCAAATGGGATGTTTCTGTGCGAAAATAGGGATAACCGGAACAGAAACGGAGGCACGATCATGAAGCTCCTGTACTATACCCGCAAGCCCCTTGCTGAAGCCATCTACGCTCCTAAATTGGCGGACAGCGTGCATTTCGCTTTTGTTGATGAAGGCAAGACACTGCCCCTGCTGCATAATTCCGGCATCGTGTATGCCAAAGCTGTGCCCGGGGAAATGGGCGTGCTGCATGCTTATTCCCTGCGCGAGCCCTGGATCACCCTGGAGGACGGCCTGTGGCACATCCTGGCCCGCCGCATTGAGGTGGACGGTACGCCTGACGCATCCAGCGAAGGAAAGCTGCTGCACTTCACTTCTGCAGACCTCATCCATTTTGCTGAGCAGCCGCTGCTGCCTGAATCCGCGCCGTTGGCGAAGGATTATGCTGCCCGTGCAGCCGTGAATGTGGACGGCCTTGACCTGCCCGAGGGCTGCATTCCTGCCGGTGTGATCGACATTCCGGAGGACGTCGCCCTGCGGATGCGCCGCCGCTTCATCACCCCGGTGAACGTCGCCAACGACGTGCCTGCTGTGGTAGAGGCTGCATCTTCCGCTGAGCTGGCGGAGGTGAAGGCCACCGCCCGTTATTCAGACGGCAGCATGGTTGCGAAGCGCGTCGACTGGCTGCTGGATACGGTGGATTTCTCCGTTCCCGGCGAGTACGAGGTGGAAGGCCGCATTCATCAGGATCGCTACGAGTTCCCTGTGGCATGGCATAAGGCCGATCCCGCCATCTGCCGCTGGAACGGCAAGTATTACTTCATCAGCACCAACGATCTGGATGGCAACCACAGCCTGTATATCCGTCAGGCGGACAGCATTCCGGAGCTGGTGACCGCCCAGCAGGTCTGTATCCTTGATACCACCATGTATCCCCACCTGGGCAACCTGCTGTGGGCGCCGGAGCTGCACATTATCCGGGACCGCCTGTACATCTTCCACGCGGGCACGCCGGAGAGCTTCTTCTGCGAGCAGAGCCACGTCATGGCACTCAAGCCGGGCGGCAACCCCCTCAAGGCTTCCGACTGGGAGATGTCCCGCCGGGTGGTCAAGGCGGACGGCTCCATGCTCTACGGCCCTGAGGGCATCACGCTTGACATGACGGTCTTCTGGTCCGCTGGGAAGCTGTACGCCAGCTGGTCGCAGCGGCAGTTCCAGCCGGAGGATCTGGGCGCGTGGCTCTACATCGCCGAGATCGACCCGGAAAAGCCCTGGCAGCTCAAGACAGAGCCCCAGGTGCTGACCGTGCCCGAATACGGCTGGGAGAACAACCACGTCTTCGTGGTGGAGGGCCCCTTTGCAATGTATCGTGACGGCAAGATCTACCTCAGCTACTCCGGCGCGCTGGTGGACTCCACCTATGTCGTGGGCATGCTGAGCATGGACGACGGTGCGGATCCCCTTGATCCCGCCAGCTGGACAAAGGAGAGTTACCCCCTCCTGTCCTCCCGCAGCGTCGCGGGGGAATACGGCCCCGGCCACAATGCCTACGTCACCGACGAGGATGGCATGGTTTGGAATACCTACCACGCCCGTCCCGGTTGGCAGCAGACCACCCAGGGCTCCAGCAGCACGCCTGTGGAGGGCAGCGAGGTGGTCTTTGGCGCGCGTTCGTCGGGCATCCGCCGGGTGCACTTCAACGTGGAAGGCTATCCCGTGCTGGACATGACCGAGGAGATGGATCTTGACCCGAAGCTCCAGTGGGTGAGGACGAAGGTGATCGTGAAGGGCAAAGCGTCCCCTGCTTGACAGTGCGGTGTGCCCATGCTATACTGGTTTCATCATTTGAAGGAGGTGAGCGGTATGTTTGCAGTTTGGACCCGGCGCGGAGCAATCTGCCGTTCACTTTGCATGGGATAAAGCAGCTGTCCTTTCATCGTGAATGCAGAAATCAAGCATGCTTCGATTGCCGAGGCATGCTTTTTTGCTGCGATGAAAGGAAGAAAAATGATGTACACTACCCAATACACCCGTGATTTCACCGATACCAGCCTGCAGGCCGCCTTCCGCACCTACTTCGGGGAGCTGGGCTGCCGCATCACCAACTGGGAAGGCCTGTTCGCCGCCATGAGCGAGACAGGCCGCGAATTCACCTGGACGCACCGGAATGGCGAAGGCCGCATGACCCGATTCGTCAGCGGGCTCAGCGCGGAGGAGCGTGACCATGCCTATGTCCTGCGGGAGGAAGACGGCGCAGTGGCTGGCTTCATCCAGTTTACCGACATGGCGATGGACAGCTGGTTTTTTACAGCAAAATGCGGCTTCATCCGGGAGTTCTGGATCCGCGCTGACCTGCGCCGCCAGGGACACGGCAGCAAACTGCTCCGCCAGGCAGAGGAATGGCTGCGCCAGCAGGGCTGTCTGTGCATCCTCCTGACCACGAGCACTGCGCCGGACTTCTACTGCAAGCACGGCTATGTCCTTCAAAAAAGCATCTGCGCCCGAAATCAGGAGCCCGTCTACTTGAAACATCTGTGACCTGTGTGCTATAATGAGCCGACTACTTTTCAGGAGGCCGCATATGCTGCGCAAGATCGCATCCTTCACCATCAACCACGATACCCTGACCCCTGGTATGTACATTTCCCGCGTAGACGGGGATTGCATCACCTACGACCTGCGCTGCAAGTGGCCCAACAAGGGTGATTATCTGGCCCAGGCGCCCCTGCACACCATCGAGCATCTGGTGGCCACCTATGTCCGATCCTCGGATTGGTCTGACCAGGTGGTGTATTTCGGCCCGATGGGCTGCCGCACCGGGTTTTATCTCATCATGCGGGATGCTGTCACTCGGCAGCAGGCCATCGACCTGGTGAAGGCTGCCTTCGCCTTTGCGGCGGACTTCGAGGGGGAAATCCCCGGCGCGAAGCAGATCGAATGCGGCAACTATCTGGAGCATGACCTCCCCGGCGCGAAGGCGGAGGCTGCTGCCTACGTTCGCGTGCTGGCGAATGTCACGCCGGATACGCTGACCTACCCCGAATAAGGAGCTATCATGAAGATCGCATTTATCGGTGACCTCCACGGCAATTATATCGCCACCCAGGCGCTTGAAGCTGAACTCAAGCGCCACAATGTGGATGAAATCTGGTTCCTGGGCGATGCGGTGGGCAAGGGCCCGCAAAACGCTGAGACCTGCGACTGGGTGCGCGCCAACTGCAAGGTGTGCATCGGCGGCAACTGGGACTATGGCATCGGAGGGAAGGAATTTCCGGAGGACGGCTACTTCTGGGCTCAGCTTGGCCCGGAGCGCATGGAGTGGCTGCGTACCCTCCCCAGCGAAACGGACTGCTGGATCAGCGGCACGCATTTCCGCCTCTTCCACGGCCGGCCGGTCACGCCGCTCATTAGCGTGCAGGAAAGCAAGGAGGTCTTTGCTCAGGCCTTCCGCGCCAATGATACGACTTACTCCGGTATCATCTTCGCCGACAGCCACCGGCCCTTTGTCCGCACGCTGAACGACGGCTATGCCCTCAACACAGGCAGCGTCGGCAACAGCATGGGAGTCCCCAAGGCTCATGCCCTCATCATTGACGGTGAATTGGGCAGCCAGCAGGCGGATGTGATGACCATGACCATCCTCTCCGTGCCCTACGACAACGAGGCTGCAGCGGAGATCGCCCGGCAGGATGTGAACCTCCCGCATCGGGAGAGCTTCATCCGTGAGGTGCTGACCGGCATTTACTCCCGGGGCTGAACAGAATTAACGAAGGCGACCGCATACATGATGTGCGGCCGCCTTTTTTTGTTGCGGAAAAGACCTTCTTATATTGAAACGTCAGCTTATTTGTCCGGCAGCATCCAGCCCTTGTAAGCAAGCACCTCGCCGCCGCGGCGGGAAACATCCCCCGTCTGATCGAGGCTGGCGCGGTATTGGCGGGGGCTCATGCCCATCATCTGCTGGAAATTGCGGTTGAAGGAGGACGCTGAGGGCATGCCCACGGCCTGCGCGATGGACAGCACCGGATCGCTGGTGTTCGCCAACAGGATGCAGGCCTGATAGATCCGGGTGGAAATGACGAACTGCAGGGGCGTTGCATCCATGCAGGAGAGGAACAGGCGGCGGAAATGGGTCTGGCTGAGGTGACACATGGAGGCGAGGGTCTCCGTATCGCAGGGCTCCATGTAGTGATCGAGAATGTACTCCAGCGCGGGCTTAAGGGGGAAGAGCTTGCTGGGCTTGCTCACCTGCTGCGCGGTGGAGGAGAAATAACGGGAGAGCTCCATGTTCATGGCCATGGCATACACCCGCAGCAGCTGGGCGGATTCTGCCTGGGGATGCAGGGCTTCCTCCATCATGCAGTGGGCGAGGAAGGGAAGCCGCGCTGCCGGGCTGCTTTGGCTGAATTTAAGATAACGGCTGGGCCATTGCACTGACTGGCCTGCAGCAGATTTGGCCGCATCCAGCACCGAACGGGCAAGCGTGTCCAGATCCACAAAGAGGTAGCTCCACAGGCTGCGGCAGCCCTTGGTGGAGCAGGTGGAGTGAGGCACGTGGCGCGGGATCAGGAATACATCGCCTGCACGGAAGGAAACGACCTCATCCTCGAAGCGGATATGCCCGCTGTCCGAGTGGCAAAAGCCGATCTCAAGGCAGTTGTGGAAGTGCAGACGGGAGGACGGCGTATCTGAAATGCGCCACTGCTCGCCCGAGAGTGTGATCACAGGCAGATCCACCGGCAGGTCGTAGATGCGATATTCCACGACGTCCCTTTTTGTCCTTGACATACCCATCCTGCCCCCTCTTGAAATGTAGTTTCTGTTCAAACCTTGACCAGTATAGCATGTTTTTTTGAAAATGAAAAGATACAAAAGTCGATAAACAGTCGTTTTTGGGCAGTGTTCGATTGCTTTGAGGTGGGAAAAGACAGCGGATATGAATATAATTGAATTAAGATAACCGCTGATTTGCATGGAACAAGGATATAAATACAGGGGGAGGGCTTGTTTTGACTGGTCATTATGTCGATATTCCCCGCAGGAAGAAGGGCCGGTTCGGCGTATACCTGCGCAACAACTGGCAGCTGTATCTGCTGATTCTGGTGCCGATCATCTTTGTGATTGTGTTCAAGTATGCCGCTTATCCCGGCCTGCGCATGGCGTTTATGAATTACAAGCCCGCCAAGGGCTACGCTGGCAGCAAGTGGGTCGGTTGGGAGACCTTCGAGAAGATTTTCCGTGACAAGGACTTCCACCGCGCGCTGCGCAACTCCCTGACCTTCAACTTCCTCGACCTGCTGGTCGGCTTCCCGGTACCCATCATCCTGGCGCTGCTGCTCAATGAGCTGCGCTTCCCCAGGTACAAGAAGCTGTCTCAGACGGTGCTGTATCTGCCTCACTTCCTGTCCTGGCCGATCATCGCCTCTGTGGCGCTGACCCTCTTCAAGCCCGAAACCGGCCTGATCAACATCCTCTTGGTCAATATGGGATGGATCGACAAGGGCATCCCCTTCCTGTCGGAGCCGGGACACTGGGCAGTGACCTACCTGCTCATCGGCGTATGGCAGAACATGGGCTGGGGCTCCATCATCTATCTGGCTGCCATTACCGGCATTGATGCAGAGCTCTACGAAGCCGCCACCATCGACGGCGCTGGACGCCTCCGCAAGATATGGAACGTCACGCTGCCCTGCATCCGCGGCACGATGGTGACGCTGCTGATCATGAACCTGGGCCGTGTGATGGGCTCAAACTACGAGCGCCTGAGCGCCTTTGGCAACGTGTCGGTCAAGGAGTATCAGTACCAGCTGGCCATCTACATCTACGAGAAGGGCCTGGCTGGCGGCAACTTCAGCCGCGCGACGGCTGTGGGTCTGTTCCAATCTCTCACTGGTCTGCTGCTGGTGCTGGGCTCTGACTGGGTCTCCAAGCGCCTGGGCGAAGACGGACTGCTGTAAGAAAGGAGGAGCCCGACATGTCAACCGTAACGAAAACCGCGCCGGTTCAGGAAAAAAAGGAATCGATCTGGACGGGAATCAACCGTGTCCGCGTGAGCGACTTCGTGATCGCCATCGTGATTCTTCTCCTGTCTGCAACCTGTATCCTGCCCTTCATCCATGTGGCAGCCAAGAGTATCTCCTCCAACACGGCGGTGCTGTCCAAGGCCGTGTACCTCTGGCCAAAGGATATCAACTTCGAGGCCTATGCCTCCATCTTCCGCGATGGTCAGCTGACCCATTCGATGGTGTATACCGTCGTGGTGACGCTGCTGTTTACCATCATTGGCATGATCGTGACCATCTGCGCGGCGTATCCGCTGTCCATCCGCAGCCTGAAGGGCCGCTCGCTGTTCGCCTTCATCCTCATGTTCACCATGTATTTCTCTGCGGGCCTCATTCCTGAGTACCTGCTGATGAACGACCTGGGCCTGCTGGACACCATGTGGGTGCTGGTGCTGCCCCTGGCCTTCTCCCCCTACAACATGCTCATCATGCGCTCCTTCCTGGTATCCACGATTCCGGAAAGTCTGCATGAGGCCGCCAAGCTGGACGGCGCGAACCACTTCCAAACGCTGTTCAAGGTGGTGCTGCCCCTGTCCAAGCCTATCATCGCCACGCTGTCGCTGTTCTACGCCGTGGGCCGCTGGAACGCCTACGCGGACGCGAAATACTACATCACCACCAAGTCCCTGCAGCCGCTGCAGTACCTGCTGTCCAACATGGTGCTGTCTTCCGGCCAGGATGCTGTCAGCCTCTCTGAGAACGCTGCTGTCGTGTCTACCCCCGAGGTGCTCCAGGCGGCCACCATCATGTTCGCCACGCTGCCCATCATCATGGTTTACCCCTTCGTACAGAAGTACTTCGTCAAGGGCGCCATGATCGGCGCCGTCAAGGGCTAAGCCGGGCTGCCCCGGCGGGCGGCTCGCGTCGAGGCTGGTTTGCTCTTGCATAGACCTACCGCGTGTTTGTTGGGCCTTTGACCATTGTTGACTTCCGGCCGCTCATCGGCCGGGCTGCATTGTACGCAATGCCTGATGTTCCGTAGGTGCGGGAGCCTGTCCCCGCCTTTACCACTCTCCAAGGCCTCCCTCTTGAGGGAGGTGGCATCGCTGTCAGGCGATGACGGAGGGCGTTCTCCACCCGAAATTATGGCGGAAGGCATCCGTCATGATGATAAATTAAAGGAGGTACCCCTATGAAGCGCATCGTTTCCCTGTTCCTGGCGCTGGTGATGGTTCTGTCCATGGCATCCTTCGCCGCTGCTGAGGAAGCCACCGGCATGGCCGCGTGGAAGCCCTTCGAGGAGCGCGTGACCATCACCGTTCCCGTGTATGACCGTTCCAAGGCTGGTTATCCTGCTGTTGACGACAACTACTGGACCCAGTACATCCAGAAGGAATTCGGCGACAAGTGGAACATCGAAGTCGATTACGTTGCCATCCCCCGCGGCGACGTCATGACCAAGTACTCCATGCTGATCGCTGCCAAGAACACCCCCACCATCATGATGGAGTATGACTATCCCAAGGTTGCCCAGTGGGCTTCCGACGGCGCCATGCAGGTCATTGATCTGGAGAAGTTCGCGGCGGTCGCTCCCACCTACTACGGCAAGATGGTGGAGAACAACCAGCTGAACTACACCGACATCAACGGCGAGACCTACTTCGTCCTGTCCGAGCGTCCCTACTACAACACCACCTACACCTACGTCACCTTCGTCCGTATGGACTGGCTGCGTGCTGTGGGCTATGACCATGTGCCCGCCTCCTACGAGGAGCACAAGGATGCCATCAATAAGATCATCGCTGCTGGTCTGACTGATCAGGCGCCTCTGGGCCTGGGCATCCCCACCGCTGCCTATGTTGCCAACTTCGCTTACCATGATCAGAACCTGGTCGAGTCCGAGTGGGCGCAGCACTGCTCTCTGGGCACTGCTTCCCTGACCTGGGAACCCACCAAGCGTCTGCTCAAGCGTCTGAACAGCGAATACCATATGGGTTGGTACTCCTCCGAGTTCGATCTGGAGAAGAACTCCTCCGGTGCTGCTGCTGACCAGACCCAGACCGACTTCATCAACGGCAAGACCTACCAGTACGGCGGCTACATGGCTGCGAACGTGGACTGGCTGAAGGCCTTCTACGAGAACAACCCCAATGCCGAGCTGGCCATCGCTTCCTCCTACGCGGTGGAAGAAGAAGGCGTGGCGACCGCCCGTAACCGTGCCGACAACCCCTTCGGCATGATCGTTGGCTTCTCCAACTACGCGACCGAGGATCAGCTGAAGGCTGCCTGGATGCTGATGGAGTGGATGATCCAGCCTGAAAACCTGTTCGTGCTGGAGAACGGTATCGAAGGTACCACCTATGTCATGGGCGAAGACGGCCTGCCCGTTGTTGACGGCGCCTACATGGGCGACGGCATGCTGAACCACAACATGAACATCGACATGACCTGTCTGGTCCATGCTGCCAAGGTCGTTGGTACCATCGAGGATTCCATCAAGGCGCTGGCTCCTCAGGGTCTGCCCCAGGATTTCTACCAGGCGCTGGTGGATAACTACTACACCTTGAAGAAGATCGCTGACGAAGGCAACGCCTACTCCGATCCCATCTTCGCCGTGGCTATCGAGTCCGAGGCTGAGTACACTGCGACCCTGCTGAGCCTGTACCAGGAGTACTACGCCAAGCTGGTCAAGTGTGATCCCGCTGAGTTCGATGCTCTGTACGCTGAGCTGTCCCAGGAGTACCTGGACGCTGGCTACCAGGAGATCATCGACGAGCGTCTGGAAGCTTACAACAACGGCCAGACCACCAAGCTGCCCAAGCGTTAAGCTGAAGCACAAACAAAAAACGCCGGAGTCCGCAAGGACTCCGGTTTTTTCATGCTTTATTGCCCCTGATCAAGCTCGTCGAACATCGCCTTGACGGATGGCGCGTTTTTCGTCAGCTTCTTGATGCTCAGATCCTCGGCCTTGTTGTTGGCCAGGCGCAGGTTGTTCTCCGAGGAGAGAAGCGCGTCCTTTGTCTTTTGCAGATGCGAGATGGTTTTGTCGATTTCTTCGATCGCGGTCTTGAACTTCTCGCTGGCGAGGCGGTAATTGCGGGCGAAGCCTTCCTTGAAGGCGTTCATGTTCTCCTCAAAGTGCAGGATGTCCACCTGCTGATTGCGGATGATCTGCAGCTGCTGCCGGTATTGGAGGGCGTTCTGGGCGGCATTGCGCAGCAGGGTGATGATCGGGATGAAAAACTGCGGGCGAATGACGTACATCTTGGGGTATTTGTAGGATACATCCACAATGCCGTTGTTGTAAAACTCATTGTCGATCTCCAGCAGGGACACAAGGATCGCATACTCGCAGCCCTTCTCCCGGCGATCCTTGTCCAGCTCCTTGAAGAAGTCCTCGTTTCTGTGTTTGGTGGCGGTGGAGTCCGCCTCGTTTTTCATTTCAAACATGATGGAGATGAACTCGGTGCCGTCTTCGCTGCATTCGCGGTAGATGAAATCGCCCTTGCTGCCGGTGCGGGCGTCGTTGTCCTTCTCAAAGTAGGCGTTGGGGAAAGCCGTCATGCGCAGGGTGTTGAACTGCGTCAGGCAGTGCTGCTCCAGGCTTTCGCCAATCATCTTGGTGGATTGGCGGGCCTTGAAATCCTTGTAGTATTCGATCTGCTCGTCCTTCATTTTGAGCTGATTCTCATACTGCTCCTTCAGGGACTTTTCGCTCAGGCGGTTTTCCGTTTCCTGAATGGCCAGCTCGCCGTGGAGCTTGGCAATCTCGGAGTCCCGCTGGGACAGCTCCTCGTTCTTCTTTTCCAACGCCTGGGCCACGGCAAGCTGCTTCTCGGTCTCGCTGGCAGCCAATTTCTCCTGCAGCGCCGTGATCTTCTGGTCGCGGGCGGAAATTTCGGCCTCCTTTTGCGTCAGGCTCAGGGAATGCTCCCTGGCTTCCATGGAAAGCTCCTGATTTTTCTTTTCCACTGCCTGGGAGATGGCAAGTTTCTTTTCTGTTTCGCTGGCGTCGATCTGTGCCTGGAGCTCCGCGATCTTCCGATCCTTGGCGGAGAGCTCCGCGTCCTTCTGGGCGAGATCTGCGGCATGTTCCTTTTCTTCCTGCATGCGGATGAGCTCCAGCTCTTGCCGGCGGCTGGCATTGAGTTCGTCCTCGCGGCGCTTGAGCTCCTTCATGAATTCCTGATCGCGCACCTGATGGGCGATTTGCTGATAACCCGTTTCATCTACCTGAAACACTTCGCCGCAGTTGGGGCACCTGATCTCCTGCATGTTGATTCACTCCTCGCTTTGGTCATAAAACAAGCATTTTGATACAACGATCTTGTTGGAATGCAAATTTTGATCCGACGGAAGTGCTGTCGGAGAAGCTGCTGTCAGTCGAGCAGGGCCTGACGCGCAGCGCTGAGGATCTCAACACTGCCGCCGCCCTGGGCAAAGTCCGGCTTGCCGCCGCCCTTGCCGCCAAAGGAACGGGCGCTGTCCCGGAGCAGGGTGTTCATGTTGGCCGCAGCATCGGCGGAGCGGCCGAAGACGTAGATCGCCTGCCCGCCGGTTTTTGCCCCCAGGAGCGCGATCACGCCGGAATGTTCGATCAGCTTTGAAGCAAGGTCCCGCAGCAGCATGGCGTCAGCATCCACGAACCGGGCGATCAGCTTTGTACCGTCTGGCAGATCTTCCGCTTCATCCAGAAAGTGCTGCGCCTGGGCAAACAACTGCTCCCGGCGGTGCTTCACCAGCTCGAATTCAGCCTCCCGGAGCTTGTCCTGCATCGCAGCGATGCTGTCAGGCAGGTTTTCCACACCGGTGGAAAGCAGCTCAGCGGCGGTATGGGCTTTTGCATGGCAGGCGAGATAATCCGCCAGGGCTCGCTGACCGGCCAGGAAGGCTACGCGCATTTTGCCCCGTGCGGGGGTGACGGAGAGGATCTTCACCAAACCCAACTGCCCTGCAGTGGCGGGATGGGTGCCGCCGCAGGCCACCATTTCGTCATCGCCGATGGAGACGATGCGGACATGCTCGCTTACGGTGGGCTTCTTGCGCAGGGGGAGGGACGTCAGCTCAGCTTCATCCGGAAACCAGCAGCGGATGGGTACGTCCCGCTGGATATGATCGTTTACGTCCAGCTCAATACGGCGCACATCTGTGTCGGAAATGCGTGTTGCGCCGTCAGGCATGGAAACGTCAATGGTGGAAACCTTGTCGCTGATGTGCAGCCCGATGGTTACGCCGCCCATCAGCCGGTGGAGCGCGCTTGCGATCATGTGGTCGCCCGCGTGCTGCTGCATGTGATCAAACCGGCGCGCCCAGTCGATGCGGCCGTGTACGGCAGCGCCGATGGGCAGCGGCTGCGTCAACGTGTGCCAGACTTCGCCGTCGGTCACGTTCACATCGATCACCTGCGCATCACCCAGCGTGCCGGTGTCAAAGGGCTGTCCGCCGGAGGTGGGGTAGAAGGCGCTGCGATCCAGCAGCACATCAAAGTGCTCTCCGTTGGGGCGGCAGGCCAGTACCTGCGCATCAAATTCGGTCAGATAGGCGTTGTCGTAGTAAAGGCGGTCGGTCATAGATGTCACACTCCGTCGGATGATGTCCATTATAGTGTAGCCAATCGGTGGAGGCCTGTCAAGCGGAACGGCGGGAAGAAAGTTTTTTCAGCCGGACGGAGAATGCTGGCTTTTTCTCCCTGAATATGATATCTTATATGAAAAGGTGTGCATTCCATGCAGCGCAGCTGCAAGGCGCGCCGGATGATTATACCGAGCTGTCTGTATACGAAGAGGACGACCAGTGAGTGGAACACTGCGTTTTGTCATGAAAGGAATGGTAACAACATGAAGGTGCTTTTGATCAACGGTTCTCCGCGCGCTAATGGCAATACGGCGATGGCGCTGAAGGAAATGGCGGATGTCTTTGCAGCGCAGGGCATTGAGACGGAGATCATTCAGGTGGGCAACAAGGATATCCGCGGATGCATCGCCTGCGGCAGCTGCGGAAAAACGGGCAAGTGTGTCTTCGATGACGCGGTCAACGAGATCGCTGTCAAATTCGAGGCGGCGGACGGACTGGTCATCGGCAGCCCGGTCTACTACGCCGGCGCCAATGCGACCCTGATGGCGCTCATGCAGCGGCTCTTTTACTCGACCCGGTTTGATAAGACCATGAAGGTCGGTGCGTCCATCGCCATTGCACGGCGCGGCGGCTGCTCGGCCACCTATGACGAGATGAACAAATTCTTTGGCATCAGCGGTATGCCGATTGCCTCCAGCCAGTACTGGAACTCCGTCCACGGCGGTGCGCCCGGTCAGGCAGCTCAGGATGAAGAGGGCATGCAGACCATGCGCACCCTGGCGAAGAATATGGCTTTCCTGATGAAGGCGATCGCCCTGGGAAAGGAGCAGTACGGCTTGCCGGAGAAGGAAAAGCACGCCTGGACGAATTTCATCAGGTAAGGACCTCAAAAGGCTTCCCTTGAATGTGATTTATCAAGCACAAGTTTATCCTTTTTCCTCAGGAATGAAGAGATCCAGGACTGCACATGGAGATGCAGCCCTGGTTTTTGCTTATGTTGATCAGTTTTCGTCAGGGAATGCCTGCTGCGTTTCAGAATAGAGTCAATACAGACAGAATGAATGCGGCAGCAGCGGGAACCGTCACCGTGTCGTTTCCGCCCTGACTGATCAGTTCCACATATGCTGCCACTGGTGCAGCAATGGCTGCACATGCAAGGCAGATATACCATTCCAATGGCGATGTTACCAGCATGGCAACGAATCCTGCAGCAAAGGCGGTGACCATCATCGCGGCGCTGCCTTCCCATGTTTTCCGGGAATCAGCCAACGGCAGACGAACATGATGCCTGCCGAAGCGCTTCCCGATCAGTGCAGCTGCCGTGTCGCCAACGCCCCACATCAGGATCGCTGTCACGGAAATGTATGCCTTCCCCAGCCAGCCCCAGCATAATGCAATGAGTGCAGCATGGGTGCAGAACAGGAGCAGCAGGCTCGTCTTGACCTCGCCGGGATGGCGCTGGTTGAACAGGGCGGAGTACCCCTTCCAGCGTTCTGCATAACGCAGAATAGGATACACGACGGCGGCGAAAACCAGACAGCAAACGGCAGATGTGAGCCAATCCCGGGAGACGTACATCATAAACAGCGAGGACGTGTATGCCACAAGATGCAGGAGCTTGCGCCACAGTTCCTTCGGGATGGGTAGAAAGTGTCTGGCTGTCAGCAGCACGGCGAGCCAGCCGGCAAGATAAACCAGATACCACTCAAAGCACTCCAGCACCTTCCAAAGAAGCGTGAAGCCGGCCAGTGCTTCGCGGTAATGGATGCCCAGCATGATTACGCCCAGCACTGTCAGCACCGCGCCGGTCACAAGACCGACCACTCGGTTGTTGACCCTGTTGGCAAACTGTGCTGACACGATGGATGCCAGCGTTTCCGCTACAATGCACAGGATCAGGATCTGCCACTTTTCCAGCACCAGCGTGGGATCTACCAGCGCATGGCTCACGAAGGCGATCAGTGCCGTGAAGGTCATAATCAGCGTGCTGGTGCCCACGGCGCTCTTGCGCTCCATGCCGAGGAAGGCGGTGAACACCACCAGCATCATCATGCCGCCGCCACTGCCAACAAAGCCGGTACCAAAGCCGATGGTCAGGCCGAAGAATAGGGAAATGGCGACGCCCTTCCAGTCCAGCTTTGCGCCCTTTTTGACCGGCTTTTCCTTCTGCGTATCCGGCTTGAGCAGGAAGCGAATGCCGATCCCCACGCACAGGAACAGAGAGAATGTGCCCAGCACAACATTGCCTGCGTGCCATGCAGCAATGCTGCCTGCTACGCACATGGAAATGATGCAGGCAAGCATGATGCCGCCGCGCTTCAGGTCAATGTTCCTATGCCTGATATAGATCGCCGAGGTGAAAGCAGATCCGAGGATGTCTGAAGCCAGCGCAATGGCTGTGGCATGATAAGCGCCTGTTTCACCCGAAAAAGAAGGACACAGAACGATCATGATCGGCACCATGACCGTTGCCGCGGAAAGACCGGCAAGTCCCGTACCAATCCCTGCCGCCAGTGCAGCCAGCCCACAAATCAGAAGTTCCATCAATCTACCGCCTTGACATTCAACGTACATACATTATAATTATAAACAACAAGTGTCGAATACACAACCGACAGATGAGTGCCAAGTGTTGAATTGGGGTGATCCGATGGAACCAAAGGAAAACCAGCGCATCATGCTGACCAAACAGCTTTTGCAAAATGCCTTGCTGAAGCTGCTCAAAACGGTGCCGCTTCATGCGATCTCCATCCGTGAGCTTTGCAAGGAGGCAGGGATTAACCGCACAACGTTC
>JBGUSK010000001.1:0-2662 GCA_045132495.1 Christensenellales bacterium | reverse complement strand
GCCAGGAAATCGTAGTACTCCTGCATCAGTCCGGGAATTGCAGCGGCAGGCGGAACGTCGTAGGCTTCCTTGCCCATGGCGGCAATGGGATGGGTGTCGACCTGTCTGTAGTCCGTTGCCTGACCCTCCATTTCGTCCGTCAGCCGGTAGGCGAGCATTCTCACGTAACGCTCATCCAGCGGATAATACAGCATCCTTGTCATATCTGTCCATGCCTGGCGGTTGTTCTGGATCATCTGCTCCTGCACGTTCTCTGGCTCGGTTCCGCGCTCCAGAAACTCCATGGCCTCCTGCAGCGTGATCTGCGCACCCTCCACAAAGCTGGTAAAGAAAATTTCCTCGGTCATCGCGCCGGTCATGGCAGTCTTGTAGGGATCGATCGCCAAATCGCAGTCCAGCGCCAGGGCGCAGAGCCTTTCGCTGGCGGCAATCATCTTGTCTGTCAGCACATACCACATCGGCTTTCCGTCTGCGCGGTGGAGCGGCAGAACGACGCTGTTCATCTTTCTGCGCTCAACCAGCTCAGGCCAGAAGGTGCTGATGGAAATATTCAGCGGCAGCTTGAAGAGTACCTCCTGCCGGGTCAGATACTGGGACTGAAGACGCTGCAGAAGCATTTCCTTGTCCATGGCCATACAGATTCTCCTCCTTTAGCTGCGTCTGCCCGGCAGGCCCCCGCCTGATGGCTTCAGCTGCACCGGAACAGCGTTCTGTAAATCAAATGCAATCGCATAATGCTCGGGAATGGCAAAGCCCATGATCTGCCTCGGGCAATTGTCGTTCCAGCCCATCAGGCGGCGGATGCGCTTCAGCAGGGAAGCCCCGCTGACCTCAAGCTGATCGGGTGGAAGCTGCGGAATGACCACAGCCTCCCGATCCTCTACCGAGCATGCCTTGAGAAGCAGCATGCCCTGTTCCTCGTTGATCAGAATCTGGACCTGACGCGGCTGCTCCAGATGATCCAGTACGTTCTTGTTCAGCAGGATGCTCTCCTCCTCAGGGCAGAGCGTCATAACCAGCGGCTCGTCTCTCATGAACGAAATGATCTCATTCATACCTTGGTCACCTCTCCGGTTTCTTGATCAATCATTTCCATCGGCATCTGCTCAGCCGATTCTCCCTGCATGGTATCCATCGCTGCGTAGCCCTCGTCCAGATTGACCTGCATCGAGGCGGTGTGATCGGCAACCGGCAGTCCGAAGGAATCGCGCCAGTTTTCCAGGAACCGCACTGCAGCTTTCTTTTTGGGCTTGCCCTCCGAATCGCTGTCCTGCGTGGCGGGAATGAATACCTCCGTGCTGGTCAGATCGAACACGTACAGCTGCTCACCCTGATAGGAAATACGGGTGCCCTGCATCTTGTAGCGGTAGAGCGTTTCCCAGCCCATGAGGTCGTAGAGCTTTGCCGTGAACATGCTGCAGGAAATTTGCCGGCTCTTTCGTTTGTCATCCCTGGCAATGCACCAGCGCACGGCGTCCCGCGCACCCTCATCGCAGGGGCGGACAACCAGCTTGCCGGTATCCGGGTTGATGAGCACCTGCACGTATACAACCTCGTCCAGCTTGGATATGCAGGCATTGTTGAAGATGATTCCGTTGCTTCGGATGGTCAGGGTTGGGTCGAACTTGTGGGAGAAGAACTCCCTTCGCACCACCTGATACCCTTCAAAGGAGAAATTCGCTTCTGCGGCAATCCGCGCAGCCTCCTCACGCTCCTGCTTGCTCAGGGGCTTGAAGCCCTCGCCGGTCAGGATCTGCGTACCTTCCAGCATTTTGTCCATGCCCTGCCCGGGCATCTGCCCCTGAGGAGGCTGCTGCACAGGCGGGTACGGCGCTCGCTGCTGCGGAGGGTACTGCGGCGGATACCCGCCGTTGCTGCGGGGATACGGGCTGCCTCCGTAGGGGAAGCCGTATTTGTTTTCGTCCATCATGTAAACTCCCTTTCTCATTTCCAGAGCTTGCCGACCAGAAGGCTGTCCAGCCGCCTGCAGATCTCGTCCGCACACTCGACCAGCGCAATCTCCTCGCCGGCATCCCCGGCAAACATCTGATCATAGGTATCGCGCATGAACTGTTCGCTGAAAGCGCCGTAGACCATGCGGCTGGATTCGTCGTGAAGCAGGCATTCGTAGCGGTAAATGAAGCCCAGCCAGTAGGCGTACTCGTATTCGTCCGTCAATGCCTCTATGCTGATCTCCTCAGGCGCTTCGCCGACCTCGACCTCTATCGTAGCCGGCGGGGAGGCGGCGTCCTCGCGGATGCATGCTTCCACTACAGCCTGATTCGCAGATTTGCCCTTGTCGAGCTGACTGACGATGTTGTTCAGCCAGATCACCACATCCACGATCATCTCCGGCGACTTGACCAGCATGGGAACCTGCAGGAGGCCCGAAAGGCCGTCCTCTTCCATGCCGCCTGCCACCGAGAAGCTGTGATCCATCACGCCCGCAAGCTGACTGGTCATGTACAGCGGTGCGAAAATGTCCATGCTCACGCCTCTGTCGACGGCTGCCATGAAAATGTTGCCCTGCATGTCGCAGTAGGCAAGGTCTCGCTCGTTGAACTCCCGGGTGATCTTCTCCACATCAGGGTTCAGCGGAGATTCGCGCGCCATGGTCATAAGTCTCCGTACGTTTGCCGAAAGCGGTCTGGCCTTAGCAGGA